>NZ_JAAGLT010000023.1 GCF_010548275.1 Streptomyces sp. SID12488
GGAGAACTCCATCGGCCTGGTCACCGCCCTCAACCCGTACATCGGATACACGGCCGCCACCGACATCGCCAAGGAGGCGCTCGTCAGCGGCCGGGGCGTCGCCGAACTCGTCCTGGAAAAAGGCCTGCTGCCCGCCGAACGCCTCGCCGACCTGCTACGCCCCGAGATCGTCGCGGGCAGCGGCCAGGTCCTGGCCTGACGGGCGCGGTGTGCCGCGGGGGCGGGGCCGGCGCGGAGTCGAAGACCGGGTGTGTGCCGCCTGCGCGCAGGCGGCACAGGTTCGCCAGGTCCGGTAACACCGCACTTCAACGGGTATCCGCAGGAAGTTTGATTCCGGTGCCCCCGAGGCAGGCCGATACTCCCGCCGTGATCGATGCGAACAACCCGCGTTCTGCCGACGGCCTGGACGTGGGGTGCCGAACGGCCTCACACCCCATCGCAGTACCGAGGCGGCGGCTTTGGCGCCGGCACGGCCGCGCCGGCGACGGGCGACGCGGCCGGGGCGGGCGGCTCGGCCGGCGGGTCGAGCCTAGGCGCCCTTGGCGAGAATAGAAACATGTGACATTGTACTGATGTGAGTAAGCGACTGACCTGCGACGTTGTGGTCATCGGTGCCGGAATGGTCGGCGCCGCCTGCGCCCTGTATCTCGCCCGGGCGGGCCTCGTGACCCTCGTCCTCGACCGGGGACCGGTGGCCGGCGGCACCACCGGCGCCGGTGAGGGCAACCTGCTCGTCTCCGACAAGGAGCCGGGGCCGGAGCTGGACCTCGCGCTGCTCTCCGCCCGCCTCTGGCACGAACTCGCCGCCGAGCCGGGCATCGGCGGCACCGTCGAGTTCGAGGCGAAGGGCGGGATCGTCGTCGCCTCCGACGCCGAGGGCATGGCCGCGCTGACCGGCTTCGCCGACAGACAGCGGGCGGCGGGCGTCGAGGCCGAGGTGGTCGACGCCGACCGACTCGCCGACCTGGAACCGCACCTGGCCCCCGGCCTCGCGGGCGGCGTGCGGTACCCGCAGGACTGCCAGGTGATGCCCTCCCTCGCCGCCGCCCAGGTCGTCCGGGCGGCCCGGCGGGCCGGAGCCGAGCTGCGCACCGGCACGGCCGTTACGGACATCCTGCGCGCGCCGGACGGTTCCGTGCACGGCGTACGGACGGCGGGGCACGGTGACATCCACGCCCCGGTCGTCATCAACGCGGCCGGCACCTGGGGCGGCGAGGTCGCCGCGCTGGCCGGGGTGCGCCTGCCAGTGCTGCCGCGCCGCGGCTTCGTCCTGGTCACCGAACCACTGCCGCCCGGCACCGTCCGGCACAAGGTGTACGCCGCCGACTACGTCGCCGATGTCGCCAGCGGCGACGCCGGGCTCCAGTCCTCCGCGGTCGTCGAGAGCACGGCCGCCGGCCCGGTGCTGATCGGGGCCAGCCGCGAACGGGTCGGCTTCGACCGGACCTTCTCCCTCCCCGTCGTACGCCGACTGGCCGCCCAGGCGACGGCGCTCTTCCCGGTCCTCGGCACGGTCCACGCGATGCGCGCCTACCTGGGCTTCCGCCCCTATCTGCCGGACCACCTGCCTGCCATAGGGGCCGATCCGCGGGCGCCGGGGCTCTATCACGCGTGCGGTCACGAGGGGGCGGGGATCGGGCTCGCGGTCGGCACGGGGCACCTGATCGCACAGTCGCTGACAGGCCGGCCGCCCGACCTCGATCTGACGCCGTTCCGCCCGGACAGGTTCGCGGGGGAGGAGCGGTGAGGAACATGCAGAGGACGAAGCGGGTGAAGAAGGTCGATAAGGTGAAGAAGGTACAGGAAGTGACTCCGCTGGAGCTGGCCAGGGCCCGGCCCGGAACCCCGTTCACCGTCACCGTGGACGGGGACGAGACCGACGCGCTGCCCGGTCGGACGGTCGCCGCCGTGCTCTGGTCCGTAGGCATCACCTCCTGGCGCCGCACCCGGGGCAGCGGTGCGCCACGCGGGATCTTCTGCGGCATCGGGGTTTGCTTCGACTGCCTCGTCACCGTCAACGACCGCCCCAACCAACGGGCTTGCCTCGTCCCGGCCGCACCCGGTGACGCGATCCGGACCCAGGAGGGCACCGGCCATGACGAACTCGGCTAGGCCCGTTCTCGCGGTGGTCGGCGCAGGTCCGGCGGGCCTCGCCGCCGCGCTGGCGGCGGCCGACCGGGGCGTCCGGGTCGTGCTGCTCGACGCCGGCGCGCAGGCGGGCGGGCAGTTCTACCGGCAGCCCGCGGCGGCACTGAGGGCACGCAGGCCGCAGGCCCTGCACCACGCCTGGGGCACCTGGAAGAAGCTGCGGAACCGACTGGCGGCGCATGTCGTGGCGGGTCGGATCACTCATCTGACCGATCGTCATGTATGGCTCGTGGAAAGAGAGTTCGCAGGGGGCAGCGGCTTCGGCGTGCACGCCCTCACCGGTCCCGGGCAGACCGGGTCGCAGACCGTCACCGCCGACGCAGTCCTCCTCGCCACTGGTGGCTACGAGAAGGTGCTGCCCTTCCCCGGCTGGACCCTCCCGGGTGTGGTCACCGCGGGCGGCGCGCAGGCGATGCTCAAAGGTGGCCTCGTCCTGCCGGGCCGTACGGCAGTCGTCGCCGGGACCGGGCCGCTGCTGATGCCGGTCGCGGCAGGCCTCGCCGCGGCGGGCGCCGAAGTCGTCGCGTACGTCGAGTCCACGCACCCCGCCGACTTCGTACGGCATGCGGCGACGCTCGCCGCCAACCCGGCGAAGGTCGCCGAGGCAGCCCGGTACGCGGCCCAACTGCTGCGCCACAAAGTGCCGGTGACGGTACGGCACACCGTCGTCGCGGCGCACGGCACCGACCACGTCGAGGCCGTCACCGTCGCCGCCCTGGACACCCACGGCCGGGTGCGGCCGGCCACCAGGCGGCGGATCGCCTGCGACACCCTGGCCGTCGGGCACGGCATGCTCGCGCACACCGACCTCGCCGAGACCCTGGGGTGCGCGATCGACGCCACCGGGGCCCCCTTCGTCGTCACCGACGCCGAGCAGCGCACCGACGTCGAGCGGGTCTGGGCGGCGGGCGAGGCCACCGGCATCGGGGGAGCGGTGCTCGCGCTGGCCGAGGGCGAGATCGCCGGACACTCGATCGCCGCCCGGCTGAGGGGAGCCGAGCCGCACCCCGCCGACCGGGCGACGGCCGTCCGGACCCGTACCCGGCTGCGGAAGTTCTTCGCCGCCCTCGACACCGCCTACGCCCCGCCCGCGCACTGGGCGGAACAGGTCGCAGACGACACCGTCGTCTGCCGCTGCGAGGAGGTGACGGCAGCGGAAGTCCGCGAGGCGGTCGAGGAGTTGGGCGCGACTGATCTGCGGACCGTCAAGCTCCTCACCCGCGCCGGGATGGGCTGGTGCCAGGGGCGGATCTGCGCGCCCGGCGTTGCCGGGGTCGCGGGTTGCCCGGTGGGTCCGGCCAAGCGGCCGTTCGCCCGGCCGGTGCCGCTGGGTGTGCTGGCGAAGGAGCCCGAGCGCTCATGACTGTGTGTTGTCCGCGGGTCCGTTGTGGCTGGTCGCGCCCACGCGGCGGAGCCGCAAATTGACACAGCCCCGCGCCCCTTCGGGGGCGCCCCCTCCTCCCCGCGATTTGAAAGCAGAGGTCTCCATGAGTAGCACCCCCACCCCCGTCTGGCGAGGCGTCCTCGTCGCCACCGCATTGCCCTTGAACGACGACCTGAGCGTCAACTTCGAGGCTTACGCCGACCATTGCCGCTGGCTCGTCGAGAACGGCTGCGACGGCGTCGTACCGAACGGCTCGCTCGGTGAGTACCAGGTGCTCACCGCCGAGGAGCGGGCGAAGGTCGTCGAGACCGCGGTCGCCGCGATCGGCGGGGACCGGGTGATGCCGGGCGTGGCCGCCTACGGCTCCGCCGAGTCCGCCCGCTGGGCCGCGCAGGCCAGGGACGCCGGCTGCGCCGCCGTCATGCTGCTGCCGCCCAACGCCTACCGCGGCGACGAGCGTTCGGTGCTCGCGCACTACGCGGCCGTCGCCGAGGCCGGTATCGACATCGTGGCGTACAACAACCCGATCGACACCAAGATCGACCTCACCCCCGAACTGCTCGCCCAACTGCACGCGGCCGGACTCATCAAGGGCGTGAAGGAGTTCTCCGGGGACACCCGGAGGATCTACCAGATCCAGGAACTCGCCCCGGAACTGGACGTGTTGATCGGCGCCGACGACGTCCTGCTGGAGCTGGCCACGGCCGGAGCGGTGGGCTGGGTCGCCGGTTACCCCAACGCCCTGCCCCGGGCGACGGTCGAGCTGTACCGCGCGGCCGTGGCGGGCGACCTGGCCACCGCCCTGCCGCTCTACCGGAAGCTGCACGCGCTCCACCGCTGGGACTCCAAGGTCGAGTTCGTACAGGCGATCAAGCTGTCGATGGACATCGTCGGCCGGCACGGCGGTCCCGTCCGCCCGCCGCGTATGCCGCTGCTGCCGGAACAGGAGAAGGCGGTCCGGGAGGCCACCGAGCAGGCCGTCGCCCTCGGCCTCGCCTGAGCCGACAGCACGCCGAGAGCAGGCCGACCCGCGTCGGCCCGAGTTGACCTGAGAGGATCGCGATCATGCGCAGCAAGCTCGTCCTGCACGCCGTCGACTCGCACACCGAGGGCATGCCGACCCGGGTCGTCACCGGCGGAATCGGCACGATCCCCGGCGACACCATGAACGAACGCCGGCTGTGGTTCCGCGAACACCGGGACGACGTACGGCACTTCCTGATGAACGAGCCGCGCGGGCACCCCGCCATGAGCGGGGCGATCCTCCAGCCGCCGACCCGGCCCGACTGCGACTACGGCGTCGTCTACATCGAGGTCTCCGGCTATCTGCCGATGTGCGGTCACGGCACGATCGGCGTGGCGACCGTGCTCGTCGAGACCGGCATGGTCCCGGTCGTCGAGCCGGTCACCACCATCCGCCTCGACACCCCGGCCGGGCTCGTCGTCGCCGAGGTGGCCGTGGAGGACGGCGTGGCGAAGGCGGTCACGATCCGCAACGTACCTTCGTTCGCGGTGGAGTTGGACCGCAAGGCGACCCTCGCCGACGGCCGCACGGTGACGTACGACCTCGCCTTCGGCGGCAACTTCTACGCCATCCTGCCCCTCGACGAGTTCGGCCTGCCCTTCGAGCGCGAGCGGAAGGACGACATCCTCGCCGCCGGACTCGCCCTGATGGACGCGATCAACGCCGACAGTCCACCCGTACACCCGGAGAACCCGACCATCAACGGCGTCCACCACGTCTACCTCGCGGCCCCCGGCTCGAACGCGACCCGCTCCCGGCACGCGATGGCCATCCACCCGGGCTGGTTCGACCGCTCGCCCTGCGGTACCGGCACCTCCGCCCGGATGGCCCAGCTGCACGCGCGCGGTGAACTCCCGCTGCACCAGGACTTCCTGAACGAGTCCTTCATCGGTACGTCGTTCACCGGGCGGCTCGTCGAGAGCACGGAGGTCGCCGGACGCCCCGCCGTGGTGCCCACGATCACCGGCCGCGCCTGGATCACGGGCACCGCCCAGTACCTGCTGGACCCGGACGACCCGTTCCCGGCCGGCTTCGTACTCTGACACCGCCCGACCCGAGATCCACCAGATCCACCAGGAGAACCCATGGCCGTTCAGCGCACCGGCCCCGCCCTGCCCAGCATCGGCGGGCCGCGGCCCAGTTACCGGGCGAGCGTCGCCGACGCGCTGAGGGCCGCGCTCGTCGCCGGTGAACTGCGGCCCGGCGAGGTCTACTCGGCGCCCTCGCTCGCCGCCCGCTTCGGCGTCTCGGCGACCCCGGTGCGCGAGGCCATGCTCGATCTGGTGAAGGAGGGCATGGTCGATCCCGTACCCAACAAGGGTTTCCGGGTCACCACGGTCTCGGAGGGGCAACTCGACGAGTACACCCACATCCGGTCGCTGATCGAGATCCCGACCACCGTCGGTCTCGCCGCGACCGCCGACCCGGTCGCGCTGGAGGCGCTGCGCACGCACGCGGAGGAGAGTGTCGCCGCGGCGGACAGCGGCGATCTCATCGCGCACGTCGAGGCCGACCGCCGCTTCCACCTCGGTCTGCTCGCGCTGGCCGGCAACCAGCACCTGGTCGAGGTCGTCGGCGACCTGCGCAAGCGGTCCCGGCTGTACGGGCTCACCGCACTGGCCGAACGTGGCCTGCTGAAGTCGACCGCCGAGGAGCACCTGGAGATCCTCGACGCGCTCCTCGCCCGGGACGCGGAGCGGGTACGGACCGTGATGACCCGGCACCTGGGCCATGTCCGGGGCGACTGGGCCCACTGAGCCCCACCCACCCCTGCTGAACCACTGAACTGAACCGCTGATCCGCTGAACCTCTTCCACGAATGGCGTACACGAACTCCGCGTGCGCGTTCGGACATGTTCGGTTGTTGCCGTCCGGGAGGGGGAGGACACTGAATCCATGGCCTCCGCGCGCGCTGACGACGACCACCAGGACGGACCTGACCTGGTGGAACAGGCGTTTCGGCAGGCGTCGTTCTCGATGTCCGTCTTCGACATCGAGCTGCGGTACCGGGGGCTCAACGACGTGGCCTGCCAGGTGATGGGCGTAGGGGAGGACGTGCTGCTCGGCCAGGTCTTCCCGTACGGCGTACCGGAGGACGTCCCGCAGCGCGGCCTGCTGAAAGCCATGCGGGACGTGGCCGCCACGGGCGAGCCCACGCACTACGAGGCCTTCTCACGGGCGCCCTCCGGGATCCGCGAGCACGCCTGGAACATGGAGCTGTGGCCCGTCCGGGACGCCTCGGGCGAGGTGTGCGCGGTCGGGATGGCCGCGTTCGACAGCAGTGAGCAGCACTGGGCGCGGCAGCGGCTGGCGGTCCTCGACGAGGCGGCCGTCTCCATCGGCACCAGCCTCGACCTCGACCGCACCGCCCAGGAACTCGCCGACCTGGCCGTTCCTCGGTTCGCCGACTTCGCCAGCGTCGACCTGCTGGAGGCGGTCATGCGCGGCGACGAGCCCCCCGAGGCCGGCCCGGACGACGAGGTCGTGCTGCGTCGCCTCGCCCACGCGGCCGAGAAGGTCGGGGCGCCCGGGGCTGTGCTCGGCCCGGGGGCCACCGACACGTACCCGCCGTACTCCCCGCCCGCCCGGGCGCTGCGCACGGGACAGCCGGTGCTCAGCCGCAGCGGCGCCCCCGACTTCGACCACTGGATGGCGAGCGCGGCCGAACGGGCCCGGAGCCTGCGCGGAGTCGTTGTCACCTCACTGGTGGCGGTGCCGCTCATCGCGCGCGGTACGACACTCGGGGTCGCCGTCCTGCTGCGCACCCGGCCCGACGTCTTCAACGAGGACGACTTCGTCCTGGCGAAGGAGCTGGCGAGCCGCGCCGCGCTCTGCGTCGACAACGCCCGCCGCTACACCCGCGAGCGCACCACCGCCCTCGCCCTCCAGGAGAGCCTGCTGCCGCGCGGCCCCTCCCGGCAGTCGGCGGTGGACGTCGCCTCCCGCTATCTGCCCACCGACTCACGCGCCGGCGTCGGCGGCGACTGGTTCGACGTCATCCCCCTCTCGGGCGCGCGCGTCGGCCTCGTCGTCGGAGACGTGGTCGGCCACGGCATCCAGGCGTCGGCGACCATGGGCAGACTGCGTACGGCGGTCCAGACACTCGCCGACGTCGACCTGCCGCCCGACGAGCTGCTGGCCCACCTCGACGACCTGGTCCTGCGCCTCGCCGCGGACGACGACAGTGCCACCGGCGGCGACCGGGTGGCCGTCGGCGCCACCGGGGCGACCTGCCTGTACGCGGTCTACGACCCGGTCTCCCGCGAACTGGCCGTCGCCAGCGCCGGGCACCCGCCGCCCGTACTGGTCCTGCCGGACGGCAGGACCCAGGTCGTGGACGTCAGCGTCGGGCCGGTGCTCGGAGTGGGCGGCCTGCCCTTCGAGACCACCGAGATCCAGCTGCCGGAGGGCAGCCTCGTCGCCCTGTTCACGGACGGGCTGGTCGAGCCCACCGAGGGCGACCCGGACCTCGGAATCGCCCTGCTGGCCCGGACCCTCGCGGACGGTCACGACGCGCACGCCTCGCTGGAGGACCGCTGCGACCGGGTCCTGTCCGCCCTGCTGCCGAAGAACCCCGGCGACGACGTCGCCCTGGTGCTGGCCCGCACCCGCGCCCTGGACGCCGGGCACGTCCGCGTCTGGGACCTGCCCGCCGACTTCGAGGTGGTCGCCGAGGCCCGCAGACGCGCCGTCGCCCAGTTGGAGCAGTGGGGCCTGGAGGATGCCGCCTTCGTCACCGAGCTGGTCGTCAGCGAACTCGTCACCAACGCGATCCGCTACGGCGCCGACCCGATCCAGCTCCGGCTGATCCACGACCGTACGCTCATCTGCGAGGTCTCCGACGGCAGCTCGACCTCCCCGCACCTGCGCCGGGCCAGGATCTTCGACGAGGGCGGCCGGGGTCTCCTCCTGGTCGCCCAGCTCACCACCAGCTGGGGCACCCGGCACACCAGGACCGGCAAGACGATCTGGGCGGAACAGGCGCTGAACTGACCCAATCCGCCGGGGGCTCAGGAAACAGCCGTACCGCCCGTCGTGCGCAGCCGCTCCGGTACCGCCCACCACTGGTCCGGCCGGTCCACCACCGCTGCGTCCGGCCCGGTCTCGACGAACCGGGCGAGCCGGAAGAGATACGCCGCGATGCCCGCCGCGCCCTGCATCCACGAGGTGCCCGGCGGCAGCAGCGGGTGCTCCTGACGGTGTTCGAGGAAACGCCAGCGGGCGCCCGCCTCGTCCCTGATCGCCCGCTCCACCAGCGCGTCGCCCATCACGAGCGCCGCCCGCACCAGCCTGTCCGCGGTGTCCGTGTCCCCGCAGTCCTGTGCCGCGTCCAGGAGTACGTCGCCCACACCCGCCGTGCCGCAGCAGCGGCCGTCGTTGTCCCAGAAGCCGGGGCGCAGCCGCTGCGGGACGCCCGAGGTGAGGAGCGAGGTCATGCAGCGCTGCCGCAGCTCGCCGACGCCCAGGCCCGACACCTCCGCCACGCCGGCGTGTGTCAGCGCCGAGAACAGGTGCGAGGTGCCCGCCGGACCGTGGCACCAGGTGTACGTCACCGGCTCGACCTCGCGCTTCGACGGCGGGATCGTGTGCGGAACGACGAAGCCGCCGTCGTCCAACTGGCCGACGGACAAGACGTGTTGGGCCCCCAGAGAGGCCGCCTCGACGAAGTCCTGCCGGCCCAGTGCCGCTCCCGCCACGGCCAGCGCCGAGGCCACTCCGGCGGTGCCGTGGGAGTAGTTCGGCGCCCGCCATTCCGTGGTCGCCCCGATGCCCCAGTCCAGGCCCGCCTCCGTACGGTGCGCCACCCGCAGCAGCGCCTCGCAGCCCGTCGTCGCGATCGGCTCCGCGAACTCGCCGCCCGCCCAGACGGCGGTCAGCACCACGCCCGCGGTGCCCATGATGATGTCGTTGAGGGGCGCGTCCGATCCGGCTTCGAAGTCGACGGTGGTCCGCCAGCCGTCGGGAGCCGCCAGCTCGGCCAGCCGCCGCAGCGCGACCGACTCCGTGCCCGCTGCGAGCAGCCTCAGCGCCGTCACGTCACCGGACAGGCCGTCGTACAGCGAGGGTTCCGTCCGGGTCTCCGCCGCCGCCGACAGTCTGGTCACGATCCCGGCCGCCAACGACCGCTCCCGCTCGGTCGGTTCGCGGTGGCGGGCGATCTCGGCCAGCACGGGGGCCAGGCCGGCGATCCCCGCGTACAGACAGTCGCGGTCCTTCGCGGGTACGGGGTCCGGACTGTCCTCCGCCGCGTCCTCGGACACCGTCTCCGGCAGCCACGGGCCGTCGTCCTCGCGGACCTGGTCCAGCACCCACGACCAGGCGGCCTCGCCCAGTTCCCGGTACCCGTCGTACGAACTCTTCACGTCGCTTGCATCGCTCTCCGGCACCCGGTCACGCTACAACCGCACGATCACCGCCGGAAGGCGCCCACCTGCGGCGGCGCGATGCTCCAGCGTCGCCGCCGCGGTCCTGGGCAAGGAAATCTGTTCCCAGCGCGGGCGGGAAGGTTCACTTCGGCACGGTAGAAAGGACCCATGGCGGAGCGCGAGACCCCCGCGGGGGACATGGACGATGTTGACGCGGTGACCCGTGCGGTGCTGACCGCGTCGCGGTTGCTGGTGGCGGTCTCCGCCCGTTCCCTCGCCGAGGTCGAGGAACGCGTGACGCTCCCGCAGTTCCGGATGCTGGTCGTCCTGTCCACGCGCGGCGACACCAAGTTGGTCACGCTGGCCGATCAGCTCCAGGTGGCCCCGTCCACCGCTATGCGCATGATCGACCGGCTGATCGCGGCAGGCCTCGCCGAACGGCACCTCAACCCCGACAACCGCCGTGAGACGCAGCTCGGCCTCACCGAGGAGGGACGTCGTACGGTCGAGGACGTCACGGCGCGACGGCGGACCGAGATCTCCGGGATCGTGTCACGCCTGGCCCCGGCCCAGCGGGCAGCGCTCGTCGAGGCACTCACCGTCTTCAGCGAGGCGGGCGGCGAGCCCCCGGCCCCGGCGGTGGGCGACACGGAGCCGCACCCACTCGGCTGGGCGGACAGCGCGATCGTCTGACGCTGTCCACGGCGGACGGGATCCGGGCGCCGGGCGGAGGGCTCTCAGCCCGCTGACGTCGACGTACCGGACGGTCCCGTGGGTGCCGGGGCGGCCGTGCGGATGTTCAGGTCCGGGCGCGGGGTGAGTGCGACCATCGGTGCGCCCTGCAGGGGCGGCGGCGGGGTCGTGTCGTCCTTGGGCAGTTTCGGCGGTGTGCTCTGCTGGAAGTTGACCTGGTCGATGTTGACCAGACCGGTGTTCTCCAGCACGGTGATGTGGTCGAGGACGGTGTCGTTGGCCAGGTCGGCCAGGGCGCGGACCATGACGTTCCTGGTGGTGGCGCGGGTCTTGGCGATGACCGGGAAGATCTGGCCGTGGGTCACCCGCATGATGGTGACCGCGGTGGAGTCGAACTCCCTGCCGGCGGCCGCGTCCGCGGTGGCCACGAACTGCTGCTGTTGCGGCGACGCCACGTTGGGCAGGACGACCCCGAGTTCGGGCGCGATCCTGCGGCACATGTCGTCGAGTCCGGCGTGACCGACGATCAGGTGCTTGCCGGCCTCCCTCATCTCCACGGTCGTGCCCCGATCCATCGCCATCTCGCCCAACGGGTACTCCCACAGCCCCGCCGCGCGCACCTTGACCACGAAGTCCCGGTCGGCCTCGGTCAGCGGTCCGTAGCGGGTGTTGGCGATCACGCGGTCCGGCGAACTCGTCGTGTTCTGCACCCCGAGCATGGCGGGATAGGCGAGCGCGGCGAGGGTCAGACCCATGGCGCCGAACACGAACACGTTTCCCGCCACTTTGGCCGAGATGGGCATGAGGGCCTCCTGATGTGAGCGGCTCGTACGCCAGGAGGTACGGGAAGGAGGCGACTTTCAATCATTGCGCAGGCTAAATTTTGCACTCTGCTAAATCTGTAGACACGGCATGATCGGTGGATGGCAGCTGTAGAGGGCGAGAGTGGTGGCGGCAACGCGGCCGGGCAGGCGGAGATCTCGTCGCCGCTGGAAGCCGCGAACAACGCGCTGGTGCTGGCGTTCGGGCGGTTGCAGGGCGCGGCGAACCGGCTGGAGTACATCCTCGGCCGGTCGCTGGAGCAGGAGTGCGGCATCAGTCACCTCATGTTCGAGGTACTGCTCATCCTGGGCCGGGCGGGTGAGCCCGGGCTGTCCATGCGGGCCGTCGCCCAGGAGCAGGTGCTGACCACGGGCGGTGCGACGCGTCTGGTGGACCGGATGGCGGCGGCCGGACTGGTCGAGCGCGCCGAGGATCCGGACGACCGGCGTGGCCGGCTGGTGCGTCTGACCCGGCTGGGGGAGGAGACCGCCGTGCGGGCGGCCCGGCTGCACGTGGAGAACATACGCCGCTATTTCATGGCGCCACTGCCGCCCGAGGACCGGGAGCGGTTCGCCGAAGACCTGCGCATCCTCAGTCATTCCGCACGGGACGAGTTGCCCCGCCTGCCCTGAGGTCGCGGGAGAGGGTGTGCCGGGTGTCACATGTGAGGGACGGGTCCGAGGAAATGTCTGACGCGTCAGTTACTGTTCTCTCAGGTGAAGCGCTCGCACCCGGTGGGCGCCACACCACTGCCGAGGTCCCCCATGAAGCTCGTCTACGTCTTCGATGCCTACTGCGGCTGGTCGCACGGTTTCTCCGGAACGCTGGGTGAGGTCGTCTCCCGTCACCCGGACGTGCCGGTGGAGGTGGTTTCCGGCGGTCTCTTCACGGGGCCGCGTCGGGTGCCGGTGCGGGAATTCGGGTACGTCCAGGGTGCGAACGCGCAGATCGCGGAGCTGACCGGCGCGGAGTTCGGTGCGGCGTACGAGGGTCTGATCGCCGACGGTTCGTTCGTGATGGACTCCGAGGTCGCCGCGCGCGGGATCGCCGCCCTGCGTCAGGCCGCGCCCGCCCGAGCGGCGGAACTGGCCGCCGCGTTGCAGCATGCTTTCTATGTCGAGGGCCTCAGCCTGTCCGACCCGGCGACCTACCGGAAGGTCGCCGAGGCGGCCGGTCTGGACGCCGACGCGGTGGTGGCCGCCTTCGAGGGGCCCGGGGTGCGGGTCGCGGCCGGGGCCGACTTCCACCGGG
Organism: Streptomyces sp. SID12488; assembly: GCF_010548275.1. GTDB lineage: Bacteria > Actinomycetota > Actinomycetes > Streptomycetales > Streptomycetaceae > Streptomyces. Next base: position 12,689 of record NZ_JAAGLT010000023.1, read on the forward strand.
CCGCCTCGCTGGGTGTCACCGGCTTCCCGACGCTCCTGGCCGTCAACGGTGACCGGGTCACTGTGCTGGCCCGGGGGCATGCCACCGCCGACGAGGTCGACCGGCGGCTCGCGACCCTCCGTACCCCCTGAACCTGCCCTCCCCGTCCCCGCCCTCCCCGTCCCCCGCTCAACCCCCCTCACCCGCAAGGAGCTTTCGATGAGTGCCCTGTCCTTCAAGGTCCTGGACCTGGACTTCCCGGCCGGCAGCAAGAACAAGACGGCGACCCTCGTCACCGGCGAGAACGAGGCCCTGCTGGTCGACGCGGCGTTCACCCGCGCCGACGGTCACCGCCTGGCCGCCGAGGTCCTCGACTCGGGCAAGACGCTGACCACGGTCTTCGTCAGCCACGCGGACCCCGACTTCTACTTCGGCGCCGAGGTGATCGCGGACGCTTTCCCCGACGCGGTGTTCGTGGCGACGCCGCTGGTGATCGAGCACATCCGGGACTCCTACGAGGGCAAGCTCAAGGCTTGGGCGGCGCTCGGCCCGAACCTGCCCACCCGCCTGGTGGAGATCGCCCCGCTGACGGGTGACCTCACTCTGGAGGGTCACCGTTTCGAGGTGAAGGGCGGCCCGGCCACGCTGCCCGATCGCCACTACCTGTGGCAGGCCGAGGCGCGTGCCCTGCTGGGCGGTGTGCTGCTCTTCCAGCAGGAGCACGTCTGGGTCGCCGACACCGCCACCCCGGGTGACCGCGCCGCCTGGATCACCCTGCTCGACGAGATGGCCGCGCTCGACCCGGAGTTGGTCGTCCCCGGTCACCGGCTGCCCGGGACAGCGGCCGACGCGTCCGCGATCACGGCGACGCGGGAGTACCTGGTCGCGTTCGAGGAGGAACTGGCCACGGCTGCGGACGGTGCGGCGCTGACGGAGGCGCTGGTCAAGCGTTACCCGGACAACGGGATGCTGATCGCCGCGCAGATCGGTGCGAAGGTCGCCAAGGGTGAGATGAAGTGGGGCTGACCATGACCGAGTTCGAGACTTCCGCGGCGCCCGCGGACGTCGTGCGCCGTCAGTACCTCGCCTCCGCGGCCGGTGACCTGGACGCTCTGCGCGCGACTCTCGCTCCGGATGTGGAGTGGACGGAGATGGCGGGCTTCCCGCTGGCCGGCACCTACCGGACTCCCGAGGGCGTCACCGCCAATGTGATGGAGCAGCTGGGCAAGGAGTGGGAGGGCTGGGCGGCGCACGACGACACGTATGTCGTGGACGGGGAGAACGTCGTGGTCCTGGCCCGCTACACCGCGGCCAACAAGGCCACCGGCAAGCCGATCGACGTCCGTGTCGCCCACCACTTCGTCGTACGCGGTGGACTCATCGTCCGCTTCGAACAGTTCGTCGACACCGCCCTCGTCCGCGACGCCATGGCCCACTGACCTGGTCGTCATCGCGATTCCTCGTGGACGTGGACGTGGACGTGGATGAGCACGGTGACGCGGATGTGAATGTGGATGTGGATGTGCTGGTCAGTGCTCCTGTGCTGTCCGGTGCGTCCGCGTTCCGGCTCCGTGGGCGGCTGCCGCCAGGCAGGCGACCGTCGTCGCGACCCACAGAGGATGACCCACCAGCCAGGTCTGCACGCCCTCGAAGGGGTCGGTGGAGGTGAGGGTCGCGCGTTCGAGCATCCAGGACGACGAGAAGAGCAGGCCGACGACCGCCACGGTGATGCGGAAGGCCGGGTAGAAGCGGGTGCGGGCCAGGACGAGCAGCGACGGCATCAGCAGGGCCACGACCAGCAGCTGGGTCAGTTCGATACCCAGGTTGAACCCGAGCAGGGTGGTCACCAGGGAGCCCCGGTCCAGACCGAGGTCGGTGATCAGGGAGGCGAAGGCCAGGCCGTGGATCAGGCCGAAGCCGGATGCGATCACGACTTCGCCGTGCGCCACCAGAGGGCGGATCGCGTGGATCGCCGACACCGCGATCGAGAGCGCGATCAACGTCTCCACCGGGCGGGTCGGAAGGTCGATCACTCCCGTCGCCGCCAGGGCCAGGGTGAGCGAATGGCCCACCGCGAACGCCGACACCACATGCACGACCCGCATGATCGCCCGCCGCCGTGACGCCGCCGGGCGCCAGCTGCCACCGGCCGCCACCAGGGGTGCCGGGATCAGCAGCATGAGCAGGAAGAGCAGATGGTCGGCGCCTTCGCCGATGTGCTCGATGCCGAGGGCGGCCGTCGCGGCGAAGCCCCGTAGCCAGGAACCCTCGTCCGCCGGGACCGTGAGGGTCTTCGTCGCGTGGTCGAAGACACCCAGGGTCTCGGCGTCGTCCGTCTTCAGGATGCCCCGGTCGAAGTCGTACCCGACGGTGACGATGACCTTGTGCGTGAGCAGTTCCTCGACGATGACGTCGTACTGCAGGTCGAAGGCGGTGACGTCGCCGTCGGGCGGACGGATCTCCAGGGGGTAGACGAGGTGGGGTGACGCGTCGATCGACCTGACCGTTCCCGTGCCGAGTTCCACCGTCCAGGGCTTGCCGTCCTTGCCGACAGCGCTGATGTGCTGGGCCGTGTAGCTCTTCAGGAACGCCCGGTCGGTGCCCAGGACGCGGGCTCCGGTCAGGTCGCGGTCCACCGCGATGGACAGACGGTCCAGGGGGAGCTGGATCTCGCCGGTCACGCTGTCGTCGCCGATGTCCAGGAGAACCGCCGAGGTGGCCATCGGGTGCGCCTCGGCCGTCGGCGCCAGGAGGCTGGTCAGGAAGAAGGCCGCGAGGAGGAGCGCGGGCAGCAGACGGTACGCCGGTTTGCTCATGATCTGTCCTGTGTCCCTACGTTCCCGTGTCCGGTGTCCCGTGCTCCTCCGCGCGGCTTCTGCTCCGTCAGTTCCAGCCGTAGTCGGCCGTCTCGTCCCGGAAGATCGTGTGCTGGTGGATCTCGTCGGTCGAGGCGCCGGGCTGGTTGGAGAACTCGATCCAGGCGGACGGGCCGTCGAGGCGTACGTATGTCTGGTCGTTGTCGAGGGTCGTGCCGCCGCTCCACCCGATGTACGTCTTGTTGTACTCGGAGACGTACTTGGCGAGGAGCCGCTTGGCGGCCGCCTCGTCGAGGTCGTCCACCCATGCCTTCAGCATCGCGGTGACCTTGGCCTGCTGCTTCTTGGTGAGGGAGCTGACGAGCACGCCCTCGGGATTCGTCGGGAAGGGGCCGTCGTTGCCCGGGCCCAGGAACAGGTCGTCGAAGCTGCCGTCGATCTCCGCGGAGGTCAGCTCGGTCGCGGTCAGGGACTGGATCGCGCCGATGGTGGCGGTCCGCTTGTCCTCCAGCGGGGCGTAGAACATCTCCTCCCAGTCGAACTCCATCGGCTCGACGGCGGTCAGGGTCGGGGAGATGGACACGTTCTGGCCGGCGTAGGTGAGGTTGTACGCCGCGTGGTGGCCGCCGTACTGGAGCGTGAACTGGCCGGTTTTGCTGGGCTGCCCGAAGAAGGAGATGTAGTACCACTCCGAGCCGAAGTTGGCGCCACCGCCACCGCCACCGCCACCGCCCCCGCCGCCACCCGGGGGACGGGTGCCGCCTCCGGTGGGAGTGCCGCTCGGAGTGCCGGTCGGGGTCGTGCTCGGGGTCGTGCTCGGGGTGGCCGACGGGGTGCTGGTCCCGTCGTCGGCCGTCAGCGAGGCGAGGTAGTCGTCGGCCTTGCGGATCTCGACGAGTTCCTCGTACCCCTGCTTGCTGAGCGCGGCCTCCATGACCTTCAGGGCCGCGGCCTCCTGCTCGTCGGTGAGGTCACCCAGCTTGAGGCCGTTGCGCTCCACAACGGGGGTCGGGAAGTTGGACCAGCCGGTCTTCTTGGCAGCGTCGTCGAAGTCGTACAGGACGGTGTCCTGCTGCTCGGCGGAGAGCGTCGCCAGGAACGCGTTGGCGGCGGCCACGACCTTGGCCGTGTTCGCGCCTCCCACGCCCTTGACCTTCTTCGCGACCTGGGCCGCGTTCAGGGCCGCCGGTGCGACCGAGGACGCGGTGGTCGCGGCGGAACAACCGGTGACGCCCAGGCTGACGCATACGGCCAGAGCTGTCATGGTGCGGCGCATGGAGACTCCTGTGGAGGGGGTGATCAGGAGATCCCATGGTGTGCGGCCGTCCTTGGACCCCGGCGGGAGCTGTTCGGGAATTGGATGAGAACCGAGGACGATGTCCGCCGGCAGCACGTGGGCTGTCGCCCGTCCGTGGGCCATCATGAAGCGCATGCCGAACCGTGTCCTCATAGCCGACGACGATCGTGCGATCCGTGAATCCCTGGAACGCGCCCTGGAGCTGGAGGGCTACGAGGTCGTCACCGCCGCCGACGGCGTGGAGGCGCTGACCCAGGCCCGCCGGGGTGACTTCCACGCGCTCGTCGTGGACGTGATGATGCCCCACGTCGACGGCGTCGGGGTGTGCCGGGTACTGCGCGCAGACGGTGACCGTACCCCGGTGCTGATGCTCACCGCGCGGGCCGGGACGCCGGACCGCATCACCGGCCTGGACGCGGGCGCCGACGACTATCTGGCCAAGCCCTTCGCGGTGCCCGAACTCCTGGCCAGGCTACGGGCGTTGCTGCGCCGGGCCGCACTGACACCCGACGCCGACGAGGAAGCCGACGCGTTCCGCGCCGAACTGCGGATCTCCTCACTGCGGATCGACCCCTCCGGGCGGCGGGCCTGGTGGGGCGGGGACGAACTGCGGCTGTCCAAGACCGAGTTCGACCTGCTGGAGCTGCTCGTGCGCAACGAGGGCATCGTGCTCGGCCACGCGAGCGTCTACCGGGAGATATGGGGCGAGGACTTCGCCGTGGACGGCAAGAACCTCGCCGGATACATCGGCTATCTGCGGCGCAAACTGGGTGACGCCGGCGCGCCCGACCTCATCCACACCGTGCGGGGCGTGGGTTATGCGGTGCGGCGGCCATGAGCACACGGTCAGGGCTGGTCACGCGTCTGCGGGCACGGCGACGATCGCTGCCGCTGCCGCTGTCACGGGTGGTGGGGGTGGCGCGGGGGCTGAAGGGTTCGGGGCCGCGGGCCACCTTCGTACTGAGTCTGCGTACGCGGTTCGCGCTCGCCTTCGCTGTCGTGGGCGCCGTGGTCGCCGTACTCGTCGGGCTGCTCAGCTATGGTGCCGCCTCCGACCGGGTCATGGCGGAGATCGACCGGACGCTGCGGTCGGCCACGGTGGCCGTGGCCCAGAATCCCGACCAGGCGCTGTCCCTGTCCGAGGCGGTCGAACGCGCCCCGGACCTCTATCCGGGCCCGGACCTGCCCGGTCCCGGTGACGAGGGCGCGCGGATCGTCATCGCGCGGGCCGTGGCCAAGGATGGCAGCGTCACCCAACTGGGCGGCCCAGCCGTGCGGTTGCCCGTGTCCGGCATCGCGCGGACGCTCGCCGCCTCCGGCACCGCCGGACAGGCGGACACCACCGAAGTCGTCGCCGACTCCCACGCGTTCCGCCTGCTGACCACCGCGCTCGGCGGCGACCGCGGGGCCCTGCAGGTGGCCGTACCGGTCGACCAGACCCACTACGTGCTCGGCGGCATGGCCCGGGAGATCGCCGCGGCGAGCCTCACGGTCATGCTCGCGGCGGCGTGCGCCGGATGGCTGCTCGCCCGGCGCATCACCCGACGCCTGGAACGGTTGGCCGGGGTCGCCGAAGAGGTCAGCGTCGGAGACCGGTTCGACGGCTCGGGACTGGTGGACGGACGCGACGAGGTGGGGCGGCTCTCGGCCTCCCTGAGTCGGATGCTCGGCCGGCTCGCCGCCGCCCGTGAGGCCCAGGAGCGGCTGGTGCAGGACGCCGCGCACGAACTGCGCACCCCGCTGACCAGCCTGCGTACGAACGCCACTGTGCTCCGCCGGGTCAACGAACTCTCCCCGTACGCCCGTGACCGGCTCCTCGACGATGTGGAGGGCGAGACCGAAGAACTCGGCCAACTGGTCGACGAACTGGTCGAGTTGGCCATGGCCAGGGATCGGAAGGAGGCCGAGGAACCGGTGGAACTGGCCGCGCTCGCCCGGTGCGTGGCGCAGCGCGTCCACCGGCGCACCGGACGTTTCGTGCTGCTCGACGTCGACGACTCCGTGATCAGGGGCCGCCGCCAGGGGCTCGAACGGGCGGTGGGCAACCTGCTGGAGAACGCCGCCAAGTTCGACGCCGACAGCGACTCCCCGGTCGAAGTGCGCATCCGGCAGGGGGAGATCACCGTCGCCGACCACGGTCCGGGCATCGCCGCGGCCGACACCGTGCGCGTGTTCGACCGCTTCTACCGCGCCGGCACCGCCCGCGCCCTGCCCGGCTCCGGGCTCGGCCTGGCCATCGTCCGCGATGTCGCCGAGGCCCACGGAGGCACGGTCTTCGCCCGGACCCGGGCGGGCGGGGGCGCGGAGGTGGGGTTCACGGTGGAGAAGTCCCGGCTGCTGGGACCGGAGGTGCCGGGGGAGAAGGCGGCGGGGACTGACAAACGGACCCAGGGTGCGCGGGGGAACGGTGCAGGGCCGTAGGCAGTTGCCGGGGAGAGGAACGGAAACCGTCCACACAAACCGCCACCGGAGCGACGGTATCCACTCCTCAGATGACCCGGAAGAGACCAGCGAGTCCTGTGACCTGCCGCGATGGGTGTCTCCTGGCTGCTGACCTGCGTTAATGTCCTTTCTGCTGTTTCACGCTCATGCCTGTTGATGCGGCCGGAAGTCCCAGAAAAGTCCCAGGAGACTCCCACCGTCCGCTGTCACTCTTTCGGCTCTATGCAGAGTGTGCGGGTGCGGTGTCGGCTGGTGTTCGTGCATCGGTGGTCGGTCCTGAACGAACGGGAACGCGTGCTTCTCGAACGGCTCGCGGCCGGAGAGGAGCCCGGAGCCTGGGCGCCGGGTGAATGGCGCTCGGCTCATGCCCTGCGTGATCGCGGGCTGCTGACGATCAGCCGCAGTGGCGGTGACGTACGTATCGAGGTCACTGAGGCTGGACGGTTCTACCTTCGGCATGGACATCATCCAGACGACCCGGCGGTCGCGGACGTCGGTGTTCACGGAGTGTCCGCCGAACCTGTGGCGCCGGCGAAAGGGGGAGGGCAGCGCGGGGTTACGAGCCGAAAGCGCAGCCTGACGCCTTACAGCGAGCGGCCCGTCGCACGCGCTCGACAGGCGAAGGCGCGGGAGTTGATCGAGCGGCTGGTTGCCGAGGGGCGTGTCCGTCTTGTCGACCCCGGTGACGACGAGGTCGCGGAGTGGCGGCGCGTCGTCGATTGCGCGAAGCGACACGGCTTGGAACCGCCGGGCAAACGCATCGAGAAGGCGGGCTTCGGCGCACGTGGGTTGGAGTTGCGCCTCGTAGAGGGCTCGCATCCCAATTCACGGAGCCAGCGGCCGAAAGACGACGCGTCGGTGGTCCCGGTACCCGCGCGACCGAGCGCCCTCCATCCGGCTGTGGTTGCGCTCAAGGACGACGAGGGGCAGCTGGTGATTCCGCCTGTGCTCCGTCGCCGGTCGCTCCTGATGCTGCATGCGCTGGCTGCCGAGGCGGTGCGGCGAGGGTACGAGGTCAGGCGCGGACGGTTGTACTACTCCCGGCGCGAAGGCGGAGTCGACGTGATCGTCGACGGCTTCGCGTACGCGGTCACCGTCAGGCAGGAGTTCCCACAGTCCACGAACCCGGAGCGCTCCGCGCGCCTCGTCGTCGAACGCGACGCAGCGCTCGCGTAGTTCGGCGAACATGTTGATGACGTCCTGGAGGCTGTGGCCGAAGCGGTCGAGTGAGGGGACCGTGAGGGTGTCGCAGGGGTCGAGGAAGGCGTGGCACGCCTTGAGCTCGGGGCGGAGGGCGGTCTTGCCGGACTTCTTGCTCGCGAAGATCTTCCTGCACCTGGCGACGGCGAGGGTGTCGATATGGCTTTCCAGCCTCTGCCCGCCGGTCGGTACCTGTGCAGTATCCGATCTTGATCTCGGTGCGGACGAGGGGATCGCGACGAGGAGGTCTGGGTGGGCAGCCCGTTCGAGGGCGGTCATGGCCCCGGATCATGTCAGCGATCCCGACGGCCGCCGCACCCGCTACGAACTCGCCGACGAACGCCTCGGCCAAGCGCTGGACGGCCTTCGCAGTGTGGTGGTCGCCGTCGAGACCGACCGCACCTGTGTCGACGCCGACGAGAAGGGCTGTTGCTGACCATGACCGCCGAGATGTCGATATCCCGCGGTGTTTCCCCGGTCCGCCGCGATGTGCTCACCCGCCGGATACGCCTGCTGGTCACCGCGACCATCACCTACAACGTCATCGAGGCGATCGTCGCCCTCACCGCCGGCACCCTCGCCTCGTCCACCGCCCTGATCGGCTTCGGTCTGGACTCCGTCATCGAGGTCACCTCGGCTGCAGCGGTCGCCTGGCAGTTCTCCGCCCGCGAGCACGCCGTACGCGAAGCCCGGGAGAAGACCACCCTGCGGATCATCGCGCTGTCGTTCTTGGTGCTCGCCGCCTACGTCACCGTCGACGCCGTACGCGCCCTGACCGGCACCGGCGAGGCCGAACGCTCGCTGCCCGGCATCGTGCTCGCCGCCCTCTCCCTCGCGATCATGCCGTTCCTGTCCGCCGCCCAGCGCCGCGCCGGCCGCGAACTCGGCTCCGCCAGCGCGGTCGCCGACTCCAAACAGACCCTGCTGTGCACCTACCTCTCCGCCGTGCTCCTGGTCGGCCTGGTCCTCAACGCCACCCTCGGCTGGTCCTGGGCCGACCCCTTCGCCGCCCTCGTCATCGCCGCCGTCGCTGTAAAAGAAGGCCGCGACGCCTGGCAGGGCAAGGGCTGCTGCGCGCCCGCGACCGCTGCTGCGGTGCCGGCCGCCGGCCCCGAGGTCGCCGACGAATGCGGCTGCGGCCCTGGTTGCGCCTGCTGCAACTGACCGTCCACGCACGCCGATCCGGCCCTCTGCCGGCTGAGGAACCTACGGCTGCGGGGTCATCCATGTCGCACCCATTCGTCGGCTTACGGCTCCACGCGCCTACACCTCGATGTGCGAGCCCATGATGACCGTGCGGTCGCGGGGCAGGCTGAAGTACTCGGCGGCGTCGGACGTGATGCAGGAGGTGGCGATGAACAGCTGCTTGCGCCAAGGCGCGCCATCGTCGGGGCTTTCCCGCGGCGCAGCTCGATCTTCGACAGGAAGTAGGACGCCTGGTCGAGTCGGAGCGGGCCTTCGTTTTCGGCCGGGTCATGGCCAGTGCGCCGGGCGCGTCCGGGGTCTCCATGTAGCCGAACCAGGCGGTGACGTGGATGATCCCGTCGTCGCTGTACCCGAGGTCGTCGACGAAGATCTGCTCCTCGGCCGGTACGCGGGCGATGGGCTCGGTCGCCGGGCAGGCCAACCGAGGGCACGCTGGGAAGCGTGAGCAGTGCGCCGATCGTCGTACACCCGCCTTCCAACACGGTCGGCCGGAGAGTCACCGTGCACTCCCAGGGCCGGGACGAAATCCTCGGCACCGCTTACAGCGATCACGATTTGGTGGTCTTCCTCGAGGGCGCGGGCATCCAGGATCCCGACAGCATCCTGGACGACGACCGCTGGATCGAGTGGCGCGGCGGTCGCGCGCACCATTGGAGTGCTGCCTGAGCTGCTCCCCATCGTCTTGCGGCTGCGTGCGGGCTCGGTCGACCTTGCGGGTGCACCGCGACGTGCAAGTCACCACCGGAGTGGCTCATACGTGTCTTGGTGCTGGGTACCGGTGCCGGGAGGCCGCATACTCGGTGATCGTTGCGCTGCCGTCAGGGTGGTGGCTGTGGCGACCGATTCGTGGTCAGACAGGGAAGGTCATGGGGGATATGAGTGATACAGGTCGGCCGATAATGCCGGAGGTCGTGGACAGTCCCGCGTTGCGGACACAGCCGACAGGCAAGGCAGCGCGGTGGCTGCTGCGGCATCAAGTGCAGCCGGTGGGGCCGGCGGCCGGTGAGAGTCATGCCGAGCCGCATTCCTGGTGGAAGGTGATGTGCCTGACCGGGGTCGACTACTTCTCCAGTCTGGCCTATGTGCCGGCGATCGCCGCGTTGGCCGCGGGGGCCGTCTCTCCTCTGGCGACGCTGCTGATCGTGGCGTTGACGTTGCTGGGGATGCTTCCGATGTACCGGAAGGTGGCCAGGCAGAGCCCGCACGGTGCGGGATCGGTGGCCATGCTGGAGGATTTGCTGCCGTTCTGGTGGGGCAAGCTGTTCGTTCTGGTCCTGCTCGGGTTCGTGGCCACCTCGTGGATCATCACGATCACCCTGTCCACGGCGGACGCCTCCGTGCATGTGGTCGAGAACCCCTTCTTCCCCTCCGTACTCCACGGTCACGAGGTTGCCCTGACCGTGGGGCTGCTGCTGGTCCTGGGAGGGGTTTTCCTGCTCGGGTTCAGCGAGGCGGTCAGTGTCGCCATCCCGTTGGTCGCGGTGTTCCTGGCGCTCAACGCGGTTGTCATCGCTGTGGGCCTGGTCGATGTGTTCACGACGGACGGCGCGCTGTCGGCCTGGACCGACGCGCTCGTCGACGGCGGAGGCGGCTTCGGCGACCTTGCCGGTCCGGCGCTGCTGGCCTTCCCTTTGCTGGTGCTGGGCCTGTCGGGCTTCGAGACCGGTGTGAGCATGATGCCGCTCGTGGCGGCCGACGGCGCCGACGCCGAGGAGCGGCTGCGCGCCAGGATCCGCAACACCCGTCGGCTTCTGACCACGGCTGCTGTGATCATGAGCGTCTACCTGCTGGCCGCCAGCTTCGCGACCACGGTCCTTATTCCGGAGAAGGAGTTCGAGCCCGGGGGCGCCGCCAACGGCAGGGCGCTGGCATGGCTGGCCCACGAACGCTTCGGTGAGGCGTTCGGCACCATCTACGACATCAGTACGATCCTCATCCTGTGGTTCGCCGGTGCTTCCGCCATGGCAGGGTTGATCAACATCGTTCCCCGCTACCTGCCCGGCTACGGCATGGCCCCCGAGTGGGGACGCGCGGTGCGACCGGTGGTCATCGTCTACACGGCCCTGTGCATTCTGATCACCATCGCCTTCGACGCCGACGTCGACGCCCAGGCCGGTGCCTACGCCACCGGAATCCTGGCGATGATGGTCTCCGGAGCCTTCGCCGTGACCGTCTTCGTCGCACGCAGCCGCCGGCGCGCGGCCACCATCGGCTTCGCCCTGCTCACCGCGGTCCTGTTCTACGCCCTGGGCGCCAACATCATCGACAAGCCCGACGGCATCGCCATCTCCGGCTTCTTCATCCTGGGCATCATCATCGTGTCGCTGATCTCCCGAGTCGCCCGCACCACCGAACTGCGCGCCGACCGCCTCGTCTTCGACGAGGCCGCCCGCCGGTTCATCGCCGACACCCTCGCACACGACGAATCCATCAACATCATCGCCAACCGCCGCCAGGCCGGCGACGAAGCCGAGTACAGCGCCAAGGAGCGCGAGCAACGCGGCACCAACCCGGTACCGGGCCTCGCTGACGTGCTCTTCCTGGAGATCGACGTGGTGGACCCCTCCGACTTCAGTGAAACCCTCACTGTCCACGGCGTCGAAGTCGACGGCTACCGCATCCTGCGCGCCGAGGCGCCGGCCGCCCCCAACGCCATCGCCGCCATCCTTCTCGCCTTGCGCGACGCCACCGGCGTGCGGCCGCACTGCTACTTCGCCTGGGCCGAAGGCAGCCCCCTGGTGCACATGATCCGCTACTTCCTCCTCGGCCGCGGCGACACCGCCCCGGTCACCCGCGAGATCATCCGCAGCAACGAACCCGACCCCGACCGCCGCCCCGGTATCCACGTCGGAGCCTGAGCCTGTTTTCTCCGCCTGATCGCGGCGGTCCGCCGACTGAAAGGGAGCAGGCGTAATGACGCATTCAGGCGATCCTGACCGCAGTCTCCGGCGTACCCAGTACCTCCTGCTCTCGCTCATGGCCGCCCTGGCAACGGCCGGGATCCTCACTGAGTCGATGTTGCTACTGGGGCTCGCCGCCTGGGCTCTGATCGCGGCCGGTCTCATCGAGATGATCTACCGGCCCTGAACCCTGGCCGCCCGGGCGAACGCCGACACAGTCACGTCGAGACAGCGAGGCGGCTTCCTTGGAAGGAAAAACCCTCAACACGCGCCTCAACGTGCTGGGACCACGACAGCTTTCGGGCTTCGACTCCGAGAAGGTCACACCGCTGAGGTCCACCACGATCCGCTGCGGCCGCGCCGTGCCGTCCTCGGAGAGCAGGGCGTCGCTGAGGATGTCCTTGACGTGGTGGTCGATCTCGCCGCACACGGTCACGACGCGGACGCCGTCGACTACTTCGCGCTCGACGGAGAGCCGGGGGACTTCTGATTGTCGGCCACCGTCTCCTCAACTGCGCCAAGGCCTGCCCGGACAGGGATCACGCGGAGGATTCTGCCCCACCGCCATGGCGGGGATGCACCCGGCGCCGGACGACAACTCCCTGTGGCGTGGATGATGTTGTCGCGGGTATTGGCCAGCGTGAACGGGGGAATGGGGGCGTCACGTGAGATCCCATGCCGACGGTCACAATGACGAGTACCTCATGCGCGCCGGCTTCGCCCTGCATCGCAGACGCCCGCCGCCACACCATCGCCTTCCTCGACCAGGCCCGCACCGACCATGACCTGCCAGTGTCCCAGCGCGCCAGAGATATTACCCAGCTGGTGGTCAGCGAGCTGGTCACCAACGCCGTCAAGTACGCCCCCGGCCCCGTCCGGATGGAACTGCGCATCAATGCCCACGCCGTGGACATCGTCGTGCGGGACAGCGACCCCGTCATGCCCGCGGCCCGGGCCGCCGATCCCGGCAGGATCGGCCAGCACGGACTGGAGGTCGTCAAAGCCATCACCGAGGAACTGCTCATCGAGCGGGAACCGGTCGGCAAACGCGTCACGGCCCGCATCGCCCTGTTGTCCGACCCACCCCGCGGCGACACTGCCCACCGCTGAGCCGACGAGCCGGTGGCACAGCAGCCCGTCGGACCAGCCATGACGAGGCGCGCATTTGGGCAGCTCCACTCGGGTAGCGGCGATCCGGAGTTGGCCGTCCCGCTCGGAGGGGACAGCGATAGTGCCTTACTCCTGCCCCGCCGCTTATCTCACTGTTGAGTGCGCGGAAATCTATGCTGTCTGAAGTAGACATTCGGTGGTGGGTCTGGTTATGGTTTCTCTCGTAGCCCAGAGAGACAGCAGGGCCTGGCAGACACGAACTGCCGGGCGGCAGTACATGTAGTTGCAGTGCGCAGGGCGGTGCGGTGGTGGAGTTTCGAAGCCAGGGTTGTTGCAGGAAGGCGACGGGACTGACGGCCGGACCGGGTGGCCCGCAGTGATCAGGGGCCGCCGTGAGCAGTACCGGTAAACGCAGTTCGCAACATGTAGCAGTGAAGTCGGTAAGCAGTACCTCGGTGAAGGCGTCGGCTGCGGGCGCGCGCACCGGGAGGTTCGGCAGTGGGGTTCCAAGCCAGAGCAGACGCAGGACAGGCGAACGGGGCTGGCTGCCGAAGAGTGGCGCTCTCTCAGGCCACTGAGCAGTTCGTATCACCAGCAGTGCGCATTCCCCCGCTTTAAAGCGAGTTGATCCCAGAGGGAAGAACGGAGGGGCCGAGCGCCATCAGGATCGCCCGGGTGGACGTCTTGAGTCCGGGTACCGCAGGACATCGACAGTGAGGTGGTCTCCGGTCGAGCAACCGCGATCCCAGCATTCCCGGCAGCAGTCCGGTCGGGCGTGCGGAAACAGAAGGCCGGCGCGGTAACCAGGGCCGGCAGATGGTGTAGCAGTTCCTTCGGGCCCTGGTGCCAATGGCACCAGGGCCCCTCCCCGTGTTCCACGGAGAGGTGAGATGACAGCGGACGACTCCTACGGCCGTCTGGACGACGACGATTACCCCGCCTACACGATGGGCCGGGCTGCCGAACTGCTCGGCACCACCCAGAGCTTCCTGCGTGCCATCGGGGAAGCCCGCCTCGTCACCCCGCTGCGTTCCGAGGGCGGGCACCGTCGCTACTCCCATTACCAGTTGCGCATCGCCGCCCGTGCCCGGGAACTCGTCGACCACGGGAACCCCATCGAGGCCGCCTGCCGCATCATCGCCCTCGAGGACCAGCTCGAGGAAGCCCAGCGCATCAACGCCGCATACCGCCGCACCGCATCGCTGTACACGGCCGGCGTCTGACCCGCACTGCACGGCGACGCGCCGGACCGTACTCTTCCGCCGATTTCAAGAGTATGGGCATGATCGCCGAAGATGCCCAGCTGCCGGTACGGGACGGGAGTTCGCCTCCCGCCCGGCACCCCGCTCGGCACCTTGCGTACCCCCGCGGCTGATGCGCCTGCTGGCGCGGCTGGCCGGGCTGCCGGGCAGGCAGCCGCCGGCCTCACCCGCGAGCACTGGCAGGGCCGGTGGGCCGAAGGTGGGTTCCGCGTCTACGACGGGAAGATGCCGATCGTGGCGACCGCCCTGGAGCCGCTGCGCGAGCACGGCCCGGCCGGGCCCGTGTTCTGGCGTTTCGGCCGTGAGGGCCGACAGAACCTGTGGGACGCGATCGGCAATCCCCGCCGGGATGTTCCTCGCCCGCCGCGCGGAAGACGCGCGGCGCCGCCAAGCGGAGGAAGCCGCCGAACGCGAGGTGCAGCGCCCGGTGTGCGGGGACTGCGGGCAGAAGTTCACCGACGACCGGTGGGAGGCCATCACCGCGGTCGAATGGGATCGCGGGGACAGCCACCCGCATCTGTGTGACGACTGCAAGTACCGGATGCTCGAAGCGGAGCAGCAGGCACCCGTGGACGAACGCGAGCGCCAGGAGCAGGAGCGCCAGTCGACACCCGGCAGGATCGGCCAGCACGGCCTGGAGGTCGTCAGTGCCTGAGGCACTAAAGCAACCCGGCATCGCGCCGAACCCGGCCATGACACAATCAGAACTGATCCGTGGTCATGTCCGCCGCGGTCGCTGAGGTACCCGACGACGCGCTGTTGCGGCCCATGCTCACCGTCTTCTGGGCGAGGCGACTGTACGGACACGTACGGTCCCTGCGTGAACCGCCGCCCAGCGGGCCGCTCCACAGCTCGGGTATCGGAACGTCCAAGCAAACTACCCCTGGCTGGGAGCTCGTAATGGCGCGGATAGTCCTGCGTGACAAGACCGCTGAGGATCGTGGGGAGTGGGTTCCCGGAAAACCTCCTCTGCCCATGTTCGGTCGGGTGCTGGCCATGATGCTGGCTTTCGCGGGGACGGTCGTATTCGCGGTGGTTCTGGCCCGGCTGACTCTGGAACCCTCGGCAGCATCCGTGCCGCTGACGCACAATAACCTGCGCCCTGGTGACTCCATCCGTGCGTACCTCGCGCAGCCCATGGCTCCTGACACGGTCAAGCAGCTCGGCGGCAATATCGTGATGGGGATACCGTTCGGTGTGCTGTTGCCGGTACTGGTGCCCCGAACGCGAGGACTGCTCCGCGTAGCGGCGGCCACCGCCTTTGTGATGATCTTCGTCGAACTCGTCCAGGGTGCCCTCATTACCGGGCGCGCCTTCGACGTCGATGATGTACTGCTCAACACCACGGGTGCCCTCATCGGTTACCTGCTGATCGGCCGCCGGATGGGTCTCGCAGTGCATCCCCGACGCCGCCACTGGTGGCACCGGCTCACCAAACGCCAGCTGACTGCTGAAGACCCGGCATAGGCGCACTGCGCCCCCTGTTCCGCCGCCCCTCTGGCGCACCATGGAGTTTGATGCTCGGGCCCGGCCCCGGGGGTGGGGGCGACGGCGGGATCCTCGGCCGGCTCGCTCCTCGACACGGCTCCCTGCCTGTTCGCCGGCCGGGTGCCTGCTGCGCCCGGCCGATCGCCCTACGGTGGGCCCCGCCCTGTGGACGGAGTCCAGCCGCCGGGAGGGTGGAAATCTCCTTCCCTCCATTGATCACGATGGGGTCACGGCCGACATGCCTGTAGAGGGTGCACGGCGGGATCAACCCGCCCCAGCCCAAACGGCGGCGACGGTGCTGACTGGCGGTCTGCTCTACACAGCGGGCGCCGTGGTCTACGGACTCAAGCGCCCCGACCCCTCACCGGCCTGGTTCGGCTTCCACGAGGTCTTTCACGCCCTGACCATCGCCGCCTTCACCGCGCATTACACTGCCATCCTCCTCGCAGCGACATGACGGTGTACGTAGCGGGCAGAAGTCGAGTCCGGTGGTGCATGTGACCTGTCCGGGTACCGGGCTCGGAACAGGTTTTCCGCGTCTTTCTGGGCGAAGTCCCGAGCGTCATCCAGCAATGGAGGAGTCGCATGACCGTAGGAAGGCCGAACGGCGGCCGGGCCGCTCGTCCTCCCGGGGACGAGAGTCGCCTGGGCCGGGCGATGACTCTGGCGGGGACGCTGGAGGCGGCGGAGGCCGCGGCGCCGGTGGAGTCGCTCGACGTGGTCGCGCGCATGCTCAAGGAGCACATCGGGGCCGTGTCGGTGTCGTTCCTGATCACCGACTTCACCGGTAGCTCAGTCGTACGGCTGGGGGCGGCGGGCAGCGTCGACACTGGTGAGCCCGCCCGGCGGATCAAGCTGCGGGGCACCCTGTACGACGATGTGATCCGTACCCAGCGGCCGGGCGTGGAGGACAAGGGCGAGGGCGCGCTGGTGCGGGTCGTCGCCCCGGTGACCAACCGCGGGGACGCCATCGGACTCCTCGAACTGTTCCTGCCCGCCGCGCCCGGCGAGGAGGTGATGCGGGAGATCGGCGAGACCGCGCACGCGCTGGCGTACATCGTCATCGCGAACCGGTCCTACACCGACGTGTACCAGTGGGGCCGCCGTACCACCCCGCTGAGCCTGGCCGCGGAGATCCAGCACCGGCTGCTCCCGGACTCGCTGGCGTGCGAGGCCGCGCAGTTCGCGGTCGCCGGGGCGCTGGAACCGGCCGACCACGTCGGCGGTGACACCTTCGACTACGTCATCGACCGGGACAGTGTCCAGCTCTCCGTCACCGACGCCATGGGGCACGACGTCGACGCCGCGCTGCTGGCCACCATTGCGGTGGGCGCCCTGCGCAGGGCCCGGCGGGCCGGTGCCGATCTCGCCGAACAGGCCCGCCAGGCCGACCAGGCCATGCGCGAGCACGGTAACAAGGGCTACGTCACCGGCCAGCTCCTGCGCATCAACCTGATCGACGGCAAGACCGAGTTCATCAACGCCGGGCACCCCTGGCCGCTGCGGATGCGGGACGGCAAGGTGCGGGAGATCACTCCGACGGTCGATATGCCGTTCGGCTTCGACGCCCCTCATAACTACCAGGTCCAGTCGCTGGACCTGCGGCCGGGCGACCGGCTGGTGATGCTCACCGACGGCATGCTGGAGCACAACCCAGGCAGCCTCAACCTGTCCGACCTGATCGTGCGCACCCGCGCGCTGCACCCCCGCGAGGCCGCCCGCACCCTCATCGCGGCGATCGTCGACGCCAACGACGGCCACCTCCAGGACGACGCGACCGTCATGTGCCTGGACTGGCACGGCACCAACCACTCCCAGCGGGACGCCGACACCGGCGCCAACCTCACCGACGCCTCACGACCGTCAGGAACGGGACGGACCACTCCCAGGCGATGACCCTGGGCGTTTGATGGCGAGCCCGGCCAGACAGCCGGAGGCCATCGCTGCGCTTGTGTGGGGGCGTTGCGCATCGGCCCGGCCGACGCGCTTTGATCGATGGGTGGCGAGGCTGGTAGCTCGAAGATCCAGGTGGCAGCGGTTCGTTGATTCGTTGTTGGCGGGTTTGCTGAGGGCTAGTTGGCGGGCACGGCTGGGCGGTGGTCACGGTCTGTCGCGGAGCTACGGGGGCGGCTCGCCGCGTCGATGTACGTCTTGGTGGCGTCGGTGATGAAGCCGCAGCTGCTGCCAGGGTCGAGGGCCTGGACCCGGAGGTGGTCGTACATCGCGCTGTAGTGCTGCACGGCGCAGGGTTTCTCCAGGTAGAGATCGCTGGTGAACCGCTCCAGGTACACCACCCTTGCCACAGGGCTGCCGCTGTCGGCGGACTGCAGGATGGAGAACTGTCCTGACAGGCCCGGGTGAGCACCCGCCGCATAGGGAAGGACCTGCACCATGACGTGCGGCTCGGCGCTGATCTCGTTCAAGTGCTCCAGTTGTTCGCGCATGATTTCAGGGCTGCCGACGACGCGGCGCAGTGCCGATTCGTCCAGGACGACCCACAGGTGCAGCGGGCAGGCCGGCTCGTAGATCCGATGCTGACGGCGTAGCCGCACCTTGAGGCGCGTGGCGCCCTGTTCGGCGGTGAGCAGAGGAACGGTTTCCCCGATGACGGCGTGGGCGTAGGCGGGGTC
This sequence comes from Streptomyces sp. SID12488, assembly GCF_010548275.1. Taxonomy (GTDB): domain Bacteria; phylum Actinomycetota; class Actinomycetes; order Streptomycetales; family Streptomycetaceae; genus Streptomyces. The sequence continues at coordinate 31,019 of NZ_JAAGLT010000023.1, forward strand.
TGCAACAGGCCGGGGATCACCATGGGCTCGTAGGCATGGATGACGGCGGCGTCTGCCTCCAGGCCGACATAGACGCTCTGGGGAATGTCGCCGTAGACGCTCCACCAGCCCTGCTGTCCGGATTCCTTGGCCATCCGCATGAGCGGGTCGATGACCTGCTGGTCCGTCACTCCGTAGATCGCGCACAGATCGCATACGTCGCGGGGGCTGATGGCGCGGCGGCCGTTCTCCAGGTGACTGATCTTGGGCTGGGAGACCATGAGCCGCTTGGCCACCTCTGCGCTCGTCAGCCCATTGGCGTGGCGGAGCCGGCGGAGCTCGGCTCCCAGGCGGCGCCTTCTGACGCTGGGATTGCTGTTCGCCGCCACGAGCGGGGTACCTCCGGCTCCAAGTCATGCTGCTGGCCCGCAGATTGCCTTGGACCAAGGGCTGTTGATCCTGTGCCATGCCGTCATGTTCGCCAGCCAGTCAATACGGACTGTGACTTTGTCATTTGCCTCACGGCAGGACCATCAGGGACGTCCGCCGGATACGTGCCTCTACCTGTGGTCTCACGGCACCAGCCAACACCAAGGCGTGCACGTATCGCCGTACAGGACACCACAACTCACAGTCACCAGACCGCAGCTCGCCAACTACTGGCGCAGGACACTAGGTCCTGCCCCGTGCGAGAACGATTCTGCCCCACCGCCAGGCTGGGGACGCACCTGCTGGCGGACGCCAGTCCTTGTGGCATGCATGATGTTGTCGCGGGTAGTTGCGTGCGTGAATGGGGGAGTGAGGGCGACGCGTGGGGTCCCAGGCCGATGGTGACAATAGTGAGCATCTGATGCGCGCGGGCTACGCCCTGGACGGAGAGGACGGCTGCATCGCTGACGCCCGCCACCACGCCATCGCCTTCCTCGACCAGGCCAGCACCGACCATCACCTGCCGGTGTCCGAGCGCGCGAAGGATCTCACCCAGCTGGTGGTCAGCGAGCTGGTCACCAACGCCCTCAAGTACGCCCCCGGCCCCGTTCTGATGGAGCTGCGCATCAACGCCCACGCCGTGGACGTCGTTGTATGGGACAGCGAGCCCACCGCGCCTGCGGCCCGGACCACCGATCCCGGCAGGATCGGCCAGCACGGCCTGGAGATCGTCAAGGCCGTCGCCGAGGACCTTTTCATCGAGCGGGAACCGGTCGGCAAACGCATCACGGCCCGCATCGCGCTGTCCGACCCACCCCGCGGTGACACCGCCTACCGCTGAGCCGAACAGTCCTGCGGCACAGCAACTCGTCGGACCAGCCATCACGAGGCGCGCATCCCTGGTACGGGCCTGTAAAACGTTCCTCGTCGGCCTGGTTCCGCTGGCCGGAGGCGAGGTGGCCGTCGAGGGCAGGACCGGCCGGCCGGCCGGGCGAAGCATCGGCTACGTGCCCCAACGGCACGAGTTCGCCTGGGACTTCCCCATCGACGTCGCGGGCGCGGTCCTCACCGGCCGCACCCGGCAGCTGGGCTGGCTACGCCGCCCGGGCGCGGTGGACCGCGCGACGGTGGACGAGACGCTGGAGCTGACCGGGCTCACCCAGCTCCGCCGACGCCCGATCGGCGAGCTGTCCGGCGGCCAGCGGCAGCGGGTCCTGGTGGCCCGAGCCCTGGCCGCCGGCCCGCGCATCCTGCTCCTCGACGAGCCGTTCACCGGCGTCGACGTCCCCACCCAGGAGCTGCTGAACGAACTGTTCGGCCGGCTGGCGGCGGAAGGCAGGGCGCTCCTGATGACCACCCACGACCTCGCTGCCGCCGCCCGCACCTGCCACCGGGTGGCGCTGATCAACCGTACGGTCGTCGCCGAGGGCGGCCCCGAGCTCCTCGCCGACCCCGACCAGATGCTGCGGGCCTTCGGCCTCGACCACGCGATCGGAGCCGGAGCATGATCGAGTTCTTCACCGACCCCTGGCAACTGCCCTTCATGCAAAGGGCGTTCGCCGTCGCCGCGATCATCGGCCTGGTATGCGGCGTCGTCGGCGTGTACGTCGTGCTGCGCGGCATGGCGTTCATCGGCGACGCGGTCGCCCACTCGGCCTTCCCGGGCGTCGCCCTCGCCTACGCCTTCGAGGGCAACCTCCTGCTCGGCGGAGCCACGGCCGGCATCATCACGGCCGTGCTGATCGCCTTCGTCTCCCAGAACCGGCGGCTGAAGGAGGACACCGTCATCGGCGTCTTCTTCGCCTTCGCCTTCGGTCTGGGCATCGTCCTGGTCTCCACCAGGGACAGCTGGACGACAGACCTGTCGTCCTTCCTGTTCGGCCAGGTGCTGGCGGTGAGCGCGTCGGACGTGTGGACCGTGGCCGCCATCGGCGCCGTACTCGTCCTCGTCGTGCTGGCGATCGGCAAGGAACTGGTCGCCGTCAGCCTCGACCGCGAGACGGCGCGCGCGGCGGGTCTGCCGGTGTTCCGCCTCGATCTGACCCTGTACGTCCTCGTCACCACGACGATCGTGATGTCCCTGGAGGCGGTCGGCAACATCCTCGTCCTCGCCCTGCTCATCACCCCCGCCGCCACCGCCCGCATGCTCACCGAACGGCTGTGGGCCATGACCCTCCTGGCCTCGCTCATCGGCTGCGCGGGCAGCATCGCGGGTCTGTACGTCTCGTACACCTACGACCTCGCGGCAGGCGGCTCGGTGGTCGTGGTCCTCACCGGCCTGTTCGTTCTCACCTGGTGCCTGGCTCCCCGCCACGGGCTCCTCGCGAAACTGCTCCAGCGCCCGGACGGGGCCACCCCGGCGCGGCGCGGCGCCTGACGGGTCGCCACCACCACGTAACTGTTGCTGTACCACCACCCTGCGCGCCTATGGATCCGGTTTCGAGCTGTAGCGGCGGGGCGTTCGGCGGGACGGTGACGACTCTGGTGCCTGCGAGAGGTGGAACGTGACCTACCGCCGGACCGCGGCCGGTACCGCTTCGGCGGCGTGGGCGTCGCGCAGGCCGAGTCGCAGGTGTTCGACGTGGAAGAGGGCCTGTTCCAGCAGCTCGGCGACATGGTTGTCGTAGAGGGCGTAGACGATGGAACGGCCCCGGCGTTCTCCGGTGACGAGCCCGAGATTGCGCAGCAGGCGGAGCTGGTGGGAGCAGGCGGAGGCTTCCATTCCCACGGCCTCGGCGAGGTCGCCGACCGCGCAGGGGCCTTCCTGGAGGCGGGCCAGGATGTACAGCCGCGAAGGGGTGGCCAGGGCCTGGAGGGTGGCGGCGACGTCGGTGGCTCCCGCCGCGTCCAGGCGCTCGCGGGGCGTTGCGTGGTTCTCGTCGGCGGCTCCGTGACCCATGACGCCCATCCTACCCGTCACACATGAAGACCTGTTCAGATGTTCATGTACGGTGGGATGTGTCGCCGTCTTCCGCCCTGAAGGGTTGCTTCGTCGTGCCTTCCGACCTGATCACACGGCCCGAACGGGCAGCTCCGGCCGCCTCTCCCGCAGCGCCGAAGCGCCGTACGCGGGTGCGCCGTACGCGCGTGTTCGCCCTGGCCGAGGCGCGCTGGGCCATTGCGGCGCTGATGCTGTTCCTGATCGCGCTGTCGCTCCAGCTGGCCGGCGCACCCGCCTGGTCGTGGGGCCCTGTCTACGCCGCCGCCTACGTCACCGGCGGGTGGGAGCCGGCCTGGGCTGGGCTGACGGCGCTGCGGGGCAAGACGCTGGATGTGGACCTGCTGATGATCGTGGCCGCGGTCGGCGCGGCCTCGATCGGGCAGGTGATGGACGGCGCTCTGCTGATCGTCATCTTCGCCACTTCCGGCGCTTTGGAAGCTCTGGCGACCGCCCGTACCCAGGACGCGGTCCGCGGTCTGCTCGACCTGGCCCCGGCCACCGCCACACGGCTGGCCGCCGACGGCGGCGAGTCGACGGTCCCGACCGAGGACCTGGTGGTCGGGGACACCGTCCTGGTGCGTCCCGGAGAGCGGGTCGGCGCGGACGGCCGTGTCCTGGACGGGGCGAGCGAGGTGGACCAGGCCACCATCACCGGGGAGCCGTTGCCGGTCGCGAAGGAGACCGGTGACGAGGTCTTCGCCGGCACTCTCAACGGCACCGGTGCCCTGCGGGTCAAGGTCGGGCGGGACGCCTCGCACTCGGTGATCGCCCGGATCGTGGCCATGGTCGAGGAGGCTTCCGGGACCAAGGCACCCACCCAGCTGTTCATCGAGAAGGTCGAGCAGCGCTACAGCCTGGGCATGGTCTTCGCGACCCTTGCCGTTTTTCTGGTCCCCCTCGCGTTCGGCGGGGATCCGACCGCCTCGCTGCTGCGGGCGATGACCTTCATGATCGTGGCCTCGCCGTGCGCGGTGGTCCTGGCGACGATGCCGCCGCTGCTGTCGGCGATCGCCAACGCCGGACGCCACGGCGTCCTGGTGAAGTCCGCCGTGGTCATGGAGCGTCTCGGGCAGGTCGACGCGGTCGCCCTGGACAAGACGGGCACCCTGACCGAGGGCACCCCTCGCGTCACCGGCATCCGCCCCCTGCCCGGCTCCGGCCTGGCAAAGGACGCCCTGCTGGCGCTGGCGGCTGCCGCCGAGCACCCCAGCGAACACCCCCTGGCCCGCGCGATCGTCGACGCTGCCCGTGCCCGCCACCTGGCCGTCGCGGACGTAGGGGACTTCACCTCCGCCCCCGGTATCGGCGTCACCGCCACAGTCGACGGACACACGGTCGCGGTCGGTGCCCCCGCCCGCCTCCGCGACGCCAACGACGACACCAACCACACCCTCTGGGCCCGCGCCGCCGAGACCGCGGCGGACCTGGAGGACGGCGGCCACACCGCCGTCCTGGTCCTGCGCGACAGCATCCCGGTCGGGGTGCTGGGCATCGCCGACCGGCTGCGTCCCGACGCCGCCACCACGGTCGCTTCCCTGACCGCGCTGACCGGCAGTACCCCGATGCTGGTCACCGGCGACAACCCCCGCGCCGCCGCCCGCCTGGCCGCTGAGGCCGGCATCTCCGCGGACGACGTCCACGCCGGCCTCCTGCCCCAGGACAAGGTCGAGACAGTACGCCGCCTGGAGGCCCGCGGCCGCAAGGTGCTGGTCATCGGCGACGGTGTCAACGACGCCCCCGCGCTGGCCGCCGCCCACACCGGCATCGCCATGGGCCGCGCCGGCTCCGACCTCGCCCTGGAAACCGCCGACGCCGTCATCGTCCGCGACGAACTCGCCACCGTCCCCAAGCTCATCGCCCTCTCGCGGGCGGCCCGCCGCCTGGTGGTGCAGAACCTGGTCATCGCCGGAGTGTTCATCTCCGGCCTGGTCATCTGGGACCTTGCCGGTCATCTCCCGCTGCCCCTCGGCGTACTGGGGCACGAGGGATCGACCGTCATCGTCGGCCTCAACGGCCTGCGCCTGCTGCGCGACGCCGCCTGGAACCGCACCACCCAGGACACGCGATGAGCCGCCACAGCAAGAAGGCCACCCCCGAAACAGGAGCGCCCCGGCCCATCGTCACCGTCTGCCGCGGCTGCTGCTGCGGCACGCCTGCCAAGGTTCCACGGCTGGACCACGAAGCCCAGCTCACCGACCTGCGCACCCAACTGGCCGGAGTCGCGATGGTGCGGCGTACCGACTGTCTGGACGCGTGCGAGCGCGCCAACGTCATCGTCATCCAGCCCTCCGCCGAAGGCCGCAGAGCCGGCGGACGCCCGGTCTGGCTCGGGCAGGTCAACGACCCCGAAGCCGCTGCCGACATCACCACCTGGGTCAAAAACGGCGGCCCCGGCCTCGCCGAGGCACCCGGCATCCTCGACCTCTACACGTTCAGCCCGTCCCGACGCGTCCGCCACGAACTCGAAGACTGACCAACCCCGGCTCGGACGCAGCCGGGGCACCCCACTTCAGCCGATCGGGCCGACGCGCCAAACCGCACCTCCGGTCGTCTACGTCGCCTTCGTCGCCTTCGTCGTGGACACCTTCTCCCGCCGCATCGTCGGCTGGTTCGCGGCAACCACCAAACACGCCGAACTCGTCCCGGCCGCCCTGGAGATGGCGCTCTGGCAGCGCGACAGGACGGGCACTCCGCCGCGACGCGGGGAACCGGTCCATCACTCGGATGTGAGTCCGGGCAAATACACATCATTCACGCTCGCCGAACATCTGGACCGAGACGGCATCGCGGCATCCATCGGATCGGTCGGCGACGCGTATGACAAGCTCCAGCCCCTTCGGCTCGGGTCGGCTCGGGCATACGGTGAGACCCTCCGCTTCTCCTCTGGCGACGGGAACCGAACTGTGACCGAGGGCGTCGCAGTGATGTTCGGTGGCGTAAAGGGAGTGGTCATGATGATGGAGGACTGCAGACGGGGTCGAGGATCCTGGACCTTGCTCGTGGCCGCCCTGGTGGCTGTCTCCTGTCTTCTGACCGCCTGCGGAGGCAATGGCGACGATTCGGAGGCGGACTCGGTGCCGCCCCGTCCTTCTGCCGGTCCATCCACCGGCACCCCTTCGGTGACAAGGTCGGCAACGTCCCTGTCGACGCCGTCGACACGAGCCTCGGCCCCTCATGGGACAGCCTCCACGCCTCCAGGGTGCGTCGCGGGCTCCACCACCGTCTCCCACCGTCCGGGAGACGCCTCTGCTCACGACCTGTGTGTTCGGCCCGGGACGGTGGTGTCTCTCGTCCTCCGGCCGCGGAACGACGACAAGCGGTGGACGGGTGTGCTGAGTTCAGCGCCGGTCTTCGTCCTGGCGTCCGGATGGGAGGTGGCGGCGGACGGCTCGGCCCGCGCTTCGCTGCGCTGCGCGGGTACCCGGGGCGGTACCGCCAAGATCACCGCGCTCGCGAAGGCACCGGATGTGGCGGGCGCGGCGCGCGTCGCGTTCACGTTGGACGTGAGTGTGGTGCCGTACACGTCGCAGGGGTGATCCCGAGAAAATCCCGGGATCACCCCATCCGATGTCGCTGAGTCAGTGGCAGTCGCGCACGTTGATCGTGTAGATGCCGCGGCCGTGGGTGGCCGCGTACAGCGTCCTGCCGTCGGGGCTCAGTTTCAGCTGGAGGACGGCGACGGCCGGGAGGTTCCCGACGCGCTGCCAGGTCGTACGGCCCGGCGCGCGGTAGACGACGCCGAGGTCGGTGGCGACGGCGAGGCCGCCGTTCGGTGTGACGACCGCGGAGTCGGTCGGTACGTCGGGGAGGTTCTTCGAGACGTCCTTCCAGGTGGTGCCGCCGTCGGTGGACTCGAAGACATGGCCGATCCCGGCGCCGGGGCCTTCGGTCCAGTGCCGGGAGAAGCCGTTGACGGCGAGGTAGACGTGGTCGGCGTTCTTGGGGTCGATGGCGAAGCCGCTGAGGTAGCGGTTGGGCACGGTGCCGTCCGTGCCGGTGGCGGGGAGCGTGATGTCGTGCCAGCCGGTGCCGTCCGCGTTGCCGACGGAGATGCCGCGGGCGAAGCCCTGGTTGTTGCAGGGGCCGCACCAGGCCGCGTAGACCTTGCCGCCCGAGGCTGCGACAGCGGTGGCGGTGCGGCCGGCGCCGAGGTCGTACACGTTGGTCCACTCGTCGCCGCTGCGGATGGCGTAGCCGTGGGTCTGGACCCAGATGTGGCGGCCGCCGGCGATCCAGGTCGAGCTGTTCTTGGCGTCGGCCGTGATCGGGGCGATGAAGCGGGCCTCACCGGTGGCGTTGTCGGCGGGGGCGACGTTGTACGACGTGATCTTGCTGGGGTCGGTGACCCAGCTGCCGTCGTTGACGGCGCAGTTCTGGGTCACCTGGATGGCGAGGTAGACGTACTCCTCTGCGATGTTGCAGCCGTTGGCCGGGTCGGTGAGGGTGTCGCCGCCGTCGCCGCCGAAGTTGGAGCCCATCACGCGGTCGTTGCTGCGCAGGATGGACTGGCCGTTGTCCTGCAGGCCGCCGGTGACCGAGACGCCGCCGTAGGTCAGGTCCTTGCCGACGCCCACGGAGTAGTACTGGAGAGTGTCGATGGTGCCGTCGTTGAGCGAGGTCCAGTCGGTGGCGTGCCCGGAGGCGTCCTGCCGGCCGTGGAGCGGGCGCTTGTAGACGCCGCCGTCGTTGCCGACGTAGACGAAACTCCTGCCGTGGTAGCTGCCGATCGCGACGCCGTGCTGGTCGGGGTGGGTGGTCTGGTTGCAGTCACCCGTCTGCTTGGTGGGGTCGATGCTCCAGCAGGGGAAGCCGAAGTTCCAGTACGGGCCGACGGCCGACCAGGTGGCGCCGCCGTCCTTGGTCTCGTGGACCTCCTCCAGGCCCGCGTACACGTGCTGCGGGTCGTTCGGGTCGACGGTCAGGAACTGGTTGTACCAGGACTGGACGCCCGGCATGTAGCCGCTGGAGGTCAGCGCCGAGCCGTCGGCGGCCAGTTGCTTGTAGTCGGCGACCTTCGTCCAGGGACCGAACGGCGAGCCGGCGCTGTAGATGCCCGCCAGCCCGCTGTCGGGGTTGGCGGCCATCTGCGCGGGCGACTCGTCGATGGCGTAGTAGCGCGAGCCGTCGGCGGAGCGGGCGAAGGTGACGGTGCCGACGTTGTCGGCGTCGGTCGGCAGGTCGCCGAAGCCGCTGGTGATCCGGGTCCAGGTGCCGTTCACCTTGGTGTAGAAGCCGTTGTATTCGTCACCGCTGCGCCAGCCGATCGCGAGGATCACCTTGGAGGGGTTCTTCGGGTCGATGGCGATGTCGTTGGTGATGTTCTTGTACGCGGCCGAGGCGTCGCTCGCCTTCGAACCCCCGGGCAGGTAGTCGGGGTTGGGCGTGAACTCCAGCTTCCAGGATCCGCTCAGCTTCTTCGTGGAGTGGCTCCACACCCCCTCGCTGGTCGCCGCCCACACCTTGCCTCCGCCGAAGCGCAGCTGGCGGATGGTGGTGGACTCCAGCTCGTCGCCGCCGACCCGGCTGCGCGTGGAGAACGTGCCGTGGTGCGGGTCGGACAGGACGTAGACGCCGCTGCCGAGGTAGGCGTCGGCGTTGGTGGTCGCCTCGCCCGTTCCCAGCCACAGCCGGCCGCCGCCGTCCAGGGCGAGGGCGCCGGTGGACTGCGCGGGCAGCCTGTCGCTGATCGGCTGCCAGTGACCTCCGCCGGTGCGGGAGCGCCACACTCCGCCGCCCGCGCTGCCCGCGTACACGTACCCGTCGTCGTCGGCGGCCATCGCGGCCATCCGGCCGGTGACATTGCCCGAGCCGCCGCTGGAGTTGGAGTCGTAGTCGCGGTAGCGCGCATCATCGGAGTTGTACGGCAGGTCGGTGATGTTGCGCCAACTGCCGCCGGTGCTCGCCAGATTGGTCAGACTCGTCCAGGCGGCGCCATAGGCGCCCGGTGCGACGACGCCGGGTGAGGTGCGGGCCTCGGCGTACTGGTCCGCGCCCTCGGCTATCTCGTCGGCCTCGTTGCCGTCATCACCGCCGCCATCGTCCTCCGCCTTGGCCTTGGGGGTGATGGCGCCCACCGACTGGGCGCGTTCGGCGGCGAGTTGGGCGAGTGCGCGGGCGCCGAAGGGGCTACTGTTCCCGCCGGGCGCGGCGCCGGCGGGTATCGCGACGAGTGCGGCGGATGCGGTGATGGCACAGATCGTGAGCCATCGTCTCTTACGGGTGGGTGCTGACACCAGGTCCTCCGAAGAACGGGTAACGGGTGGTCGTACAGCCGTCGCACAGAACCCGACCACCGGCGGCAGGAGGCGTCCGCCACTTGGACAGCCTTTGACTAGAACCTGTCACTCCCTATGGCCGGAAGCCGACCGGTTCATCGCGCCTTCATCGGGGATGCCGGTTCAGAGGGCTGCGGTCCGCGAGCGGGCAGCGGCCGGCAGCACACCGCCGAGGACCAACACGATGCCGCCGGAGATCAGCAGCGGGAGGTGGCCGTCGGCGCCCCAGGCGAGCCCGGCCCTGACGCTCATGCCGATGCGATGTCCGGTGAATCCCTGGTGGAGTGGTGTGGGTTGGCGAAGGACGTGGAGGACGTGAACCAGTCGGCGACGCCGATGTACGAGGCCACGGCCACGCACTGAAGGATCACCTGTCCCCCTGAACATTCGGGCGGTCGGCTGTCGCGTTCCTGCTTCTCGGCCGTTGTGGCAACGTCGGGAGAGCACCGGTATCACCAGTCGCGCGCCGTTGACCAGCCGATCGGCCACTGTGTTCAGGTTGTGTTCAGGCGCGGGCGGGCCTTGGGCAACTCGGGTACCGGAAGCGCCAAAACTCTGGCAAAGGGGTCTGGGGCAACCGCCGAACCCCGTGCCATCGTGCCTGCCATGACGACAGATCACCTCACTGACAACCGGCCTCCGCGCCACGCACGACACGTGGCAAGCAAGGTGCCGGAGGTGACCGTCTACTTCTGGATCATCAAGGTGCTGACGACCGGTATGGGTGAGACGGCCTCCGACTGGCTGGCCCGCCTGTTCGGCCCGATCCCTGCGGTCGGCCTCGGTGGCATGGCCCTGGTCGTCGCCCTGGTGGTCCAGTTCGCCGCCCGCCGGTATGTGGCCTGGATCTACTGGACGGCGATCGTCATGGTCAGCGTGTTCGGCACGATGGCCGCCGATGTCCTGCACGTCGGCCTCGGCGTGCCGTACACATTGTCGACCCCCTTCTTCATGGCCGCGCTGGCCGCCGTCTTCGCCCTCTGGTACCGCAGCGAAGGCACCCTGTCCATCCACAGCATCCACACCCGGCGCCGCGAGACCTTCTACTGGGCCGCCGTCCTGGCCACCTTCGCCCTGGGCACCGCCGCGGGCGACCTCACCGCCACGGTCGGCTTCGGTTATCTGGGTTCCGCCGTCCTGTACGCCGCCGCGATCGCTGTTCCGGCTGTCGCTCACCGCTGGGGCGGCCTGAACGCGGTCGTCGCTTTCTGGGCGGCGTACGTCATCACCCGCCCACTCGGTGCGTCCGTCGCCGACTGGATGGCCGTCGGCCACGAGCGGGGTGGGCTGGACCTGGGCCTGGGGCCGGTCACGCTGTCCTGGACGGTGGCCATCCTCGGCTTCGTCGGCTATCTGGCCGCCTCTCGCAAGGACATTCGGCGCGACCGCTTGCAGTGATGCGCGGGTGCCGCCGAGCGGGGCTGCTGTCAGCCGGCGGGCAGGCTGACGACGAAGCGTGCTCCGGGCGTGTGCCCGGGGTCGTAGGTCACCTCGCCGCCGACGGAGCGGGCCAGGCGTCGCGCCAGCGGCAGTCCCAGGCCCGCACCGTGGTGTCCGTCGCCGGGATCCGCGCGTTGCCCGGGCTCGAAGAGCCGTGCGGCGAACGGGGGCGGTACGCCGGGTCCGTCGTCGGTGACGTCGATGCGTACGCCGTCGGGTGTGCGGTAGGCGTGGACGGTGACGCCGGTGCGGGCGTAGCGGCAGGCGTTGGCCAGGAGGGGGCTGACGATGCGTTCGAGGAGGGCGGTCGGGACGCCGGCCTGTAGGCGTGGGCCGCCCGCTGTGACCGCCAAGTGGCTTGGCACGTCCAGGAGTTCGGTGAGGCGGTGCAGTGCGGGCAGAACCTCGGCGGTGCCCGGTGCGGTGAGGGTGGCGCCCCGGGCGTCGTCCAGGAGGGTGTCGCAGATGGCGCGCATGGACTCGGCGGCATCCGCGATGACCCGGTGGGTGGCGCGGGTCTGGCCGGTGGTGCGGGGGCGGGTCTGCCACCAGTCGAGTTCGGCGATGATCCGGCTCAGGGGCGTACGCAGCTCGTGCGAGAGTTCCCCGGTGAGCTGCCGCTCGTGGCGCAGCAAGGTGCGGATGCGGTCCAGCATGGCGTCCAGCGACGTACCGAGGCGGGCGAGTTCGGCCGGGTGCCCGGTGCTCCCGAAGCGTTCTTCGGAGGCGACGGCGCTCCACTGGATGGCCTGGTCGGTCATCGTGCGGACGGGGCGCAGCGCACGGCCGACCGCCAGCCGGGTCAGGGCGTAGGTGCAGGCGAGCATCACGGCGTCCAGGGCGAGCGATCCCAGCAGGAGGGTGTCGGCCGAACTGCGATAGGGGGAGAGGTCGAGCGCGGTGACCACCGTGGCCTCGCTCCTGTCGCCGGGCACCGGCTGGGAGCACAGACGCAGGGGACCATGGACGTCGGCGGTGACGCACCGTCGTCCGCCGCGCCCGGCGAGTGCGTCGGCGACGCGGGTCAGCGGGCCGGCGGCCGGTGGCTCTTCCAGCAGTCGGCGGCCGGCGTAGATCCACACGTTGGTGTCGAGGAGGTCGTCGTGGGAGGTCTCCAGCACGCGAACGGTCGTGCCGCTGGTGTCGACGGTCGTCGCGACGGCGGCGGCGCGGGCGCGCAGTTCGTCGTCCGCCTGGTGCTGGAGGCGGCGCTGGGCCACGGCGTTGAAGGCGACGGTGAGGACCAGCATCAGCAGCGCGGCCGTGGTGAGGGCCACGAGTGAGAGCCGGCCGCGCAGGGTGCGGGGCGCCAGCCGGTGGAGGACGGCGGTCACGGTGGGCCGCGGCCGGTGGCGGACGCCGCTCATGACAGGCGGTGGCCGATCCCGCGGGCGGTGGCGATCGTCCGGTCGCTGCCCGCCTCGCGCAGTTTGCGGCGCAGCCGGGTCAGATACTGGTCGAGGGTGTTGTCGTGGACCTGGGCGCCCTCGTGCCAGCCCGCCCGGACCAGCTCGCGGCGGCGCACGACACCGCCGGAAGCTGTCATGAGCGCGGCCAGGAGACGGAACTCGGTCGGCGTCAGATCGACCCCTACGCCCCGGACGCTGACCAGGTGCCGGACGGCGTCCAGGAGCAGGTCTCCCGCTGTGGCGACGGGCGGCGGGGCGATCCGTTTGAGGGCTGCCCGCAGACGGGCGGCGAGTTCGGCGAGATGGAACGGCTTGGGCAGGTAGTCGTCGCCCCCGGCGGAGAACCCGGACAGCCGGTCGGCCAGCCGGTGATGGGCGGTCAGGAAGATGACGGGGGAGCGGAATCCGTTCGCGCGCATCGCCTGGCACACGTCCCGCCCGTCGGCGTCGGGCAGCCCGATGTCGAGGACAGCGGCGGCGACGTCGCCGGTGGCCAGCCGCAGAGCGGTGGCGCCGTCCGGCGCGGGCACGGTGTCGAAGTCCTCGTCGCGCAGCCCGCGCAGCAGCACATCACGCAGGGCGTGATCGTCCTCGACGATCAGGATCGTCTGGCGCATGGTCATGGTTCTCCCTCTGTTCTCGTGCCCTGTCCGCGTCCTTCTTGCCGGCGGTCCAACGCTCGGGCAGCCAGCAGGCCACGGCGCACAGACACGCGCCCAGCCAGCCGAGGGCGAACAGCCAGCCGCCGACGACATCGGTGAACCAGTGCACTCCCAGGTAGACGCGGGTCAGCCCGACCAGCGCGCCCCAGCCGCCGATGACCAGGGCGAACGCTGTCCTGCCACGCGGGTCGCGCACCTGGACGGCGACGATCAGCAGCCCTGCGGTGAGGGCCGCCGTGGTGGTGTGACCGGACGGGAACGCCCATCCCGAGGCATGCGTCTTCCAGTCCGTCAGGGGTGGCCGCGGCCGGGCGATGAGCGCCATCACCGCGTACCGCAGCCCCTGACCCGCCCCCAGACAGGCCAGACAGAGGGCCACGGCGAGCGCCCGCTGCCGGAGGGTGCGTCCCGCGATGACTCCGGCCAGCGCGGCCAGCGCGAACGGGACGACGCCCGTCCCGGTGGCGGTGAGCCCACGGGCGAACGCCAGGGCCACGTCCGGCCGGTGGGAGGCGGACCACGAGAGGAGGTCGCCGTCCGCGAACAGCGGTATGCCGTCGTGGCCCACCACGACCATGGTCAGGACACCGAAGGCGGTCCACGCGCCGAGGCCGCAGCTGCCGGCCAGTTCCGCGACGTCGGCGCGCTTCATGACGCCACCACCAGCAGCGGACGCAGACGGGTGGCCGCGAGCCGCAGGGCCAGGGCTTCCGTACGCCCGCGCAGTACGGGCACGGCGAGCAGCGCGGTGACAACGCCCACCACGACCCCCGCCACCACATCGTGGGGGTAGTGCGCGCCGACCCAGACGCGCGAGGCCGCCATCGCACCGGCGGCCACCGCGGCGACCGTGCCGAGCCGGCGGGAGACGAACAACAGGGCGACGGCCGCGGCGGCGGCGACGGCCGCGTGGTTGCTGGGGAACGACCAGTCACCGGACGCCGGACACGCCTCCAGCGTGGCCACCCGCAGGCTCTGGCAGGGCCGGTCCTCGCGCACCAGCAGTTTCAGCGCCGCGTCCACTCCGTACGCCAGGACCACGACGAACGGCGCGGCGAGGGCCGTCACCGACGCGGTGGCGCCCTCCCGCCGGGCCTGCCACCAGCCGACGGTCATGAGCACCGCGAACATGGCGAGCCCGTACGTCGACCACGCGGCCACCGTGTCGTTCAGCCACGCGGGAGCGTGCCCGGCCAGGTGCACCACGTCGATGTAGGCCGGGCCGTCGACCACCGAGCCGTTGAGGGCGAGGATCATCCGCGCGCCGCCTTCGCCTTCGCGTCCCGGCGCGAGCGGTGCACCTCGGTGGCCACCGGGATCAGCGACAGGGCGACGATGATCGCGACGATCGGCAGCAGGTACCGGTCCACGTTCGGTACGGAGGAGCCCAGCGCGTATCCCGCGAGGGTGAGACCCAGGCTCCACACCAGCCCGCCGGTCACCTGCCAGAGGGTGAATGTCCGCACCGGCACCCCCAGGGCGCCCGCCATCGGGTTCAGGACTGTGCGCACCACCGGAACGAAGCGGGCCAGCACGATCGCCTTCGCGTACCCGTAGCGTTCCAGTAGTTCCTCCGCACGTTTCGCGCCCTCGTGCAGGCGGGCCGAACGGCTGCGGGCGAGCAGGGCGCCGCCGGCTCTTCGGCCCAGGAGATATCCGCACTGCGAGCCCGCCAGTGCCCCGACCGCCGCGGCGACCAGGAGCGGTGCGAGCGACAGCTTCAGGCCGCGGTCGGCGGCGCCGGTGCACAGCAGCCCTGCGGTGAACAGCAACGAGTCGCCCGGGAGGAAGAAACCGATCAGCAGCCCGGTCTCGGCGAACAGCACCACACCCACGCCCACCACGCCGAACGCGGAGAGCAGGGACCGGGCATCCAGCACGTTGGCGGCGAGCTGCGACGATAGGTGCACGGCTGTGGTCATCGTCGAGAGCACCTCATCCTTCATCCTTCTCCCGGACCGTCGGATGCGGCGCAACGGCACACCCGACGACTGACTACAATTCTGTAGACGGTCTACTGAACTGTAGACGATAGCGGGGTGAGGAAGGTTCCATGACCGACGCGAAGGACGAGAGGCGGCCGGCCGGTGAGCTGGAGGCCGCTGTCATGGCCGCGCTGTGGGCGGCCGGAGCGCCGCTCAGCGCGGGGCGCGTGCAGATCGAGCTCGGCTCCGGCCTCGCCAGGACGACGGTGACGACGATCCTGACCCGTCTGCACGAGAAGGGTGTCGTCAGCCGTGAGCGGCAGGGCCGGGGCTACGCCTACTTCCCCGTGCAGGACGCTCCCGGCCTGACCGCCCGGCGCATGCACACCGAGCTCGACCGGGACACCGACCGCCAGACGGTCCTGGCCCGCTTCGTCGCCCAGCTCAACCCCGGCGACGAGCAGCTCCTGCGCCGCCTCCTGGAGGGCGACGAGCTATGACCGCCCTCCTGCTCGTACCTCTGCTCCTGCCCTTCCTTGCGCCGACGCTTGCCCGCAGGACCCTCGGCCGCCTGGCCCCCGCCACCGCGCTGTGGATCCTCACCGCATCGGCCCTGGCGCTGGCCGGAACCTGCGTCGCCGCACTCGGCGCCCTGGTCCTGACCGGACTGCTCGAACTCCCCGCCCTCGCCTCCCTCGGTGAACTCGTCCACCCCCTGCGTACCCCCTCGGACTACTTCGTCCTCCCGGTGGCCGCCGCGGCCACCGGAGTGCTCACCCTCAGCGCGCTGACCCTCGCGCGCTCGGCCTTCCGGCAGACCCGCGCCTTTCGTACCGCCCGCACACAGGCCGACCGCCGCCCCGCCGCCGGTGACCTGTGCGTCGTCGACTCGCCCCACCCGGACGCGTACGCCCTGCCCGGACGGCCCCACCGCATCGTCGTCACCACCGCGATGCTGCGCAGCCTCGGCCCCGCCGAGCGCGAGGCCCTCTTCGCCCACGAACGCGCCCACAACCGGGCCGGCCACCACTACTTCCTGGTCGTCGCCGAACTGGCCGCCCACTGCCACCCCGCCCTGCGCGCCGTCCGTGACACCATCCGGCTCGCCGCCGAACGGGCCGCCGACGAGACCGCCGCCACCGCCGTCGGCGACCGACGCCTGATCGCCACGGCCATCGCCCGCGCCGCCCTTGCCGGCCACGCCTCTCCCTCCATCCGCCCGGACTTCGCGCCCGCGGCGACGACCGGCCCGGTTCCGCAACGCGTCGCCGCCCTCCTCGCCCCCTCCCCGGCGTGTTCACGCGCCACGCGCCCTGCCGCGCTGCTCCTCGTGGCCTGCACGGTCCTGTCCGTCGCGGCCGGAACAGTCGGCGTCGTCGACTTCCACCACGAGGTCGAGATCGCGCAGGGCGAGGCGAGTCCCTGAGCGGTTTGATCCCGGCGGACCACTGCCCGGGCCACAACCTGCCCGCCGCGTGATCATCATCGGGCGAGGACGGGCTCCAGCAGCCGGAGCAGGTCTCCGGTGGCGTCGGCGGCGCCCAACGCGGTGAGAGTGCCGAGCGCGCAGCGCATCCCAGGCGGCGGCCGGGCGCCTGCTGCGACGACTTGGGGGCGACGAAGACGGAGGGAACCGCAGGTGGTCGCGTGGTACCGCGGTACTACGCGCACGGCGCGGTTCAGCCTCCCGGTACCACGGAATCGGGGTGATTCGGCTCTTAGCGTGGCCGGTGAGGCGTCGGAAGCGACGCACGCCGGAGCCCGACAGGGAGAGCGCGAATGATCGACGCACAACAGCTGACCAAGAAGTACGGCGACAAGACGGCCGTCGACGGGCTGGACTTCGTCGTGAAGCCGGGCACCGTGACGGGCTTTCTGGGGCCCAACGGCGCGGGCAAGTCCACGACGATGCGCATGATCGTCGGCCTCGACGCGCCGACGAGCGGCTCCGTCACCGTGAACGGCCGGCACTACGCCCGACACCAGGCACCGCTGCAGGAGGTCGGTGCCCTGCTGGAGGCGAAGTCCATCCACCCGGGCCGCTCGGCGTACAACCACCTCAGATCCCTCGCGTTGACGCACGGCATTCCGGGCCGCCGGGTCGACGAGGTCATCGACCTCGCCGGCCTGGGCAGCGTGGCGAGGAAGCGGGCCGGCGCCTTCTCCCTCGGGATGGGCCAGCGGCTGGGCATCGCGGCGGCTTTGCTGGGCGATCCGCAGACGGTGATGCTGGACGAGCCGGTCAACGGGCTGGACCCGGAGGGTGTGCTCTGGATCCGCAACCTGCTGAAGGGGCTCGCCGACGACGGACGGACGGTGTTCGTGTCCTCCCACCTGATGAGCGAGATGGCTCTGGTTGCGGACCACCTGATCATCGTGGGGCGCGGCCGGCTGCTGGCCGACACGACCGTGGCAGACCTGATCCGCGAGGCGGGCGGCGACACGGTGAAGGTGGCGGCGCAGGACCCGGCGCGGCTGCGGGACGTGCTGGCGGGGCCGGGCGTCGACGTCACCGGTCTGATCGGCTCCGAGGAGCTGCAGGTGACCGGGCTGACCGCCCGCGAGATCGGGCTGAAAGCCGCGGAGCACGGGATCGCGCTGTTCGAGCTGAGCGCGCGGACCGTGTCGCTGGAGGAGGCGTTCATGGACCTGACCAGGGATGCCGTGGAGTACCACGGCTCCACGACCGGTATCGAGACCCTCGGGAAGTCCGCATGAGCACCCTCACCACAACCGTCGAGGAACCCCGGACCACCACCCCCGCCCGGCCCGCCTACCGGTTGACCGGTCGGCGCGTGCTCTCGTCGGAATGGGCCAAGCTGTGGTCCCTGCGCTCGACCTGGATCACCCTGGGCCTCGGCCTGTTGTTCCTGGTGGCCTTCGGCCTGATCTCCGCGAACCACTACAGGTCGGGGATCAACTCCGGCCAGACGGACCCGGACTTCGCCACGTCCACGGCCGTCAGCCTGTCCCTCTTCGGTACGAACTTCGCCCAGCTGGCCCTGGGCGTGCTCGGCGTGCTGGTCACGGCGGGGGAGTACTCGACCGGCATGATCCGATCGACACTCGCGGCGGTGCCCAGACGGCTGCCCGTGCTGTGGTCCAAGGCGGCCGTGTTCGGGCTGGTCGCGCTGGGCGTGGGAACGCTGGGCGGGTTCGTCGCCTTCCTGATCGGGAGCGGAATGGTTTCGGGCACGCCGGCGGCCATGGGCCTTTCGCACGCGGGTGTCGTACGGAGTCTGCTCGGCGCTGGGCTGTATCTCGGCCTGGTCGGGGTGATCGGCACCGCTCTGGGCGCGCTGCTGAGGTCGGTGGCCGGCGGGATCTCGGTGCTGGTGGCTGCCCTGATGCTGATCCCGGGACTGATCTCCCTACTGCCGAGCTCCTGGCGGGACGACATCAGCCCCTACCTGCCGTCCAGTGCGGGGGAGTCGATGTTCGCGCTGACCCACGACTCCACGACCCTGTCGCCGGGCGCCGGACTGCTGGTCTTCGTCTGCTGGACGGCGCTGGCGCTGGGCGGCGCGGCGTACCGGCTCGCGCGCTCCGACGTCTGACACCCGCACCATGGACAGGTGACGCCCGTGACCACCGATGACCTCAGCGGAATGGGACCGCTGGTCGCCCGTCTGTCCCGGGGCGGCCAGCGGCTGAGGCAGGCCGACCGGACACATCCGTGGGTGCTGGACACCGCGGTCGTCGTCGTGGTCTTCCTGATGTTCTGCCTGCCGGACCTGTTCCACGACGGTGTGGACAACAGCCACGGCGACGGCGACGGCCCGCCCGTGTTCCGGCTCGCCTTCACCCAGCTGCCCCTCGCGGGGACGCTGGCACTGCAGGCCGGGCTGGTACTGCCCCTGCTGTGGCGGCGCCACAAGCCGATGGCGGCCTTCGGCGTCATCGCGGCGGTGTTCGTCCTCCAGTGGTCCCTGGGCGCGGCGCTGCGCGCGGACGTCGCCCTCTTCGTCGCCCTGTACAGCCTGGCCCTGCACGGACGGCTGCGGCAGTTGCCGTGGGCCTGCGCGACCACGGCGGGCGCCATGGCGCTGGTCGCGGTCCGCGCGTCCTCGGCCGTGTCCGTCTGGGACGCGCTGTTCTTCCTGCTGAGCACGGCGACCGCGGCCCTCGCGCTCGGCCTGATGGTACGAATCCGCCGGGCCCAGCTCGCCGGACTGCGGGAACGGGCAGCCCGGCTGGAGATAGAGCGCGACCAGCGCAGCAGGCTGGCCACGGCCACCGAACGCACCCGGGTCGCCCGCGAGATGCACGACATCGTCGGCCACAACCTGTCCGTCATCATCACGCTCGCCGACGCCGGCTCCTACGCCACCGACATCGCACCCGAACGCGGCAAGGAGGCCCTGCAGCTCATCGGCGACACCGGCCGACAGGCCCTCGGCGAACTGCGGCGCGTGCTCGGCGTGCTGCGCGAGGCCACCGGCGTTCCCCCGGGCGGGCCCGAGCTCAGTCCGCAGCCAGGCATCGCGGACATCGAAGCGTTGTGTGCCAAGGTGCGCACCGCCGGGCTGGAGGTCGTCTACCGGACCTCCGGTGACGTGGACGCCCTGGACAGCGGGGTGCAGTTGACGGTGTACCGCATCGTCCAGGAAGCCCTCACCAACACCCTGAAGCACGCCGACACCGACACACAGGTGCGTCTGGCGATCGTCGAGAAGGACACCCGGCTGACCGTCCGGGTCCAGGACACCGGCCCGGCCACACCGTCCGGACCACCGAACGAGGAAGGACACGGCCTGGTGGGCATGCGGGAGAGAGCTGCTCTGTACGGCGGCACCGTCCATGCGGGACCGGCGGCCGGCGGAGGATGGAGCGTCGAGGCCGTCCTCGACCTCACACCCCAGGGCGGCGCCCGGTGACCACCGTGCTCATCGTGGACGACCAGCCGCTGCAACGCTACGGCTTCCACCTGCTCCTGGACTCCGTCCCCGAGACCGATGTCGTCGGCGAGGCCGCCCACGGCGCCGAAGCCGTCCGCAAGACAGCCGAACTGCGCCCGGACGTCGTCCTGATGGACATCCGTATGCCCGGCATGGACGGCATCGAGGCCACCCGCCGCATCGTCGCCGCCGGGGAGCGTTCCCGCGTCCTCGTGCTCACCACCTTCGACCTCGACGAATACGTCCACGCCGCCCTCCGCGCAGGCGCCAGCGGCTTCCTCCTCAAGGACGCGCGCCCCGAGGAGCTCCTCGCCGGCATCCGTGCCGTCGCCGTCGGCGACGCGGTCATCGCACCCGCTCTCACCCGCCGACTCCTGGACGAGTTCGCCCGCTACGTTCCCGCCCACCGCGCGGACTCCCCCGAGGACCCGGGACTGGGCTCCCTCACCGAACGCGAACGCGAGATCCTCGTCGCCGTCGGCAAGGGCTGGACCAACGGAGAGATCGCCACCCGGTTCGTCCTGTCCGAGTCCACCGTCAAGACCCACGTCGGCCGCGTCCTGACCAAGATCGGCGCCCGCGACCGCATCCAGGCCGTGATCTTCGCCTACGACCACGGCCTCGCCCGGCCCAGCGTGGACTGAACCGACGAGCTGCGGCTGGGAGGGCCGGGGCAGCCTGCCCGCCCCGGCCGGGACACTGGGACACCGGGCCAGAGGGCTTCGGCTGAGGCCCGCTCAGGGGCCTGCCGTGGGTGTGGGAGCACGGTCGCGCCTGAGGCGGGTGACGATTCGGCTCGCGGCGGCCTTCTGCAGCAGCCCGTAGGCGAGGACCGGCAGCAGCAGGTGCGGTTTGTCGGGCAGGGACGCGGTGATCAGGACCGCACTCGCGCTGCTGTTGTTCATGCCGCAGGCGAGCGTCAGCGAGGAGGCGGTACCCGCCTCCAGCCGCAGGACGCGGGCGGCGACCCGGCCGAGAGCGAAGGACAGCAGACAGACCACGGCGGCCACGGCCAGGGCGGCGGCGAACAGCAGCGGGCGGGGCCGGGTCAGGACGGATCCGAGGGCGCCACTGGCGTTGACGTAGGTCAGGAACAGCGAGCCGGTCAGGGCCAGTGGCAGCACCGTCCTGTGCAGACGGCTCAGCCACCGCGCGGGCAGGACGAGAGCACCCAGGCGGCCGGCCGCGCAGGGCAGGACCACGGTGGTGGCCAGGCCGAACCCGCCCTGGGCCAGCCTGCCGGTGTCGACGAGTACCTGCCCGTAGCCGCCACTCAGCAGCGGCGCCAGCGTCTCCAGCAGCAAGGGGGTGGTGAGCGGGCTGAGGAGGGTGGAGGCCAGGACGAGGCCCACCATCGTCGGCTGGTCGCCGTCGCCCTTGTCGGTCCACACGGTGGCCCCTGCGGCGACGGGCATCGCCACGACGAGGATCATCGCGGTGAGCAGCCCGCTGCCGCCGTCGGAGTCGGGGGTGCGCCGCAGCAGGAACGCGACGAACGGCACGACCGCCAGCGGGATCGCAAGGTGCAGCACGAGCCCGGCGAGCAGCGCCTTCGGGTGCCGCAGCAGGCGGCCCAGCTCGCGGACGGGCACCTGGAGCCCGGCCGAGAACAGCACCAGGGACAGCAGGAGCGGTGCGGTGTGGAGCGTCAGGTGGGTCAGCGGTAGGAGATGGGGTCGGCGCAGCCACAGGCCGGGTCCGGGCAGGAACAGGGCGAGGAGATAGGCGAGAACCACGGCACGGCCGAGCCGGTGCCGCAGCCAGGACGCGGCGCGGGTGTGCATCGGCCCATCGTGATCAGGCCGGACCCGGCGGCCCGGGAAAACCGCGCGGCAGTCAGGATGCGTTCAGGCAGCCGCTGGCAGTGTCCCGCCCCATGACCTACGAACTCTCTGAGACACCTGAGGCCGAACCGGGCACGAGTGCCTCCGCCCGCCCTTCGCACCGCCTGCGCTGGAACAAGGTCCCCGAGGTCACCGCCTACTTCTGGATCATCAAGGTGCTGTGCACGACGGTCGGCGAGACCGCGGCGGACCTGCTCAACGAGAAGGCCGGTCTGGGCCTGACCGGTGTGTCGGTCCTGATGAGCGCGCTGCTCGCGGTCGTCCTTGTCGTGCAGTTCCGTACGACCGCCTACCGCGCGGGCGTCTACTGGCTCGCGGTCGCCCTGATCAGCGTGGTCGGCACGCTGATCAGCGACAACCTCACCGACAACATGGGCGTACCGCTGGAGACGACCACCACGGTCTTCGCGCTCCTCCTCGCGGTCGTCTTCGTCGTCTGGTACCGGCGTGAGCGGACCCTGTCCATCCACAGCATCGACACCACCAGCCGTGAGTCGTTCTACTGGCTGGCCGTGCTGTTCACGTTCGCCCTCGGCACAGCGGCCGGCGACCTGGTCTCCGAGCGTATGAACCTCGGGTATTGGCTCGCGGCCGTCCTGTTCGCCCTGGCCATCGCGGCCGTCGCGCTCGCGCACTTCACGCTGGGCCTGGACGCGGTGTGGAGCTTCTGGATCGCCTACGTCCTCACCCGCCCGCTCGGGGCCTCGATCGGCGACTACCTCTCCCAGCCGACCGGCGACGGCGGCCTCGGTCTCGGCACCGTCGTCACCAGCGCGCTGTTCCTCGCGGTCATCCTCGGCCTGGTCGTCTACCTGGCGGTGACCCGCAAGGACGTCACGCAGCCGCAGAGCGCGGCGCGGCAGGGGAGCTGAGCTGTTCTCGACGCGGCGGGCAGGTGGTCAGCGAAACGGTTCCGCGCCCCGAACTGGAGCCCATCTTCACCGCGCTTGCCGGGCAGTGGGAGACGGACGGCCGCCTGGTACCGGGCCGGGCGGATGAGGAGTGGACGATCCTCGCCCGCCGCTACCCCTGGCCCGGACGCTGACCGTGCGGTGCGGGCACTGCCCCCGCACCGCACCTCCAGGGAGTACGCAGGCGCCACCGCAGGAGAACGCAGGCCAGCAGGAACCACGGGATTTCCCTGTCAAGTTCAGCGTGTTGAAGTCAGGGCGGGTCCCGGCCTGGGCGGTCGGTAGTACTTGAAGGCTTGGCCGGAGCTGACAGCGGTTGTGGTCAGAGGCCGATGTCGGCCAGCCACTGGCTTGTGGTCCGGGGGGTGACTCCCAGCAGCTTCTGGGCGGAAATCTCCGGCGCGATCGAGCGTCCGGGCATGGCGCTCATCGCCTGGTAGGCCCCTGCGATGTCAGCGGCGGCGCTCTCTCCGATCAGGGGCGCCAGTGAGGTACGGAACTCCTCGGCGGTGATCTGGTCGAAGACCACGTCCCGTCCGAGCCGGGCGCCGAACGCCTCGGCCAGATCCGGCCCCGTGATCGCCGGGTACTGGCCGACGGAGACCACGCCGGTGACGTCCGTGCGGTCGAGCAGGGCGACGACGGCGTCGGCGATGTCCAGGTGGGAGGCCCATGAGACGGGGAAGCCGGCCCGAATCGGGTAGGGCAGAACGCCGCGCTCGCGGACCGAGCCGATGACGTGCGGCATGAGCAGGTTCTCGAGATACAGCTCGGGCGCGATGACCGCGTGGGACACGCCGCAGTCGGCCAGGCCGGCGGCCAGTGTCGCGGCGGCACCGCCGATGGCCGGATCGATCGGGAAGCCGCTGGTGGAGAACACCACGCGGGCCGGCCGGGCCTCGCGGACGGCGGTGAGGATGTTGTGCGCGTAGGTCTGACGGTCCTCCTCGGAGGCCACCGGCAGGTGGACGAAGACCCCCTCGGCACCTCGGTAGGCGTCGGTCAGGTCTGCGGCGGAGGAGTATCCGGCGGCCACGACATGCTGCGCGCCGTGCACGACGGCGTCGGGATTGCGGGTCAGAGCGGTCACGGACTTGCCCGTGGCGGCGAGAGCGGCGACGACGGGGGCACCCTGGGCGCCGGTGGAGCCATGAATCACGTAGGTCATGGCGCCATTAGTGCATGCGATGCACCAGTTACATCAACTGCACTAATGGGGTACGGTCAAAACTGTGACCGATCCCTGTCTGCCCGAGTGCGGTGTCGCCCGCTTCCTTACGCTGCTCAACGGACCGTGGGCCACCCTGATCGTGCGCGAACTGCTCCACGGCCCCCACCGGTTCACCCGGCTGCGCGAGGCTCTGCCCGGCATCAGCCCGCACACCCTGACCAGCCGGCTGCGCCAGTTCGAGCGGCACGGCATCGTCACCCGCACGACCTATGCGGAGATCCCGCCGCGCGTCGAGTACGCGCTGACCCCGCTCGGCGAGGGACTGCGTGAGGTCCTGGAGGCCATGGGGACGTGGGCCATGGCGGTGCCGGATCCCGAGGCCGGCGTCACCGCCTGACGTACACCTGGCCCGGCGGCCCGGACGCGGTCACGGCGAGGACGCGAGCCGCTGCCGCAGGGCGTCGTTGTCGTCGTGGTGGACGACCTCCTCGAAGCGCAGCCGCAGCCCGTGCTTGCCCAGCAGTTCCGCCACGCCGTACGGAGACTCATCTCGCGGAAGCCGTGGTCGCAGTGTGCGGCCCAGGCGGTACACCGCAGGGCGTTGCCGCACATCGTTGCGATCGAGCCGTCGGCGTTGAAGCAGCCGACTTCGAGGACGACCGGGCTGATGCTGATCAGGCTGCTGATGACAAGGCCGTCCGCGCCTACGCCGGTTCGCCTGGCACAGAGGCGTTCCGCCTCCTTCGACCAGTCCTTCTCGCTGTCCGGTGTGGAGTCGGTTAACAGGACGAAGTCGTTCGCCGCTCCGTGGATCTTGCGGAAGCGCATGGCAAAGCTCCTCGCTGGGCTGAGGTGAAAGTTCTCGCCGTGGCTGAACTGGGCTTGGGGTCAGAGGAGTTCGATGGGCCGATACGTGGTCGTCGGCTCCCTCATGACCCACGGGGAGTGCCCGTCGAAGATCAGCACCCGGTGCCCCGCGGTGCCGGCGGACCTCATGTCGCGGACCTGCAAGTACTGCCCGTCGACGCACACGAAGTCGCCTATGCGGACATCGCTTGGCTGCCTCTGACCGGCGATGGTGCCGAGGGGAGGAGGGGGTGCAGGAGTCGGGTCGGTGGTGCGGCGCTCGTACATTCAGCCTCTCCAGATGGACAGGAGGATCGAGCCGCCGAGTGCCAAGAGGCTTGCCACGTAGGCGAGTTGTTGGTTCCGAGGGCTCATGGGGCACCGACCAGGTGGCCGTGAAGGCGGTTGCGGACTGACGGGATACCGATTTCTCCGAGGGGCGTCCAGGCCGCTGAGCCCGTTTCGATCACCAAGGGGGCGACGGCCCCAGAGTGGGCCCGGAAGAGGTATCGGAAGCCGATCCGGAGGCGGGGGCCATATCCGTGTTGCCCGGCTCGGGTCACGTCGATCAGGAAGGGGTCCTCGCTGTCGGGTTCCGTCCACACCTCGCGAATGCCGACCGCCTCGGCCAACAGACGCAGGGCAGCCCCGCTGAGTGAGTCGTCCTGTGCTTCCGGTTCCGCTTCGGCAAGGGCGAAGGCTCCTTCGTGCCGTAGGGACAGGACGCGATTGCGTTCATCGACGACGACCGCGCCCGTCGTCACGAGGGGGCAGCGCCGGCTGTGGGTGCAGGTCCCGCGCTGTGCGTGGTCGCGGGCGGCGTCGTACACCGGCATCAGCGGCATCTTCTCGTCAGGGTGCTCGTGGATGTAGTGGGACAGCTCCCGGATGATCTGGTCCTCCCTGACACTCACGGGGCACCGAGTCCGTGGCGCTGGGTATAGATCCACAGGAGCCTTCGGGTGATGTCGGCGGCGTCCCGGAGGTAGATGAAGGCGCCGAACGACGGAGTCTCAGCGGTCGGACGGTTCTGCAGGTCGAGGAGCCGGTACCCCGTGCGGAACAGATCCCGCACGTCCTCGTCCTCGGCCGCCCCCAGATCTTCACCGAGGAGAAGATTGAGGTGCCCGATGATCTCCGGCAGGGACCCGTCCATGTCCTTGCGGGTCGAGGTGGCCATCTGCATGGCGAGCACTGCATCGGTGCTCTCGGAGATCGTCTCGACGTCGACCGGGAGAACTTCGGTTCCAGCGCTGTCGGTTGCTCTCGATGCCTTGCCACTACTTGCCACTACTTGCCACAGTGATCACCGCTTCGCCCCTTCAGCGCACGTGTTCCAGCCGTGCCAGTAACGCTAGGAAGAGAGGCGGGAGGGGGTTCTACGAGTGTGCCGGAACTTGCCCGGCGTTCACCCCAGGGATTCGATGGCTGCCGTGATGATTTCGCGTGCGGCCGGGCCGTAGACGGCAAGTTCGGCCAGATCCGTGAACGTCTGGGCATACATGGCAAGTTCATTTTTCTGCGTGACGGCGAGGTGGGCCGAGACGAGTTCGACGTGGACCGTGTGGTCGTCGTACAGGAAGAAGCCCTCGACGGGCCAGAGGCTGGAACGGTCGGCGTCTTCAGGAATGATGCCGACGCTCACCGAGGGGAGCGCCATAACGCTGAGCAGATAGCCGAGTTGACCGGCCATCACCTCCGTTCCGCCTATGCGTTTTCGGAGCGCTCCTTCTTCCAGAAGGATGGCGAACGTGTGGTTGCCGTACACGATCTGCTGCTTCTCCACACGCACTCTGACGGCCGCCGGAACGTCGTCAATGAGGCCGCGACGATCGCGAATAGAGGTGAGCAGCGCGGTGATGTACGAGCCCGTCTGCACCGGGCCGGGAATCAGCCACGGCGAGTAGATGCGGAAGCGCTGAGTGCGTTCCCACAAGGGGAGGACGGACTCCTGGGCCTGCTTCAGGCCGGTGCGCTCCATCCGGCGCCACTCGACGTACATGCCCTCGATGCCACGGGCCGTGGAGACGAGATCCTCGGCCGCGCTCTGTGCGCCGCAAGCGGCAGCCCACGCACGAAGGTCACGCTCCGAGGGCGGCCGTGTGCCGCTCTCGAAGCGCGAACACTTCGACTCGTGCCAGCCGAGGCTGGTGGCCAATGCTCGCTTGGTGAGCCCGGCTTCGAGCCGGATTTCGCTCAGGCGTTTCCCCAGGGCCCTGCGGGCTTCCTGAACGCTTGAAGATGGCGATGTCATGTCGCTGCAAGGTGCCGTTCGAACTGTCAGGCCGGCTGGAACTCTGCGTGAGGTGTTGCCCGCGCCCACACGGCTTCGAAGGCCGACTCGCAGAGCTTCGCGACCTCAGGGTCTTCGGTGAGGTCCATCTCCATGTTCTCGCCTTCGCCGTCGAAGTGGTTGACGAGGACGAGACTGGAGTCGAAAAGCCAGAAGTCGTTGCCCGGAAGTGCGAGGCCCGTTGCATTGCGCCGGGAGAGCCAGCGCACGTCTTCGCCGGCGGCGATGTTGAGCCCGTCCGTCACGTCGTACTCGAAGCGGATGTATTCGCTGACGGGGGTCGAGACGACGCGTGCCCGGCGCACTTCGACGCCTCGTGAGGTCGCTTCGGTGACGATGCTGTGCCAGTCGGACCAGCGCTCGGCCGGGTCGAGCGTCGCGCCGACTTTCCAGTCGATGAAGGCCGGGTCCGACTTCATGTAGGCGTCGCGCATCTCCAGATGGACGGCCGTCCGCTGGCAGTCGCGGAACAGTTCCTCAAACGTCGGGGTCCTCATCGGCCTTCTTCACCTCCAGGAAGAACTGCACCATGCGCCGGGAGATCTCCACCACCGACTCATGGCCGGGGATGTCCATCTGCCCGAGACGCTCGATGTCCTCCACCTTCAGCCCCTGCACGAGGTAGCTGTCCTTCTCCTCGTCGAGGTAGATGGTGGGGGAGCCGCCACTGGGACTCTCCGGGTCCTTACCGAGCTTGCGCAGGGCCATGATGTCCTCCTCGGACGCCGGTAACGATCTCTGTGCCAGAGCTTGCCCGCGACGGTGCCGTGAAACGAGGAACTTGCCGAAACTTGCCAGGAGTACGGAAGTTGACCTTACGCGGCCAGGGCAGAGCGACGAGTGGCAGGCCAGCCGGAGGGATCCCTGAGATGGCCGGATTCGATTGCTGTCCGCCCCTCCTCGCCGGGAAACCTTGGTCGGTGCAAGTGGGCGCGGGTCCCTTCGACGATTCACCAGTTCGCCGACGGGCCTGAGACGGTCCTCGACGCGCTCAGTGCCCGGGGCTGGATCCGCGATGTGGACCGTCCCCGTACCACCGCCACGGACCCCGGGTTGTCCTCCAGTGTCTCCTTGGAGATGGTGCCGCCGCTCATCGAGGACGCCGATCCGCGCCCTGACCTGGTGGGTTGGCAGGCGTGGGCGGAACCCGTGCTCGGCGCCGCATATCTGTGGTGTGCCAGCTTCAGCGCCAGCGTCCCCCACGACTTGGTGGCCGTGTTCGCGTCATCGCTTGCCTCACCGGTCCCGGTGCTCCGCCGCACAGTGCCCGAGAGCGCCAAGGGGCGGCTCACCGTCGTCCGCTGCTGACTGCGGTCGTGCCAGGCTGGTCGGGTGGCCTGGGGGTGCGATTGACGCTGTTGGTTAATTCGAGTCCGGTTGCTTCGTCCCGTCGAGTTGTTGCTCGGCGGGACGGACCGCCCCACCCCCACCACCAACTACATGTGGGCACGTGGAGTGGCTGGTGCGGCATCTTCCGCTGTGCGTCGGTTCACGCGGGCCGGCGGGCCATCGCCCGCCCGTGTCGAGTGCGGCAGTGCGGACCCGTAGGAACCGCCCGGTCACCACCGTGTAAACATCGCGATGCGCCTCTGCCGAGCCGACCGTGGGGGCGGCCTCAGGACTATGCTGCGTACGGACGTCCCAGACCCCGGCGGGCCACCGCTGCTTGGCGCACACGCCTGCGGAGAGCGGATCACTCGTCCGGTCGCCCAGCGCATCCCCGAGGGAACCGGCTGGGTCCAACGCCCCGTTACATCGGCTGCTGGATCGGTCATTCACCTGCCCGCACGCCAGTACGGCCGTACCGGGAGCCCGGCACGGCCTCGTGAACCGAGGCACCCCGCTCATGAGCAGCCCACCCCTCCTGAACGTCTACCGGCACGACACCGGCAATCGGGCGCTGGTCATCCTGACCGGTGAGATCGACCTGCATTCGGCGCCCCTGGTGCACGCGTCGCTGCAGCGGTGCCTGCGCGACGGCATCCGCGCCATCGACGTCGACGTCACCGCCGTGACCTTCTGCGACTGCAGCGGTCTCAACGCCTTCCTCTACGCCTTGCTGCACACCGCCGCGGCCGGAGGATCCCTTCAACTGCACCACCCCAGCCCGGCATTGGAACGGCTCGTCGCCCTCACCGGATCCGGTTCCCTCTTCCTCGCCCTCCCGGACGCCTTCGCCGGGAGCCCGCCGCCCCCGTGGCCCTCTCATCTGCACCAGGCCGCGCACTGGCCCGCTCCGGCGCTGCCTGCACTGCCTGCGCTTCCGGGCGGTGTGTTGTGACGGCCTCACCCGGGTCGATCCGGTCACGGAGGCGCCTGGACCATCAGCCGCTCACCGCAGACACGAGGCCCCTGAGCCTGCGTCGGCTCAACCGCTGGCAGGCCGAGTGTCTGCGGGAGGACCTGGCGGACCTGTATACGGAGTCCTGTGCCACGCCACCCGGTGGGGAGTACCGGCTGCGGAAGGACTTCCTGCGCCGTCTCACCCGTGACACCTGGCGACCGGGATTCGCCCTGCTGACCGCACAGGCACCGGACTTGGCGGGGTACGCGTTCGGATTCTCCGTGCCACGTGACGGCACCTGGTGGAGCGGATTCCGCGGACCACTCCCCCCAGAGGTCGCGCGACTCACCGCGTCCGGACAGATCTTCGCCATCAGCGGGATGGTGGTCCGCCCCGCCGAGCGGTACCACGGCCTGGCCGACCGTCTGCAGGAGCGGCTGCTCGCCGACCACCGGGCTCTGCTCGGCGCGACCCTCGTGGACCGGACCCACCGTGCCGCCTGTGCCGGGTTCCGGTCACGCGGATGGCGCGACATCGGCCTGCTCTACAGGTCACCGGGTCCTACTGTGCTGCGGGTCCTGGTCCTTCCCCTCGGAGAGGGGAAGGCGGCGGAGCCGGGAGCCTCGCGCACCATGCAGGATCCAGCGGCCGCAGGAGCATCAGAGGCGAGGCACGCACGTCGGAGTCACCGGATGAGCAGCGAGGTATCAGGCGTGTCCAGTGAGGGCTGACGGCCGGTCGACCCGGGCCCAGGGGTTGGTGGCCGAGCAGGCGGCGGACCGATGCCGGCATCGCCGTCCTGGTCCTGCGCGGTACGGGGGCCGACGAGCCATACGACGGATACATGCCTATGTGACACCGGTCGGCGACGACCTGGTGGGCATCGCGATCCTCAGCCGCAGGCGTTACGGGTACGACGAGCACCTGGCCGCCTTCCCGGCCCTCACCGTCTCGCTGCGCGGCCCGGCCACGACGGAGGTATGCGGCGCCGGACCGATGCTGCAGCGGGTGCGGCACAGAACCGTCGGCCGTGTTCTGCTCGTCGGCGACGCAGCGGGCTACCTGGACGCTCTCACCGGCGAGGGCATCGCCATCGCGCTGGCGACGGCCGGGGCCGCCGTCCGCTGCCTGGCCGCCGGACAACCGGACAAGTACGAGCACGCCTGGGCCCGGCTGACCCGGCGCCACCGACTGCTGACCGGGGCCCTGCTGGCGGCGAGCCGCCGTCCCGGCACTGCCCACCTCATCATCCCCGCCGTATCCCGGATGCCCCCGGTGTTCTCAGCCGCCGTCCACACACTGCAGTAGCGGACCGGCCCTTTCCCCTGCCGAAAGCCGTGGGCGCCGTGCCTATGCCGAGCGGGTCAGGGCGACTCGAACCTTTCGATACGCCCTCGTCATCGAGTGGTCTCGCGTCCCGTCGGAGTGCTCGCGAAGGAGAGCCGTGGGATCGGAGCGCCGGGTGAGCTGCCGTAGCCTGGCGCGGCTGCTGTGCTCGACGAGGATCGGCACGTAGGTGGGGATACGGGCGTTGCTGAGTGGCTGGTAGCAGTCCTGCACCACATCACGCACGATTGCAGCCGTCAGCAGGTTGGCGTAGGAGGCCGTCAGTCGGTCCGTCAGCGCCTGAATGGTGTCAGGTACCGCAGCTTCGGCCGTGTTCGCGCCCATGGGGCGCTCCTCACTGTCGCAGATGGCCGGCCGCGGCATCCGATCAGTATCCGGGTGCTCGATGGCGGCCTGTCCACTTCCCAGGGTTGCACGGATAGCGTCCGTGCAACGGCCCACCAGATCTGTTCATGAGCTCGACAGGTCGGACGGGCCGACCTGCGGGCCGGGCGGCTGAAAGAGGTCGCCGCCGACCCCGGCACGGGATCTGCGCGACTGATCGACGCAGTCCGGGGAACCTGGCATGCAGCGGCGCAGCCACCGGGATCAGTGTGGCTCGTCGTCCATCGGCAGGGGTAGACAGATGCTTGCATTCGTGGCCGCCGCGCTCTTCGTCATCGCCTTCGTCATCCGTGTCAGCGAGACGTCGACCCAGGTGGCCTTCAGCCCGACGAATCTCATGCTCGCCGGGCTTGTTTTCCTCGCCCTGCACTTGGCAGGCGTGGGGTCCGGCTGGTCCGCCCGGCGAAGCTCCGCCCGGCGAAGCTCCACCAGGGGAAGCTCCGCCCGGCGGACCAGCCGGAGAAGCGGAAGCCGACGCTGAGCAAAGTGATGTGTTCCCTCCTCGCGCCGACGGATCCGAGACGCGGAGCCGCCGCGGATTACCCACCAGCCGGGCCGAGTTGCGCGGGAGCGATGGGGCGGAGTACCTGCCCCTGCCCGCCTCGCGACTGGGGACCGCGGTCCTGGCTGGTCTGCGGGGTCTGAAGAGTCGTGCCCATGCCAGTGCGGGGCTCATCGGGATCGGGTTTCCGCAGGGTTGAACCGTTCGGCTCCGTCATGCGAAGCCACCTCCTCGGGCAGTCGACGGACTGCCATACCCGAGCGGCCGCTCGCCGCAGCCTTCGCGTTGGGGGCCCAAATACCGTGCAGGGCACCGGATATGAGCGCGCCGCTACGCTGTGACACCGTCCACATCCTGAGATGGGGCAGCTTCGGACCGTCTGTCGCACCGCGCGAGGACTACGCTGCTGTACAAGCGTCCCAGACCCCGGCGGCTTGTCGTTTCGCGACAAAGATGGCTGCGGGGAGCGGACCTCTCGTCCGTCACCCGGCGCATCCCTGGAGAGAACCGGACGGGTCCTCTGTCCTGTTGTACAGGCCCTGGGACCGGCCGTCGCTCCGCCTCCGCCGAACGTACGCCCCTGTCGGCAGCGCGCCAAGAGGAGCCGGGACTCCCGGCTCTCCCATCTCGCTGCCGGATGTTCTTCTGAACCGAGGCGTCATGCCCCTCCCACCGCTCATCATCCACCGTCATGACCGACGCAAACGGGCACTTATCACTCTGGCCGGCGAGATCGACCTGGGATCGGCACCGCTGGTGCGCACAGCACTGGCGCGATGCCTGAGCGACGGCATTCGCATCGTCGATGTCGACCTCACCTCCGTGACCTTCTGCGACTGCAGCGGCCTCAATGTCTTCCTCTACGCCGCGCAGCGCACCACTGACGCCGGCGGATTCCTCCGGCTGTACAACCCGCCACCGTCACTGGGCCGCATCCTCGACCTCACCGGCTGCGGGTTCCTGCTTCTGGGCCTGCCGCTCGGGCATCCGCCACCGCCTCTCGGGGACGACCCCGCTCCGGCTGTTCCAGCCCAGCCGCACGGGACTGTTCCGCTGGTGCCTGTCCTCTCGGGCGATGCGCGGTGAAGGCCCAGCCGGAGCAGCGGCAGCCGCACAAGCCCCAGGCAGGCGAGTCGTCGACCATGGACGCCGTCCGGTTGCGCCGCGTGAACCGCTGGCTGGCGCAGGGCCTGGGCGGGGAGCTGGCGGATCTGTACGTCGACTCCCGCCAGAGGTCCGCCGCTGCGGCGTACCGCAGCCGTAGCCGCCTGGACTTCCTGGCCCGTCTTGCCGCTGACATCCGGCGGCCGGGGTTCGCCATGGTGATCGCGGAGACGGACCACCTGGTGGGGTACGCCTTCGGATTCCCGGTGGCCAGTGACGGTTTCTGGTGGCTCGGGTTCGACGGAGCACTGCCACAGAGCATCGAGCAGCTCACCGCGTCCGGTTGCGTCTTCGCGATCACCAGCATCCTGGTACAGCCGCACCCACAGGACCAGGACGTGGCCCGCCGTCTGCAGGAGCGGCTGCTGAGCGACCACCAGGCATCCCTCGGTGCCACCCTGGTGGACCCGGACGATCACCTGGCTCTCGCGTCGCTCCGCTCCTCGGGATGGCTGGACGTCGGAGAGGTGTGGCGGCCGGGCCCGACCATGTTCCGTGCACTGGTGTTCCCCCTCGGAGAACGAACCACGGCGCGGCTGGAGGGCCTGGATCACGATGCCTGGACGCGGTGGCCCGGGTGAGGGCCGACAGCCGCTCGGCCCGCATCCAGGTGCTGGTCGCCGAGCAGGCGGCCCGACGAGGCGCCCGGGTCGGCGTGGTCGATGTGTGCACCGCGGTCGTGGCCGCACTGCCGGTCGGCGGCGCCGGGATATCAGCGATGTCCAGGACCGCCACGAGCCACCCGCTGTGCAGCACCGACGACATCAGCGAGCAGTTGGAGGAGCTCCAGCTCACCCTGGGCGAAGGGCCGTGCGTGGACGCCTTCACGCACGGCTCGGCCGTCTTGACGCCCGATCTGCTGACCGGCGGGCTGCAGGAACGCTGGACCGTGTTCGCCGACGCGGCCCTGGAGACCGGGGCACGCGCGGTCTTCGCTTTCCCCCTGCAGATGGGGGCGATCAGCCCGGGAGTCCTGGACCTGTATGCCGACGTTCCGACGGTGCTGGACGCGGAGGAGCTGGCCGACGCGCTGGCGTTCGCCGATCTCGCGACGCTGCTCCTGCTCGACGCGCGGATCGAGGAGACGGGCGCGCCGGTCGACGGAGCACTGGCCGATCGTGGTTTCGAGGACCTGGGCGGATACCGGGCGGAGATCGACCAGGCCACCGGCATCCTCACCGTTCAGCTCGGTGTCGGCATCGACGAAGCCTTCGTCCGCCTCCGCGCCCATGCTTATACGCAGGGGCACCGGCTCGCCGACGTGGCCGCCGACGTGGTGGCCCACCGGCTCCGCTTCTTCCCGGACAGCGATCCGAAACGGACCGACGACGGCAACTGACCCAGCGGCTCCGGCCGACGAACGTGCTGCGCTTCCCGCCCCCTCCCGGCGGGACTGGTCTCAATCGAGGGTGTGCGTGATGAATCAGCAGCTACTGGCCAAGACCTTCGTCGAGCTGGCGGACAGCCTGGTCGCCGACTTCGACCTGATCGACTTCCTGCGCCTGCTCACCGACCGCTGCGTGAGCATGCTCGACGCGAGTGCCGCCGGGGTGCTGCTCGCCGACCGCGACGGCAAACTCCGCGTCATGGCTGCCTCCGACGAACAGGTACGCCTGCTGGAACTCTTCCAGCTCCAGAACGACGAAGGCCCCTGCCTGGAGTGCTTCAACACCGGCACGCCGGTGATCGTCCCAGACCTGGCCCAGGAAGCCGCCCGCTGGCCGCGCTTCGTCACGGCCACCCACCGCAGCGGGTTCGGCGCCGTCCAGGCCCTGCCCATGCGCCTGCGGGACGACACCGTCGGCGCTCTCAACCTCTTCCACACCACCCCCAACTCTTTCGACCCGGCCGACACCCTCGTCGCCCAGGCCCTGGCCGACGTCGCCACCATCAGCCTGCTACAGCAACGATCCGCCCACCGCAGCACCGTCCTCAACGAACAGCTGCAGACCGCGCTGAACAGCCGCGTCCTGATCGAACAGGCCAAGGGCAAACTCGCCGAACGCCAAAACATCGACATGGAACGGGCCTTCACCGCCCTGCGCGGCTATGCCCGCTCCCACAACCGACGCCTCTCCGACGTGGCCCGTGCCTTCATCGACGAATCCGAACCCCTCCCCGGACTGGGCGGCCTGACACCGTCGCCGAGGGATGACCGCACGCAGCTGCCCGAGCACGAAGAACCACGCTCGGGATCATGAGCCGCTCCCTGCGTACCCACAGCCGAAAAGAGCGGCATCCAGCGGCAACCCTCACCGAGGGCGCGCGGCAGATAGTCAGGCGGCCGACCCGGATCGTCAGTGAGCGGCCCGGTGGCGGAACCAGTGGTCCTTGTGGCGAGGGTGTTCGGCCGGGCCGGCGGGGTCTGCTTCGTCCTTCTCCGTCTGCGCCGTCTGCGCGCGGTCGGTGTCGCGTTCGTTGATCGGGCCACCGCGTTCCTGTTCGGCTGCGGCCGACCCGCGCGCAGACGGTTCGAGCCGGCGATGTGCAGGGCGTCTGCGGCGAGGGGTACGGCGTGCACCGGTCAGAATCAGGCTCAGCCCGAGCAGGGCCGCCGCACCAACGACCATGCCGCAGAGGAAGAGGGTGCCGGTGGAGCCGGTGACATCGACTCCGAAGACCGAGAATCCGCCGGTGAAGTCATGGGCACTGCCGCTGTTGGAAAGAACGCCGGCGACGCCGATGACCACTGCGGCGACGAGAATGACGAGTCCGAGGATGATCATGGCGTGCTCCCGGGATCTACTTCCTCCCCTCTCCCCACGGTAGAACCGTTCTGCCCGGCACGCCACCGCCAGAGGTTGCGACTACCCTGAAACTGAGGTAACGGCGAGATCGAAGGGCACCGGCACCACTGGGCGGACGGCCTCTGATCCGCCCATCCGCCACAACCCCGGGAGGCGTAGCACCATGGCCTTCTTCCTGGTTCTTCTCGGGTGCGCCGTCGCGCTGGTCGTCATCGGCGCTGTCGTCGACGGCATGCTGTATCTGCTCTCCACCGGCGTGCTGGTCGTCATCGCTGCCGTGCTGTACCTGGTCGTGCGCTCGGTGTCGCGCTCGCGCCGACGCCCGGCCCACTGACGCGTGGTGGTAGATGGAGGACCGCCGCTCACATGCGGTTGGTGGCAGCAGCGGGACGGTTCGGCGCTGTCGCGCTGACCGGTGCGTGGTGACGGCCCGGCCCAACGGCGAGCCTGCGGGAGGAGGAGGCGGCAGATCCGGCCTGGGTCACCGTTTCTACAGTCGGCGCCAGCGGGCCGAGGCGAAGGAGAAGGCGCCGAAGAGGATCAGTCCGATCGCGACGGCGACCAGGAGCCATGGCCCCACCGGTGTCTGCGTGAAGCTCCGGAGTGTCGCGTCCACGCCCTTGGCCTCGTCCGGGTCGAAGTGGACGGCCGCCACCAGGACGAAGACCCCGGCCGCGGCGAACACGACGCCACGCGCCACGCCTCCGCCCACGCCCAGGGCGGTGACGGCCTGCTTCGTACGGTGGCTCATGGAGCCGGTGTCCAGCTGCTTCAGGAAGCTCCGCAGGGCCGCCCGGACGGCGAGTACCCCGCCTATGCCGATCAGGAGGCAGCCCCCGGCCCCCACCAGCACCTGGCCGTACGACAGTTTGAGCGCCTCTGCCGTCCAGTCCTGCGACTGGGCGTTGCCGCTGGACCCCTGGCCACCCCCGGCGGCATACGTGGCCGTGGCCCAGCAGACGGAGGCGTAGAAAACGGCCCGTCCGCCGTCGAGGATCCGCGAACCCGCCTTCCGGCGAGGCCCCCTGGTGAGCACGGCGCGGGAACCACGCCACAAGGCCATGGCGGCGAAGCCGACCACCATCGCCCACAGCATCACTTTCCCGAACGGCTGCTCCGCGACCTGGGCCAGCGCGCCCTGCCGGTCGGCCGACTCGCCGCCGCTGCTGCTGCCGAGGGCGATCTGCATGGCAAGGGCGCCGATCAGGACGTACACCACGCCCCGTGCGACGAAGCCTGCCCGCCCCGCGGCGGTCAGCGTCTCGTTCTGGGTGGCACGGGCCGCGGACTTCACGGTCCGGCCGCGCCCTTGCGTGTTGGACGACGTCACGTTGTCCTCCCCATGGAGTGGGCGCGCGATACGCGTCCACCGCCCCCGAGTGCCCTGGGCCGGGGGTTTGATGCGCGCGTTCGGCGAGCGACGGCCGGAGCGCTACCGGCCGGGTCACCGGTCGTCGTCCGGGGCGTCACCGGCGCGGTTGTCCCGGCACCGGGGCCGTCGTCGCCGGGCCCGCTGTTTCAGGGCCTGTGCCACGTGGGGGAGTTCCTCGTGCAGCAGGCGGCCCGCGAGCGCGCCGCCGAAGACGACGACGCCCACACCGACCAGCCAGGACTGGACGACCAGGACGGTTCCGAAGGGACCGTAGGTGACGGCGCTGGAGGCGATCAGCGGTGAGAAGACGAGACGGGAGAAGATCCGAAGACCGAGCAGCCCGAGCGCCGTCACCAACGCGCCGGGCAGCAGGGCGCTCCAGGCGATCCGCCCGCCGAGCAGCATCCGTTGCGACCACCAGAAGAACAGGACGGCGCTCAGCGTCGCTGCCAGTGTGCCGGCCGGCGAATGACGCCACAGCGTGGTGGTGGCGGTCAGGTAGAGGGACCCGACGAGCACGGCGAGCCACAGCACGTGCCGCCATCTGGCATACCAGCGGGCCGGGGGCAGCTCCCAGACCTTCGCGTAGCCGGTCTGCACCGCCGCCCCGAACGTCAGCCCGAAGACGGCGAGGGCGGCCAGGCCGAAGGCGGTCGTGGTCTGTAGCACCTGGCCGGGCCTCGCGAACAGCTGCCCTATCTGGTCCCTGGCCGTCCTCGACACACCGAGCCCGTCTCCCAGCCACTGCGCGAACCCCCGCCCGTGCTCCGGATCGGCCGCGGAGACAACGATCAACAGGGGCACCAGCGTGAGGAATCCGAGCGCTGCGAAGCCCAGCGACCTCGGCCCCAGTTCGATCTCCTTGCTGCGCCGCCATCCCCGCCCGGCCGCCGAATCACGGAACACACCGCACAGCCGTGAACGCGTGAGCCGTCACCGCCGCTCCAGCGCGTGAAGACGCCGCAGCGCGCGACGCCACTCGCGCTGAATCGCCTCGGGAAGTTCCTGATCCCCCGTCGTGGCGACCAGGGCCGCGGCCACGTCCCGGAGCTTGACGTTGCAGTGCTGCGACACGTCCACCAGCACATCCCAGGCCCGCTCACTGGAACACGGTGCCAGGACCATCACCATGCCGCGTGCCTGGTCGATCACCGCACGGCTCGCCAGCGCCTGCTCCAACTGCTCGTTCCTGGAACGCAGTTCGAGGACCTCGACAGCCAGGGCCGCGTCCCCCGTCGCAGTCACAGCCCTCAACAGCGGCTGTTCTTCAAGGGCCGTGGTCACGTGGTCCATGGCGCATACCTCCCAACGCAGTCCTCACAGCGCGGCCATCCTTGTGGGCAGTCCGGTCCGTACGGTGGCCACCGCAGGCTCGTCGATGGTGGTGTCCACATGGACCGCTTCGAGCACACCGGTCTTGTACGACTCGGTATCGACGACGTCGCGGTCGCGCCACTCCCGGACATCGACAGCGTGAATCATGGCCTTCCCTTTCCGGACGGCTCGCCCGCAGACGGTGAGTCGCACCCCCGGTCCTCCGCGTAGAGCCGCCGCAGTGCACGACGCAGCGCCCGCCGCATCCGCAACGGGAGCGGCTCGCCCTCCCAGGCGGCGACCAGGGCCGCTGCCACCTCCGGCAGTCCGGTGTCGCACTGCCGCGAGATGTCCACCAGCAGGCCGCCGGCCGGCCCACGGCGGCAGGGGGCCAGAACCATCACCATGCCGCATGCCTGATCGACGACCGCGCGGCCGGCGAGCGCCTGCCGCAGCCGGTCGACCCGGGCGCGCAGCGCCACGACGTCCTGACCCGCCGGGTCCTCTGTCAGGGCCTCGGCCGTCAGATCCCACCAGTCCTCCGGAAGCATGGCTGTGCGATGCATGGCATCTGCCTCTCCACGATCTCGGCGCGTCCGGCGTGGCCGAAGCCGTCCCGGAACCTCTGGATGTCAGGCAACTTCATCGGTCACCCATGGTGTTCGCGGTCCCGCCGGTCCTCGCGCCTCCAGCGCCCTCGGTGCTGACTGCTGTAGCGACGGTCCCAGCGGTCCTGCCGATCCCCTCCCGGCGGTCCTCCGAAATCGGACCCGTCCACCACGGCTACGGTCACGGCCGTAGCGCGTGGAGTCGAAGAGCAACACGGGCGCGGTCATCCACCAGATGGGGTTGAGGAAGCCGAAACCGAACAGGATCACGGCGACGATGAGAAGCAGGACCAACACGGCGGGCCTCCCCGGAACGGAGCAGGGCATCACGCCGGGGGCTGGGGCCTGTTCGAACAGCGTAACCCTGCCCAGAGGTTGCGGAAAGCCGCTCATGGCAGCGTCCTCCGCGTCCTCCGCGTCCTCCGCCAGGACCGGATGGCCACTTGCAGTCTGGTCAGGCGGTGCGGCGAGGGCTAGCGTGCACGGTACGGCCCGAGCCCCCGGCAGCGTCGCTCACCTCTCGCGCTCCCTTGAGGGCGCACCTCGCGCATCAGTGCCGGAACCCACCCCGCCCCCAACGGGCCGCTCCCCGCACCCGCCGTCGCCACGCCGTCCTGGCGCGGCCTCGATGCGCCCCAGACGGGCACGATCCGCCGCCCGCCGCGTCACACGGCATCCACCGCAGGTGGCACACATGTACGTACTCATCGTCCCGGCAGCACTCCCCTTCGTCCTCCTCGCCACCGTCATGGGCCTGTCCTGGTGGGAGGACCGCATCCTTCCGGTGCCGCCGGCCGAGCCGGCCGAGCCGGCCGAAGCTCCCGCCGAGGCTCCGTTCGCCCCAGCGGCCCCTGCCCACCTCGCCGAGCTCGCCCGTGTCAGCACGCGTTGACAAGGGAAGTCGCCGGGCGTTGACTGGAAGCACGGCGTAGGGCTATGCCACTCCGGTTCACTCGGTCGGTGCATTCCACCTTCCCGCTTCGCCCGGACCCCGCGGACTCAGGAACTTTTCCGCGATCCGGAGGCCCGGCAATGATCCTGTGGATTCTTCTCCTTCTGCTGATCCTGATGGTGTTCGGCTTCGGCTTCACCATGCAGGCCCTCTGGTGGGTCGCCGCCGTACTGCTGGTCGTCTGGATCGTCGGCTTCGCCAAGCGCGGGCGCGGCGGTGGCAGGCGTAGCGGTGGCAGCCGCCGATACGGCCGCAGCCGCGGGTAATCGACACCAGGCACTCTCCCAAGGTGCTCTCCCACCCGCGGGAACGGCGGCCTGTACGGCAGCAATCGCGCGGGAGCCCATCCAGCGAACGAGCAGAGGACAACCTCATGAGCGTCGGACAGACGATCAAGCACAAGACCCAGGCGTTCAAGGGCCGGGTCACCGAACGTGTCGGCCGGGCCACCCGCAACAGGCGACTGCAGCGCGAAGGCAGGATCGACCGGGTCTCCGGAAACCTGAAGCAGTCGGGCGACAAGGCCAAGGACGCCTTCAAGCCCTAATGGGACCACCAACGCCCCGGATGGTGCCCACGCCGCGTGGACGCCATCCGGCAGAGCAACCCGGAATCAGCCCACAGGAATTGACGGGAACGGCAACGAAGCCGAACAGCCTACGAGCCGAGAGCCGGAGAAGGCCGCTGTGCTCACCATCGTGATCATCGCCGTGATGGTCATCGCGGCGGTCATCTTCTTCGTCGTTGGACGTGGACGCTTCCGGGCCGGTGAAGGGCGCGGGATGAAGCGCCGCTTCGGACCCGAGTACGACCGTGCCGTCGCCGACCACGACGGTGACACCAAGGCGGCCGAGCGGGATCTCGGCGAGCGTGTGGAGCGGCACGGCTCCCTCACGCTCGGCTGCTCCACATGTCAGCGCTCGCCGGCCAGTGGCACCGTCCTCCCCGCAGGAAGCACAGCCGCCGCAGGAACCCGGTAGGTGAACCGCACCGGCCGACCGCGGCGGCTGTGTGCTGACTGAAGCACTCAGTCCGATCCGGCCGGCGGCTCCGAGACAGCCCGGGCCTCGGACCGTGCGGCGTGCCGCATGACGAACTGCGGCAACGCCCCCCACAGGCCGCCGCACACCAGCAGCGTCGCACTCCCCGCGATCACGCCCTCGACCCG
Source organism: Streptomyces sp. SID12488 (assembly GCF_010548275.1). Classification (GTDB taxonomy): domain Bacteria; phylum Actinomycetota; class Actinomycetes; order Streptomycetales; family Streptomycetaceae; genus Streptomyces. The sequence continues at coordinate 71,884 of NZ_JAAGLT010000023.1, forward strand.
GCCGAGCACCACGTCGACGACGAGCAGCACGGAGCCGGTGAGGGTCAGCATCAGGACGCTCATACCCGCCCCCGCCAGCCGTGAGGAGATCATGACGATCTCGGGCTTGGCCCCGTGTTGGAACAACGTGCGGTGTAGCGCGGCGGGCGTGGTGAACAGGGCCGCCGTGAGCACCGCGAGCAGTAGCGTCGTGATGTACATGGAGCGCTGCGCCGTGTCGAGCGTGGAGAAGCGGGCGGTGAAGGCCAGCGTCAGCAAAAACGCGAACAGGATCTGGACCCCGGTCTGGATGATCCTCAGCTCCTGGAGCAGCTCGCCGAAGTTGCGATCGGCCCGCTCCAGCGTCGTCTCCTCGCGCGGCGTTCGGGAATTCTCCTCAGCCATGTCCTGCCAACCTATTCGAAAGCCCCGCAACGGTCCCCGGCCGGACAGAGCATTCCACATGACGGCCGCGACGACGATGCTGCAGCGGACACGGACGTCCCGGTACCAGCGGACCTGGTCGGCCGCGCCGTTGGCTTTGCGGAGCTGGTTGCTGAGCTGTGTTGCGGTGGCTGCAGCCTCGGCTCGGCTACCTCAGTCCCACGGGTTACGAGGCCGCTCTCGCGGCGTGAACTCCACACCGATGGTGGCTGTCGAAGCGGAACAAGTTCAGTCTGATCACCGTACCTTTCCGGGCCGTTCGTCTCGGCTCGGCGAGGGCCGGACAGCACGGCCGCCCGTCGCCGCAGCGATGGTGTGGTCAGGCATTGCGGAGGCGTCGGCGGGCAGGTCGGCCATGCGCCGCAACCGCCACACCAGCACGTCACTGACAGAACCGGCGGTGCCCAGCTCCCGCCGTCCGGCGGCCTCGGCCAGCAAGGTGGCCGGGTCGTGTCCGGTGCTCTCAACGTCGGCGAGAGTGGCTGCCAGGGCATGCCAGCCCGGCTCGGCCAGGATCTGCTCGGCCAGCTCGGGTGCCGCCGCCCGTAGACGAGCGGCCTGCTGGTGCCGCAGCGGTTGTGACAGGCGCCGGCCGCGCTGGTAGAGCGCGCGCATGGGGATACTGGCTGCGGTTTGGTAGGCGGTGCGCAGGTGCTCGGCGGCCTCGCGGGCGGCGGCGGCTTGCTGGGCGTGCTCCTTCTTCGCATGCCAGTGGGCGGCGGCGGTGACGAGGAAGAACGGCATGTCGATCGCCATCGCGGTGGTGGCGCCGTCTTCCCCGCGGCCGAGTGCCGGCCCGCTGTAGACGAGGTCGCGGGCAGCCTGGCGCAGGGCGCGGTCGTGCCCGTGTTCGGCCTTTATGTGGGAGCGGGTGGCCCGCTCGAATACGGCGGCGGCCTGACGCAGTTCGGTGCGGGTGTGGGCGGCGGAGGTCTTGGCGAGCGCGTCCAGGACCTCCCCGGCAGCTGCGACGTGCGCGGCCACCTGGCCGTCCTCACCGTTGTCGATGACCAGCACCGCCTGCCACGCCGCAGCGGCTGTCCTGCGGCGCGCGGTGGCCGGACCGCTCGGCGCCGGGCCCGTGGCCTGGTCCGAGGGCGTGTCGGCACCCTGCCTCGGGGCGTCACCGGACCAGCGCTTGCGGATACGGGGCAGGGACAGGTCGGGGGAGAGGGTGGAGCCCGCGTAGTAGACCGGCTCCCTCTGCCCGTTGCGGTTGTCCGGGAGGGCGACCTTGTAGCCGAGCAGGTCGCCGGAGGGTGCAACGCGCTTGCGGATCAGCAGGCCGGCGGCGGCCAGGCGATCGAAGAACTCCTCCTCGCTCGTGGCTCCTGCCACTGCCCGTCGTACGGTCTCCCGCAGTTCCTCGGACGCCGGCCGCTCCCTGCCCTCGCGTTCGGCCTTGTGGCGTTCGGCGCTGGTGGGGCGTTTGGAAGCGGTGCCGTCCCCGGGTGCGACCTGGTGCAGGCCGAGTTCCTTCTCGATGAGGCGGCATTCGGCCTGGGCGCGTTTGCCGGAGCGGTGGTGGTCGGGGCGGCGGCCGTCTTCGCGTACGAGGGTGGCGATGATGTGGATGTGGTCGTCTGCGTGGCGGACGGCGGCCCAGCGGCAGCCCGCGCCGTCGCCGGGGTCGATGCCGGTGGCGGCGACCATGCGGCGGGCGATGTCGCCCCACTGCTCGTCGCTGAGGATCGGTCGTCGGGCGCGGCCCGCACCGAGCCGTGCCAGACGTGCTCGTCGGGACGCTGGTCCGCGTCGAGAAGGGACAGAGGCTGGTCGAGCAGGTGCCGGAGATCCTTCTCCGTCGCCGAGGGATCGCGGCCGGGATCGGGCGCCATACCGTCGAAGGAGGCGACCAGGTGTGGGTCGGTGTGCTCCTCGTGGGTGCCCTTGCCGTACAGGTAGATCAGGAGTCCGAGGGTCCTGCTGCCCTGCTTGTGGATCCGGGGGATCAAGCCGCCTGCTCCTCCTGTCGGTTGGTGATCCTGTCGGCCGCATGTTGGACTGCCTGCGCGGCGCGTTGCAGATCGGCTAGGGCGGCGGCGAAGTGGGGTGCGTCGCCACCGGAGTTGAGGGCCCTGGCGGCTTGGTTGACGTTGCTGCCGGCCCAGCCGAGCTGACGGCGTACGCCGAACAGCGCGGTCAGGATGTCCCGTTCCGTGGCGATGGCTGCTGCGGTGCGGGACTGGTCGCGAGCGGCGGCAAGGGCGGAGTGGGCCAGGAACCCGGCCACGCTCATGTCGACGTGCTCGGCGCCGGACTGGATGATGGCGAGTTCCTGTTCGTTGAGGCGGACGCTGTGGGCGGGGCGCTGCTTCTTGTCGCGCGGACGCGACTTCCCCTTCTTGGCCTTGCCCTTGCGACTGGCCTGGCCTGGCTGCGATCCGCCCTCGGTCGCAGCCTTCCCGTCCGGCGCCCCTTGGTGCCGGACGGGCTCCGCCACCCCCGGGGCGGGGGCGGGTTCGAGCGCTCCCCCTTCGGATGCCAAGACCTGGCTCGCCCAGGCCCAGACCGACGCCCGCCGAGGCGAGTTCGTCGATCCACGTGACGGAGCCATCTCCCTCAAGGACTACATCGCGACCCACTGGTGGCCCACTCAGAGCGGCGACCCGTCCACTCTCGAACGCATCGAGCAGCGGGTCCGGCGGCACATCGTCCCGCACCTCGGTGCGCTGCCGCTGAACAGCGTCGGGACTGAGTCGTTGCGGGGCTGGAAGAAGCGGCTGGAGAAGGACCTCGGCCCTACGTCGATCCGTCTCGTCTGGGCGACGCTGTCGGGCGTGCTCCAGGCCGCCGTCGAAGACCGCCGCCTCGCACGCAACCCGTGTCGCGCAAGTACGGTCCGCCCTCCGGCGGCAGCGCCCGGCAGGGTCGACGCGTGGCCGCCCGACCGGGTCCTGGCGGTCCGGGCAACTCTGTCCGAGCGCTATCGCGTCCTCGTCGAGATCGGAGCCGGCCTCGGACTCCGGCAGGGAGAGGCGTTCGGCCTGTCCATGGAGGACATCGACTTCGACGCGGAAGTCGTCCATGTCCGCCGCCAGATCAAGATGGTGCGGACAAAGCTGTGCTTCGCGCTCCCCAAGGGCCGCAAGGTCCGCGACGTGCCCCTGCCCTCAAGCGTCGCCAAGGCCATACGACAACACATGGAGGTCTTCGAACCCGTGCCGGTCACCATGGCGTGGGACGACCCGCGCCCGGCCGAGACGCCGGTGGAGGCCAAACACCGGCGGCCGAGGACGTACAACCTCCTGGTGACGGGGCGCGAGCGCAAGGCGATCAACCGGAACTTCTTCAACTCCTACGTCTGGAAGCCGGCCCTGGCCGGGGCCGGCGTGATCGCCACGCTGGAGGAGAGCGCCCTGGACGGGGCCCGAGTCTGGGAGCCGTCCCGAGAACACGACTACCACGCCCTGCGCCACTTCTACGCCTCCGAGCAACTGGAGGCCGGCGAGTCGGTCGTGTCCCTGGCCCGGTGGCTCGGCCACTCCGACCCCGGGTTCACCCTGCGGAAGTACGCGCACTTCCTGCCCCGCGCCGGTGCGCGCGGCAGCACCGCCATCGACGCGGTCTTCGTAGCCCGGCCGACCGGCAGAAGCCCGGTCCCGGCCCAAAGGCCCAGAGAAGTCCCACAGGTGCCGCCGTACCCCTTCCTGGCCCGCATTCGTGCAGGTCAGATAGGGTGTGGCGGCATCCTTCGTTCAGATGTCCCGGAAGATCTCGATCTGCGCCCCCACCGAGTTCAGCCGCTCCGCCAGATCCTCGTACCCCCGGTTGATGACGTACACGTTCCGGAGCACGGACGTGCCCTCCGCCGACATCATCGCCAGCAGGACCACCACCGCCGGTCGCAGCGCTGGCGGGCACATCATCTCGGCGGCTCGCCAGCGGGTCGGGCCCTCGACCAGTACCCGGTGCGGGTCGAGGAGCTGGAGGCGTCCGCCGAGGCGGTTCAGGTCGGTCAGATAGATCGCGCGGTTGTCGTAGACCCAGTCGTGGATGAGGGTCTTGCCCTGGGCGGAGGCCGCGATGGCTGCGAAGAACGGCACGTTGTCGATGTTCAGGCCCGGGAAGGGCATGGGGTGAATCTTGTCGATCGGCGCCTCCAGCTTGGAGGGCCGGACCGTCAGGTCGACCAGCCGCGTACGGCCGTTGTCCGCGAAGTACTCGGGCGTACGGTCGTGGTCGAGCCCCATCTCCTCCAGGACCGCCAGCTCGATCTCCAGGAACTCGATCGGCACCCGGCGCACGGTCAGTTCGGACTCCGTGACGACCGCCGCCGTCAGCAGGCTCATCGCCTCGACCGGGTCCTCGGAGGGCGAGTAGTCGACGTCGACGTCGATGGTGGGTACGCCGTGCACGGTGAGCGTCGTCGTCCCGACGCCCTCGACGCGTACGCCCAGGGCCTCCAGGAAGAAGCACAGGTCCTGGACCATGTAGTTGGAGGACGCGTTGCGGATGACGGTCACCCCGTCGTGCCGGGAGGCGGCGAGCAGCGCGTTCTCGGTGACGGTGTCCCCGCGCTCGGTCAGCACGATCGGGCGGCCGGGGGAGACGGAACGGTCGACCCGGGCGTGGTAGAGCCCCTCCGTCGCCGCGATGTCCAGCCCGAACCGGCGCAGCGCGATCATGTGCGGCTCGATGGTCCGGGTGCCGAGGTCGCAACCGCCGGCGTACGGCAGCCGGAAGCTGTCCAGGCGGTGCAGCAGCGGGCCGAGGAACATGATGATCGAGCGGGTCCGGCGGGCGGCCTCGGCGTCGATGGCCGCCATGTTCAGCTCGGCGGGCGGCACGATCTCCAGGTCGACGCCGTCGTTGATCCACCGCGCCCGTACGCCGATCGAGTTGAGCACCTCCAGCAGGCGGTACACCTCTTCGATGCGGGCGACGCGGCGCAGCACTGTGCGCCCCTTGTTGAGGAGCGAGGCGCACAGCAGCGCGACACACGCGTTCTTGCTGGTCTTGACGTCGATGGAGCCGGACAGCCGACGGCCACCGACCACGCGCAGATGCATCGGACCCGCGTACCCCAGAGAGACGATCTCACTGTCGAGCGCTTCACCGATTCGAGCGATCATCTCAAGGCTGATGTTTTGATTCCCGCGCTCGATGCGGTTCACCGCGCTCTGACTGGTGCCGAGCGCCTCGGCGAGCTGCGTCTGTGTCCAGCCCCGATGCTGTCTGGCGTCACGGATGAGCTTGCCGATGCGTACGAGGTAGTCGTCTGCCATGAGGTTGAGGTTATCTCAGATATGAGATGACGCCTCTTGTGGGATCCGCTCGGGTGACGGCTGGTCAGTCATCCTTCTTCGTGCGGGTCTTCCGCCACCCGAAGGGTCCGGGCAGATTCATCGATGTCGTACGGCGTCCTGTGGTGCTGCGCGTGTGTCGCGGACCGTTCTTGCCGCCTGTGGTGAACGACATGGATCGCCTGTTGATGTTCAGTCGGAGCCAAGGGAGTATCCGGAAGCTCTTGCGAAATGTGAGAGGCATGGGGGTCGCTTACCCCGGATCGGCGCAGTGATGGCTACATCACACTGCGGCCGGGCATGACCATTCGCCACCCATGCACTAGAGTTATCTCGACATCGAGATATCTCTGCCGGTAAGGGTTACCTCACTTAGCCTGACCTTAGCGGATCGGCCAAGTCGTCGTGGCGGCAGGATGCGGTGAACGCGCACATCAATGAAGGAGACTGTCGTGTCGGCGAACAGCTTCGACGCCCGTAGCACGCTCAGCGTGGGCGACGAGTCGTACGAGATCTTCCGGCTGGACAAGGTGGAAGGCTCGGCTCGCCTTCCGTACAGCCTGAAGGTGCTGCTGGAGAACCTGCTCCGTACCGAGGACGGCGCGAACATCACCGCCGACCACATCCGGGCCATCGGCGGCTGGGACTCGCAGGCGCAGCCCAGCCAGGAGATTCAGTTCACGCCGGCCCGCGTGATCATGCAGGACTTCACCGGCGTGCCCTGTGTCGTGGACCTCGCGACCATGCGTGAGGCCGTGAAGGCGCTCGGCGGTGACCCGGCGAAGGTCAACCCGCTCTCCCCGGCCGAGATGGTCATCGACCACTCCGTGATCGCCGACAAGTTCGGCACGCCGGAGGCCTTCGGCCAGAACGTCGAGCTGGAGTACGGCCGCAACAAGGAGCGCTACCAGTTCCTGCGCTGGGGCCAGACCGCCTTCGACGACTTCAAGGTCGTCCCGCCCGGCACCGGCATCGTCCACCAGGTCAACATCGAGCACCTCGCCCGTACGGTCATGGTCCGTAACGGCCAGGCGTACCCCGACACCCTCGTCGGCACCGACTCCCACACCACCATGGTCAACGGCCTCGGTGTGCTCGGCTGGGGCGTCGGCGGTATCGAGGCCGAGGCCGCGATGCTGGGCCAGCCCGTCTCGATGCTCATCCCGCGCGTCGTCGGCTTCAAGCTCACCGGTGAGCTGACGCCCGGCACCACCGCCACCGACCTCGTGCTGACCATCACGGAGATGCTCCGCAAGCACGGCGTCGTCGGCAAGTTCGTCGAGTTCTACGGCGAGGGCGTGGCCGCCACCTCCCTCGCGAACCGCGCGACCATCGGCAACATGTCGCCGGAGTTCGGTTCCACGGCCGCGATCTTCCCGATCGACGGCGAGACCCTGAAGTACCTGCGGCTGACCGGCCGCGCCGAGCAGCAGGTCGCGCTCGTCGAGGCGTACGCCAAGGAGCAGGGCCTCTGGCTGGACCCGGCCGCCGAGCCCGACTTCTCCGAGAAGCTGGAGCTCGACCTCTCGACGGTCGTCCCCTCCATCGCCGGCCCGAAGCGCCCGCAGGACCGCATCGTCCTCGCGAACGCCGCCGAGCAGTTCAAGGTCGACGTCCGCAACTACGTCGACGCCGTGGACGAGGCGGGCAAGGAGTCCTTCCCGGCCTCCGACTCCCCGGCCGTCGCTCCGAACGGTGCCCCGTCCAACCCGGTCACGGTGACCGCCCCCGACGGCTCGACGTACGAGATCGACCACGGCGCGGTGACGGTCGCGGCCATCACGTCCTGCACCAACACCTCGAACCCGTACGTCATGGTCGCCGCCGCGCTGGTCGCCAAGAAGGCGGTCGAGAAGGGCCTGACCCGCAAGCCGTGGGTCAAGACCACCCTCGCCCCGGGCTCCAAGGTCGTCACCGACTACTTCGACAAGGCGGGGCTCACCCCCTACCTCGACAAGGTCGGCTTCAACCTCGTCGGCTACGGCTGCACCACCTGCATCGGCAACTCCGGCCCGCTGCCGGACGAGGTCTCCAAGGCCGTCAACGACCATGACCTGGCCGTCACTTCGGTGCTCTCCGGCAACCGTAACTTCGAGGGCCGGATCAACCCCGACGTCAAGATGAACTACCTGGCGTCCCCGCCGCTGGTCGTGGCGTACGCCCTCGCGGGTTCCATGAAGGTGGACATCACGCGCGACGCGCTCGGTGTGGACCAGGAGGGCAAGCCGGTCTTCCTGACCGACATCTGGCCCTCCGAGGCCGAGGTCAACGACGTCGTGGCGAACGCCATCGGCGAGGACATGTTCAGCAAGTCCTACAAGGACGTCTTCGCGGGCGACGCCCAGTGGCAGGCCCTGTCGATCCCCGAGGGCAACACCTTCGAGTGGGACCCGCAGTCCACCTACGTGCGCAAGCCCCCGTACTTCGAGGGCATGACGATGGAGACCACCCCGGTCTCGGACATCGCCGGCGCCCGCGTCCTCGCCAAGCTCGGCGACTCGGTCACCACCGACCACATCTCCCCGGCCGGCGCGATCAAGGCCGACACCCCCGGTGGCAAGTACCTCACCGAGCACGGTGTCGAGCGCCGTGACTTCAACTCGTACGGTTCCCGCCGTGGCAACCACGAGGTGATGATCCGCGGTACGTTCGCCAACATCCGCCTGCGCAACCAGATCGCGCCGGGCACCGAGGGCGGCTACACCCGCGACTTCACCCAGCCCGACGCGCCCGTCGCCTTCATCTACGACGCCTCGCGCAACTACATCGAGCAGGGCATCCCGCTGGTCATCCTGTCCGGCAAGGAGTACGGCTCGGGCTCGTCCCGCGACTGGGCCGCCAAGGGCACCGCGCTCCTCGGCGTCAAGGCCGTCATCGCCGAGTCGTACGAGCGCATCCACCGCTCGAACCTCATCGGCATGGGTGTCCTCCCGCTCCAGTACCCGGAGGGCGCCACCGCCGAGTCCCTCGGCCTCACCGGCGAGGAGACCTTCTCCTTCACCGGCGTCGAGGAGCTGAACAACGGCACCACCCCGCGCACGGTCAAGGTGACCACCGACACGGGCGTCGACTTCGACGCGGTCGTCCGCATCGACACCCCCGGTGAGGCCGACTACTACCGCAACGGCGGCATCATGCAGTACGTGCTGCGCAACCTGATCCGCAGCTAGGCGATCCGGTAGGGCAGTTGGGCCGCACTCCCCGCTCAGGCGGGGAGTGCGGCCCTTCGCGTGTGCGCATACACGTGTGCGCACTACGTGTGTACTCGCCCCTATACCCAGCCCGGACCTACGAATGCGACGCATGCGGCCTGGTCATCGACCGGGACGACAACGCCGCACTCAACCTCGCCGCACTCGCGGCAGCCGTGACGACTGGTACCGGAGTGGCCGGAGACCAGGACACCGTCAAGGTGTCGAAGCCTCGTGGAGTCGACCAGAAGACCCGCACCACCCGCCCTGGCCGTAAGGCCAGGGCGGGTGGTGCGGGCAGGTGGCGCAACTCTGCCGCACCAACGGCAGGCGGAAACGAGAGACCGTACTCAAGCCGAAGCCCTCGCGCTGTGGTGACGAGACGGACCTTCTGGGACGAAAAGCCCGGAATGCTGAGATTCATTGAGAATCGGAGCAACGGCATGGAGTCTTCGCATGAGCGCTGAGCGTGAGTGGACGTCCTCCCCTGAACGCTGAAAACGCTTCCGGCCTGGTGAGCGGAAGCCAGTGATCACAGTGCGCGCCGCACGGAACGGGGCTCAAGGGATTCCTGTGGCCGGGGAGTGCCAATGCCGCCTTCGGCCAAGGAGGTTGACCGCGTCCTACACCGAGTCCGATGCCGATCCGATGCCTCCACGAGGGAGTCCCACGGCCACCGCCCAGCTTGAACACAGGGTTCCCCCAGGAAACCGGGACACGATTCGTACATGTCTGGCACTTACGGGGTTCGCGGCGGTCACGGCGGTCACGTCCGTGTGCTGATCGTCGACGACGAACCGGCACTCACGGAACTGTTGTGCGTGGCCGTCACCGAGGCGGGCTGGCGGCCCTACCTCGCCGCCGACGGCGAGAGCGCGCTGCGCATCGCTCGTTCCTCGGCCCCGCACGCGGTCGTTCTCGATGGCATGCTGCCCGACCTCGACGGCCTCCAGGTGCTCCGCAGGCTGCGGTACGAGAGCCCGCGGCTGCCCGTCCTCATGCTCACCGCCCGCGACGCACTCGAACACCGTCTCGACGGACTGGAAGCGGGCGCGGACGACTACGTCACCAAGCCGTTCTCCCTGGAGGAGGTCGTGCTGCGGCTGCGCGGACTGCTGCGCCGGTGCGGCGCCGAACAGACGCGCACCGACGACTCCGTACGCGTCCTGGGCGACCTCGTGATCACCGGGGAGAGCCGCGAGGTGCACCGCGACGGCACGCCCGTCCAGCTCACCGCCAAGGAGTTCGACCTGCTCAACCTGCTGATGGGCCACCCGCGCCAGGTGCTCAGCAAGGGGCAGATCCTCGACCATGTGTGGACGAGCTGCTTCGACAGCGGCGACAACCTCGTCGAGGTGTACATCTCCAGCCTGCGCCGCAAGATCGACAAGGGGCGGGCCCCGATGATCCACACCGTGCGCGGACTCGGGTACGCGATCCGGGCGGGGGAGGACGGGAGATGACCGTACGTCTGCGCGGACGCTCGCTGCGGACCCGCCTGCTGTTCTTCATCGGGGTCACCCTGGCCGTGGTGTGCGCCGCCATGGCGGTCACCACCATCTTCGCCCAGCACAAGTACCTGCTGGGCAGCCTCGACGACCGTGTCGCCAACGCCGTGGCGCGCAGCCAGGGCGGCGCCGCGCTCCACCCCGAACTGGACAACAACCTCGGCTTCCTCAACGAGAGCGGCCAGCCCGCCGGAACCCTGGCCGCCCGTCTCGCCGCCGACGGCACCCTGCTCACGGCCCAGGTCGTCTCCCAGGACGCCGCGCCGCGGGACCTGACTTCCGAGCAGCGGTCGGCGCTCGCCGGCATCAAGGCCGACGGCTCGATGCACACCCGTACCGTGCCGGGCCTCGGCACGTACCGGATCACGGCGATCGGCGGCACCGCCGACAGCGGTGTCCGGGTGCTGACCGGGCTGCCGATGGACGACGTCCAGGACATGATCCAGGGCCTGGTCGTCATCGAGGCCGCAGTCGCCGTGGTCGGCCTGACGATCGCGGGCTGCGTGTGCGCGGTCGTCATACGACGCCAACTGCGCCCCCTGGGCCGGGTCGCCGCCACCGCGGTCGAGGTCTCGCGCGCGCCGCTGGGCCGGGGCGCGGTCGTCGGCCTCACCCGCGTCCCGGAACGCGACACCGACCCGCAGAGCGAGGCCGGCCAGGTCGGTGCCGCCCTCAACCGGATGATCGACCACGTCGAGTCGTCCCTCGCCGAACGCCAGGCCGACGAGGAACGCATGCGGCGCTTCCTGTCCGACGCCAGCCATGAACTCCGTACCCCGCTCGCCTCGATCGCCGGATACGCGGAACTCATGAACCGGGGTACGCAGCGGATCGAGCCGGCGCTGGCCTGGCGGCGCGTGTCGGCGGAGTCGGCGCGGATGACGGGGCTGGTGGAGGACCTGCTGCTGCTCGCCCGGCTCGACGAGGGGCGGCCGTTGCAGTCCGCCGAGGTGGACCTCGCGGCGGTGGTCGCCGAGTCGGTGTGGGACGCCCGGGCAGCGGGCGAGAACCACCACTGGCAGCTGGCGCTCCTCCTCGACTCCCCGGCGCTGGTCCTCGGCGACGAGGCCCGGCTGCACCAGGTGGTGGCCAACCTGCTGGCGAACGCCCGGGTCCACACGCCCGCCGGCACGACGGTGGTGGCCTCGGCCGAGGTCGTGGGCGAGCGGTGCGTCGTCCGCGTACGCGACGACGGCCCCGGCATCCCGCCGCACCTGCTCCCGTCCGTCTTCGAACGCTTCACCCGGGCCGACGTCTCCCGCGCCCGCAGCGGCCCCCGGGACGGGGGTTCGGGCCTCGGCCTCGCCATCGTGTCGGCCATCGTGGCCGCGCACGGAGGGAGCATCGACGTCGAAAGCGTCCCGGGACACACCGAGTTCACGATCGAACTGCCCACCGCGAGAGTGGTGCCGCCGACGACATCGCGCCCTGAACTCCGCACGCCGCTTCGGCGGTGACGCCGGCGACCGAGGTCGTACGCCCAACTGCCGTCCACTCAACTCCCGTTCACGCAATTCCCGCACACCAACTCCTGCCCTCAACTCCCGCCTTCGGCTTCAGGTTTCGCGAGAGCCGCAGCCATCCGGGTGCGGTCCTCGTGCGTCAGGCGTTTACAACGGCACCGTGCGGCGCTAGCTTCAAAGGAGGGTGAGGTGGGAGCGCTCCCACACCGAGCGGACCGGAACCCGTAAGCGGGAACCGCTCCCACCTCACCACCCCCCACGCATCACACCGTGCGCATCGCGCATCACGCGCGCCCCCAGCCGGGCGCGCCCCTTCACCCGCACGTTCCGTACGTACCGCACGACGTACGGCGCATCGCGTACGACTGAAGGAGAACATGACATGGCCCTGACATTAATGTCCCCATCCTCCCCCCGCACCCCACGCCGATTACCGCTCCCCACCCGAGGCAGAGCCTTCTTCCTCATCCTCCTGGCCCTGCTCACCGCGATCCCGGCCCTCGGCCTGGTCGTCACGGCGGGAGGCGACGCGGAGGCCCACGGCACCCCGATGAAACCCGGCAGCCGTACCTTCCTCTGTTGGGAGGACGCACTCACGGACACCGGCGAGATCAAGGCGATCAACCCGGCCTGCAAGACGGCGCAACAGGTCAGCGGAACCACGCCGTTCTACAACTGGTTCTCGGTGCTGCGCTCGGACGGCGCGGGACGCACCCGGGGCTTCGTCCCGGACGGCCAGCTGTGCAGCGGCGGCAACACCAACTTCACCGGGTTCAACACCCCCAGCGCCGACTGGCCGTTGACCCATCTCACCTCGGGCGCCAATGTCGACTTCTCGTACAACGCGTGGGCGGCGCACCCGGGTTGGTTCTACGTCTACATCACCAAGGACGGCTTCGACCCGACCAAGACCCTCACCTGGGACGCGATCGAGTCCCAGCCGTTCCTGAGCGTCGACCACCCGCCGCTCAACGGCACCCCGGGCAACGTCGAGGCCAACTACTCCTGGAACGGCAAGCTTCCGGCGAACAAGTCCGGGCGCCACCTCATCTACATGGTGTGGCAGCGCTCCGACAGCGCGGAGACCTTCTACTCCTGCTCCGACGTCGTCTTCGACGGCGGCAACGGCGAGGTGACAGGCATCAAGGACCCCGGCAACCCGCCCACCGAGCCCCCGCCCGGCGCGTGCACCGCGAGCCGCCGTACGACGGGCAGCTGGAACGGCGGCTACCAGTCCGAGGTGACCGTCACCAACTCCGGGACCGTGCCGATGCTCGGCTGGATGGTCGACTGGACACTCCCGGCGGGCCAGACGGTGGACAGCCTCTGGAACGGCAACGCGACCTACAACGGCCAGGCGGTGATGGTCCACAACGCCAACTGGAACGGCTCCCTCGATCCCGGCAGGACCGCGACGTTCGGATACGTCGTCCGGGGCTCCGGCGGTGATACGGCGACTACCCTGCCCTGCCGGGTCGGTTAGACCCGCGGGGCTGCACATTCAAGCTCGATTTCAAGCAGGTGCAAGGCCGCTCAGGGCGGACCCGGTGGTCGATACCCACCGGGTCCGCGAGCCGGGCCGGCACGGGGGATGAGGCCCGGGTGGAGTGCGTCTGGTGATGTGACCGTCTGGAGACAACGTTGTCCAGCGGTCTGAACATCACTCTATCGCCCCAACGGACACCATCGTCAAACCGGTTGCCTCCCCCCGTGGTCCCCCACAGTCCCCCGTAGGAGTGGACCCGGCACCCTGCACGCATGACCGGTGTGCGCGTCGCCTCGGAGGCGTTCGACCTCCCGTGGTACCGCTGGCGCACGTCACTGTCCCCGCGGCTTGTGCGACCTGTGGTGCGCGACCCGTCCGAAGGAGGAGGGGCCGCGTCATGCGTGTCCGCCCTACGTCACTGCTGCTGGCCGCCGCCCTGGTGCTCGGCATGCCCGCCCCGACGCTCGCGGCGACGGCGGTACCCCCGAACCCCCTGGCCCTGGTCCAGAACCCCACTGCGTACGTCGATCCGCTCATCGGTACCAGGAAGGGCGGCGACGTCTTCCCGGGCGCGGTCGTCCCCTTCGGCATGCTCTCCTGGAGCCCGGAGAACACCCGGGGCGACGCCACCCGCACGGCTGCCCCAGGCGGCTACCACTACGACGTCACCCGCATCCGGGGCTTCAGCCTCACCCACATGTCCGGCACGGGCTGTGCGGGCGGCAGCGGCGACATCCCGTTCTTCCCGTACGCCGGTCGGGTCACGTCCTCCCCGGCGAGCGACACCAAGGACGCGGTGTACGCGGCCGACTTCAGTCACGCCGACGAGACGGCGGAGCCCGGCCACTACAAGGTGGGCATGGCGTCCGGCGTCACCGCCGACCTCACGGCGACCACTCGCACCGGTTCAGCCCGCTTCACCTATCCGCCCGAGCAACCGGCGTCGATGCTGATCCGGACCGCCAACTCCGAGGTGGGATCGACGGATTCGACGGTCACGATCGACCCCACCGCCCGCACGGTCTCCGGCTCGGTCACCTCCGGCAACTTCTGCGGCCACCTGGACCCGGAGGGCCGACGCCCGTACTACACCCTCCACTTCACGGCCCGCTTCGACCGCGCCTTCAAGGCGACGGGCACCTGGCAGGACGACAGGCTGAGCCCGGGTACCACCTCCGCGTCCGGCGGAACGGGCGGCTTCACCGCCGACAAGGGCCGTCCCGTAGCGGGCAAGGGGGCAGGCGGATATGTGGAGTTCGAGGCCGGCGCGGGCCCGGTGGGCGTCAAGGTCGGTGTCTCGTACGTCAGTCGAGCGGGCGCCGAGGCCAATCTCGCGGCCGAGAACCCGCCGACCCGCCCCTTTACGTCGGTCCGGTACGCAGCCGAACGCGCCTGGCGGGACAGGCTCGCCGCCATCAGGGTCGGCGGCGGCACGGAAGCCGAGCGCACCACCCTCTACACCGCCCTCTACCACTCCCTCCTCCACCCGAACGTCATCAGCGACGCCGACCGCCGATACCGGGGCGCCGACGGCGGGGTCCACCGGGTCCGGGCGAGGTACGACCACCAGTACGGCACCTTCTCCGGCTGGGACGTCTACCGCTCCCAGGTCCAGCTGCTCACCCTCCTCGACCCCGACACCGGCTCGGACATCGCCCAGTCTCTCTACGAACTCGCCTGCCAGAACGGTGGGTTGTGGGACCGCTGGCTGCACGGCGCGAGCGGCACCCACGTAATGAACGGCGACCCCTCACCCGCCTCCCTCGCCGGCATCCGCGCCTTCGGCGGCAGACGCTTCGACCTGCGCGGCGCGCTGGACTCCCTGCTCCGGGCGGCGATCGTACCGACGCGGCAGGACCTCTCCCCGGCGGGCAGACCGGTCCTCTCGGTCGGTCAACGCCCCTCCCTGGATCAGTACTTGGCGCACCACTACATGCCCTCGGTGTCCAACGCCTGGGGCGGCGCCGCGGAGACGCTGGAGATGTCGGGGGCGGACTTCGCGCTCGCCGAACTGGCTCGCGCGGCGGGAAGGACGAGTACGGCGGACACCTTCATGAAGCGCGCCCAGTGGTGGCAGAACAACTTCGACATCGCGGCCCATCGCGGCGGCGGCTACATCACCAACCGCAAGACGGACGGCAGTTGGGTTCCCGGCTTCACCCCGGCCACCGGCAACGGCTTCGTCGAGGGTACGGCGGCCCAGTACACCTGGATGGTCCCGCACAACCCGGCGGGCCTCTTCGCGGCGATGGGCGGCACCGCCAAGGCGGTCGACCGCCTGGACGCCTTCTTCCACCACGCCGACGGCAGCTGGGCACTCACCGGCAGCGGCGGCGAGAATTCCGAGCTGGACAACGAGCCCTCGGTCAACGTGCCCTACCTGTACGCCTACGCGGGCGCACCGCACAAAACCCAGGAGACGGTGCGCGCGGCGATGACGAGGCTCTGGTCGACCCGCCCGGACGGCATCCCCGGCAACGACGACCTGGGCGCGATGTCCTCCTGGTACGTCTTCGCAGCGCTCGGCATGTACCCACAGGTGCCGTCCCGAGCCGAACTGATCCTGGCCTCACCCCTGTTCCCGAGGATCGAGATCAACCGCCCTTACGGCAACGACATCTCGATCCGCGCACAGGGTGCGGCGGCGGAAGCCCCGTATGTCCAGTCCCTCGCCGTCAACGGCCTTACGAGGGACCGCCCCTGGCTCCCGGCGTCCTTCGTCCGGCGCGGCGGCACCCTGGACTACACCCTCGCCGCGGCCCCGAACCCCACCTGGGGCGCTGCTCCGTCCGATGCCCCGCCGTCCTTCCGGGCGGGCGAGCAGCCGTACCAGATCGGCGTCGGCCCCACCACGGCGACGCTCGCACCGGGCGGCAGCGCGGGGGTGGACATCCGGGCTGTGTCCCTGACGGGCGCCGCCACCCCGGGCCCGGAGGTGCGCTTCGAGGTGGAGACGCCGACCGGCGTAACGGCAACGCCCGCCTCCGGCCAGCTGGTTGACGGCACCCAGCGGATCACGCTCACCGCGCAGCCCGGGATCGGCCAGGGCTTCTACGAGGCGACGATCAAGGTGACGTCGACGGACAATACGGCGTACGAGCAGCCGATCGCCCTCACGGTGGCGGCCCCCGGCTCCCTCCTCGCCGCCTACGACAACACGAGCACCTCCGACGACACCGGCGACCACACCGAGGCCGACTACGACGGCGGCGGCTGGAGCTACTCCCGCCAGGCCATGGCAGCGGCGGGCCTGACCCCGGGAACGCGGGTGAGCCTCCCGACAGGCTTGACCTTCACCTGGCCGACCTCACCGCCGGGCCGCCCGGACAACGCGTCGGCGACGACTCAGACGATCCGACTCGCCTCCCAGGCAACCCGGTTGTCGTTCATCGGCAGCGGCGTCTTCGGCAACCAGCAGACGACGGCGACGGTCACCTACACCGACGGCACCACCGACACGACCGACCTCGCCCTCACCGACTGGACCCTCGGCGGCGGCACGGGAACCGTCCACTACGGCAACGAGATCGTCGCCCGGACCCCGTACCGGAACGTCTCGGGAACGGGCCGCGACCCGGTCCCGACGTACGTTTTCGCGACCAGCCCGTTCCAGGCACCACCAGGCCGGAGCATCGCGAGCGTACGTCTCCCGGCCAATGCCAACATGCACGTGTTCACCCTCGCTGTTGGCTGACACCATCGATGGATGGGGCGACGGCCGAACCTTCCCGAGGAGTTCAGGTCCGAGGCGCGCATCGCCTTCGCGTTCCTCGTCGAGAGTGAGGGCCTTTCCGAGCCGGAGGATCACGACCTCCGGTGGGGGTTCTACGGCTCTCAGCTGACGTACCACCGCGCGGACCTGGAAGTACGCATCAGTTTCTATGGCGGACGCGAGTCAGAGGTGTGCGCGCGTCTGATCCTGATCGCGCCGGACGGCACCCGAGGGCGAGGTGCGTCGCTGGACGGCCTCTACACAGCCGTCGGCTGCGGCCCACCCCAGGACGTCCCCGGCACAGTCCACAACCGGCGCTCCATGCTCAAGCGCATCCACCAACACGCCGAAGCCCTAAGCCGGTTGCTGCCCCGCCTCCCCGCCCGCTTCCCCGAGCCCTGAACGGGGAAGCGGACCCGAGGAGCCACGGATGATCAGCCCAGCAACTCCACCTCCGCCAACGTCGACTGCCCGTCCAGCACCAGCCGGTACCGCGCATACGACCCCGCGAACGCCACCGAGAACGCCCGGGTCTGCCGGTCCCACCTGAACGACTCACCCGAACGCCGGTCCAGTGTCCGCCAGTCGGTGCCGTCCGGCGACCCCTGCAGTACCCAGCCCGTCGGAGCCTCGGTCCGGTCCGAGGACGTCAGTGTGTACTGAACGGCTTTCGTGGCACCGGCGATCGGCAGCTCCACGGACCCCACCGTCGCGTCGGTCGCCGACGTGTTGTCGAACAACGCGCCCCCACCGGTCACCACATCCGCCCGAGGCGTCGGCACCTCGTCGTCCTGGGTGATCGACACCGGCGCCGCGCTCTTGGCCGCTCCCCAGGCCGAAGTCTCGGGACCCATGTCGAACTCCAGGGTTCCACCCCGGGAGACGATCGAGTGGGGGAGTGAAGTCGACGTCCAGGGCAGGCCGTTGACCTTCAGGCCTTGTACGTACACGTTCCGCACGTTGTTGTCCGGAGCCTTGATCACCAGGTCCCGGCCGTTCTCCAGGTGGACGGTCGCTTTGGTGAACAGCGGGGAGCCGATGGCGTATTCGCCGCTGCCCATGACCAGCGGATAGAAGCCGAGCGCCGAGAACAGATACCAGGCCGACTGCTCGCCGTTGTCCTCGTCGCCGTGGTAGCCCTGCCCGATCTCGCTGCCCGTGTAGAGCCGGGACAGGACCTCGCGGACGTTCTTCTGTGTCTTCCAGGGCCGGCCGGCCGCGTCGTACATGTAGTTCACGTGGTGGGCCACCTGGTTGGAGTGGCCGTACATGCCCATCCGGACGTCCCTGGCCTCCGTCATCTCGTGGATGACCCCCTTGTACGAGCCCACGAACTCCGGTGACGCGGTCTCCGGGGTCTCGAAGTAGTCGTCGAGCTTGTCCGCGAGCCCCGCCCGGCCGCCGTACAGGTTGGCCAGGCCCCGGCTGTCCTGCGGGGCCGTGAAGGCGTAACCCCAGCCGTTCGTCTCCGTGTAGTCGTGGCCCCAGACACGCGGGTCGTACGCCGACGACTCCACCCGCCAGTCGCCCTGCGCGTTCCGACCCTGGAAGAAGCCGGCCCTGGTGTCGAACAACCGCACATAGTCCTGGGCCCGGTTGAGGAAGTACTCGGACTCCTCCTTGTACCGTTTCGCGCCCGTCTCCCGGTACAGCTCCTCGCCCATCCGGGCGATGCCGTAGTCGTTGAGGTAGCCCTCCAGCGCCCACGACAGGCCCTCACGCGTCTCGGTGCTCGTGTAGCCGAGGAAGGGCGAGGTCGCCATGCCCTTGCGGCCCACGCCGGATGTCGGGGGCACGACGGTCGCGTTCTTCACGGCCGCGTCGTACGCCGACTTCGCATCGAAACCGACACCCTTCACATAGGCGTCGGCGAACGCCACGTCCGACGAGGTGCCCGTCATCAGGTCGGCGTACCCGGGGGAGGACCAGCGTGAGGTCCAGCCGCCGTCCTTGTACTGCTGCACGAACCCGTCGACCATCTCACCAGCCTGACGTGGCGTCAGCAGCGAGTACGCCGGCCAGGTCGTCCGATACGTGTCCCAGAAGCCGTTGTTGACGTACACCTTGCCATCCACGATCTTCGCCCCGGTGTGCGTCGGGGTGTCGGGGCCCGGCATCGGGGAGAACGGCGACGCGTACTGGTACTTCGAACCGACTTTCTCGAAGCCGGAGTTGGGGTACAGATACAGCCGGTACAGGCTGGAGTACAGCGTCGTCAGCTGGTCCGGCGTGGCCCCCTCCACCTCGACCTTCCCGAGCAGCCCGTCCCACTGCCGTTGCGCACCGGCCCGTACCGTCTCGAAGGACGTACCGTCCGGAATCTCCTGGCGCAGATTGGCCTTGGCCTGGTCGACGCTGATGAGCGAGGTGGCCAGCCGAAGCGTCACCACCCCGGTCGGCGCCCTGAACCGGAGATAGCCCTTGACCCCGCTCGACGACCCCTCCGTGACCACCGCGTCGTCGTCGAACACCCCGTACACGAACAGCCGGGTCGCCCCCGTGGACAGTCCCGACTTCACGTCCGAGTAGCCGGTGAAGGTGCCGTTGTCCTGGTCGAGGGTCAGACCGGCCTGGTCGGTGACGTTGTCGAACAGGACGCTCGCGTCGGCGCCGGGGTAGGTGAAGCGCAGGACCGCCGCGTGGTCGGTCGGGGTCATCTCGGCCTTGACGCCGTTCTCGAACCGCACCCCGTAGTAGTAGGGCCGCGCGGTCTCGTTCTCGTGCCGGAAGGCCAGCGCCCGTGCCGTGCGGCCGGTGTCCGGGGTGCCGGCGGCGGCCGACGGCATCACCTGGAAGGTCTGCCGGTCGCCCATCCAGGGGCTCGGCTCATGACTCGCGCTGAACGCCTGGATCGTCGGCAGGTTGTCGGCGTTGTTGGCCCGCGCGTAGTCGTACAGCCAGCTCAGCGAGCCCGCGTTGGTCACCGGCGTCCAGAAGTTGAAGCCGTGCGGCACTGCCGTCGCGGGGAAGTTGTTGCCCCGGGAGAAGCCGCCGCTGGAGTTGGTGCCCCGGGTCGTCATCGCGTAGTCGGACAGGTGTTCCCGAGGCGGCTCGGGGGCGACGGACCGGAGTGTCACGTCGTCGAGCCAGCCCCGGAACCTTGCGGGACCGGTCGGCGAGTCGTACGCCACCAGCACCCGGTCGACGGTCCTTCCCTGCGCCACGGACCCGATCCGCGAGGCCACGTGGTTCCACTGGTTGACGTACAACCCCTTGGCCGCGCCCTGCCCCTGCGGCGTCAGCGCGAAGCCGTGCTGGTCGACCGCCTGAAGTTCACTCAGAAGGGTTCCGTCCGTGAAGGCCAGGTCCACCGAGACGTTCGTGGCGGCGTAGTCGAGATCGCCGTCCGCCATGGACGGGAAGATCCGGTACGACAGCTCGGTGTCCCGGTCGACGGCCACGTTCACGTCGAACACCTTGTTGGCCGAGTACGCCCGTCCGGCCGCCCGGTGTGTTCCGGCGTACCGCAGCGCCCGTTTGCCCGTGAAACCGGCGCGGGCCTTCGCGGTCGGCGAGCCGCTCGGGCCGCGGTCGACCAGCGACAGCATGTCCCGGGGCACGGGCGCGTCGACGCTGCCCGTCGAGAACTGGACATCGGCGAGCTGCGTGATGGCGCCCCCGTTGTTCCGTCCGATGTCGAGCCGGAAGTGCTGGTACTCGGCAGGTGCTGACAGGTCGTAAGACCTGGTCCGGAAACGCTCGGCGAACGACTCGCCCGTGCGGCTGTCGAGGGTCTTCCAGCCCGTCGTCCCGTCCGCTGAGCCCTGGAGCGTCCAGTCGGCCGGGTCGCGCTCGGCGTGGTCGTTCGCCGAGGTCAGCGCATAGGTGACGACCTTGACCGGCTCGTCCAGGTCGAACTCCGCCCAGCCGCTCGACGCGAACGTCAGCCATTTGGTCCCCGGCACACCGTCGACGAGGTTCTCCTTCACCTCGCCCCCGCCGGTGTTCTCGCCGCTCGCCCGTACGTCCGTCACATGGTCGGTCACATTGCCTGGAATGCCGCTGCTGTAGCCGCCGTCGACACCCGAGGCCCGCTTCGTGCCGTCCGGCCCGGTGTCGACGGTGTTCAGCCAGTCCGGCGCCGGCTCACCCGCCTCGAACGAGGAGACGAACTCCCGGTCGGCGGCCTGTGCGGTGACCGGCAGAGCGGTCGCCGCACCCTGCCCACCGATCACCAGTGCGAACACCGCTGCGATGGCCGGAATTGATCCGAACTGCCATCCGTACCGAGCCCTGTACCGAACTCCCTGCCGCATGCGAGAGCACCCTCCCTGCCGTCGGACAACGTTGTCACCTTGGCTGCGCAGGAACCAGTAGGGAGTGAAGTGGTCAGTGGTGTCAAGGGTGTTGGGTGTGGCATTCGGGCCCAATATCGCGAATTTTTCGCGCAAAGGGATGCGTGTGGTCCACACATTTCCGCGAGGTCTCAACTCGGAAAAGACCCGCGACCAACCATGCATTCGATCTTGCCCCTTTGACGGGAAGTGGACTATACCTGTCGGCATCTGCCACTGTTCGACCGGCCGACGTCAGGTGTGAGGGGAGCCGGAAGGGTGGTTTGACGTGCCGAACGCGCGGCCCGCCGGGTATTCCCTCTGATCAGGGCGCATCACGCACTAAGTACTTCCTGCACGACCCAGTTCGACCCGATCGCGGTGCCGGGAGGTCCGGTTCACCGCCTGAGTCCTGGAGAAGGCGAGGACTTGAGCATGGGATCCACTTCCGACGAGAGCCGCACCCCCCACCGCACCACCGGTACCACCAGAACCACCACCGGCACCACGGCCACCGGCCTCGGCCGCCGCGACCTGATCCGACGATCAGCCGCGCTCGGCCTGATCTCCGTCCCCACGATGAGCTTCCTGGCCTCCTGTGCGAGCAGCGGCGGAGGAGACGAGGACAAGGCCAAGGCGGGTACGAAGACCGCGAAGAACCCCCTGGCGGTCAACGACAGCGCCCAGCTGGAGTTCGTGCTCTTCGACGGCGGCTTCGGCAAGGAGTACGCCGAGGACGCGGTCAAGATCTACGAGCAGAACTTCCCGAAGGCGAAGGTCAAGTTCTCCGCCACCCAGAAGATCCAGTCCACGCTCCAGCCCCGCTTCAACCAGGGCACCCCGCCGGACCTGATCGACAACTCGGGCGCCGAGCAGATGGACATGGGCGTCCTGGCAGGCAAGAACCAGCTCGCCGACCTCACCCCGCTGCTGGACGCCCCGTCCTACGACGACCCGAACAAGAAGGTCCGCGACACACTGCGGCCGGGCATCGTCGAGATGGGCCAGCTCGACGGCGACCCGGTGTGGATCATGTACTACGCCTACACGGTGTACGGCGTCTGGTACTCCCAGAAGGCCCTGGACTCGCTCGACGCCACCTACCCGGAGACGTGGGACGAGATGCTCGCCGTGTGCGAGAAGGCCAAGAAAAAGGGCATCGCCGGCTGGACCTACGCGGGCAAGTACCCGTACTACCTGCCCTTCTCGCTCTACGCGATGATCGGCAAGGTCGGCGGCGTCGAGGTCCTCAACGCCATCGACAACCTGGAGCCGAACGCCTGGAAGGCCCCGGCTGTCAAGGCCTGTTTCGAGGCGTACTACGAGCTCTACAGGAAGGGGTACGTCCTCAAGGGCACCCCCGGTCTCGACCACATCCAGTCGCAGACCGCGTGGGCCAAGGGCAAGGCGCTGTTCATCCCGAACGGCTCCTGGGTGGAGAACGAGTCGGCCAACGTCATCCCCGCCGACTTCGACCTCGCCGTCTCTGCGCCGACCGGCATCGACGCCTCCGACAAGCTGCCGTTCGGCACGATCTGGGCCTCCGGCGGCGAGCCGTTCATCGTCCCGGCCAAGGCGAAGAACACCGCGGGCGGCATGGAACAGCTGCGCATCATGCTCAGCGAGGCCTCCTCGAAGAACTTCACCACCAAGGTCAAGTCACTGACCGCGTACAACGGCGGCACCGACGGCATCACCCTCACCCCGGGACTCAAGTCCGGTGTGGCGGCGCTGGAGAAGGCAGGCGACAACGTCGTCAACCCGCGCCTCCAGGACTGGTACGGGCAGCTGCAGAAGGAGAAGATCGGCGTGTCCGGGCTCGGCGAGATGATGGCCGGACGGCTCACCCCGGCCGAGGCCATCAAGAAGATCCAGGACTACGCCGACGAGACCGCGAAGGACTCGTCGATCAAGCACTACAAGCACCAGTGATCAGAAGCCGATGATCTGTCACCAGCGGCGGCACCCGCGCACGGAACGGGGTCTGTGGTAATGCAGCACGGCAAGTACCGCTTCATCGTGGGATTTTTGGCGGTCCCTCTCGGGCTGTACGCACTTTTCGTCATCTGGCCGTTCATCCAGTCCATCTATTACTCGTTCACGGACTGGACCGGACTGAGCCCGGAATTCAAGATGGTGGGCTTCGACAACTACAAGAGGATGCTCGACGACGACATCTTCTGGAAGTCGTTGCAGCACAGCCTCCTGTTCGCGTTGGTGCTGCCGCTGGTGACGATCAGTCTGGCGCTGTTCTTCGCCTTCATGATCAATGTCGGCGGCAAGCGGCGCCGCGGCGGACCGGTGATTTCCGGGGTCCGCGGTTCCTCCTTCTATAAAATCGTCTACTTCTTTCCGCAGGTGCTGTCGATCGCGATCGTCGCGCTGCTGTTCGCCTTCGCGTACAACCCGGACAGCGGCTCCATCAACTCGCTGCTGCGCGGCATCGGGCTCGACAGCGTCCAGCCGCTCTGGCTGGGCGACCCGAGCCTCGCCCTGTGGTGTGTGATGGCGGTGCTGGTCTGGTCGACGGTCGGCTTCTTCGTGGTGCTGTTCTCCGCGGGCATGGCGTCCATCCCGGCGGACCTGTACGAGGCCGCGCTGCTCGACGGCGCGGGCCGGGCCACCACGTTCTTCCGGATCACCCTGCCGCTGCTGTGGGACACCGTGCAGTCCGGCTGGGTCTACATGGGCATCCTCGCGCTGGGCGCCGAGTCGTTCGCGGTCGTCCAGATCATGACGACCGGGCCCGGCGGACCGGACTACTCGACGACCGTCATGGTCCTGTACGTCTACCAGAAGGCCTTCCGCGACGGTCAGGCCGCCTACGCAACCACCATCGGGGTCGCCCTGCTCGTCGTCACGCTGGCCTTCGCGGCCCTCGTGCTGCGGCTGGGCCGGCGCGAGCGGCTGGAGTACTGACACACATGAAGACGACCGACAGCACACCGCCGGACACGGTTGCCCAGCAGCCCGGAGGGCCCGTGCGCAAGGAGAACCCGTCCGGGAAGGAGAAGCGCGAGAAGAAGGAGGGCACGGTCCTCAACGTCTTCTCGCACGGCGTGCTCGTCCTGTGGGCGTTCATGGTCGCGATGCCGCTCGTGTGGGCGGTGATGACGTCCTTCAAGGACGACAACGCGATCTTCAGCTCGCCCTGGTCCCTGCCGGACAAGCTGCACTTCGACAACTGGGCGCGGGCCTGGACCGACGCCAACATGAGCGACTACTTCCTCAACACCATCCTGGTGGTGGGCGGTTCGCTCATCGGCACCCTGGTGCTGGGCTCGATGGCGGCGTACGTCCTGGCTCGCTTCGACTTCCCGGGCAAGGGGTTCATCTACTACCTGTTCATCGGCGGCATGAGTTTCCCGATCATGCTGGCGCTGGTCCCGCTGTTCTACGTCGTGAACAACATGGGCCTGCTGAACACGATCCACGGGCTGATCCTGGTCTACATCGCCTACTCACTGCCGTTCACTGTCTTCTTCCTGACCGCGTTCTTCCGGACCCTGCCGACCTCGGTGGCGGAGGCGGCCTTCGTCGACGGGGCCTCGCACTCCCGGACCTTCTTCCAGATCATGCTGCCCATGGCCAAGCCCGGCCTGATCAGCGTGGGCATCTTCAACTTCCTCGGCCAGTGGAACCAGTACATGCTGCCGACGGTGCTCAACACCGACCCCGACAAAAGGGTCCTCACCCAGGGCCTGGTGCAGCTGGCCGCCAGCCAGGGCTACAAGGGCGACTGGTCGGGTCTCTTCGCCGGCCTGGTGATGGCGATGATCCCGGTACTCGCCGCGTACATCGTCTTCCAGCGCCAGGTGGTGACGGGACTCACGGCGGGCGCGTTGAAGTAACCGGAACCTTCCGTTCAGTCGCCGTACGCGCGCGTGCATACCGCAAACCGTGCACGCGCGCAGGTATGTGTACAAGACCTCGGATGCAGTTCAACCTCTTGACGGG
This sequence comes from Streptomyces sp. SID12488, assembly GCF_010548275.1. Taxonomy (GTDB): domain Bacteria; phylum Actinomycetota; class Actinomycetes; order Streptomycetales; family Streptomycetaceae; genus Streptomyces. The sequence goes on from NZ_JAAGLT010000023.1 coordinate 97,144, forward strand.
AGGTGACCCGAACGGCTCAGCTTAGAGTTCACTAGTTGGACATAGACGGGGCCTCATCGAAGCGGTCCCGCGCGCAGGAGGTCGTCGTGGAGACTCCGGGGTCGCAGTCGTCACTGCACCGAGCCAACCTGGAACGGGTCGTACGGGCGGTGCGCCTCGCCGGGTCGCTCACGCAGGCCGAGATCGCCAGGACCACCGGTCTGTCCGCGGCCACGGTGTCCAACATCGTCCGCGAGCTGAAGGACGGTGGAACCGTCGAGGTCACGCCCACCTCGGCGGGCGGCCGAAGGGCCCGGGCGGTCTCGCTGAGCGGGGATGCGGGCATCGTGATCGGCGTCGACTTCGGGCACACGCACCTACGGGTCGCGGTCGGCAACCTCGCCCACCAGGTGCTGGCCGAGGAGTCCGAGCCGCTGGACGTGGACGCCTCCGCCGCGCAGGGCTTCGACCGGGCGGAAGAGCTGGTCAATCGCCTGATTGCAGCAACGGGCGTCGACCGTTCCAAGATCGCCGGCGTGGGCCTGGGCGTACCGGGTCCGATCGACGTGGAGTCGGGCACCCTGGGCTCCAGCGCGATACTGCCCGGCTGGAGCGGTACCAGACCGGGTGAGGAGCTGCGCGGGCGCCTGGACGTGCCGGTGTACGTGGACAACGACGCCAACCTCGGCGCCCTCGGTGAGCTGGTCTGGGGCAGTGGCCGGGGGGTGCGCGACCTGGCGTACATCAAGGTCGCGAGCGGTGTCGGGGCCGGACTGGTGATCGAGGGCAAGATCTACCGGGGTCCGGGTGGCACAGCGGGAGAAATCGGGCATATTACTCTTGATGAATCCGGCCCCGTCTGCCGCTGCGGAAACCGGGGCTGCCTGGAGACCTTCGCGGCGGCGCGCTATGTGCTGCCACTCCTCCAGTCCAGCCACGGAACCGACCTGACCATGGAAGGTGTCGTGCGGCTGGCGCGGGACGGCGACCCGGGCTGCCGTCGCGTGATCGCCGACGTCGGCCGTCATATCGGCAGTGGAGTCGCCAATCTCTGCAATCTGCTGAACCCGAGCAGGGTGGTCCTCGGCGGTGATCTCGCCGAGGCCGGTGAGCTGGTGCTCGGTCCCATAAGAGAGTCTGTCGGCCGCTATGCGATTCCCAGTGCGGCACGTCAACTGTCCGTTCTTCCAGGGGCACTTGGAGGTCGTGCGGAGGTGCTCGGAGCGCTCGCTCTCGCGTTGAGCGAAATGGGCGATTCGACCCTTTTGGACGGCACGCTGCATGCAGCGACTCCTGCCTTCACCTAGAGAACGAACAAAGCCGTTGCCAACCCGTTAAGGATTTACTTCTTGACGTCGCACGTGTGGCCGAGTTGACTTCCAGCCACCTCGGCCGCAGCGTTGCGGCCCTGTCAGGGAGGCACCACCAAATGAACGCGATGATGCGTAGAGTCGTGATCGGTACCACCGCTGTTTCCATGGCCCTCGCCGTGGCGGCTTGTGGCAAGGCCGGCGACGACAAGGACAAGGACAGCGGTTCGGGCGACAAGACCATCGGTCTGCTGCTCCCCGACAGCGTGACCGCGCGCTACGAGAAGTTCGACAAGCCGTTCTTCGTGGCCAAGGTCAAGGAACTGTGTTCCGACTGCAAGGTCGAGTACGCGAACGCCGCCGGTGACGCGGCCAAGCAGGCCCAGCAGGTCAGCAGCATGATCACCAAGGGTGTCAAGGTGATCGTGGTCAGCGCCCAGGACTCCGCGGCCATCAAGTCCTCCATCCAGACGGCGGTCGACAAGGGCATCAAGGTCGTCGCGTACGACCGTCTGGCCCAGGGCCCGGTCTCCGCGTACGTCTCCTTCGACAACGTCAAGGTCGGTCAGCTCCAGGGTGAGGCCCTGATCGCCTCCCTCGGCGCGAAGGCGACCCCGAAGGCCAAGGTCGTCATGATCAACGGTGACGACGCCGACCCGAACGCCGGTCAGTTCAAGAAGGGCGCGCACGAAGCCCTCGACGGCAAGGTCGACATCGCCTACGAGCAGTCCGGCCTGTGGAAGGACACCGTCGCCGCCCAGAAGATGTCGGCCGCCATCACGCAGCTCGGCGCCAAGAACATCGCGGGCGTCTACGCCGCCAACGACGGCATGGCCGGTGGCATCGCCAACACCCTGAAGGGCGCGGGCATCAGCGGTATCCCGCTGACCGGCCAGGACGCGGAGCTCGCGGGCATCCAGCGCATCGTCGCCGGCACCCAGTCCAGCACCGTCTACAAGGCCTTCAAGCCGGAGGCCGACGCCGCCGCCCAGATCGCGGTCAACCTGCTCGACGGCAAGAGCATCGACTCGCTCGCCACCGAGACCCTGACCAGCGGCTCCGGCAACAAGGTGCCCTCGCAGCTGCTGACCCCGGTGTCGGTCACCAAGGCCAACATCGCGGACACGGTCGTCAAGGACAAGCTCTACACCGTCGCCGAGATCTGCGCCGGCGAGTTCGCCGCCGCCTGCAAGACCGCCGGTCTTCAGTAGTCGGCCGCCACACCCAGGACCGCCGGCACCGGGCGAGCGCCACACGCGCCCACCCGGACATGACCGCCCGGCGGTCCCGCGAGACCTGTCCGACGCCCGACCCGGCCTTCATACCCCGCTGCCGGGCCGGGCGTCGGACGGAACCGTTGCCATCGGCGGCGGACTCGCGCATGTTCGTCCTGTAAACCCGTGCCATTGCGCACACCCCTCCGCGCCTACCCCAAGCGCGGCATCCCCGCCGGTCAGGCGGCGAAGGAGATGGTTCACGTGTCCGCTACGCCCGTGTTGGCGTTGCGCGGAGTCTCCAAGCGGTTCGGTGCGGTCCAGGCCCTCACCGACGTAGAGCTGGAGGTCCACCCCGGAGAAGTGGTCGCCCTTGTGGGCGACAACGGCGCAGGAAAGTCGACCCTGGTCAAGACGATCGCGGGCGTTCACCCCATCGATGAGGGCGTCATCGAGTGGGAGGGCAACCCGGTCAGCATCAACAAGCCGCACGACGCACAGGGACTCGGCGTCGCGACCGTCTATCAGGACCTCGCCCTGTGCGACAACCTCGATGTGGTCGGCAACCTCTACCTCGGGCGCGAGCTGCTGCACCGCGGTGTCATCGACGAGGTGTCGATGGAGAAGAACGCCCGGGAACTGCTGAGCACGCTCTCCATCCGTATCCCGAGCGTGCGCATCCCGATCGCCAGCCTCTCCGGCGGTCAGCGCCAGGTCGTCGCCATCGCGCGCGCCCTGATCGGCGACCCCAAGGTCGTCATCCTCGACGAGCCCACCGCCGCCCTCGGCGTCGAGCAGACCGCCCAGGTCCTCGACCTGGTCGAGCGGCTGCGCGAGCGCAACCTCGGCGTCATCCTCATCAGTCACAACATGGCCGACGTGAAGGCGGTCGCGGACACCGTCCACGTCCTGCGCCTCGGCAAGAACAACGGCTCCTTCCCGGTGAAGACCACGAGCCACGAAGAGATCATCGCCGCGATCACCGGAGCCACGGACAACGCCGTGACCCGTCGTGCGGGGCGTCGCGACACGGAGGCGGCAAAGTGAGCGACACGTCCAAGACCGTGAAGCCCGACCCAGGGGCGGAGCACCAGAACACGGTGGCACCCGCCGACGACCCGACCGCGGCGCCGGTGTCCGTCGTCGACCCGCGTCTGCTGGTCCGCGACGAGGGCCTCAAGGGCTACGTCACCGAGTTCAAGCGCAAGGTGAAGGGCGGTGAGCTGGGCTCGCTGCCGGTCGTCATCGGCCTGATCGTCATCTGGACGATCTTCCAGCTCCAGAACGACCGCTTCCTCAGCGCCGACAACCTCTCCAACATCAGCTACTACCTCTCGGCCACCGGCATGCTCGCCATCGGTCTGGTGTTCGTGCTGCTGCTCGGTGAGATCGACCTCTCCGTCGGCTCGGTCAGCGGTTTCGCGTCCACGCTCTTCGCCGTCTTCGTGGTCACCCACGGGATGAACGGCTGGCTGGCGCTGATCCTGACCATCGTGACCGGTGTCGGCATCGGCGCGCTGCACGGCTGGTTCTTCGCCAAGATCGGCGTACCCGCGTTCGTCGTGACGCTGGCCGGTTTCCTCGGCTGGAACGGCCTGATGCTGTGGCTGCTCGGCTCCAGCGGCACCATCAACATCCCGGCCGACCACGGCCCGGTCAAGCTGTTCGGCCAGAGCTCCTTCTTCATGGACCAGGCAGTCATCGGCGCCTATCTGCTGGCCGGTCTCGGTGTCCTGTCGATGCTCGTCGGCTCCTTCGGCGAACAGCGCCGGCGCAAGGCCGCGGGGGTGCCCTTCCGGCCCACCAGTGAGATCGCTCTGCGGGTCGGCGCGCTCGGTGTGGCGTCCTTCGCTGCCGCGGCCGTGCTGAACAACTCGGCCGGTGTGTCCAACGCCCTGGTGATCTTCCTCGCGGCGCTGGTGATCGTGGACTTCGTGCTCCGCCGTACGACGTACGGCCGCAAGGTCTTCGCGGTCGGCGGTGGCATCGAGGCGGCCCGCAGGGCCGGTATCAACGTGCCGATGATCCGCATCACCGTGTTCGCCATCTCCGGCGGGTTCGCGGCGATCGGCGGTATGTTCTTCGCAGGTCAGACGGCGAGTGCGACGCTGAACGCGGGTGGTGGCAACACGCTGATGCTCGCCATCGCGGCGGCGGTCATCGGTGGTACCAGCCTGTTCGGCGGGCGGGGCACGGTGTGGTCTGCGCTGCTGGGCATGCTGGTGATCCAGTCGATCCAGACGGGTCTGGACCTGCTGAACATGAACACGTCGATCCAGTACATGATCACCGGTGCGGTGCTGTTGGGCGCGGTTGTCATCGACTCCGTGTCCCGGCGGAGCCAGAAGGCTGCCGGCCGGGCGTAGCGGGTTGGCGTCGTGGGGGGTTGCGCCAGTTCGCCGGCTGCGGCCTGTCCGTGGCTGGTCGCGCAGTTCCCCGCGCCCCTGCAAGTCGCCTGCGGCGTACTTTCGAACGATTGTGCCCGGCACCCGTATCGGGGTGCCGGGCACAGGCGTGTCATAGACGGCACATTTCTTGGGTACGGCCGATCGCGTGACGTATCACGCAGAGGCCGGGCGTCGGTTGCGAAGGCGGAACACTAGACTCGACACGCCCGGCGAAAGCTCGATCAGCTCTACTGCAAGGAGGCACGGGTGCCGCTGCTGACCCGCATCAAGGGACCGCGCGATCTTGACCGGCTCAGCCTGGAACAGCTCGACCAGCTGGCCGAGGAGATCCGGACCTTCCTCGTCGACGCGGTCTCCAAGACCGGCGGCCACCTCGGCCCCAACCTCGGGGTCGTCGAGCTCACCATCGCGCTGCACCGGGTCTTCGAGTCGCCGAAGGACAAGGTGCTGTGGGACACGGGCCACCAGTCCTACGTCCACAAGCTGCTCACCGGCCGCCAGGACTTCTCGCGGCTGAAGATGAAGGGCGGCCTGTCGGGCTACCCCTCGCAGGCCGAGTCCGAGCACGACGTCATCGAGAACTCGCACGCCTCGACGGTCCTCGGCTGGGCCGACGGTCTCGCGAAGTCCAACCAGGTGCTGAAGCGCGACGACCACCACGTGGTCGCCGTCATCGGTGACGGCGCGCTCACCGGCGGTATGGCCTGGGAGGCGCTGAACAACATCGCCGACGCCAAGGACCGCCCGCTGGTCATCGTCGTCAACGACAACGAGCGTTCGTACGCGCCGACCATCGGCGGCCTCGCCAACCATCTGGCCACCCTGCGCACGACGGACGGCTACGAGCGGTTCCTCGCCAAGGGCAAGGACCTGCTGGAGCGCACCCCGGTCGTCGGCAGGCCGCTGTACGAGACCCTGCACGGCGCCAAGAAGGGCCTCAAGGACTTCATCGCCCCGCAGGGCATGTTCGAGGACCTGGGGCTCAAGTACGTCGGCCCGATCGACGGCCACGACATCGAGGCCCTGGAGTCCGCGCTGGCCCGCGCCAAGCGCTTCGGCGGCCCGGTCATCGTGCACTGCCTCACCGAGAAGGGCCGCGGCTACCAGCCCGCCCTCCAGGACGAGGCCGACCGCTTCCACGGCATCGGCCCCATCCACCCCGACACGGGCCTGCCGGTCAAGGCCTCGGGCGCCGACTGGACCTCCGTCTTCGGCGACGAGATGGTCGAGCTGGGCCGGGAGCGCGAGGACATCGTCGCGATCACGGCCGCGATGCTCCAGCCGGTCGGTCTGAAGAAGTTCGCGGACGCCTTCCCGGACCGCATCTACGACGTCGGCATCGCCGAGCAGCACGGCGCCGTCTCGGCGGCCGGGCTGGCCACCGGGGGAGTGCACCCCGTCTTCGCGGTGTACGCCACCTTCCTCAACCGGGCCTTCGACCAGGTCCTCATGGACGTGGCGCTGCACAAGTGCGGTGTGACGTTCGTGCTCGACCGGGCCGGCGTCACCGGCACCGACGGGGCTTCGCACAACGGTATGTGGGACATGTCGATCCTCCAGGTCGTCCCCGGCCTCAGGCTCGCCGCTCCGCGCGACGCCGACCAGGTCCGCGCCCAGCTCCGGGAGGCCGTCCAGGTCGACGACGCGCCGACCGTGGTCCGCTTCTCGAAGGGCGCCGTCGGCCCCGCCGTACCCGCGGTGGGACGCGTCGGCGGCATGGACGTGCTGCTCGAGCCCGGCACCGACACGCCGGACGTGCTCCTCGTCTCCGTGGGCGCTCTGGCGCCGATGTGCCTGGAGATCGCCGGGCTGCTGGACCAGCAGGGCATCTCGACCACCGTCGTCGACCCGCGCTGGGTCAAGCCGGTCGACGAGGCCATGGCACCGCTCGCCGAGCGACACCGCGTGGTCGTCACCGTCGAGGACAACTCCCGGGTGGGCGGCGTCGGTTCGGCCGTCGCACAGGCCCTGCGGGACGCGGGGGTCGACGTACCGCTGCGCGACTTCGGTATCCCGCCGCGCTTCCTCGACCACGCCTCCCGGGCCGAGGTCATGGCGGAGATCGGCCTGACGGCACCGGACATCGCCCGCCAGGTCACCGGGCTGGTCTCCAGGATCGACGGACGGTTCGAGCAGTCCGAGGTCGACTCGGTGGAGTCCACTCGGGACTGACCCGCGACTGACCCACGGCTGAGCTCTGATGGGCCGGTTTCCCCACTCTTTACGGTGGTGGGACCGGCCCATTAGCGTGAAATCCCTCGCGCCGGGGCAGGCGCACCACGCCCGCTCTTGATCATGTCCGGGACGACACAGCGTGGGAGGTACGCCCGTGAGCAGCACCCTCTTCAGGACGAAGAAGGTCGAACAGTCCATCCGCGACACCGAGGAACCAGAACACGCGCTCAAGAAATCCCTGTCCGCGCTGGATCTGACGGTCTTCGGCGTCGGTGTCATCATCGGCACCGGCATCTTCGTCCTCACCGGCACGGTCGCCAAGAACAACGCCGGCCCCGCCGTCGCCCTGGCCTTCGCGGTCGCCGGGGTCGTCTGCGCCCTCGCGGCGCTCTGCTACGCCGAGTTCGCGTCCACGGTCCCGGTGGCCGGGTCCGCGTACACGTTCTCCTACGCCTCGCTCGGCGAACTGCCCGCCTGGATCATCGGCTGGGACCTGGTACTGGAGTTCGCGCTCGGTACGGCGGTGGTGGCCGTCGGCTGGTCCGGGTACATCACCTCGCTCCTCGACAACGCCGGCTGGCACCTGCCGGAGGTGCTCAGCGGCCGGGACGGGGCCGACGGCTTCGGCTTCGACATCCTCGCCGCGGCACTGGTCCTGGCACTGACCGGCATCCTCGTGCTCGGCACGAAGCTCTCCGCGCGCGTCACCTCGATCGTCGTCGCCATCAAGGTGACCGTCGTCCTCGTCGTGATCATCGCGGGCGCCTTCTTCGTCAAGGGCGACAACTACCGCCCGTTCATCCCGAAGGCGCAGGAGGTGCCGGCCGGTGACGGCCTCCAGTCGCCGCTCATCCAGCTGATGTTCGGCTGGGCACCGTCCAACTTCGGTGTGATGGGCGTCTTCACCGCCGCCTCGGTCGTGTTCTTCGCCTTCATCGGCTTCGACGTGGTGGCCACGGCCGCCGAGGAGACCAGGAACCCGCAACGGGACATGCCCCGGGGTATCCTCGGCTCCCTCGTCATCTGCACCGCCCTGTACGTCGCGGTGTCGATCGTGGTGACCGGCATGCAGCACTACACCGAACTGTCGGTGACCGCGCCGCTCGCCGACGCCTTCAAGGCCACCGGGCACCCGTGGTTCGCGGGCTTCATCAGCTTCGGCGCCGCCGTCGGCCTGACGACGGTCTGCATGATCCTTCTCCTCGGCCAGACCCGGGTCTTCTTCGCGATGAGCCGCGACGGTCTGCTGCCCCGCTTCTTCTCACACGTCCACCCACGCTTCAGGACCCCGCACCGGCCGACGATCCTGCTGGGCGTGATCATCGCGATCGTCGCCGGCTTCACCCCGCTGAGCGAACTCGCCGAACTGGTGAACATCGGGACGCTGTTCGCCTTCGTGGTCGTCGCGATCGGCGTGGTCATCCTCCGTAAATCCCGCCCCGACCTGCCCCGGGCCTTCCGGACCCCGTGGGTGCCGTTCATCCCGATCCTGTCGGTGCTCGCCTCGTTCTGGCTGATGCTGAATTTGCCCGCCGAGACCTGGCTTCGGTTCGGCGTATGGATGGCGATCGGCTTCCTCGTGTACTTCCTGTACGGCCGCTCCCACAGCCGCCTCGGACAGCAGCAGAAGGCGACGGCCGACACCAACTGACCTGAGCGGTCGGCGAAGTTGACGATGGCTCCGTACGGTACGACGTGTGCTAGTCGCTCCGAACCGTACGGGGCCCGGCGACCTCGGCGCCCAACTCCGTGACCCTGCGGCGTAGTTCACGATCGGCGGTGACGACGAGGCGCTCCCGGTCCGTGAACTCGGCGACCAGCTCGACCATCCGGTCGTCCCCGCTGCCGGGCGCCGACTCCACCCGTACGCCCGGAACCGAATCGACCCCACGAGCCGCGCCCTCGACCACCAGGACGATCTCCACGGGCCCCGCCCGCCCCGGCAGCCCGCTCTCCGCGTACGCCACCAGCCGGTCCCGCAGACGCTCCGCCGCCCCGCGCCGGTCCCGCCACCAGCCGTCGGGTACCGAGCCGACGACATTCGCCGCGTCGACGATCACGAGCAGAGGGGCATCCATGCGGATCAGGGTCGCACGCGGGACCGGAATCAGGGATACCGGATGAGGGGGCCGGGGGGCGCGGCGAAGGTAAGAGCACACTAAAGTAGTCCAGTGCCCATTGTTCCTCCTTCCCCTACCACGGCCGCGGGGCGTCCCGAGTCGGTCAACGGCGACTGGCTCATACGGGGTCGCGACGGCCGACTGAGCGCGTACGACGCCGTGGGAGACGGGATCGTCTGCCGCGCGGAGTCCCGGCCCGGCGGGCCCTGGCTCCCGCCCCGGCGCATCGGCGGCGACCTGCGCGTGCATGCCATGGTCGGCGTCGGCCAAGGCCCCGACGAATACGCACACTTGGCGACGTGGCGGCCCACGGTGAAGGGCGAGGCGGGCCTCGTCCACACCACGCACTTCCGGCCCGCCCTCGCCGCCCTCGACTGGACGCGCCTGGGTCACCCGAACGACAAGGGCGACTGGACCGGCGTACCGGCGGTCGCCGTCGACGCGGAGGGCCGCGCCCATGTCTTCGTACGGAACGCCGTGGGCGGTGTCAGCATGCGAGGCCAGAAGGAGCGCGGCGGGTGGGGCCCCTGGCGCGACCTCAAGGGCGAGGACGTGGAGGAGCAGTTGATGGCCGTCACGCGTGCCTCCGGACGCGTCGAGCTGTACGGCAACTCGCCTCACGGCATCCTGCGCTGGACGCAGCGCGGACCCGGCCACATCCCGGAACTCGACGAGACCCCGTTGAAGGTGACGGCCCGTCGGGGCAGCCTGCGGGCGCTGGTCACGTCCGACGACCATGTGACGCTGTTCTACACGGACGAGACGGACACGGTGTGCGTGTGGCGGGCGGGCAGCGAGCCGGTCGAACTGCTTCCGGTGGCCGGTCCCGGCCCGGTGTCGGTCATCCGCTGCACGCTGGACGAGGTCGACTGCACGTTGCTCGCGCAGCGCTCGGCGAGCGGGCGGGTGGCGTTCGCCGCGTATCCGACCGAGCAGGAGTCGGCGGGGGCGTGGTGGACCGAGTCGGGCCCTCAACTCCCCCTGGACGCAAGGGTGTCGCTGACGGAGGACGCGAACGGCAGAGTGGTCGCGGCGACGGCGGTTCCCGGGGGCGGGGAACTCAGGGTCGCCCGGCGAAAGCGGGAGGCGGGGCTGGCGCTGGAGGCGTGGGTCGTGGTGTGACGGGGTTTCCTCGCCCCCGCCGCCCCCTACCCGTCCCATCCCTGGGGGCTGCGCCCCCAGACCCCCGCTGTCGGCCCTGAAGGGGCCTCGTCCTCAAACGCCGGACGGGCTGAAAGATCCAGCCCCTCCGGCGTTTGAGGAGCGGGGTCTGGGGCGGAGCCCCAGAAGGACGGGACGGGTAGGGGCGGCGGGGGCGAAAAACCGAGTGCCCCGCACGCCACCACGGCGTACAGGGCACTCGGAAAGCACAACGAACCGTTACACCGGTACGGAAGCCACCCCAGCCTCCAGGAACCGCTTCCCGTTCACCCGCTCGGAGACACCCTCACGGTCCAGGTACGGCGTGACCCCGCCCAGGTGGAAGGGCCACCCCGCGCCGGTGATCAGGCACAGGTCGATGTCCTGGGCCTCGGCCACGACACCCTCGTCGAGCATGAGCCCGATCTCCTGGGCGACCGCGTCGAGCACCCGGTCCCGCACCTGCTCCTCGCTCAGGGCGACATCCCCCTGCTTCAGCAGCGCGGCGACCTCGGGGTCCAACTCGGGCTTCCCGCTGTCGTACACGTAGAAGCCACGCTTGCCGGCCTTGACGACGGCGGCGAGGTTCGGGGAGACCGTGAAGCGGTCCGGGAACGCCCGGTTGAGCGTCTCCGAGACGTGCAGGCCGATCGCCGGACCGACCAGCTCCAGCAGCACCAGCGGAGACATCGGCAGACCCAGCGGCTCCACCGCCTTCTCCGCGACCTCGACCGACGTACCCTCGTCGATCACGTTCTGGATCTCGCCCATGAAGCGGGTAAGGATACGGTTCACGACGAACGCCGGAGCGTCCTTCACGAGTACCGCGGTCTTCTTCAGCTTCTTGGCGACACCGAACGCCGTCGCCAGCGAGACGTCGTCGGTCTGCTCGCCGCGCACGATCTCCAGCAGCGGCAGGATCGCGACCGGGTTGAAGAAGTGGAAGCCCACGACCCGCTCGGGGTTCTTCAGCTTCGACGCCATCTCCGTCACCGACAGGGACGACGTGTTCGTCGCGAGGATCGCGTGCGCCGGGGCGACCGCCTCGACCTCCGCGAACACCTGCTGCTTGACGCCGATCTCCTCGAAGACGGCCTCGATGATGAAGTCCGCGTCGGAGAAGCCCTCCGCCTTGTCCAGCACACCGGTGACCAGGGCCTTCAGGCGGTTGGCCTTGTCCTGGTTGACGCGGCCCTTGAGCAGCAGCTTGTCGATCTCGCCGTGGACGTAGCCCACACCCTTGTCGACGCGCTCCTGGTCGATGTCGGTCAGCACGACCGGCACCTCGAGGCGGCGCAGGAAGAGCAGGGCGAGCTGCGAGGCCATCAGGCCCGCGCCGACGACGCCCACCTTGGTGACCGGACGCGCGAGCGACTTGTCCGGCGCACCGGCCGGACGCTTGCCGCGCTTCTGGACCAGGTTGAAGGCGTAGATGCCGGAGCGCAGTTCGCCACCCATGATCAGGTCGGCGAGCGCGACGTCCTCGGCGTCGTACCCCTTCTGCAGGTCGCCGTCCTTGGCCGCGGCGATGATGTCCAGCGCGCGGTAGGCGGCCGGGGCGGCACCGTGCACCTTGCTGTCGGCGATGAACCGGCCGCGCGCGACGGCCTGGTCCCAGGCCTCGCCACGGTCGATCGCGGGGCGCTCGACGACGATCTCGCCCTTGAGGACGGCGGCCGTCCACAGCAGCGACTGCTCCAGGAAGTCCGCGCCCTCGAAGAGCGCGTCGGCGATCCCGAGGTCGTAGACCTGGCCGCCCTTGAGCTGCTTGTTCTGGTTGAGCGAGTTCTCGATGATCACCGTGACGGCCTTGTCCGCACCGATCAGGTTCGGCAGGAGCGTGCAGCCGCCCCAGCCGGGAACCAGACCGAGGAAGACCTCGGGCAGCGAGAAGGCCGGCAGGGCCGCGGAGACGGTCCGGTACGAGCAGTGCAGACCGACCTCGACGCCACCGCCCATGGCGGCACCGTTGTAGTAGCCGAAGGTCGGGACCGCGATCTGGGCCAGCCGCTTGAAGACCTCGTGGCCGCCCTTGCCGATGGCGAGCGCGTCGGAGTGGTTCTTCAGGAGCTCGACGCCCTTGAGGTCCGCGCCGACCGCGAAGATGAATGGCTTGCCGGTGATGCCGACACCGACGATCTCACCGGCCGACGCCTCCTTCTCGACCTGGTCGATGGCGATGCTCAGGTTCGCCAGCGAGGCCGGGCCGAAGGTGGTCGGCTTGGTGTGGTCGAAGCCGTTGTCGAGGGTGATCAGCGCGAAACGACCGGCGTTGAACGGGAGATCGAGGTGGCGTACGTGCGCGGACGTCACGACCTCGTCGGGGAACAGCTCGGCCGCGCCCTTGAGGAGTTCGGTGGTGCTCACTTGTCGCCTCCGGCGTCCTTGTGGTTCGGGTTCTCCCAGATGACGGTGGCGCCCATGCCGAAGCCGACGCACATGGTGGTCAGGCCGTAACGGACCTCCGGCTGCTCCTCGAACTGGCGAGCGAGCTGCGTCATCAGACGCACACCCGACGAGGCGAGCGGGTGACCGAAGGCGATGGCGCCGCCGTACTGGTTCACGCGCGCGTCGTCGTCCGCGATGCCGTAGTGGTCGAGGAAGGCCAGCACCTGGACGGCGAAGGCCTCGTTGACCTCGAACAGACCGATGTCACCGATGCCGAGGCCGGCCTTGGCGAGGGCCTTCTCGGTTGCCGGGATCGGACCGTAGCCCATGACCTCGGGCTCGACGCCGACGAAGGCGTACGAGACCAGGCGCATCTTGACGGGCAGGTCGTTCTCGCGCGCGAAGTCCTCGGACGCGATGATCGACGCGGTGGCGCCGTCGTTCAGACCGGCCGCGTTGCCGGCGGTGACCCGCCCGTGCACACGGAACGGCGTCTTCAGCCCGCTCAGGTTCTCCAGGGTGGTCCCAGGGCGCATCGGCTCGTCGGCGGTGACCAGGCCGAAGCCCGTCTCGCCGACCTCCGCGTTGGTGTTCCGTACGGAGATGGGCACCAGGTCCTGCTGGATCTTGCCGTTGGCGTACGCCTTGGCTGCCTTCTCCTGCGAGCGCACGGCGTACTCGTCGGCGCGCAGCTTGGTGATGTGCGGGTAACGGTCGTGCAGGTTCTCGGCGGTCATGCCCATGAACAGGGCCGACTCGTCGACGAGCTTCTCACTCACGAAGCGCGGGTTCGGGTCGACGCCCTCGCCCATGGGGTGACGGCCCATGTGCTCGACGCCACCGGCGATGACGACGTCGTACGCGCCGAAGGCGATCGAGCCGGCGGTCGCGGTGACGGCGGTCAGCGCGCCCGCGCACATCCGGTCGATGGAGTAGCCGGGGACGGACTGCGGCAGCCCGGCGAGGATGCCCGCGGTGCGGCCCAGGGTCAGACCCTGGTCGCCGATCTGGGTGGTCGCGGCGATGGCGACCTCGTCGATCTTCTTCGGGTCGAGACCCGGGTTGCGGCGCAGCAGTTCCCGGATCGCCTTGACGACGAGGTCGTCGGCGCGGGTCTCGTGGTAGATGCCCTTCGGGCCCGCCTTGCCGAACGGGGTGCGGACGCCGTCGACGAAGACGACATCCCTGACGGTACGAGGCACGATGGCTCTCCTCCAAAGGTGCGGGACGGCTCTGCTGCGAAACGCAACCGCTGAGCGGGCGCTCAGGCCCATGCTACTTGCGGGTAACTCCGCTGCACACCCCTGGGGGGAGGAGCGGTGAACGTCACACGCTCACATGTTACCGCCGGTAAGTTCGAGTCGCCTCTCTGACCTGGTCCTACTGGGGCCGAAGCAGCTGTGACCTGCTAGGACGGGTGCAGCGACGATCGGAGGCAAGGGGATGCGACGGACTTCGAGATCCGGGAGGACCGGAACCGGAAGGCGCGCCGTCCGACGCGTGAGCGGGAGACATACCTTCGGCTCACGCAGTAGGGGCACAACAACACGGAAGCCTGCCGGATCGTCGGCATCAACGTGCGAACCGGCAAGAGATGGCGCGACGGCCGGCACTCGCCATTGACTGCATCCGCCGGGTGCCGGCCACCGCCTCGGCTGTGCTCGCAGTGACGCGAGTGCTGGAGTCGCGTCGCGTCACCACGCCTACGACGTCCTCGCCGCGCTGCGGGACCGTGTCGAGGCAACGCCATGGCGCGGAGAAGCGGGGACGGACCGCGCTGCGGGTGCTGCGGGCCCAGCTGAACTTCGCCAAAACCGCGGGCGGCCCTCCGCACCATGTCGGCGGGGCAGGTTCAGGAGGGGATGAGCTGCCATTGCTGCCGGGCCTGTGAGGTGTACGGCTGCTGCTCGATGTTGGCCCCGTCGGTGGTGCTGCCCTCGTCGACGCCGAGGGAGAGTCCGCTGTAGCGGTTGATGAGGAAGTAGTAGCCGTCGCCGGTGGGTGTGACGGCCCACTGCTGCTGGGGCGCGGAGGCGTCCTGCCAGATGTCGGCGTTGCCGCCGTCGACGCGGGAGAGGTCCGCGATCTCCAGGAGCTTGCCGCTGCCCGCACCCTTGATCTTGTAGTAGCCGTCGCCGGTGCTGGTGAAGGTCCATTTCTGGTTCGCCTGGTTGAGCCAGGGCCACTGCAGGACGTTGGAGCCGTTGGCGGTGCGCGCGCTCGCCACGTCGGCGACCTTGCCGCTGTGCCGGGCGCTCAGCCGGTAGACGGTTGCGTCCCCCGGCAGGACGGATGACACCAGGGCGGGCTTGGCTGTCCGGCCACCGATCCTCACTCCACCGATGTTCGCGTAGCTGCCGGTGCCGGCGTTGACCTGGATGCGTACGAAGCCCACGTTGCGGGCGGTCCACTCGGCCGGCTTGGTTGTGCGGTTGCCGGCCCAGGTGCCGGTGGCGACCTGGGTGAAGGTGACCCCGTCGGTGCTGGTGTGGATGGTGTACGAGGTGATGTCGCCGTCGGTGGAGTCGTTGCGATTCCACTGCTTCGGCAGGTATTCGAGGGTGGAGACATTGCTCCACACCCCGCCCAGGTCGATGGTGATCGCCTGTGGCAGCGACAGGCCCCAGGTGGACCAACAGGTCTCGTAGCGGACGTCGCTGAGTCCGTCGATGGCGTTGAGCGGTCCCTCGCCGGTGTGGAAAGCGGTGGCGTACGCGTTGACCGGTGTGACGGGGTGCTCGGCGCGCAGCAACTGGGTGGGCAGCGACGGCCTGGAGGTGTTCGGGCTCCATGCGGCGCCGACCTCGGCGAGCCGGTTGACGATATTGGTGTCCAGCAGGCCGTTGCGGTTGGGCGGGCAGTTGAGGATGAACGAGGTGTACTTCGGTTCCAGGTCGGCCAGGTGGGAGAGGATCGCGGACTTGCTCAGCAGGCTCTCGGCCGGGGTGGAGGGGTGCCAGAACCAGCCGTTGCTGATGGTCTGCCCCTGCATTCCGGCGTAGGTGTTGCCCGCCGGTGCTGTGATGCCCAGCGGCTCTTCGAAGAAGATCGCGTCGCTGAGGAAGGGCTCGACCAGTCCACCGATGTCGATCATGACGCAGTCCGGCTGCAGCTCCTTCACCAGCGAACGGATCCGCTGGTAGGAGACGGCCTGCTGCCCCATCTGCCAGGCGTAACCGTCGGTCATGAACATATCGATGGTGCCGTAGTCGGTGAGCAGCTCGCGGATCTGACCGAGGATGAAGGTCATGTCGCCGGGCTGGATGGCATCGGTGACTTCGAGCCCGCTCACGTTGTGCCGGCTCTCCCATGCCTCGACACCGAAGGTGCGGTCCCAGATCGAGTAGTAGATCCCGACCTTCAGCCCTCTCGCCCGGAAGGCGTCGCAGTACGCCTGTACGACGTCGTGCTTGTACGAGCTGTTCGCCACGTTCTGGGTGCCGAAGGCGCTCGGCCACAGGGCGAAGCCGTCGTGGTGCTTGCTGGTCAGGATGCCGTAACCCATCTTCGCGGCGACCGCCGCGTCGGCCCACTGCGCGCAGTTGACACTCGGGGGAGCGAAGAGGGCGGGGCTCTGGTTGGGTTCCGCCCACTCCTGGTCGGTGAACGTGCCCAGGCTGAAGTGGTTGAACATGCCGAACCGCATGTCGACCATCTTGCTCAGGTTGGTCTGCGCGTCCGCGGCGGACGCCTGCGACAGCAGGCCCGAGAAGCCGGGGACGAGCGGCAGAGCGGTCGCGGCGGTCGCCGCACCCGCCGCGCCGAGAAACGTACGGCGAGTCATTTTTCGTGAGGACATGGACCACTCCTGTGGGTTGTCGGCATTGGTTGCGGTGCCGACGTCGCGGACGGCATCCGACGTCGGTCTGGGCTGGGGTCCGAGGGAGGTATCTGCCGCCCACTCGGGAACGACGTGGCAAAAGGGCTGCGAGACGGCGCTCCCCGGGAACCTGAGTGGCTGGCGTGGGAGGCGTGCACCTTGACCGAGCGGTCCGGGCGCGGATTCCGGACGGTGGCGGCCTGAGCGCACTCAGGGAGACGGTCGACGCGAACACTGCGGCGCGCCGGGCCGCAGGAGCTCCTTCACCGATAGGGCCCCGGCGGACTGGCGGGGCCTGCCGTCGCCGGACCGCCATACCGGCGAGCGCGCCCTCGGCGGGTGATCGGCTCTGGCAAGGTCTTCTCCCGACTGTTCGCAGGACAGCGCGCGGTGTTGGCGGCGGTGTGGGCAGCGCACGGCGTTGCGGCTCGACATCCGGGCTGACCGGAGTGACGTCGGATGTATTAACGAGCACCGATCGAGGCCCTGTCTAGGGGTTCGACGGAAACCCGGGACTGAACTGGTGAATACACTCAGGCGCTAGGGTCAAGTCATGGAGCAGTGAGGTGTGATCAGTCGATAGATCGGGTGAATGTGGGGCCTGGGCGACGCCTCGATCCCGGCTTCGTCAGCGACCCCGAACGCCTCGACATCGACCGCGACGCCCGCGGCCTTCGGGCACGTCGTGCGCCTTCCGGCGGAGAACGGCCTGCGGGCCGTCCTGGCCCTGGGGCGCCGGTGCCTTCGCCTTCGCCTTCGAGAGCCTCATCCCCCGCAGACCCCGAGGGATGTCACCGTCCCGGCGGAGCCGGTCGCCGTGAAACCCGCGGGTGCGGAGTAGGACGAATGGTTCAGCCGGCAGCCGGCAGCGGCAACGTGAAGGTCGGTTGGTCCCGCGCTCGGCGCGGGACCAACCGACCCGGTGGGCAACCGCGGCGACCGGTTCAACCATGCCCCTGCCTTGTCGGACCTGTGCCCGTCGGTGTCGCGAACGGCGTCATGCCGTCGCGGCCTCCGGTCGTGCTCAGGGTGTCCGTCGGGTCTCAGGCACGCCAGTGCACCTTGAAGACCCACGCGTGCTGCCCCGCCCTGCGTGCGGCTTCGGGGACGTCGATCACCAGCGCCCCGTTGCTGAGGGTCCACGTCAGGGGCCGGCCGTGGCCGAGCATCGTGACCTTGTCGCCGCTGCGGATCGGGATCGGGGCCTCGACGGTGAGCTTGGCGCCCGGCCTGGCCAGGGAGTGGATGTAGAAGGCTTCGTCCGGGCGGACGGTGAACCGCAGGTCCTCGCCCAGTTCGGCCATCCGGGACCAGTACGTGGTGCCGTAGATCGCCTCTCCGTTGGTGCGCAGCCAGCGGCCCGTCTCACGCAGCCGGGTCTGCATGATCTCGGGGATGGTGCCGTCGGCACGCGGGCCGATGTCGAGGAGGAAGTTGCCGTTCTTGGAGACGATGTCGACGAGGCTGCGCACCACCGCCTCGGTCGTCATGTAGGCGTCGTCCGGTGTCGCCCGGTTGTAGCCGTAGCTGAACGGGTCCAGACCGCGACTGGACTCCCACTTGGCGACGACCGTGTTGTCGTACGTCGTGTACTCGGGCGTTGTGAAGTCGTGGAAGCCGATGCCCGAACGGTCGTTGACGGTGACGTCGACGGGCCGGGCGCGGTTCTTCGCGTGGTTGAAGTATTCGGCCAGGACATGGAGGCTGTCGTTGGCGCCGCCGATGTCGCACCAGATGAGCTCCGGGTCGTAGCCCTGGATCAGCTCCAGCATCTGCGGGGCCTGGTAGTCCTTCACGAAGTCCTTGCCCGCGGTGTAGCCCGTGTACGGCACCGGCTTCTGGGTGTACGGATTGCGCGGGGCGTGACCCATCCAGGGATTGTCCGGGTTGAACCACTCGGGCATGGAGAAGTAGAGCCCGCGGTGGAGTTCGGGTGTATAGCGGCGGGACGCGTCGAAGAGTTCCTTGACGAGGTCGCGTTTCGGGCCCATCTTCACGGAGCTGCGATCGGAGACCTTCGTGTCCCACAGGGCGAAGCCTTCGTGGTGCTTCGAGGTGAGCACGTGGTATTCGGCGCCCGCGTCCCGGAACAGTTCGACCCAGGCGCGCGGATCGAATTTCTCCGCCGTGAACATCGGAATGAAGTCGTCGTAGGCGAATTCCTCGCCGTACTTCTCGCGGTGGTACGCGAAAACGGCGTTCTGGGGATCCTGCATGTGGTTCCAGTACCACTCGGCGTACTGTTTTCCGACCGGCGACCAGGCGGGCACCGAGTAGACGCCCCAGTGGATGAAGATGCCGAACTTGGCGCCCTGGAACCAGTACGGTGCCTGGTGGCCGGAGAGAGAAGCCTCAGTGGGCTGGTAGTCGGCGACACCGAGGGTCAACCGGCTTTTCTGCGAGGCGACTTGGGCTCCGTGTCCGGTGACGGTCACCGAGCCGTCCCGAGCCGTGCCGGGGGCGGTGCCCGCGCGGTTGCGGATACCCACGCGGACGCGGGCCTGCTCGCCGGGGTCAAGGCGGCGGACCCGAGCGGCCTCGACGGTGCGCGCTCCCGGAACGTCGACGCGCACCGACACGCCGTCCGCGGCCAGGACGGCGACGGTCCCCGCGTTGACGACGGTGGCCTCGACGCTCTGGGCGCCGGACGATTCCAGGAGCGAGTCCGTGGACCTGGCCCCGCGCAGGACCAGCGCGCGTCCCTGAGCGGCAGGTTGCAGGGACAGCGCGAACACGTGGAGCGACGCCTTGTTCGCCTGTGCCGGGTTGGTCACCGGGAGTGTGATCGCCACGGCGTCGCGCTGTGGGTCGAGCCACAGCTCGGACGTGCCGATCCCCACGCGGTGTTCGTCCTTGGTGCCGTCCGGCCCATAGCGGTACGGCACCGACAGGGATCCGCCCGAGGCGTACCAGTCGGACCCGCCGAGGGTGGCGGTCGTGGTCGAGCCGTCCGCGTAGTGGACCGTGGCTTTGCCGGAGGCGTTGCCATAGCTGCCCGCGGTGAGGAAGGCTGCCGAGAGGTAGTGGCCTTGGGGCAGTTCGACGCGCTGGCCGAGTGCGACGACGTTGTTCTTCGCGCCGGCATCCGAGGTCGGGAGGACGAAGGGCGTGCCGTCGACTTCTACACGGCCCGTGGGCAGTTCCTCGCCCGGGAACGTGTAGCCCGAGCCGTCGAAGTCGCCGCCGCGCGCGGAGGTCGTGTCGATGCCGTCGTTGTCGTAGAGGGAGTCGAGCGGGACCGGGACGGGGTCGGGGACAGGAGCCCACGGCCCGGCGTGCCCGGCGAGTGGTTCGGCGGCGTGCGCGGCGCTGGCTGAGGTGAGGGGAAGGGCTGCTGCTGCGGCGACTCCGGCCGCGGCGCCCAGGACCTGGCGCCTCGGATACGTACCCATGAGCGGCTCCAATTCATCGGATGTCTGATGATCGATCGGAGTCGCGATGCTGTCAACGGTGTGCGCAGAGAGGGGGGTTGGAGAAATTCATAGGATGACAAGCGGGGTTGGCGTGGTTGCATGTCCCGTTTGGTCGGTTTCTAATGAATTTCAACCGCATCGCCGTGCACCTTGGCGGACGGAGATGCATCCGGGTGAGCTGAACCGGGACGCTCTCATTCGGACCTGCCTTTGGCGAAATCGTTGTGGCGGCGCACCGCCTCGGCCGCCTGCCGGTCCGACAGGCAGACCAAGAGCTGCAGCACGCACGCGGCGGGCACTTGGGCGGGGGAGATGCCGAGGTGTCCGTCGCGGGTACCAGTCGGCGAAGTCCTCGTCGGAGTTCCGCCGGATGGCCGACGGGGTCGAGGCGACCGGGGTCGCCAGAACACGGAGTCGGGCGCCATGCGTCACCGGTTTTCCTCCCGTTGTTCCGTCACAGCCGCGATTCGCGCCCGCACTCGCGGATCCGATGCCGGCTGCCTCGGAAGGTCGGCAGACCGGTCAGGGCGTGCGCTCACCACTTGTCCCAGGGTGATGGCCCTGGCCGTGGAGAAGTTCACGCCGGTGAGGTCCGCGCGGTTGAGGTCCGCCTCGTTGCGGTGAGCGGTGCCACCCTGCGGTCCCTGGTCTCAGTCGTGGGCTCGGGCGGGGCAAGAAGGGGTGGTGCAACTCCTATGCCTGCGCTTGTGTGAGCGCTGGGCGGCAGGTGCCCCCAACCGCCGGTGGCATCAGGAGTGCGGGAACCCCCTGGGCGGCGCGGTGGAACCCCGGGGAGTGAGTACGGGCGTAGCCACCGGATGCGACCCGCCGCCGTCCCCGGCGATCACCCCGAACAACGTCCGGGCGACGTCCACCCCGAACCCGTGCACGTCATGGCTCATCGCCGACAACGTGGGCCGCGTCAACCGGCACAGCTGCGAGTCGTCCCAGGCCAGCAGCGACACGTCGGCCGGCACGCTCAGCCCCATCTCGGCGGCCACGGAGAGGCCCGCCACCGCCATGATGTCGTTGTCGTACAGGATCGCCGTGGGCCGGTCCGCCGGCGCGGCGGACAGCAGCGACCGGGTGGCCCGGGCCCCCGCGTCGCCGGAGTAGTCGGTCGAGACCTGTGACGCCCCGGCCAGATCGAGCCCCCGCGCGGCCTCGTCGAAAGCCGCCGTACGGATGTTCGTGTGCCCGAGGGCCGCCGCACCCCCCACCCGGGCGATCCGCCGATGCCCGAGCGCCGCGAGATACCGCACCGCCTCCGTCACGGCCGTGGCGTCGTCGGTCCACACGGAGGTGAGGTTGCCGGTGAAGGACGGATGCCCGACCGCGACCGCGGGCATCCCGAGCCGTTCGACGGCCGGGACCCGGGGATCGTCCGCCCGGAGGTCCACCAGGATCGCCCCGCCGATGAGCCGCCCCTTCCACCAGGACTCCTGGAGCCCGACCTCCTCCTCCAGATTCCGCACCAGCCTGAGCAGCAGCGAGCACGAATGCTCGGTCAGGACGCTCTCCACGCCCGAGATGAAGTCCATGTAGAACGGTTCGAGCCCGAGCAGCCGGGCCGGCCGGCAGATCGCCAGCCCCACCACGTCCACCCGGGCCCCGGCCAGTGACCGCGCGGTGAGGTTCGGCTCCCAGCCCAGCTCGCGTGCGGCGGTGAAGATCCGGTCCCGGGTCGCCTCGGCGAGCCCCGGCTTGTGGTTGAAGGCGAGGGACACGGCCCCCTTGGACACGCCGGCGCGCGCGGCGACGTCCTTGATGGTGACGCGGGGGGTCGGCGATGCCGTCATCTGGCGGGCTCCACGCAGTACAGGGCCGATCGGGCGGTCTCGGCATCCGGAGTCTCCCAGCCACGCACCCCGATGGTCACCCGTTCCCCGGGCAACAGGGTCACCAGACCGCGATCGGCCCGCGCTCCCGGGTCCAGCCGGTCCGCCTGCAGCAGCAGATCCCGTACGAGGGTACGAGCCGTCACCGTGACGGCTCCCGGAGCGACGCTCACGTCGAACTCGGGCCGGGGGTAAGGGACTTCACGGTCCGGCACGGGAAAATACAGCGCCCGCAGCCCCTCCCCGTCGGCCCCGCCGGAACTGTCCGGGACGACCCCCTCCGTGTCGGCGTCGACATCCGCGACCAGGAACTCCTTGGCTCCCACCGGCACGAGTTCCCCCGGCACCCGCACCTCGGTGACCGCCCGCCGCTCCACCGTGAACCCGACTCGCACCGGCTCGCCGACCACGCCCCCGTCCACGGACACCCGCCGCAGCTCCACCGTCCCCGCCCACTGTTGCGCCGTCTGGTTGACGACCGCCAACACCACTGTCTCCCCCCGCACTTGAAGGCTGAGCAGTCGGTCCGCGTACAGCCGTCTCAGCTCGTGGTAGAGCGGTTTCTCGCGCCCGTCCCCGTCGATCGCCGCCCAGGACGTCACCGGCCAGCAGTCGTTGAGCTGCCACACGATCGTCCCCGCGCACACCGGCCAGTGCGCACGCCAGTGCTCGATCCCGGCGGCGACGGCACGGGCCTGGTTGACCTGGGTGAGGTAGTGCCACCGGTCGAAGTCCCCCTCAGGAAGGGGAAATGCCGGGCGAGCCCGCGCTCCAGTTTGCCGTTCCCGTCGTCGGCCTTCTGGTGGTGCAGCATGCCGGGAGAGTCCGATGCGAGTGTCTCGTCGGGCAGCGCGCGCCGCATCGTGGCGTACGCGGCCGGTGCCTGCCACCCGAACTCGGCCACGAAACGTGGGACTTCGAGCCGGTAGTCGGCGTAGTCCTCCCGGTTCCACACCTCCCACGAGTGGTGCGTACCGTGCGCCGGATCGTTCGGATGCCGCTCCCAGGACCCGGACCAGGGACTGCCCGCGGTGTACAGCCGCGTGGGGTCCAACTCGGCCACCACGCGCGGCAGTACGCCCAGGTAGTACCCCTCGCCCCACGACTCGCCGGCGAGCGTCTGCTCCCATCCCCAGTCCCTGAAGCCCCACAGGTTCTCGTTGTTCCCGTTCCACAGCACGAGCGAGGGATGAGGCATCAGCCGTACGACGTTCTCCCGGGCCTCCGCCTCCACCTCGCCCCGCAGCGGCTGCTCCTCGGGATAGGCGGCGCACGCGAAGGGGAAGTCCTGCCAGACCAGCAGCCCCAACTCGTCGCAGACGTCGTAGAAGTCCTCGCTCTCGTAGATCCCGCCGCCCCACACCCGGACGAGGTCCACACCGGCGCCGGCCGCCTGCGCGAGCCGCTCCCGGTACCGCTCCGGGGTGATCCGGGACGGGAACACGTCGTCCGGGATCCAGTTGACGCCCCGCGCGAACAACCGCTCCCCGTTGACGACCAGGGTGAACCCGGTCCCGTGGACGTCGGAGGACGTGTCAAGGCCGACGGTCCGGAACCCCACCCGCCGCCGCCAGCCGTCCAGTGGGACATCACCATGACGGAGCGTCAACTCAACGTCGTACAGCGTCTGTTGCCCATAGCCGCGCGGCCACCACAGCTCCACGTCCGGAACTTCCAGCCGTACGACACCGCTGGTCCCGTTGATCTCGCCCCGGGCCAGTACCTCGCCGCCACCGGAGAGACCACCACCGCTGACCCGGGCCTCCAGCGTCAGCCCGGCCTCGACTCTGGTGCGCTCGACGTCGACTGCCAACTCCACTCGCCCCACGCCGTGTTCGTCGACCGTCACCTCGGGGCGCACCCGGCTGATCCGGGCTGTCGACCAGTGCTCCAGGCGCACCGGCCGCCATATCCCGGCGGTGACGAGGGTCGGCCCCCAGTCCCAGCCGAAGGAGCAGGCCATCTTCCGGATGTACTGGTAGGGCTCGGCGTAGGCGCCGGGCCGCTCACCCAGCCGCTCCCGGACGGCCTCCGCCTCGGCATAGGCGGAGGCGAAGTGGACGGACAGGCGCCCGGTCATCCCGGTCACGTCGAAGCGGTACGAGCGGTGCATGTTCCGTACCCGGCCCAGGAGTTGACCGTCGAGCCGGATCTCGGCGGCGGTGTCGAGCCCGTCGAAGACGAGATCGGTCTGCTCATGAACGTCATGAACGTCATGAACCCCGCGAACCTCGTGCCGTTCGTGCCGTTCACGGGCGAGCGCAGCGGATAGGTCCGTCCCGTACGTCCACTCCCGGCGCCCCACCCAGGCGACCTCCGCCTCGTTCCGGCCGATGAAGGGGTCCGGGATCACTCCCGCCGCCAGCAGGTCGGTGTGCACACACCCGGGGACGGTGGCCGGCAGTTCGCCCGCCTCGTACCGCACGGTCCAGCCCTCGGTGAGTGGTGTGGCCTCCAGCATGCGCACTCCTAAACCGTTCCATTCCCGCGTGGGTCAGGCGCGGAAAATATGGTGGCACCCTTGGCGAAATAGGGACTGTACCGGTTCAGTAAGTGGTGTCAGAGTGCCGAATCAGCCATCCCTGTAGTGCTCGTCCGTCCCGAACGGAGCTGATGCACATGAACCGCCGCATGATTCCCGCACTCCTCACCGCCGGCCTGGTGCTCTCCGCGTGCACCGGAACCGGTGGAACATCGAAGGGCGCCGACGCCAAGGCACCTGACGATCCGTCAAAAGTGACCGGCACCATCAAGGTCCTGACCGTGCGGACCGATCTCCTGCAGGACGGCACGTTGAAGAAGTACGCCGACGACTTCCGGAAGACGTATCCGAAGGTGAAGGTCGAGTTCGAGGGCCTCACCAACTACGAGGCCGAAGTCAAGATCCGTATGAACACGGAGAACTACGGCGATGTCCTGCTGATCCCCGCGGTGATCAAGAAGAGCGACTACCCGAAGTTCTTCGCCTCGCTCGGCACCCGGGCGGAGCGCGCCAAGAAGTACCGCTTCACCGACTTCACCACCGTCGACGGCAAGGTCTACGGCCAGAGTCCGGTAGGAGTGGCACCCGGGTTCCTCTACAACAAGAGGATCTGGCAGGAGGCCGGCATCACCGACTGGCCCACCACACCCGCCGAGTTCATCACCGCCCTGAAGGCGATCAAGTCGAAGACGGACGCGGACCCGTACTACACCAACTTCGCCGCCCAGTGGCCACTCACGTCATGGACGTCCGTCAACGGCTCGGTCGGCTGCGACACCGGGGCGACGACGAAACTGGTCGAGAGCGACCCGTGGGCCAAGGGCGCGGACCTGCGCGTCGGCGACACCCTGCTGTACGACATCGTGCACGACGGGCTCGCCGAGAAGGACCCGACGACCACCAACTGGGAGGCTTCCAAGCCCAGGATGGCGAAGGGGGACATCGCCACGCAGTGGCTCGGAACCTGGGCGATCGTCCAGTTCCAGGACGCCGCCAAGAAGGCCGGCGTGGACCCCGCCGACATCGGGTTCATGCCCTTCCCGTACCAAGTGGGCGGAAAGTTCTGCGCGGTTGTCGGCCCCGACTACAACCAGGGCGTCAACGTCCACAGCAAGCACAAGGAGGCGGCCCGCGCCTGGATCGACTGGTTCACCGACAAGTCCGGCTACGCGGACGACAACCTGGCCATCTCCCCGCTCAAGGACGCCCCGCTGCCCGAGGTGCTCCAGCCGTACGAGGAGGCGGGGGTGAAGTTCATCGAGGTCGACGACACCGCGGGAGCGCAACTCAAGCTCATCGACACCGAGTCGGAGGTCGGTCTCTACGCCCCCGACTACCGCCAGGATCTCGTCGACCTGGCCCGAGGCGCCCGCAAGGGCAGCCTCGACGACTTCCTCGGTGACCTCGGCAAGCGCTGGACCGAGGCGCAGCGATCCGTGGGGTCGTCGTGACGGACACGACCGAGGCCGGCATGGCGGGGCGAAGGGCGCCGCGACGGAAGGAACCGCCGCCCGCGCCCGCCCCCGGCACCCCGGGCCCGCCGTCACCCCCGCGCAGGTCACGCCTGTGGCGGGGGGTGACCCCCTGGCTGTTCCTGATCGCCCCGCTCGCGCTGCTGCTGACCTTCACCTACGCGCCGATCGTCAACATGGTCGCGTACAGCTTCACCGACTGGGACGGTGTCAGCCCCGAACTGCACTACACGGGCGCCGAGAACTACACCGAACTCCTCACCCGTCCCGAACTGTTCGAGGTGTTCTTCGTCAGCGGCTACTACCTGGCCGCCTCCGCGCTCCAGATCGTCGCAGCGCTCTACTTCGCGACGATCCTCAGCTTCAACGTCCGCTTCCGGAACTTCTTCAAAGGCGTGCTGTTCTTCCCGTACCTGATCAACGGGGTCGCGATCGGCTTCGTGTTCCTCTACTTCTTCCAGGACGGCGGCACCCTCGACTCGGTGCTGGGCGTGTTCGGCGTCCACACGGACCACGCCTGGCTGGGCACCCCGGCGTCGGCGAACATCTCGCTCGCCGGCGTCTCGGTCTGGCGCTACACGGGCCTGAACTTCGTGCTGTTCCTGGGCGCGATCCAGTCCATCCCGGGGGAGTTGTACGAGGCGGCGGAACTCGACGGGGCGAACCGCTGGCACCAGTTCCGGTACATCATCGCGCCGGGCATCAAACCGGTGCTGAGCCTCACCGTGATCCTGTCGATCTCGGGCTCGCTGTCGGTCTTCGAGATCCCGTACATCATGACCGGCGGGGCGACCGGCACCGAGACCTTCGTGATCCAGACGGTGAAGCTGGCGTTCCAGTTCAACAAGACGGGGCTCGCCTCGGCGGCGGCCGTCGTACTGCTGCTGATCGTGCTCGCCGCGACCTGGGTGCAGCGGCGGCTCGTTCCGGACGACAGGGTGGATCTCGTATGACGCGCCGAGCGGTTGCCCGTACGTTCGTGTACCTGTCCCTGGTCCTCGCGGTGGTGGTCGTCCTGCTGCCGCTGGGCGTGATCGTGCTGACCTCGCTCAAGACCGAGCAGGAGATGGCGGACGACAGCGGGGCGCTCTCGCTGCCGGGCGACCTCCTGAACTTCCACAACTACGTGACGGCGTTCCAGGACGGCGAGATGATGGCCGCGTTCGCCAACACGGCCTTCATCCTGCTGTTCGCCGTCACGGGGACCGTCCTGATCGGTTCGATGACGGCGTACGCGATCGACCGCTTCACGTTCCGCTTCCGGAAGCTGGTGATCGCCCTGTTCCTGGTGGCGACGCTGGTCCCCGGAGTCACGACGCAGGTGGCGACATTCCAGATCGTCAACAGCTTCGGCATGTTCGACACCCTCTGGGCGCCCATCGCGCTCTACATGGGCACGGACATCGTGTCGATCTACATCTTCCTGCAGTTCGTCCGGTCGATCCCGATCTCCCTGGACGAGTCGGCACGCCTCGACGGGGCCAACGCCTTCACGATCTACCGGAAGATCATCTTCCCGCTGCTCAGGCCGGCGATCGCCACGGTGGTGATCGTGAAGGGGATCACCGTCTACAACGACTTCTACATCCCCTTCCTCTACATGCCCTCCGAAGATCTTGGCGTGATTTCGACGTCCCTTTTCCGCTTCAAGGGCCCGTTCGCCGCCCACTGGGAGACCATCTCGGCGGGTGCGGTCCTGGTCATCCTGCCGACACTGATCGCGTTTCTGTCGTTGCAGAGGTTCATCTACAACGGCTTCATGAAGGGAGCGACCAGGTGATCCCGCGGTGTGCTTACGGAGCCTCGGCGGACAGTGCCTCGACCAGGACCGGTGTCACCTGCTCCACCTGCCAGTCCCTCGCCCCGTATCCCGCGAGGGCGATGGCCACGGCCCCGGCGTCCACAGGAGTGGGCGGCTCCCAGCAGACCCTTCGCACCGTGTCCGGAGTGATCAGATTCTCCTGAGGCATGTTCAGCTGCTCGGCCAGGGCGGAGACCCCGGCCCGCGCGGCGGACAGCCGGGCCGCGGCCACCGGATCCTTGTCGGCCCAGGCGCGCGGCGGCGGAGGCCCGATCACGGGCTGCCCCGGCTGGGGCAACTGCGAGTCGGTCAGCTCCTTCACGCTGTCCACCGCCGCCTGCCACTGCTCCAGCTGCCGCCGCCCCATCCGATGCCCGAAGCCGGTCAGCCCGGCCAGTGCGTGGACGTTGACCGGCAGGGCGAGCGCGGCCTCGACGATTGCCGCGTCCGACAGCACCTTGCCCGGAGAAACGTCCCGGCGCTGCGCGATCCGGTCCCGGGTCTCCCACAGCTCACGTACGACGGCGAGCTGCCGGCGCCGGCGCACCTTGTGCATGCCGGACGTACGCCGCCAGGGGTCCTTGCGCGGCTCCGGCGGCGGCGCCGACGCGATCGCGTCGAACTCCTCGCGGGCCCACTCCAGCTTGCCCTGCCGGTCCAGCTCCTTCTCCAGAGCGTCCCGCAGGTCGACCAGGAGTTCGACGTCAAGTGCCGCGTACCGCAGCCAGGGCTCGGGCAGCGGCCGGGTCGACCAGTCGACCGCCGAGTGGCCCTTCTCGAGTACGAAGCCCAGGACGCCCTCGACCATTGCGCCCAGGCCGACCCGGGGGAACCCGGCCAGCCGTCCGGCCAGTTCTGTGTCGAACAGGTGGGTGGGGACCATACCTATCTCGCGGAGACAGGGCAGGTCCTGGGTGGCGGCGTGCAGTACCCATTCCGCGCCGCTGAGCGCCTCGCCGAGGCCCGACAGGTCGGGGCAGGCGACGGGGTCGATGAGCGCGCTGCCGGCGCCCTCGCGGCGCAGCTGCACCAGATAGGCGCGCTGTCCGTAGCGGTAACCGGACGCGCGCTCGGCGTCGACAGCGACGGGGCCGGTGCCCGCGGCGAACGCGGCGATCACTTCTGCGAGCGAGTGCTCGTCGGCGACGACGGGCGGAATCCCGTCGCGGGGTTCGAGGAGCGGGATCGGCGCCTGAGCCTCAGAAGATCCGTTGTCGTCCGGAGGAGCGCCTCCGGTGGTTCGCAGTGAGCTGTCTGCTGCGGTCTCTTGGGCTTCGGTCACCTGTCAAGGGTATCTGTGTATGGACGGCGCCCGCCGACGGAACGTTCCGTCGGCGGGCGCCTTGGGGTCGTAAACCGGTCACGTGTCACACGTGTCAGTGAATTCTGTCGGTCATCTCGGTCAGGAGTGGGGGCGAAGCGGTCGTCAGCGGCCGGTCGCCGATGGTCGTTCGTCAGTGATCAGGATCAGTGATCAAGTCAGGTTCAGGATCGGTGTCAGTGGATGATTCCGGTCCGCAGGGCCACCGCCACCATCCCGGCGCGGTCACCCGTGCCCAGCTTGCGGGCGATACGGGCGAGGTGGCTCTTGACGGTCAGCGCGGACAGGCCCATGGAGACGCCGATCGCCTTGTTCGACTGGCCCTCGGCGACCAGTCGCAGGACCTCGACCTCGCGGCCGGACAGCTCGCGGTAGCCGCCCGGGTGGCTCGGGGCGCCCGGGGGACGGCGGTGCATACGGGCGCCGGCGCCGATGGGGGCGCCGCCCGGTCGGTTGGGAAGCCCGATGTTGTTGCGGGTGCCGGTGACGACGTAGCCCTTCACACCGCCCGCGAGGGCGTTGCGCACGGCTCCGATGTCGTCGGCGGCGGACAGGGCCAGGCCGTTGGGCCAGCCCGCGGCACGGGTCTCGGACAGCAGGGTGAGCCCGCTGCCGTCGGGCAGGTGGACGTCGGCGACGCAGATGTCGCGGGGGTTGCCGATGCGGGGACGAGCCTCCGCGATGGACGAGGCCTCGATCACGTCGCGCACACCGAGCGCCCACAGATGGCGGGTGACGGTGGAGCGGACGCGGGGGTCGGCCACGACCACCATGGCGGTCGGCTTGTTCGGGCGGTAGGCGACCAGGCTTGCGGGCTGCTCAAGAAGAACGGACACCAGGCCTCCTGGAGTGCGGAACGGATCCGGTCCTGGGGGTGAAACCGGATCGACCGTGCTTTCAAGGTCACAGAGGTCTTCGGCATCAAACCTGTGCTCCTTTAGAGAAAGATCACGATCTGGTGAGTAACAATCCGTGCAATTCGGACACGCGATCGATCATCCGAAGACCGAACGGTTTCAATCTGCGTCGATACGCGGCCGAAAGTGGCCGTATCGACAAAGAGCTACTAAAGACGGCGTGCCGATGCGAGGAATGGGCGGGCATATAAAGGAACGGCCTTGCGGTCCCCGTACGGGAACCGCAAGGCCGTTCAGCCGGTCAGCGGGTGCTCAGGGCGGGTTCAGCGGGACTGGGGCCCCCGCCGCTGCGGGAGCGTCACCACCGACGCGTCCCCGGGGCCGGCCGGCGGCAGGCCCGCGATCTGGGCGAGCAGGTCGCACCAGGAGGCGAGGTGGGCCGCGGTGTCCGGGGTGCCCCCGAGGCCCTCACGAGGCGTCCAGGAGGCGCGGATCTCGATCTGGGAGGCGGCCGGCCGCTCCGACATCCCGCCGAAGTAGTGCGAACTCGCGCGCGTGACCGTGCCACTGGCCTCGCCGTACGACAGCCCGCGCGCCTGGAGCGCCCCGGTCAGCCAGGACCAGCACACGTCGGGCAGCAGCGGGTCGGCGGCCATCTCCGGCTCCAGCTCGGCGCGCACCAGCGTCACCAGCCGGAAGGAGCCCTGCCAGGCGTCGTGCCCGGCCGGGTCGTGCAGCAGGACGAGCCGGCCGTCGGCCAGATCCTCCTCGCCGTCGACCACCGCCGCCTCCAGTGCGTACGCGAACGGCGCCAGGCGCTGGGGCGCCCGCGTCGGTTCGATCTCGATCTGCGGCCTCAGCCGCGCGGTCCGCAACGCGTCGACAGCGGCCCGGAAGGGCAACGGAGCCGTCTCCACCGCATCCCGGTCTCCCCCCTTCGCGTCGTCCATTCCGCCAGCACCGTCCGACAGTCGTCCCTGAGCCGCAGCCATGCGGGGAAGATTAAGGGGAACGGAGCCTCTGCGCGGGGAGGGACACCCGTGGGACGGGCCACAGTCCGGTGAGAGCCGTCGGCAGGGCCGTTCGCGGGACCGTCCGTAGGGCGTGGGAGACTTCTGGTCGTGAGCACGAACCAGAGCCCCGCGGGCCAGCAGCCGACAGCGACGTCTGCCGCCGTCAAGAACGACGCCGTGCAGGATTCCGCCTTCCTGAAGGCGTGCAGGCGCGAGCCGGTGCCGCACACGCCCGTGTGGTTCATGCGCCAGGCCGGGCGTTCCCTGCCCGAGTACCACAAGGTCCGCGCGGGCATCCCCATGCTGGAGTCCTGCACCCGGCCCGAGCTGGTCAGCGAGATCACCCTCCAGCCGGTGCGCCGGCACCACGTGGACGCGGCGATCTACTTCAGCGACATCGTCGTCCCGCTCAAGGCCATCGGCGTCGACCTCGACATCAAGCCCGGCGTCGGCCCGGTCGTCGAGAAGCCGATCCGCACCCGCGCGGACCTCGCCCAGCTCCGCGACCTCACCCCCGAGGACGTCCCGTACGTCACCGAGGCCATCGGCCTGCTCACCCGCGAACTCGGCTCCACCCCGCTCATCGGCTTCGCCGGCGCGCCCTTCACTCTCGCGAGTTATCTCGTCGAGGGCGGCCCGTCCCGCACGTACGAGAACGCCAAGGCGATGATGTACGGCGACCCGCAGCTCTGGGCCGACCTCCTCGACCGCCTCGCCGAGATCACGGCGGCCTTCCTCAAGGTCCAGATCGAGGCGGGCGCCAGTGCCGTCCAGCTGTTCGACTCCTGGGCCGGCGCCCTCGCCCCGGCCGACTACCGCCGTTCGGTTCTCCCCGCCTCCCGGAAGGTCTTCAAGGCCGTCGAGGGGTACGGCGTGCCGCGCATCCACTTCGGCGTCGGCACCGGCGAGCTGCTTGCCCCCATGAGCGAGGCCGGTGTGGACGTCATGGGCGTCGACTATCGCGTCCCGCTCGACGAGGCCGCCCGCCGGATCGGCCCCGGCAAGGCGCTCCAGGGCAACCTCGACCCGACGGTCCTGTTCGCCTCCACGGAGGCCGTCGAGGCCAAGACCCGCGAGGTCCTCGACTCCGCGAAGGGTCTGGAGGGCCACATCTTCAACCTCGGCCACGGCGTCATGCCGAACACGCCCCCGGACGCCCTGACCCGCCTCGTGGAGTACGTCCACACGAGCACCGCCCGCTGAGGTCGCCGAGTCTCGGGGCGCCCGTCACCACGTATGCCGTGCCTGCCTGCCCCACAGCAGGGCGCCCGGCTCGGGCGGTGCCGGGGTGCCGGCCCTGAGCGGCCAGGCGAGCAGCATGCCCGCCAGGAAGCCGACGACGTGGGCGGCGTACGCGACGGTGCCGGCCTCGGAGACGCCCTCGCCGGACGAGTACACCGCCTGCAGCGCGAACCAGAAGCCCAGCACCATCCAGGCCGGCAGCCGCAGCGGCAGGAAGACCAGGAAGGGCACCAGGACCCAGACCCTGGCTTTCGGGAACAGCACCAGATAGGCGCCCAGGACACCGGCGATGGCCCCGGAGGCGCCGATCAGGGGGTCGCCCGAGTCGGCGTTGACGAGCGCGAAGCCGTACGACGCCGCGTAGCCGCAGACGACGTAGAAGAGCGCGTACCGCACATGTCCGAGGCGGTCCTCGATGTTGTTGCCGAAGATCAGCAGGAACAGCATGTTGCCCAGCAGATGCAGCCAGCCGCCGTGCAGGAACATCGCCGTGAACACGGAGAGCGCGGGGGACTTGTCGTAGCCCGGCGGGCCGACCACGCAGCCCGGCCCTCCGGTGCCGATCCCGACGTCGCCCGTCGGCACCAGGCGCGGCAGCTGATGGTGGATCAACTCCTGCGGTACAGCGGCATATTGGTCCAGGAAGGCCTGGAGATGGCACAACTGTGCCAGGCCGCTCTCGCCCGTCACCGAGCCCGCTGTGCCGGGCATGGAGAGGAACACGAGGACGTTGGCGACGATCAGCGCGTACGTGACCCAGGGGGTGCGACTTGCGGGGTTCACGTCATGGACGGGGATGACCACAAGAAAATACTGCCCGCGATGCGTCTCGCGAATCGGTGAACGCGACTGTCCGTGTGTCCGTATCTGTCCTCAACGTCCGCGGCACGACGAAGGCGCGCCGCGGGGACGACGTGAGGAACAGGCGATGAACGACCGAGTTACTCCTCCGATGCAGTCGGTGCAGGCCCTGCCGAACGGCGAGGCCGAGCTCGCGCTGGTGGTCCACCTGCCATGGGAGGACGTGGCCCGGCTCGGCCAGGAGGCGGGGCGGCTGGCCACACAGATGCAGCGCCCGGTGTCGCTCGACGAGGCCGTGAGCCATCGGCTGCGGTCCAGTGGGCTCGGCGCCCACGCGAAGCCGGCCCAGGCTCAGCAGCAGGCGCCGTCTGTGTCGGCGTCGGCGTCCGTGTCCGCGTTGCCGTCCCGGCCGCCGGGGGAGCAGGCGCGTCAGGCGATTGACCGGATCAACGGGACTGCGTAGCGCCGTGGGGGTGCTTGTGGATTGCCGGATGCGGGTCCGCTGTGGCTTGTCGCGCCCACGCGGCGGAGCCGCAAATCGGCACAGCCTCGCGCCCCTACGTGGGTTCCCTGCGCCCCTGTCAACAAGTGCCCCCGCGTACTGCTGCGGTGGCTTTCCTGGCCGCTACCAGTACCGGGTCCCAGACCGGGGAGAACGGGGGCGCGTAGCCCAGGTCCAGGGCTGTCATCTGTTCGACTGTCATGGATGCCGTGAGGGCCACCGCGGCGATGTCGACCCGCTTCGCCGCGCCCTCACGGCCGACGATCTGGACACCGAGGAGGCGGCCTGTTCGGTGTTCGGCGAGCATTTTCACCGTCATCAGGGCTGCGCCGGGGTAGTAGCCCGCGCTGTTCGTCGACTCGATGGTGACCGCTGTGAACCGTAGGCCCGCCCGGCGCGCGTCCTTCTCCAGCAGGCCGGTGCGGGCGATCTCCAGGTCGCAGACCTTGCTCACGGCGGTGCCCACCACGCCGGGGAAGGTCGCGTAGCCGCCGCCCGCGTTCGCGCCGATGACCTGGCCGTGCTTGTTGGCGTGCGTGCCCAGCGCGATGTGCCGTTCCTGGCCGGAGACGAGGTCCAGGACCTCGACACAGTCGCCGCCGGCCCAGATGTTCTCGTGCCCGCGCACCCGCATCGCCAGGTCGGTGAGGAGGCCCCCGTGGTCGCCCAGGGGGAGTCCCGCCGCCCGTGCGAGCGTCGTCTCGGGGTGGACGCCGATGCCGAGCACGACCACGTCCGCCGGGTACTCGGCGTCCTTGGTGGCGACCGCGCGGACCCGGCCGTCGTCGCCGGTGAGCAGCCTCGTGACCTCGGCGTCGTTCACCATGGTGATGCCCAGGCCCTCCATCGCCTCGTGCACCAGGCGGCCCATGTCCGGGTCGAGCGTGGACATCGGCTCCTTGCTTCGGTTGACGACCGTCACCTCGTAGCCGCGTTTGACGAGCGCCTCGGCCATCTCCACGCCGATGTAGCCCGCGCCGACCACGACCGCGCGGCGGCCCCTGGTGGTGGCCAGGGTGTCCAGGAGTGCCTGGCCGTCGTCCAGCGTCTGTACGCCGTGCACCCCGGGGGCGTCCACGCCCGGCAGTGAGGGACGGATCGGACGGGCACCCGTGGCGATCACCAGTTTGTCGTACGACGTCCATGCCTCGGCGCCCGTTTCCAGGTCACGGGCACGTACCCGGCCGCCCGGGACGTCGATCTCCATGACCTCGGTCCGCATGCGCAGGTCGATGTCGCGGGCCCGGTGCTCCTCGGCCGAGCGGGCGATCAGCATGTCCCGGTCGGGGACGTCGCCGCTCACCCAGTAGGGGATGCCGCAAGCTGAGTAGGAGGTGAAGTTGCCGCGTTCGAACGCCACGATCTCCAGTTCGTCGGGTTTCCTGAGCCGGCGTGCCTGCGACGCGGCGGACATGCCCGCCGCGTCGCCGCCGATCACCACCAGACGCTCGGTCCCACGCTTCGTGTCGCTCGTACGGCCATCACCATCGTCATCGCCATCACTCATGCTCATGCGAACACGCTACGGGTCCTGGCATTTCAGTCCTGGTCCGGGCCGTTCGGCTGGGCCGGGGGAGCCGTCGGTGCGGGGCCCGTGGCTGTCGCCGGGGCGGAGGGCTGCCGGCGCGTGCGGGTGAGGCGCAGCCAGACGAACACCAGCAGGGCCGCCACCGCCGCGAACGGCAGCACCGCGGCGAGGGCCACCACGATCCAGCGCAGCATCGCCACGAACGCGTCCCAGCCGCCCGCGAGGGCGTCCAGGACACCCGGGTCGTCGTCCTTGTCGGACTCCTTGGGCGGGGTCTCGGACAGGGAGAGGTTGATCGTGGCCAGGCTCGTGCGGTCCTTCAGGGAGGACTGGCGGGCGAGCAGCGACTCCAGGTCGGCCTGACGGCGGCTCAGCTCGCCCTCCAGGGTGACCACATCGGAGAGTTTGGTGGCCTTGTCCATCAGCTCGCGGATGCGGTTCACACTGGCGCGCTGCGTGGTGATGCGGCTCTCCACGTCGACGACCTGCTCGGTGACGTCCTTCGCCTCCGCCTGCCGGTGCAGGAGCTTGCCGGTGCCCTCCAGGTCCTTGAGGACCTGTTCGTACTCGGCGACGGGCACCCGCAGAACGACGTCGGTGTTCTCGCCGCCCTCCTTCTTGTCCAGGGTCGTCGTCTCGCTGCCGACGAAACCGCCCGCGTTCGCCGTGACGCTGCGGACCTTGAGCAAGGCCTTCGACACGTCCTTGACCTGCACGGAGACGGACACGGTACGGATGATGTGCGTACCGGTGGCCGCCGTGGGCGCCGCGCTGGCCTGGGCGCCCGGCTTGCTGTAGGACCCGGCCTGGTCCTGCAGGGCGCCCGCGTCGGCCTTGTCCGCGGAATTTCTCGAGTCGCTGGCCGTACCGGTGTCGTTGGCGCCGCAGCCGGTGAGCGCGAGGGCCGCGGCGAGGAGGACGCCCGCCAGGGCCTGGACAGGACGTGTACGGGTTGTGCGCAGGGCGTTCATCTTGCGGATCCCCCCGAGGGTGGTCGTTGGAAGGTTTCGGACGGTCTCGGACCGTCTCGGACCGTCTTGGGGCGTCGTGGGACGTCTTGGTGTACGACTGACGCTCCTTCGACGCCCGAAGGGGCCGGGACGTTGGCCGGTTACGGTCCCGATGAGGTCACGGTCGGGACTCGTGCCGGACACCAAGGGGCGGTGTGCGCCGACGGGAGTGTCAGTGGGGTCTGCGAAAGTGGTCGCATGAGCGCAGTGGAGGCCCGTGCGGGTGCCGGGCATGTCGTCGTCATCGGGGCCGGGATCGCGGGTCTGGCCGCCGCCCATCGGCTGCTGGACCGGGGTGTGCGGGTCACGGTCCTGGAGGCGTCCGACCGCGTCGGAGGCAAGCTGCTGCCCGGCGAGATCGCGGGCGCGCGGGTCGATCTCGGTGCCGAGTCGATGCTCGCGCGCAGACCCGAAGCCGTCGCGCTGGCGCGCGAGGTGGGCCTCGACGACCGTCTCCGGCCGCCCGCCACCTCGACGGCCTCGATCTGGACCCGGGGCGCCCTGCGGCCGTTTCCCAAGGGTCACGTCATGGGCGTTCCCGGCAGCGCCTCGGTCCTGGCCGGAGTCGTCTCGGACGAGGGACTGGCCCGGATCGGGCGCGACGCCGACCTGCCGCGCACGGAGGTCGGGGACGACGTGGCGGTGGGGGAGTTCGTCGCCGCGCGCCTCGGCCGCGAGGTCGTCGACCGGCTCGTGGAACCGCTGCTCGGCGGGGTGTACGCGGGCGACGCGTACCGCATCTCGATGCGCTCGGCCGTACCCCAGCTCTTCGAGGTGGCCAAGAAGCATGTGTCCCTGACGGAAGGCGTGCGCAGTATCCAGGCTCGGATGGCCGCCGCTCCCCAGCAGGGCGGCCCGGTCTTCATGGGCATCCAGGGAGGCGTGGGCCAACTGCCGCTCGCCGTAGCGGAGTCGGTGCGCGCGCGAGGCGGCGAGATCGTCACCGGGGCGCCCGTGACCGAGTTGCGCCGGACGGCCGGGACATCGGCGGCGTGGCGGGTCGTCGCCGGGGAGCGGGTGCTCGACGCCGACGGTGTGGTCGTCGCCGTACCGACCCCGGTGGCCGCCGGTCTGCTCCGCGCCGAGGCACCGGCCGCCGCCGCCGAACTCGCGGGCGTGGAGTACGCCTCGATGGCCCTGATCACCCTGGCCTACCGCCGCGCCGGCATCAGCCTCCCCGAGGGCAGCGGCTTCCTGGTGCCCCCCGTCGACGGACGCACCATCAAGGCGTCGACGTTCGCCTCCCAGAAGTGGGGCTGGATCGCCGAGGAGAACCCGGACCTGCTGGTCCTGCGGACCTCTGTCGGGCGGTACGCCGATACGGAGATCCTCCAGCGCCCCGACGCCGACCTGGTCGAGGTCTCACGCCACGACCTCAAGGAGGCGACCGGACTGACGGCGGCCCCCGTCGAGACCCGCGTCACCCGCTGGGACGACGGACTGCC
This sequence comes from Streptomyces sp. SID12488, assembly GCF_010548275.1. Taxonomy (GTDB): domain Bacteria; phylum Actinomycetota; class Actinomycetes; order Streptomycetales; family Streptomycetaceae; genus Streptomyces. Next base: position 134,423 of record NZ_JAAGLT010000023.1, read on the forward strand.
CCAGTACCCCGTCGGCCACCACGCGCGCGTGGACCGCGTCCGCGAACACATCGCCAAGCTCCCGGGCCTCGCCGTGTGCGGCGCGGCGTACGACGGGGTCGGCATCCCGGCCTGTATCGCGAGCGCGTACGCGGCCGTGGACGCGCTCGGACCGCTTCGGCCGCCGGAGCCGCTCGATGCCGACCCGGTGCGGAGCGCGCCCGGCGGAGCGGGAGAATAGGCACATGAGTGACGACGCCCCCACCACCGACGCGGCCCGCATCCCGAACAAGGGCAAGCTGGCCAAGGACCTCAACGAGGTCATCCGCTACACCCTGTGGTCCGTCTTCAAGCTGAAGGACGTCCTGCCCGAGGACCGCACGGGCTACGCCGACGAGGTCCAGGAGCTCTTCGACCAGCTCGCCGCGAAGGACGTGACCGTCCGTGGCACGTACGACGTCTCGGGGCTGCGCGCCGACGCGGACCTGATGATCTGGTGGCACGCCGAGACCGCCGACCAGCTCCAGGAGGCGTACAACCTCTTCCGCCGCACCAAGCTGGGCCGCAGGCTGGAGCCGGTGTGGTCGAACATGGCGCTGCACCGTCCCGCCGAGTTCAACCGCTCGCACATCCCCGCGTTCCTCGCCGACGAGACGCCCCGGAACTACATCAGCGTCTACCCGTTCGTGCGCTCGTACGACTGGTACCTGCTGCCCGACGAGGACCGCCGCCGGATGCTCGCCGACCACGGCAAGATGGCCCGCGGCTACCCGGACGTGCGCGCCAACACGGTCGCCTCCTTCTCCCTCGGCGACTACGAGTGGCTGCTGGCCTTCGAGGCCGACGAGCTTTACCGCATCGTCGACCTCATGCGCCACCTCCGCGCCTCCGAGGCCCGTATGCACGTCCGCGAAGAGGTCCCGTTCTACACGGGCCGCCGCAAGTCGGTCGCCGAACTGGTCGAAGGGCTCGCCTGACCGGGGCGGTGCCCTGTGGGCGGCCGGGGGAGGGAGACCGGCGAGCTGATCGCCGGTCTCGCCCGACGGCGCCACCGCTGCTTCAGGCTGCTTTTCCCTTGCCGGAACGGCTGCCCGGGGCCGAGGGCCGAGGCTCCGCGTGCGGGGCGCAGTCCGCGCTCCGCCCGGGCAGGCGGCCCGTCAGCAGATACGCGTCCAGGTGGGCGTTGACGCACCGGTTCGGGCCGCCCGCGATGCCGTGCGTGCCCGCGCCCCGCTCGGTCACCAGGGCCGAGCCGGGCAGCCGGCGGCGCAGTTCGAGCGCGCCCGCGTACGGCGTCGCCGCGTCCCGCTCGGCCGCCAGGATCAGCACCGGCGGCAGGTCGCCCGGTCCGGTCCGCACGTCGAGGGGCGTCTGCCGGGGCGCCGGCCAGTAGGCGCACGGCAGGTTCATCCACGCGTTGTCCCAGGTCTCGAACGGCGCCGTGCGCGCGAGCCGCGTGTTGTCCCGGTCCCAGACCCGCCAACTCGTCGGCCAGGGGGCGTCGTTGCACTCGACGGCCGTGTAGACCGCGTTGCCGTTCTCCGCCTCGACGGCCGCCTCCGTCACCGGTGCCGCCTGGTCGATCAGAGGCTGCGGATCACCCTTGAGGTAGGCGGCCAGGGCGGCGGCACGGTGCGGCCAGTAGTCGTCGTAGTACCCCGCCTGCAGGAACGCGCCCTGCAACTGCCCCGGCCCCACCTTCCCACCGGCAGGTTCGGCGGCCAGCCGGGCCGCCGCCCTGTCGTAACTCCGCAGCACCGCCTCCGGTGTGGCGCCCAGCCCGTACACGTCGTCGTGCCGGGCCACCCACGCCCGGAAGTCCGCCCAGCGGCTCTCGAACGCGGCCGACTGGTCGAGGTTGCTGCGGTACCAGATCCCGGCCGGGTCCGGGTTCACCACCGAGTCGAACACCATCCGCCGTACGTGCGAGGGGAACAGCGTCGCGTACAGCGCCCCGAAGTACGTGCCGTACGAGGCGCCCATGAACGTCAGCCGGTCCTCGCCGAGCGCGGCGCGCAGGACGTCCAGGTCACGGGCGTTGTTGAGGGAGTGGTAGTGGCGCAGCGCGTCGCCCGACCGCTCGGCGCACCCGCGCGCGTACGCCTTCGCCTCGGCGATCCGCTCCCTCTTGTACGACTCCGAGGGGTGCACCGGTGCCGGCGTGGGTCCCTTGAAGAAGCGCTTGGGGTCCTTGCAGGACAGCGGCGCCGACCGGGCCACCCCGCGCGGGGCGTATCCGACCAGGTCGTACGCCCCCGCGATGCGCTTCCACTCCGGGATGACGCCGATCATCGGGAAGAACATGCCGGACGCGCCGGGGCCGCCCGGGTTGTAGACGAGAGCGCCTTGACGCTCCACCCTGTGCTCGGGGTCGCGCGGGTCCTTGCCGGTCGCGTCGGTCCGGCTGACGGTGAGCTTGATCTGCCTGCCGTCGGGGTGCGCGTAGTCGAGCGGCACGGTGACGGTGCCGCAGCGCACACTGTCCGGCAGTTCCTCCGCCTCCGCGCACTTCCCGAAGCGGATACCGGCCGTCCCGGCGCGCGCAGCGGCCAGCACGGAACCCCGGAACTCGGCCGAGCCGGGACCTCCCGGTAGGCCGGACCCGCCCGGGGCGCTTTCCGCGGGGGCGGCGGCCAGGGTGGTCAGCAGCAAGGACCCGGCAGCAGAGTAGAGGGCGGCAGCTCGCATCGCGTATCCCTTCGGTGGCAACAGAAGGGATGTTTCGGGCGCCGGTCGGCGAAGGCAAGCACCGCCCGCCCGGTGTCGCCGCGAGCACTCCTATGCGCCCCCGCACACCCCCCGGGGCGCCGGGGTCTCCGCCATGGTCCGCCGGACCGGCCCTACGGCTCCCGGTGTGCGAAGGCGGCGCGCAGATCGGGCTCGTCGACCGCGCGGACCCCGAGTACGGCGACGGAGGTGAGGTACGTGCGTTCGTCGCCGGTGTCGTGGGGGTCGGTGGTCCTGGTCCGCCGGGTCAGGGTGGTGAGCAGCCGTTGTCCGGCCGGTGACGCCCAGCGCGAGTAGGGGTGGACCTCGATCCGGGCGATGGCGAGGCAGCTCAGGGTGAGGACGAGGGGGAGCGCGAACCAGAGGGCGACCAGGTCGCGCGGCACGGCACCCCGCCCCGGCACCAGCAGGGCCACCGCGCCCAGCGTGAACACGGCCAGCGCGGCGGCCCGCGCCTGACGGACCGCGAACGCGATTCCACGCCTGGCGCCCTCGGGCACGGCCAGGCCCGCCGCGACGAGCCGGTCCGCGAGCCTCCGTACGGCCTCCGTGCCGGCCGCGGCCGTCCGCACCGGGGCGATGCGTGACTGGCCCTCCGGCCCGATGGCGCCTATCACCGACCGCTCCATCTCGTCGCGCCCGCTCGGATCGACGACGGTCGCCCAGCCGGTGTGGGCGAGCAGCAGCCGCCGTTGGCGGGCCATCGACACCAGCGTGAGATCGGCGACCCGCGCCGGTCCGCCGGACAGGAACGCGGCCTCGTACAGCGTCAGGTCACGCCCGCGACCGCCGGGGCCCGCGTCCGGATCGACGGCACCCGCGTGTACGGCGGCCAGACACAGCCGGAGGCACGCCGTACCGGCGGCGATCCAGGCCAGCAGCAGGAGGAAGGACCAGAACATGCCGTTGTTCTATGCGAAGGGTGCCTGGAACGCCATGGGCTTTCAGGATATGGACGAGGTATGGCCGGTACGCGACGTATGCGCGGTGGCCGGTTCGGGGTTCCTAGGCGGGCTCCGTCGGCTCCGTGGGCTTCGGCGGCGGGCTGGTGGCCGGCGGCGGCAGCGGATAGGTCGCGGCCGGCGAGGGCGTCACCGGCACGGCGGACGCGGGTGCGGTCGTCGGGCCGGGCGGGGCCGGGGAGTTGGTGAGCGGCGGGGTGCTCGCGGCGGCCATGCCCTGGGCGAGGGCGTCGAAGTCGACGTACCCCGTGGCCTCCAGGACCTGGATGTGGTCGAGGACGGTCCGGTTCGCGTCGTCGGCGAGGGTGCGGACCAGGGAGTTGCGGGTGCTCGCGCGGACCTGTGCGACGACGGAGAAGACCTTGCCGTGCGCCATCCGCAGCAGGTTGGCGAACTCGCGGTCGAAGTCCTCGCCATGGGCCGCGTCCATGGTGCCGAGCCACCCGCGCTGCTGTTCGCTCGGCTGGTTGGGGAGTTCGAACGCGAGCCGCGCGGCCACGTCCCGGACCCGCTCGTCGAGGAACGTGTGCCCCTCGATCAGATGCCGGCCCGCGATCCGTACGGCCTCGGTGGTGCCGCGTTCCTGGGCCTGCTGGCCGGCGGGCAGTTCCCACAGCCCGGCCAGCCGGACCTTGGTGAGGAACTCGCGGTCGAGCGCCGACAGCGGGCCGAACCGCGTCGACACGGTCTGCGCGTTGAGCACGTCCACGCCGGTGCCGGAGCGGTCCGTGTACGACCAGACCGGGAAGAACAGTGCCACGAGGGTCGTCGCCAGACCCGCGACGATGAGCCCGGTGCCGCCGAGACCGGGACGGTGGATGGATCGCATGGTGCCTCCTGCTTGCGGCACCGCACGCTAATGCGCTTCGGGCACGGAGTTCGCATCGTACTGCGGGTCGTACGCCGACTGCGGTACGCGAGGAGACGGCCCCGGGGGAGGGGGCGAACGCCGGATGAGGGAGCGTGAGCCTGTTGCATACCGTGTGAAACGCCAATAAACCGGACGGTGAAGTGTCGTGTATTGGGCGGCACTGTTAATCCCCGCACAGTTTGCACGGGTTGGGGTGGAGGTGCCCGCCCGGCAGCGGATGGTGGGACGGCGTACGCGGGAGGAGTGACGTTCGTCGCTCGGTGCCCCCGGCGCCTCCAGTGCCTCAGCGGCGCAGGAGTACGCGTCGGGTGGCCCGGGCCAGCCGGGCCGTGGGGCGCTGCGAGCGCGGGGCCGGACCCGAGCGGTCGAGCCACCACTCGCGCAGTCGCCGCCGGCTCTCCGCGTTCTCGGGGGTCTCGGGGGACTTGGGCAGCCCGCCGAGCAGCAGGTGCGCGGCGAAGTCCAGCGCGTCGTGCCGGTAGCCGTCGGACATGGGGTGCCCGTGCGCGTAGGCGAGGAAGGCGGGGCGGTATCCCGCCCCGAGGATCTCGGGCAGCTCCGGTGCGATCTTCGCCACGACATCGGCCCGCTTCGCCCCGAGCGCCCGCGACTGCACCCCGAGCCGCACCCGGTCGAACCCCTCCGGCGCGGGCGTCCCCGCGACGAGCGCGGAGAGCAGCGCGGCCTGCGCGAGGGCGAGGCGCTGGCGGGCGGGGGCGGAGACGGATTCGGGTGCCTCGTCGGCCATGGGCGCGGCCGGCGTCGCCGGAGCCGTCGCCTCCGCGGTGACCGGCTTTGGGGGCTTTGAGGGCGCGGCAGCCTTCAGCGCCCCGCGGATCGCGTCCAGCTCCCGCTCCAGCTCGCCCGCCTCGGGGAAGTTGTCGTCCCGCTCCAGCAGCACGCCGGGCGGCGTGACCCTGGAGGCGAGGTCCGTGAGGATGTCGAGGACCTGGGGCGGGACCGGGTGGGCGTGGCTGTCGTGCCAGACGCCGTCCCGTTCGAAGCCGCCCGCGACATGGACGTACGCGATGGCCTCGACGGGCAGCTCGGCCAGGGCCTTCGCCGGGTCCTCGCCCCGGTTGACGTGGTTCGTGTACAGGTTGGCGACATCGATGAGGAGGCGTACGCCGGTCCGGTCGGCCAGCTCGTACAGGAACTGGCCCTCCGTGAGCTCCTCGCCGGGCCAGGCGAGGAGCGCGGCGATGTTCTCGACGGCCAGTGGCACCGGCAGCGCCGCCTGTGCGATACGGACGTTCTCGCACAGCACGTCGAGCGCGTCCCGGGTGCGGGGCACGGGCAGCAGGTGCCCGGCCTCCAGCAGCGGGGACGCGGTCAGCGGACCGCCGGCCCGGACGAACGCGATGTGCTCGGTCACCAGGGGCGAGCCCAGCGCCTCGGCCCGCTCGGCGAGCGCGGTGAGCCGGTCCTTGGCGGGCCGGTCCGCGCCGCCGAGGCCCAGGGAGACACCGTGCGGGACGACCGTCACGCCGCGCTCGCGCAGCCGCAGCAGCGACTCGGGGAGATGCCCGGGGCAGAGGTTCTCGGCCACCGCCTCGACCCAGTCGATGCCCGGCATGGCCTCCACGGCGTCCGCGATCTCCGGCCGCCACCCGATGCCCGTACCCAGTCGCTCCGGTCGCTTCATGGTCCGTCCCCTTCTCCGACCTTCTCGGTCCACGGAGTGATGGCCCGGGTTGCCGGGGTCGAACCCCTCCCCGGCGACCTTCAGAGCAACATTTGAGCTTGCGCCCGCCCGTTCCCGTCCGCCTACTGGCCCTGGGCGAGCTTGTTGGGGTCCGGGGCCTCCGGCCGGTTGGTGTTGATCGTGCCGGGTGCCGGCGGCGACGGCTTCGAGGACGTCACGGGGTTGCCGGTCGGCTCCACCGCGGGCGCGACGGGCGGCACCACTCCGGGGGACGGCGGCGGCGGACCGGTCGGACTGGCGCTGGGTCCGGCGGCCTTCTCGGCGATCGCCTGGAAGTCGATCTTGCCGGTCTTCTCCAGGATCGTGATGTGGTCGAGCACCGTCTGGTTGGTGTCCGAGGCCAGTTGACGCACCAGCGTGTTCTGGGTCTTGTTCCGTACCGTCGCGATGACCGGGAGGATGTTGCCGTGCGCCTGCCGCAGGAGGTTCGCCCAGACCTTGTCGTAGTCCGCGGCCGAGGCCGCCGTCATCTGGTCCAGGAAGCCCTGCTGCTGTGCGTTCGGCTGGTTGGGGATCGGGACACCGAGCTGCTGGGAGACGCTCCGTGCCCGCTTGTCGAGGTCGTTGTGGCCCGTGATCAGGTGCTGGGCCGCCTCCCTGACGGCGGGACTGCTGGACTTCGACATCGCCTGTTGCCCCGCGGGCAGTTCCCACAGCCCGGCCAGCCGGACGCGCACGATGAGTTCGCGGTCCAAGGGGGTCAGCGGCCCCCACTGGGTGTTCACCGTGTCTCCGGTGATCGCGGCGGCCGTCGTGGCGTCGTTGCGGTGCGGGTACGAGTAGAACACGGGGTACGCGAGCGCGCCGACGGTGCCTGCGATGGCGAGGCCGACGAGGAACGTGCCGTTCGTGCGGGGCAAGGGAGCCTCCCGGGGGAACCCAACTGGTCGTTGGGGACTGATACGTGGCTGGTGAGGGACGTACGTGAGGGAGTGGTCAGGACACCGAGCGGGCCTGGGCCGCTGTCACGTGTACACGAGTCAGATCGTGCCGTTGGCGATGGCGTCGAAGTCGACCGCTCCGGTCTTCTCCAGCATCGTGATGTGGTCGAGCACGGTCTGGTTGGTGTCCGTCGCCAGTTGACGCACCAGCGAGTTCTGGGTCTGGTTCCGGATCGTCGCGATGTCCGGGAAGATCGTGCCGTGTGCCTTCCGCAGGAGGCTCGCCCAGACCCGGTCGAACTCCTTGCCCTGGGCGGCGTCCATCTGGGCGAGGAAGCCCTGCTGCGCCTCGTTCGGCTGGTTGGGCAGCTCGACATTGAGCTGGGCGGCGACCTTCCGCACCCGCTCGTCCAGGTCGCCGTGGCCCACCAGCAGGTGGTCCGCCGCCGCCTTGACGGTGGCGCTGCTGGACTTGTCCATCGCCTTCTCCCCGGCGGGCCCTTCCCACAGGCCGGCCAGCCGGACGCGCACGATCAGGCTGCGGTCCGAGGCGGTGAGCGGCCCCCACTGGGTGTTCACCGTGCCGGCGGCCGTGTTCGACACGCCGGTGCCGGAGCGGTCGGCGTAGGACCACACCGGGAACGAGAGCGCGGCGATGGTCGTCGTCAGGGCCGCGATGACGAGGGCCGAGTGGTTGAAGCGCGGCAAAGGAGCCTCCCGGGGAAACCAACTGGTCGTTGGGCATGTGGTACATGGCCAGCGTCAGAAAGTACGAGCGGGAACCCGGGGATGTTCAACGAAGATGTTTGAATCCTGTGCGACCCAGGGGGCGATGGTCCGCGACCACCGTCGCCGAACCGGGCGCGATCTCCGTGAAACCGGCATCACGGACCAATGGGAGTCCACCGGAGGTCAGTTCGCGCCAGTGGTCCGGCTCCGCCGTGCGGACGGCGAGCGGGAAGCTCGCCTCCCGCCAGAGCGCGCGAGCCTCGTCCGACAGTTCCCACCACGCCAGCTGGGCGCCGTGTCCCGTCTGGGCCATCGCCTTGCCCGCCGACATGTCCAGCTCGGGGTTCAGCCAGAGGACGGGCACCGCCGGGTCGGGGCCGAGCGGCGGCTCCGGGTCCTCCAGGTCGGTGCCGGACACCTGGAGCCGGGCCAGGTCCTTGGGCCAGCCGTCCAGCGGAACGGGCGGGAAGACCCGTACCTCGGCCGACTTGCCGGTGACCGTGATGCCGGGCAGCGCCTCGGCCCGCCGCCACTCGGCACCCCGAGCCCGCCGCACGACCTTGCGGATCCGGGCGTCCTGCCAGTCCCGCATGACCTCCGCCCACTCCCCGTCGCCAGCCGACCGCTCGTCGCCGAGGATCACGAGAACGGCTCGGGCGGCCGTCTCCAACGCGTCCGTACGAGCGGGCGGCTCGGCCTTCTCGATCCGGGCGACGAGAGGGAGGACGAACTGAGGGGCCTCGTCACGAGGCGATCGCTCGGAGCGGAAAGGGCTGTCGCCGGGAACGGCCGGGTCGTTGGTCACGTCCTTCAGTCTGCCAGGCGGAAGATCGGCTCTTCCGGGGGAGAGGGCGGGGACAGCGTGCGACGTGACCTTCGACTGGACGGTGTGGGCCGCCGCTACGGACTGCGCGGCCCCTGGGTCCTGCGGGGCGTGGACCTGGCGTTGGCGCCCGGCACTCTCACCCGTATCGAGGGTGCCAACGGCACCGGCAAGTCCACCCTCCTGCGCGTGCTCGCCGGCATCGACGCCCCCACGGAAGGCACCCTCACCGGCCGCCCGCGCACCGCGTACGTCCCCGAGCGCTTCCCGGCAGCGCTCCCTTTCACCGCGCACGGCTACCTCACACATCTGGGCGCCGTGCACGGACTGTCCCGTACGGCCGCCGCCCGGGCCGCCGACGAGTGGCTGGAGCGGCTCGGCGCCGCCGCGTACGCCCGGACGCCCATGGCTGAGCTGTCGAAGGGCAGCAGCCAGAAGGTCGCGGTCGCGCAGGCACTCCTCGCCGACCCGGAGCTGCTCGTCCTCGACGAGGCGTGGACGGGCCTCGACACCGCGGCCCGGGGCGAGTTGGAGCGGGTCGTCGCCGAACTCACCGCGTCCGGCGCCTCGGTGGTGTTCGTCGACCACGACCCGGGCCGCCTGGCGGGGGCGCCCGACGCGACGTACACCGTGATCGGGGGCGGCCTCGACCTCCGTACGACACAAGCCGGTTCACCGGAAACCGCCGGCCCGCACCTGGTCGTCGAGGCCCAGGGTCCGCCGGGCGCGCGGCCCCCGGCCGAGGCGCTGAGGTGGACGACGTCGAGCGCGGAGACCGCGACACCGGGCGGCCACCGGCTCACCGTCCCCCGGACCCACTCGGACGTCGTACTCCGCGCCCTGCTCACGGCCCGCCCGCCCTGGCACGTGGTGAGCGTGCGACCCGAGACGGCCGGAACGCCCGAAACCCTCGGAACGCCCGCCGGCACCGCCGTACCCGCACCGCTCGCCACCGACGAAAGCCGCCGATGACCGCCCTCCTGCGCTACCAGGCAGCCCTGCTTGTGCGTTCGCAGCGCTGGCTGCCCCCGTTCATCCTCTACGCGGTGTTCCTGGGCGTCGGGGTGCAGGGCGGGCAGCCGGTGCTCGACTCGCTCGGGTATGCCGCGGCGGCCGTCCTGCCGGTGGCCGCCTGGCTGGTGCGGATCTGCGCGGGCAACGAGCCGCCCGCCGCCCGTGCCGCCGTGGCCGCGGCCGTCGGCCCCGGACGGGCACACCTCGCCTGTCTCCTGGTGGCACTGGCCGCCTCGGCGGCGCTCGCTACGGCCGCGACCGTCGTGGTGACCCTGATCAGCGACCCGGCGAACGCCGATCACCGGATCCGGGTCGAGCCGCTCCCGGCCGGTGGAGCCGGGCTGCTCGCCGCCCTGGCGTGCGCCCTGCTCGGCACTGCCGTCGGCGCGCTCACGACCTGGCCGCTGCTGCGCTCACCCGGCCGGGCGGTGCCCGCGATGATGCTCGGCGCGCTGCTGGCGATGGTGGTGACCGGCTCCCCGGCCAAGTCGGCGATCACGGCCCTGGTGACCGGCTCGCGCTCGGGCACGATCCCGGTGCCCCTGCTGCCACTGGCCGCGGCGGCCCTGCTCACGGCGACGGCGACCGCCGCGGCCTGCGCCCTCACCTCACGCCGCTCACCCTGAACAGGCGTTGCGCTGAGCCTCCTGCCATTCACAGACCGGGCAGAGCGTGATGCCCTTCCGCGACGCCGGGTACTCGGTCGGCTCCCGGCACAGCACGCACTCCGCGTACGGCGGCCCAACCGCTTCATCCTCGTGCGTGTGCTGGTGCTCGTCACTCATGGCACCAGCGTAGGCCGGTCACCGCCGCCCACCCGTGGCCCCGATCAGCTCGGACACCTTCACGAACCGGAAGCCGCGCTCGCGCAGCGTGGGCACGATTCTGCGGACGGCCCGCTCGGTCGCCGGGGCGGCACTGCGCGTGCAGTGCATGACGACGACCGACCCGGGCCGGACGCCCTCCAGCACCTCCCGGGCCACGGCGCCGGCGTCCGTCGCGAAGGCGTCCCCGCTGACCACGTCCCACTGCACGGCGGTGACCCCGGCCGCGCTCAGGGCGCGCAGCGCCCGCCGGTCGTAACACCCGCCGGGGAAGCGGAAGTAGGGCATGGCCCTGGGCACCCCGGCGGCCCGCAAGGCGGCGAAGGCCCGCCCGACGTCGGCGCGCATCCGTTCCCCGGCAGCGGGGCCGGAGGCCGAGCCGGCGATGGTCGGCAGCCCGTAGCAGTCCTCGGTGAAGGCGTAGTGGCTGTACGAGTGGTTGCCGACCTCGAAGAGCGGGTCCCGTCCGATGGAGCGGGCCTGGACCGGGTACTCCTCGGCCCACCGTCCCGTCATGAACACGGTCGCCGGCACGTTCAGCGCCCGCAGGGAGGCGATCAGCCGGGGATTGTCGAACCGCTCACCTCGCGCCGCCCGGTCGCCCTGCCCGGCGGTCATGTCGGCGTCGAAGGTGAGGGCGACGGTCTTGTCCGGGGTGCGCGGGCCGTTCCGGAAGACGGGGGTCAGGCCGGTGGGCCCGGGGGCGAGGGTGGGCGGCCGTGAGGGGGCGGCGTTGGACGGGAGCGCGGGAGGCCGCTCGACCCGCTGTGGAACCGGGGTGGTGCCACAGCCGGCGAGGGCGGTGAGCGCGGCACCCAGGACACAGGCGGTGGTGACTCGTCGTACGGGACTGATCATCGTATGAAGGTAGAAATGCCCGGGTTGCCCGGCAGGTCGCCGCGAGGGCGACTCGTACGGATGTCACCCGGCCGGCCGCGCCCCGCCGGGCGGAAAGGGGCGCCGGGAACTGCGCGACCTGCCCCCACCGGCCCGCAGGTTGATCACCACGCCTCCCGCAGAGCGCTCAGTGCCGTGTGCAGCGCCCGGTGGGGTTGGCGGCGGGCGGGCGGCACTGGTCGTCGAAGTCGGCGACGTCGTTGCTCAGATAGCGGCCCAGGCAGGTGCTCGGGGTCGTCAGGCCGCGTTCGCTGCAGAAGGCCAGCGCGGCACGGCCGTCGGCGAAGGGGCCGGGGGCGTAGATCACCCAGTAACCCGGGCGCAGGGACGCGTACTCGTCGCTGCGCACGAACACCGCCTCCGGCACCGACTCCCTGATCTTGGCGAGCCGTGCGTCACGGGCGGCGGTCCCGGAGTCGACCGGCTCCGAGTGGAGCTGGGCGATCCAACGGCCGGTCGCGCTGGGCGAGGCGGTCGAAGGGTTGGGCGAGGTTCGCGTACCGGCCGACGTGCCCGAGCCACCGTCTGTGCCGTTCCCGTCGAGGAGGCGCGGCGTGAGGAAAACGGCGGCGACCGCGACGAGGACCGCGAGTACGGCGGACACGGCGACCCGCTTACGGCGGTACGGCGAGGGCGGGATCCGCTGTCCCGCCTCGCGCCGGTCCGCACCGGCCGCCATGTGGGCGGAGTGCGAGGGTGTCGCACCGGACTCCGGGCTGTGGGGCATGGGCTGGGGCGCCGTCAGCGTCCGCTGAACCGATCTCGCCGTCCCGCCCGCCGCCACCTGTCCCAGCATCGCCGCCAGCCGGCCCGTGTCGGGGCGCGCTGCCGGGTCCCGTTCGAGCAGCGCCTCGAGTACGGGGGTCAGCGGGCCGGAGCGGGACGGCGGCGGGACCTCGGACTCCAGGACCGCGGCCAGCGTCGCGAGCGAGGTCTCACGGCGCAGGGGGCTCACGCCCTCCACGCACACGTACAGCACGACTCCCAGGGACCACAGATCGGAGGCCGGGTCGTCGGAGGGGCCGCGGACGCGTTCCGGGGCGATGTACTCGGGGGAGCCGACGAGTTCTCCGGTCATGGTCAGGGCGGTCGCGCCCTGGAGCGCGGCGATTCCGAAGTCGGTGAGGACGGCGCTCCCGTCCGGCCGCAGAAGGATGTTCGCCGGTTTCACGTCCCGGTGCTGGACGCCCGCCGCGTGCGCCGCGCGCAGCGCGTCCAGTACCTGGCCACCGATCCGCGCCGCCTCCACCGGCGTCAGCGGGCCCGATTCCAGGTGCTTGTCGAGCGAGACGCCGGGCACCAGCTCCATGACGATCCAGGGATGAGGGTCGTCGTCGATGATCTGATGGACGGTGACCACGTGCGGGTGGTTGAGCCGGGCGAGCGCCCGCGCCTCGCGCATCACCCGCTCCCGTACGGCATCGGTCGCCGCCGCGTCGGGCCGTACCGCCTTCAGCGCGACCTCGCGGTGCAGTACGGAGTCGCGGGCCCGCCAAACCGTGCCCATTCCGCCACTGCCGAGCCGCTCCAGCAGCTCGAACCGCCCGTCGACCAGGTCCCCCGATGCGTTCATGGCGGACAGGTTAGAGCCTGCCCGCCATGTCCCGGTTCAGGGGGCGCCCGTTATCGCTTCCATGGGCCCCGTACGGCGAATGTCGTGCCGGGTGTGTAGCAGTTGACGTACATCGTCCGGCCGTCCGGAGAGAAGGTGACGCCTGCGAACTCGCCCCACTCGGGGGCGTCCGGGGTGCCGCCCGCCGCGGTGGCGGCTGATGTGATCGCCTGGGCGTTTCGGGCCATCGCGTACACCTCGCCCCGGCGTGTCACGCCGTACACGTGCTGGGCGCCGCTCCCGTCCTCGCACACCATCAGGCCGCCGCTCGGGGCGAGACAGATGTTGTCCGGCGACTCGCCGGGCAGCTGGACGTCCGTGTCCGGGCCGAAGACGATGACCAGGGTGAGGCGGCGCGCGGCGGGGTCGTAGCGCCAGACCTGGCCGAAGTGGGTGGCCGCCGAGCCGTCGCTCGCGCGGGCGAACGACGACACGAAGTACACGCACCGCCCGCCCCAGTAGCAGCCCTCCAGCTTCTGCGCGTGCGTGATGCCCTTCGGCCCGAAGTCCTGGAGCCGGACGGGGGTCTGGGCGGCCAGTGGGTCCGGTACGTCCACCCACTCGACGCGGTCGAAGGAGGCACCCGGGTCCTGGACCGAGGAGAGGTCGGGTACGCCCGGCACGCGCATCGCCTGGAGCCGGCCGCCCGCGCGCAGTGAACCCACCCCGCCCAGCGGCCTCTTGGGCAGGAAGCGGTAGAAGAGGCCGAAGGGGCGGAGGAAGGCGTCCTCCGTTTCGTAGACGATGCCGTTTCTCGGGTCGACGGCGATCGCCTCGTGCTGGAAGCGGCCCATCGCCGTGAGCGGGACGGCACCGGTGCGGTGCGGGTCGGCCCCGTCGACCTCGAAGATGAAGCCGTGGTCCTTGGTGTAGCCGTTGGTACCGGCCTTGTCCTCGGTCTCCTCGCAGGTCAGCCAGGTGCCCCAAGGCGTGGGCCCGCCCGCGCAGTTGACGGCCGTACCGGCGATGGCGACCCGTTCCGTGAGGACGTCGCCGTCCCGGTCGAGGGTGAGGGACGTACAGCCGCCCTTGCCCATCGGGTCGTAGGTGAAGCCCTTGACCGTCGGGACCGGGATCTCGGCGGTGACGCGGTTCTCGTGGTTGCGGACCAGGTGGACGCGGCCGTGCCGGCCGGCGAAGGCCGCCATGCCGTCGTGGTTGGAGGGGACCGCGCCCTCGCCGGACCGCAGGGGGTCGCCCTCGCGGGACAGGACCCGATAGCGGAAACCTTTCGGCAGGTCGAGCAGGCCCTTCGGGTCGCGGATCAGGGGGCCGTAGCCGGAGTGACCCAGCTCCTGGGCGGCGGCGGTACCGGCGAAGAGTTCAAAGAGGGCTCCGGTGAAGGCGATACCGGCCCCCAGGGCGCCGGTACGGGCGAGGACCTGGCGTCGGGACGCGGGGGTGTCGTCAACTGCCGTGGGGAGAGCGTCTGTTGCGGAACCGTCGTGTTCGGGCGTGCCGAATGCGGACATGGGGGCAACCTTCCTGCTGGCGGACAGGACTGTGACCTTGCTGTGTGTATCACGCCGCACGGGCCCCGGGAACCACGCGCGTAGCGCGCCTCAGCCGGGTGACCCGCCTGGCGGCTGCTGCTGAACCTGCGCCCGTTCCAGGAAGCGGAGCAGTTCCACCGGGAAGGGCAGCACGAGCGTCGAGTTCTTCTCCGCCGCGACCGCCACCACCGTCTGGAGCAGGCGGAGTTGGAGTGCGGCGGGCTGCTCGGACATCACTCCGGCGGCCTCCGCGAGCTTCTTCGAGGCCTGCAACTCGGCGTCCGCGTTGATGATCCGGGCCCGGCGCTCACGGTCGGCCTCGGCCTGCCGGGCCATCGAGCGCTTCATCGTGTCCGGCAGGGAGACGTCCTTGATCTCGACCCGGTCGATCTGCACACCCCAGCCGATCGCCGGGCTGTCGATCATCAACTCCAGGCCCTGGTTGAGCTTTTCTCGGTTGGAGAGGAGGTCGTCCAGGTCGCTCTTGCCGATGATCGAGCGCAGCGAGGTCTGCGCCATCTGGGAGACCGCGAACCGGTAGTCCTCGACCTGGATGATCGCGTTCGCCGCGTCGACCACCTTGAAATAGACGACCGCGTCCACGCGCACGGTCACGTTGTCCCGCGTGATGCCCTCCTGGGCCGGGATCGGCAGCGTGACGATCTGCATGTTGACCTTGCGCAGCCGGTCGACGAACGGGACGACCAGCGTGAAACCGGGCGGCCGTGCGTCTCCGGCGAGGCGGCCGAGCCGGAAGACGACCCCGCGTTCGTACTGCTTGACGACCCGCGCCGCCGCCCCGACGTAGACGATCCCGGCGGCCCCGGCGGCGATGCCCGCGGTCAGTAGTTCCTGAAGCATGACGACGACCTCTCGCAGCCGTCTCTTACGTGCCGATCGGCACCTTTAACAAACGATATGCCCGGTCCGGGGCTCGGGTCGAGCCCCGGACCGGGCAGCCGTGCGGGCGAGAGCCGCGGAGGCTATGGCACGGTCGTCATCATCTTCACGGGTTCCGTGCCGGCCGCGCTGTGCCGCTCGGCCCAGCTCTCCAGAGCCGTGCGGCAGGCGTGGTCCAGATGGTGCAGGCCCGACAGGTCCAGCTCTATCGGCCGGTCCTGGGGCAGCGCCTCCAGGCTGTCGAGGATCTTCGGCAGCCGCAGGAAGGTCGCGTTGCCCGACAGATACGCCTGGACGGGCCCGGCGCCCTTGTCGATGACCTCCAGCTTGAGGTGCGAGGCCTCCCAGGCGGTCTTGCCAACGGACAGGGCGAGACCGATCAGCACGCCCTCGAACATGTTCACGCACACGATGGCCAGGGCCGTGACCACCAGGATCAGCGCCTCACCCCGGTGCTCGCGCCAGAGCGAGACGACCCCGCGCACCGGTATGAGCTTCCAGCCTGCGTGGACGAGGATGCCCGCCAGCGCGGGCAGCGGGATGAGCGCCAGCGCTCCGGGCAGCAGCGCCGCGAACAGCAGCAGCCATACGCCGTGCAGTACCCGGGACGCCTTCGTCCGCGCTCCCGCCTGGACGTTCGCCGAGCTGCGAACGATCACCGCGGTCATCGGCAGCGCGCCCAGCAGCCCGCACACGGTGTTGCCGGCGCCCTGCGCCATCAGCTCCTTGTCGTACCGGGTGCGCGGACCGTCGTGCAGCCGGTCCACCGCGGCGGCGCTGAACAGGCTCTCGGCGGACGCGATCAGCGTGAACGCCACGACCGTACCGATCACGCTCAGGCTCGCCAGTTCACCGAAGGCACCGAGCCCGGGCAACTGGACGGCGTCCAGCAGGCCCTTCACCTCGACCGTCGCCACCGGCAGGCTGAACACGAGGGTGACGACGGTCGCCAGGACCACCGCGGCGAGCGCGCCCGGTACCGCCCGCATCTTCCTGGGCAGTCGCTGCCACAGCACGATCACGGCGATCGTGCCCGCGCCGACCGCCAGCGAGGCCAGCGCGCCGGTGCTCCCCGCGGCCTTCGCGGCGGCCTCGGGCAGCCCGGTGATCTTGTCGAGCCCGGCGGCCGGCGCCTTCAGCCCGGCCGCCGCGTAGAGCTGCCCGGCGATGATCACGAGCCCGATCCCGGCCAGCATGCCCTCGACGACGGACACCGAGATGGCCCGGAACCAGCGCCCCAGCTTCAGGGCGCCCATGGCGAGTTGGAGCAGTCCGGCGGCGAGCACGATCACCCCGAGCGCGGGCAGCCCGTGTTCGCGTACGGCCTCGAAGACCAGGACGGTGAGGCCGGCGGCGGGCCCCGACACCTGGAGGCTGCTGCCCGGCAGGAGTCCGGTGACGATGCCGCCCACGATGCCCGTGATCAGGCCGAGTTCGGCCGGCACACCGGAGGCTACGGCGACGCCCACGCACAGCGGCAGGGCGACCAGGAAGACGACGAGCGAGGCGGCGAAGTCCTGCCGCAGCTGGGGGACCTTGGTGCGTATGGACATGGCGGCCCTCACAGCGCTTCGAACGCGTCGGTGGCGGCGCGGTGTTCGCGCACGGACCCGGTGTGCACCTCGTAGTACCAGCCGCGCAGGCGCAGCAGGCCCTTCGCCAGGCGTTGTTCCACGCACGGGTAGGAGCGCAGCCGCAGCAACTGTGCCAGGACGTGGTTCTGGACGGCGGAGGCGACCGTCGGGTCGCCGGTGTCGGACGGGTTCGTGGCTGTGGTCGAGGGGGCGTCGGCGGCGTGCGCGAGCCAGTCGCGTACGGCGGGTACGGCGGTGAGGTCGTCGCCGCGCACCAGCGCGCCGACGGCACCGCAGTGCGAGTGGCCGCAGACGACGATGTCGCTGACGCCGAGGACCTCCACGGCGTACTCGATGGTGGCGGCCTCACCGGTGGGGCGGGCGGAGGCGTACGGGGGAACGATGTTGCCCGCGGTGCGCAGCTCGAAGAGCTCGCCGGGCCTGGCACCTGTGATCAGGGCCGGTACGACCCTGGAATCGGAGCAGGTGATGAACAGGACCTGGGGGGACTGGCCTTCGGCGAGCTTGGCGAACTCCTCGGGGCGCGAGCCGAAGGTGCGGGCGTTCTCGATGAGGGGCTGCATGTGGTGACTCCTCCTGGCGCGCCTCGAGGGCGCGTCGGACGTACATGACAGTCGGACGTGTTGACAGAACGTGGGGGGACGTCGCCGCTGTCAGCAGCGGAACACCTGGAGTGCGGCCGGGGTGTGCGCGGTCAGTGATCTGGGCGCCTGATGGCGGGCCGTGACGCGCGATTCCGGTTCGTGCGTGGCCGTGGGGTCCACTGCGAGGAGCGGGCGCTCGGGCATCTGGGGACCCGAATCGGCGATGCGATGCCGGTCCCGGGTGCGCAGGGGCAGGCTCGGGTCGTGATGACGGCCGCCATCACCACAGGTGACGTACTCGTCGCGCTGGGCTGCCGCGCGGGGTTTGTTTCTGGGCTCGGTCTTGGCCTCGGCATGACGGGCTGTGTGCGCGGATGCGAAGGATGCCGTAGGAGCGAAGAACTGGAGGGCCAGCAGGGCGGCAGCGAGGAGGGAAACCACGGTCCGGGCCGTAGCACCTCGGAACATGCGCCCCCCTCCAGGCAGTTCGCGATCTCTTGTACGCGTCAACGGTTGGTCAATCGCAGGTCAAGAAACACGTTAACCCTGCGAAGTTGTTTGCTGGGTTAACTTAGCGTTTCAGGCTGAAGAGAGCCTGAAAAGCGTGGGTGGGATGACGTGAACTGATCGTTGACCTGCGGTTGTTCATATGGTTTGCAGGTCAGGAGCTCACGAGGGCTCCACGAGGCCCTTGGCGTCGCGGGCCAGCGCGGTCAGGCGGGAGATCGCGCGGAAGTACTTCTTGCGGTAGCCGCCGTTCAGCATCTCCTCGCTGAACAACTGGTCGAAGGGCTGGCCGGACGCGAGCACCGGCACCTCGCGGTCGTACAGCCGGTCGGCGAGCACGACGAGCCGCAGCGCCGTCGACTGGTCCGGGACCGGCCGTACATCGGTGAGGCACACGGCCTTCAGCCCGTCCGTGAGGGCGCCGTACCGGCTGGGGTGCACACGGGCGAGGTGGTCGAGGAGCTGCGGGAAGTCGTCGAGCGACGTGCCCTCGTTGGCGTACGCCGCCTTGGTCACCTGCTCCTCGGAGTACGGCGCGGGGGCCTGGGGCAGGCCCCGGTGGCGGTAGTCCTCGCCGTCGATGCGCAGTGCGCGGAAGTGGGCGGACAGGCCCTGGATCTCGCGCAGGAAGTCGGCCGACGCGAACCGGCCCTCACCGAGCTTGCCCGGCAGGGTGTTCGAGGTGGCGGCGAGCGCGACGCCCGCGTCGACGAGCTTGCCGAGCAGGGTCGAGACGAGGACGGTGTCGCCCGGGTCGTCCAGTTCGAACTCGTCGATGCAGAGCAGCCGGTGGCCGGACAGGGTCTGGACGGTCTTCTGGAAGCCGAGGGCCCCGACCAGGTTCGTCAGCTCCACGAAGGTGCCGAACGCCTTGAGCGCGGGCTCGGCCGGGGTGGCGTGCCAGAGGGAGGCGAGGAGGTGGGTCTTGCCGACGCCGTAACCGCCGTCGAGGTAGACGCCACGGGGACCGGCCGGCACCTTGGACGCCTTGACCTTCCCGAACCCGAAGAACCCCCGCCTGCCGCCCCCCATGGCGTGCGCCCCGCCGAGCCCGCCCGCGAAGCCGTCGAGGACGCGCACGGCCTCGGTCTGGCTGGGCTGGTTCGGGTCCGGGATGTACGTGTCGAAGCGCACCGAGTCGAACCGGGGCGGCGGCACCATCTCGGCGACCAGCCGGTCCGCGGGGACATGCGGCTCGCGCACGCACAGGGACAGCGGGGCCGTTTCGGGTATCGGACCGAAGCCGGGGGACTCGGGGATGGTAGGCACGGTTCACCATGCTAAGGGCCGTGCCAGACTGCCTGGCATGCGACGCCTGTTCCCTGTGACCGAAGAGACAGTGGCCGAGGTCCCGGGAGGGGCCGTGGATGCCGGTGGCCCGCCCGGTGCCGGAGCGGTCGACCGGGAGTGGAGCCTGGCGGAGCTGGCCGCCGCCTACGCCTACCCCGACCGGACGAACGGGCGCCGGGAATCCTGGCTGCGCGCCAACATGGTGTCCACGCTCGACGGCGCCGCCCAGCACGACGGCCGTTCCCAGCCCATCTCCTCCGCCTCCGACATGCGGATCTTCGGCACCCTGAGAGCGTTGGCGGACGTGGTCCTCGTCGGTGCGGAAACGGTACGCCAGGAGGGTTACCGTCCGGCACGCGCGCGTGCGGAGTTCGCCGCGGCCCGCGAGGCGGCCGGGCAGGGGGAGGCGGCGGCGATCGCGATCGTCAGCGCGAGCCTGGAGCTGGACTACTCGCTCCCGCTGTTCACCTCGCCCCTGGTTCCCACACTGATCCTCACGGGTGCCGCTGCCGCCCCCGACCGGGTCGCCGCCGCCGAGAAGGCGGGCGCCCGGGTGGTCGTCGCCGGTGACGGCATGGGCGTGGACCCGGCACGCGCCGTACAGGCCCTCGCCGGCCTCGGGCACACCCGGCTGCTGGCCGAGGGCGGGCCGCGGCTGCTGGGGCAGCTGGTGGCGGCCGGCGTGCTCGACGAGCTGTGTCTGACGATCTCCCCGATGCTCACCGTGGGGGACGCCCAGCGGATCTCGGGCGGGCCCTCGGTGCCGGTTCCCCGTCACTTCGAACTGGTGTCTCTGCTGGAGGAGGCCGGCTTCCTGTTCAGCCGCTATCACCGCTCCTGACGCGCGGGGTCCCGCTCGTCCCGGCACGATCCGGAATCTGTCGTTCCGTTTGTCTTTCGCTGGGCACACTAAATTTCGCAGTCCCCGTGCGATCACGGGGCAGGATGGTTTCAGCAGGGGCCTACGAACGGCCCACGGAGGAGAAGGGCGCCTGTCGTGTTCACAAGCGTACTGATGATCGAGAAGGCCCTGACGTCCGCCGACGTGGAGTTCGTCACCACCTTGCACGGCGACGAGGGCGTGGCTTTCCACGTGCTGCTCCAGCCCCGTGGCGACCAGGCCGACCGGCTGTTGCGGGCCATCGACGACATCGCCCTGGGCGAGCTGGACGAGGCGGCGCACGAGCGGGACACCCCGGAGGGGGCGGACGCGGCGGTGCTGGGGGAGCGGGCGCTCGCGGTGTCGCTGGCGGCGCTGCGGGTGGCCGGGCACGAGGCGGACGGGAGGATCGTCGAGGACCATCCGCTCGATGCGTTGCGGGGGTTGGTCGACGAGATCGAGGCGGACGAGGTCATCGTGCTGACCGATCCCCACTACGTGGAGGAGTTCTTCCACCGGGACTGGGCTTCCCGGGCTCGGCACAAGGTGGGCGTGCCTGTGTTGAAGCTGTTCTCCCACAGCAAGGAGTGACGCCGTAGGGGCTGGGGTTGGCCGGGGTGGGGTGGCGGCTTGCGGGTCCGCTGTGGCTGGTCGCGCCCACGCGGCGGAGCCGCACATCGATACGGCCCCGCGCCCCTGGGTCGATGAGCTGAGCGTCGGCCATGAGGCGCCCCCTTCGCAGGGAATAGGCTGGGGGCTCGTCTTCTGTACCGGATCTTGGGGAGAACAGCACATGGCACCCGGCCTTCCTACCGCCATGGACCGACCGCACTTCATCGGCATCGGCGGCGCCGGGATGTCGGGGATCGCGAAGATCCTGGCGCAGCGCGGCGCCGTGGTGGCCGGCAGTGATGCCAGGGAGTCCGAGACCGCCGCGGCGCTGCGGGCGCTCGGGGCGACCGTGCACATCGGGCACGCGGCCGGGCATCTCGCCGACGACGCCACCTGTGTCGTGGTCTCCTCCGCGATCCGCGCGGACAACCCGGAGCTGGCGCGGGCGGCTGAGCTCGGGATCCCGGTGGTCCACCGTTCGGACGCGCTCGCCCGGCTGATGGACGGCCTGCGGCCGATCGCGGTCGCGGGCACCCACGGCAAGACGACCACGACATCGATGCTGGCGGTGTCGCTGAGCGAGCTGGGCCTGAACCCCTCGTACGCGATCGGCGGCGACCTGGACGCGCCCGGCTCGAACGCCCTGCACGGCGACGGAGACATCTTCGTGGCCGAGGCGGACGAATCGGACCGCAGCTTCCACAAGTACGCGCCCGAGGTCGCGATCGTCCTCAACGTCGAACTCGACCACCACGCCAACTACGCGTCCATGGGCGAGATCTACGAGTCCTTCGAGACGTTCGCGGGCCGGATCGTGCCCGGCGGGACGCTGGTGATCTCCGCCGACCACGACGGTGCCCGCGAGCTGACGCGGCGTCTGCCGGACTCCGTGCGGGTGGTGACGTACGGGGAGTCGGCGGACGCGGACGTGCGGGTGCTGTCCGTCGTACCGCAGGGGCTGAAGAGCGAGGTGACCGTCGAGCTGGACGGAGCCCGGCTCACCTTCACGGTCTCGGTCCCCGGCCGGCACTACGCGCACAACGCGGTGGCCGCACTGGCCGCGGGCGTCGCGCTGGGCGTGCCCGCCGACGAGCTGGCCCACGCCCTGGCGGCGTACACAGGGGTGAAGCGTCGGCTCCAGCTGAAGGGCGAGGCGGCGGGCGTCCAGGTCATCGACTCCTACGCCCACCACCCGACCGAGATGACGGCGGACCTGGAGGCGATGCGGGCGGCGGTCGGCGACGCGCGAATCCTGGTGGTCTTCCAGCCGCACCTCTTCTCCCGTACCCAGGAGCTGGGCAGGGAGATGGGCGAGTCGCTGGCGCTCGCGGACGCGTCGGTCGTCCTCGACATCTACCCGGCCCGTGAGGACCCGATCCCCGGTGTGACGAGCACGCTGATCATCGACGCCGCGCGGGCCGCGGGCGCCGATGTGACGGCCGTGTCCGACAAGGCGGAGGTGCCCGGGACCGTCGCGGGAATGGCGAAGCCCGGTGATCTCGTTCTCACCATGGGCGCGGGTGATGTCACGGACCTGGGCCCGCGGATCCTGGACCGTCTGGCACGGTGACGTTCGGGGTTCCGCAGTGCCTTCACGGTGACTTTCGCGGTGACTTTTCGCAGTAAGGGGCTGAGCTTCATGTCGTACGACGTCGAAAAGCCGGACGAGCAGTGGCGCGCGGAGCTGACGCCGGCCGAGTACACGGTCCTGCGTCAGGCCGGCACGGAACCCGCCTTCGTGGGTGAGTACACGGGCACCAAGACGAAGGGCGTCTACTCCTGCCGGGCCTGCGACGCCGAACTCTTCACCTCGGACACGAAGTTCGAGTCGCACTGCGGCTGGCCGTCCTTCTTCGACCCGAAGGACACCGACGCGGTGGAGCTGATCTCGGACCGCTCGCTCGGGATGGTGCGGACCGAGGTGCGGTGTGCCCGGTGCGGATCACACCTCGGGCACGTGTTCGAAGGGGAGGGGTATGCCACCCCGACCGACCAGCGGTACTGCATCAACAGCATCTCGTTGCGGCTGACGCCCGACGAGGGCTGAGGGTCGGGAAGCGCTACTGAGTGAACGGGGCCCTGCCGGCGTACGGCAGGGCCCCGTTCACGTTCCCTCATGACGTCACGACGTCACCACGTCACGACGTGCAGACGTCCTTCAGTCGGTCGGCGGCTGCGTCGATGCTGCTGGAGTCCGGGCTCGTGTCGCCGTTCAGGATCGACTTGTTGTAGTCGTCTATCGCCTTGTCCAGATCGTCGACCGCCTTGTCGACCTTGTTGTCGTCCGTCTCCTTGTTGATCTTGTCGAGGTTCTTGTCGATGGTGTCTATGGAGTCGTCGGTCTTCGACGGGTCCTTCACCGCGTCCCAGCCGGCCTCGTGGATCGCCTTGATGCTGTCCGAGATCGAGTCGGCGTTGCTGAGGCAGCCGAGGGAGTTGTCGAGGTCTTCGCAGCCGGTCAGGAGTCCGGCGGTCAGGGTGACGGCGGCGACGGCGGCGACGGCGGTGGCGATGGTGGCGGTACGACGGCCACGACGGCGGATCGAGGGCATGGAAAGGGTCCCTTCACTTCATGGGTTGACGAGGGCTTCGGTGCTCGGGCGGTCAGGCCCAGGGCTGCTGCTCCACGAGCGCGGGTGCCGTCCGCTCCTTGCGGCTCGAGACGAGGCCGCCCGCCGCGCCCAGGGAGACCAGGCCCATACCGACGGCGGTCGCGATCCCCTTCACGCCGTCCATCGTGAAGTAGCAGAACGCGGCCACACTGCCGTTGAACAGGAACAGGAACCAGAGCGTGGACGGCTTCGACAGGAAGGCCTTGATCTTCGGCGTCCTGGCGATACGTGAGCCCGCCAGCAGTGAGACGGCGATACCGGCGTAGGTGGCCACGTTCTTCTCCGTGCCGTCCAGGACGGCGCCGGACGCGGTGCTCGCGGTGAGACCGCCCAGGAAGAACGACCACAGCAACAGATTGGCGATGAACGACTTCACGGCGGCGAGCAGGGTCTTCACGGACATTCCTTCGGCGGGAGCGGATGGGTTCTGATCTCTGCCGACCACGATCCCGTCGTTCGAGCGCCGCCACGAGGGACCCTTCTCCCGGATGCCTGGTGTAGCCCGCTACACCATCCGCCGCGCCGCGCCGCGCCGCACGTTCGTATCGTCGCGCTTCTCCGGGGTGAGCCGGCCGAGTGCGCCCCGAAGATTTGATTGACCGGTCGGTACAGAATACGTAGCATGCAGGTGGCAGGACGTCGACGAGGACTGGCGCCAGGAAGTGGAGTGACCATGACGACGAAGCGTTGGAAGCAGCGTCCGCCGGGCTCGACCTGGGGCGACTGGGGCGAGGACGACGAGCTGGGCCGGATCAACCTGCTCACCCGGGAGAAGGTCCTGCAGGGCGTGCGCGAGGTCGAGCAC
>NZ_JAAGLT010000024.1 GCF_010548275.1 Streptomyces sp. SID12488
CGCGCACCGGCCTCGCCGGTCTGGGCGCCGGCTGGCAGGAGGCCTCGGCGGCGGCCCGCGCGGCCCTGGCGGAACCGCGTCTCGGGCCGGTCGCGGAGTGGGGCGCGATCGGCCCGTACCGCCTGCTCACGGCGCTGCCCCCGGACACGGCCCAGGACCCCGCCGTACACACCCTGCTCGCCCCCGCCCACCAGGAACTGGCCCGCACCGCCGAGGTCTACCTCGACCGGGCCGGCCAGGCGGGCCGCACCGCGGCCGAGCTGGGCATCCACCGCCAGACGCTGTACTACCGCCTGTCCCGGGTGGAGCAGCTGACGGGCCTGGACCTGGACGACGGCGAGGACCGCCTGCTGCTGCACATGGCGCTGAAGGGTGCCCGGCTCCAGGGCGGCCCCCAGGCTAGGCCTGAGCTGCGCCCATGACCCGGCGGAACCCCTCGGTGAGCTGTTCCGCGCTCGGTGCCGTCGTCGGGTCGAAGACGTACTGGCAGATGAGCCCGGTCATCAGGACGTTGTAGAACTGGCCGACGGAGTCGACGTCGTCCTCCGACACGTCCTCCTCCTTGCCCCCGAGGAACAGCGGGATGATGCCGCGCCCCGCCTCGCGCTGCGCCTGCGCCAAGTGATCCCGGACGGTGGGCAGTTGGTCACCCATGGCCACGATCTCCACGCTGAGGCGCCACAGCGAACCCGGCTGCCGCATGGTGGCGATGATGTTCGACCAGACCTCCTGGAACCGGTCGAGCGAGCCGGGTCCGGTGCCGCCGGCCGTCTCCACGGCGGGGGTGAAGTCGTCGGAGAGCCCCTCCACCAGGGAGATGTACGCCTCCGCGAGGAGCTTGTCCTTCGAGCCGTAGTGGTAGCCGATCGACGCCAGGTTGGTCCCCGACTCCTTGACGATGTCGCGCGCGGTCGTGCGCACGAAGCCCTTCTCCAGCAGGCAGCGCTTGGCGCCTTCGAGCAGATCCTCACGGTGTCCCATGCGGCCACCCTACCCGCGATCCATACGATCGTCCTAGACAAACGAATTACACGATCGTTCTAGACACTCGTTTAATACAGCCGTATATTCCCTGGCATGACGAACCCGACGAACCCGACGAGCACGACCGCGTCCCCCGGCACCCGTGCCGGCCGCCGCGAATGGACCGCGCTGGGCGTGCTGATGCTGCCGCTGCTGCTGGTCTCGATGGACGTCTCCGTCCTCTACTTCGCCGTTCCCGCGATCAGCGCGGACCTGGAGCCGACCGGCACCCAGCAGCTGTGGATCTTCGACATCTACGCCTTCGTCCTGGCCGGACTGCTGATGACGATGGGCTCGCTCGGCGACCGCATCGGCCGCCGTCGGCTCCTTCTCATCGGCGCCGCCGCCTTCGGCGCGGGCTCGCTGCTCGCCGCCTACGCGAACAGCGCCGAGACCCTGATCGCGGCCCGCGCGGTCCTCGGCATCGGCGGCGCGACCCTGATGCCGTCCACGATGGCCCTGGTCCGCACGATGTTCCGCGACCCCGGCCAGCGCGCCAAGGCGATCGGCATGTGGTCCGGCGTGATGACCGGCGGCATCGCCCTCGGCTCGGTGATGAGCGGACTGCTGGTCGAGTACTTCTGGTGGGGCTCGGTCTTCCTGGTCAACCTGCCCGCGATGGCACTGCTGCTGGTCCTCGGCCCGGTCCTGCTCCCCGAGTCGAAGAACCCTGACCCGGGCCGCTTCGACCTCCTCAGCGTCCCCCTGTCGATGGCCGCCGTCCTCCCCGTGATCTACGGCCTCAAGGAGATCGCGTCGGAGGGCTGGCACACGGAGTACGTGCTGTCCGTCACCGTCGGCCTGTTCTTCGCGTACCTCTTCGTCCAGCGCCAGCGCACGACGGCCTCGCCCCTCATCTCCCCCGCGCTGTTCCGGGGCCGCGGCTTCGGCCCGGCCGTCACCCTGAACCTGCTCTCGGCGTTCGCGATGATGGGCTCGGCGTACTTCACCACGCAGTACCTCCAGTCGGTGCTCGGCAAGAGCTCCATCGAGGCAGCGCTGTGGGGCCTGCTGCCGACGGTCCTGGTCGGTATCGCGGCCCCCGTCGCCGCCGCCCTCGTACAGCGGGGCGTGCAGCGCGCCCATGTCGTCGCCGGCGGCTTCGTGACAGCGGCGGGCGGATACGGGCTGCTGGCCCTGGTCGGCACGGACTCGCTGTGGCTGGTGCTGGCCGGGGCGGGTGTCCTCGCGGCCGGCATCGTCGTCGTGATGTCCCAGATGATGGACCTGGGCCTGAGCACCGCCCCCCTCGACAGGGCGGGCGCCGCCGCCTCCCTGCTGGAGACGGGCGCGGAGTTCGGCGGCGCGCTGGGCATGGCCGTGCTGGGCTCGATCGGTACGGCGGTCTACCGCCACGACATCCCGGCCTCGGCGCCCGCCCCGGCCCAGGAGACCCTCGGCGGCGCGCTGGCAGTGGCCCAGCGGCTCCCGGCGCGCACGGGAGACGCGCTGGTCACGACGGCCAGGGAGGCGTACGCCCACGGAATGCAGGCGGCTGCGATCGCAGGGGTGGTACTGCTGCTGGGGGCGGCGGTGCTGGCGGTGCGGTCGCTCCGCGGGGTGACCGTGCGGGAGACGGCTGTGGAGGCGGCGGAGGACTGCTGCGTCTAGGGCGACGGAAAACGCCGGGTGGACTGGGATAACCAGTCCACCCGGCGTTCGCGTTCGAACCTGGCCGACGACCACTCTTCAGCGCCGCCCGGGCAATCTCAGCCCGTCCGGCGATTGAGGACGAGGCCCCTTCAGGGCCGAAGCGGGGGCCTGGGGGCGGCAGCCCCCAGACAGACGCTCACCTCAGACCAGGTTCACCGAGCGAGCAGACGTCGCCCCGATCTCCTCGGCGACTTCCGCAAGCACGCCGGGGGCAACCGTGTCGTCGACGGTCAGCACGGCCAGCGCCTCGCCACCCGCCACCGACCGGGAAACCTGCATCCCGGCGATGTTGATCCCCGCCTCGCCGAAGATCCGGCCGACCGTGCCGACGACGCCCGGCCGGTCCGCGTAGCGGTACACGACCATGTGGTCGGCGAGCGCGAGGTCGACGTCGTAGTCGCCGACCGCGACGATCTTCTGGTGGTTCTTGGGGCCGGCCAGGGTGCCGGAGACCGACACCTCCTCGCCGCTGCTGAGCGTGCCGCGCACGGTCACGACGTTACGGTGGTCCGCCGACTCCGAGCTGGTCGTCAGCCGCACCTCGACGCCACGCTCCTGGGCGAACAGCGGGGCGTTGACGTACGACACGGTCTCGTCGACGACGTCCTCGAACACGCCCTTGAGCGCGGAGAGTTCGAGGACCTTCACGTCGTGCTGGGTGATCTCGCCGTACACCTCGACATCGAGGCGGACCGCGACCTCGCCCGCGAGCGCGGTGAAGATGCGGCCGAGCTTCTCGGCGAGCGGCAGACCCGGCTTGACGTCCTCGGCGATGACTCCGCCCTGGACGTTCACCGCGTCCGGGACCAGCTCACCGGCGAGCGCGAGGCGCACCGAGCGGGCGACGGCGATACCGGCCTTCTCCTGCGCCTCGTCCGTGGACGCGCCGAGGTGCGGGGTGCAGACGACCTGGTCCAGCTCGAACAGCGGGGAGTCCGTGCAGGGCTCCTTCGCGTACACGTCGAGACCGGCGCCGGCGACGCGGCCCTCCTTGAGCGCCGAGTACAGCGCCTCCTCGTCGACGATCCCGCCACGCGCGGCGTTCACGATGCGCACGCTCGGCTTGACCTTGTGCAGCGCCTCGTCACCGATGAGACCGAGGGTCTCGGGGGTCTTCGGCAGGTGCACGGTGATGAAGTCGGAGACTTCGAGGAGTTCGTCCAGCGAAAGGATCTTGACGCCCATCTGGGCGGCCCGCGCGGGCTGGATGTAGGGGTCGTAGGCGACGACCTTCATGCCGAACGCGGACATGCGCTGCGCGACCAGCGCACCGATGCGGCCGAGGCCGACGACGCCGAGGGTCTTCTCCGCGAGCTCGACGCCCGTGTACTTGCTGCGCTTCCACTCGCCGTTCTTGAGCGCGGTGTTGGCCTGCGGGATGTGGCGTGCGGTCGCCAGCAGCAGACCGCAGGCCAGCTCGGCGGCGGTGACGATGTTCGAGGTGGGGGCGTTGACGACCATCACGCCGGCCTTGGTGGCGGCGGAGACGTCCACGTTGTCCAGGCCGACGCCGGCTCGTGCGACGACCTTCAGCTTGCGGGCGGCGGCGACCGCCTCGGCGTCGACCTTGGTGGCCGAGCGGATCAGGATCGCGTCGACGTCGGCGATGGCGGGGAGCAGTTCGGCTCGGTCCCCTCCGTTGCAGTGCCGGATCTCGAAATCCGGGCCGAGCGCGTCGACAGTCGCGGGCGACAGCTCTTCAGCGATGAGTACGACAGGTTTCGAGCTCACGTGAGGTCCTCACTCAGTCCTATGCGGACGGCCGTCCCGACGGCCGCAGGCGGTGGAGGTGCTACCGCGTGGAAGACGCACGACGCTGTGGGCCTGACGCGTTGGTAGTACGGCAGTCTAGTGGCGCGGCGAAGGGCGGCTCCCGCCCCTGCGGAAGGATCACTCGTCCGTGACGGGTCAGCCCGGACAAGGCCTTACCGGGGGTTCGGCGATGGGGCCGCAGCATGCGCCGCGGCCCCATCCCTCAAGACCTACGCCTCGTCGTCGACCCAGGACATGAGCTTGCGCAGCTCCTTGCCCGTGGTCTCCAGGAGGCTCTTCTCGTCCTGGGACTTGTACTCGTTGTACTTCTTCAGACCGCCGTGGTACTCGGCCATCCACTCACGCGCGAACGTGCCGTCCTGGATCTCGGCGAGGATCTTCTTCATCTCGGCCTTGGTGGCGTCGGTGATGATCCGCGGGCCGGTGACGTAGTCGCCCCACTCGGCGGTCTCGGAGACCGACCAGCGCATCTTCTCCAGGCCGCCCTCGTACATGAGGTCGACGATCAGCTTCAGCTCGTGCAGGCACTCGAAGTACGCGATCTCGGGCTGGTAGCCGGCCTCGGTCAGCGTCTCGAAACCGGCCTTCACCAGCGCGGCCGTACCACCGCAGAGAACGGCCTGCTCACCGAACAGGTCGGTCTCGGTCTCCTCGGTGAACGTCGTCTTGATGACGCCGGCGCGGGTGCCGCCGATGCCCTTGGCGTACGACAGGGCCAGCGCGAAGGCGTTGCCGGTCGCGTCCTGCTCGACGGCCGCGATACACGGAACGCCGCGGCCCTCCTCGTACTGGCGGCGCACGAGGTGACCCGGGCCCTTGGGGGCGACCATGCAGACGTCGATGCCGGCCGGGGGCTTGATGAAGTCGAAGCGGATGTTCAGGCCGTGGCCGAAGAACAGCGCGTCGCCCTGGTTGAGGTTGTCCTTGATGGACTCCTCGTAGACCTGGGCCTGGATCGGGTCCGGGACGAGAATCATGATGACGTCGGCCTCGGCGGCGGCCTCGGCGGGGGTCACCACGCGCAGGCCCTGCTCCTCGGCCTTCGCCTTCGACTTGGAGCCCTCGTGCAGACCGACGCGGACGTCGACACCCGAGTCGCGGAGCGACAGCGCGTGGGCGTGGCCCTGGCTGCCGTAACCGATGACCGCGACCTTGCGGCCCTGGATGATGGACAGGTCGGCGTCGGCGTCGTAGAACAGCTCGGCCACTTTGGGTTCTCTCCTTGGGTGCAGGTGTTGCGTCCCACCGTATGACGGCGGGCGGAAGTGAGGTTCGGGGGTCTCGGTATACGGGCGGCCGGTATCACCCGACCGCCCGAATCCGCCGACCTTGACGCTGGTTATGCCGACCGGTCGAGGGCACGCAGCGACCGGTCCGTGATCGAGCGCGCGCCGCGGCCGATCGCGATGGTGCCGGACTGCACCAGTTCCTTGATGCCGTACGGCTCCAGCATCTTGAGCATCGCGGACAGCTTGTCGGTGCTGCCGGTGGCCTCGATGGTGACGGCCTCCGGCGAGACGTCGACCGTCTTCGCACGGAAGAGCTGGACGATCTCGACGATCTGGGAGCGCGTCTCGTTGTCCGCGCGCACCTTCACCAGAACGAGTTCACGCTGAACCGCCGAGCCGGATTCCAGTTCGACGATCTTCAGCACGTTGACGAGCTTGTTGAGCTGCTTGGTGACCTGTTCGAGAGGAAGCGCCTCGATCACGTTGACCACGATGGTGATGCGGGAGATCTCGGGGTGCTCGGTGACGCCGACGGCGAGCGAGTCGATGTTGAATCCGCGCCGGGAGAACAGAGCCGTGATCCGGGCGAGGACACCTGGCTTGTTCTCGACGAGGACGGAGAGGGTGTGCTTGGACATGTCTCTTTACGTCTCTCTCGCTCAGTCGTCTTCGTTGTCGCCGAAGTCGGGGCGGACGTCCCGGGCGGCCATGATCTCGTCGTTGGAGGTGCCTGCGGCGACCATCGGCCACACCATGGCGTCCTCGTGGACGATGAAGTCGATCACGACGGGGCGGTCGTTGACCGAGTTCGCCTCCTCGATGACCTTGTCGAGGTCGTCGGGGGACTCGCAGCGGATCGCGTAGCAGCCCATCGCCTCGGACAGCTTCACGAAGTCGGGCACCCGCGTGCCCCTGGCCGCCGGATTGACGTCGTCGGGCCCGGAGTGCAGCACGGTGTTGGAGTAGCGCTGGTTGTAGAACAGGGTCTGCCACTGGCGGACCATCCCGAGGGCGCCGTTGTTGATGATGGCGACCTTGATCGGGATGTTGTTGAGCGCGCAGGTGGTGAGTTCCTGGTTGGTCATCTGGAAGCAGCCGTCGCCGTCGATCGCCCAGACCGTACGGTCCGGCTGCCCGGCCTTGGCGCCCATCGCGGCCGGGACCGCGTACCCCATCGTTCCGGCGCCGCCGGAGTTCAGCCAGGTCGAGGGCTTCTCGTACTTGATGTAGTGCGCGGCCCACATCTGGTGCTGGCCGACGCCCGCCGTGAAGATCGTGCCCTCGGGGGCGAGCTGTCCGATGCGCTCGATGACCTGCTGCGGGGAGAGCGAGCCGTTGTCGGGCTGCTCGTAACCCAGCGGGTAGGTCTCGCGCCAGCGGTTGAGGTCCTTCCACCAAGCGGTGTAGTCGCCGGCGTGACCCTCGCTGTGCTCCTTCTGCACCGCCTGCACCAGGTCGGCGATGACCTCGCGGGCGTCCCCGACGATCGGGACGTCGGCGGCGCGGTTCTTGCCGATCTCCGCCGGGTCGATGTCGGCGTGGACGATCTTGGCGTGCGGGGCGAAGCTGGACAGCTTGCCGGTGACACGGTCGTCGAAGCGGGCTCCGAGGGCGACGATCAGGTCGGCCTTCTGCAGCGCGGTGACGGCGGTGACCGCACCGTGCATGCCCGGCATTCCCACGTGCAGCGGGTGGCTGTCGGGGAATGCGCCGAGCGCCATCAGGGTGGTGGTGACGGGCGCTCCGGTGAGTTCTGCGAGGACCTTCAGCTCGGCGGTGGCACCGGCCTTGAGGACGCCGCCGCCGACGTAGAGGACCGGCCGCCTGGCGGCGGTGATCAGCTTCGCGGCCTCACGGATCTGCTTGGCGTGCGGCTTGGTCACCGGGCGGTAGCCGGGCAGGTCGGTGACCGGCGGCCACTGGAAGACGGTCTGGGCCTGGAGGATGTCCTTGGGGATGTCGACCAGGACCGGGCCGGGGCGGCCGGTGGA
This sequence comes from Streptomyces sp. SID12488, assembly GCF_010548275.1. GTDB lineage: Bacteria > Actinomycetota > Actinomycetes > Streptomycetales > Streptomycetaceae > Streptomyces. The sequence goes on from NZ_JAAGLT010000024.1 coordinate 7,670, forward strand.
GGCGATGTGGAACGCCTCCGCGATCGCCCGGGGGATGTCCTCCGCCTTGGTGACCAGGAAGCTGTGCTTGGTGATCGGCATGGTGATGCCGACGATGTCCGCCTCCTGGAAGGCGTCCGTACCGATCGCCTTGGACACGACCTGTCCGGTGATCGCCACGAGCGGCACCGAGTCCATGTGCGCGTCGGCGATCGGGGTCACCAGGTTGGTGGCACCGGGTCCGCTGGTCGCCATACAGACGCCGACCTTGCCGGTGGCCTGCGCGTAACCGGTGGCCGCGTGGCCGGCGCCCTGTTCGTGGCGGACCAGCACGTGGCGCACCCGCGTGGAGTCCATCATCGGGTCGTACGCCGGCAGGATGGTGCCCCCGGGAATGCCGAATACCGTCTCGGCCCCGACCTCCTCAAGCGAGCGGATGAGGGACTTCGCACCCGTGACGTGCTCGGGGGCGGACTGCTGTCCTCCGGAACGGGGCCGCGGCTGCGGATGATGGGCCCCGGTGGCCTGCTCGGTCATCGGCATTCTCTTCTCGATGCTGAGGGTTTTTGCGAGTTTTGTACGGTGTGCGTTGCGGTCCGACCTGCGCCGGTGCAACAAAAAACCCCTCGTGCCGTGAGGCAAGCGAGGGGAGCGCGCCGGGTGCGGTCGCTGGAAGTTCCGGGTCCGTCCGAAACCATCACCAGCGTCAGCCGACGCGCTTTCCAAGTACGAGAATTCGGGTGCGCATGGGGTCGACCCTCCCCCCGGCACGCACCGACTGTCAAGTGGGTGGGACGGGAGTCTCATTATGTGAGCGGAGGGCCGTTCCGCCTCCGAAAACAGCGGGCACACCTGTACTTGTGTACACCCCGGAACCGCCGCCCGCGAACGCGGGTTCGGCCGGGCCGTTCGGCACCGGATAGCGGCCGGTGGACAGTGCCCGGCGCAGCCGGTACTCGTCCAGCGGCCCGGAGAAGGCCATTCCCTGCCCGTGCGTGCAGCCCATCGCGCGCAGGGCGGTCACCTGCTCCGGCAGGTCCACGCCTTCGGCCACGGACTGGAGCCCGAGGTCGCCCGCGATTCTGAGCAGCCCGCTGGTGATCTTGTGCAGCCGCGGGGACTCGACGACACCGTCGACCAGGCCGCGGTCGAGTTTCAGCACGTCGACGGGGAGCCGTCGCAGTGCCGTGATCGGCGCGTAGCCGCTGCCGAAGCCGTCCAGCGCGATCCGTACACCGAGGCACCTGAAGGCGTTCAGCCGACGCTCCAGCTCGTCAAGGGAGACCCGGGGGTCGGTGTCCGTCAGTTCGATCTCCAGGGCGCCAGTGGGCAGCCCGTGGCGGGTCAGCAGGGTCTCGATCGACCCGAGGGGCAGGGAGCGGTCGAGGATCCGCCGGGCGCTCATCCGGACGGCGACGGGTACGGAGAGCCCGGTCGCGGCGCGTTCGGCGGCCTGTTCGACGGCCTCCTCCAGCATCCAGCGGTCCAGCTCGGCGGTCTTGTCGCTGTCCTCGGTGACGCGCAGGAACTCGGCGGGCGTGAAGAGCACTCCCTGCGAGGAGCGCCAGCGTGCCTGGGCGGAGACCGAGGTGATCCGGCCACTGTCCAGCGCCACCACGGGCTGGTGCAGCAGCACGAACTCGCCGTCGTGCAGCGCGGCACGCAGTCGCGTGGCCAGCTCCGCCTTCCGTACGACGTCCTGCTGCATCTGGGGCGCGTAGAGCTCGACGCGGCCCTTGCCGGAGGCCTTGGCCCGGTACATCGCCAGGTCGGCGTTGCGCAGCAGCTCGCCCGCGCCGAGGCCTGGCTCGGCGAAGGCGACGCCGATCGAGGCGTTGACGCGGACATCATTGCCGTCGATGTCGTAGGGCTGCGAGAGGGTGAGCCTCAGCCTGTCGGCCAGTTCCCCTATCTGGCGTTCGCGCGCGGCACGGTCCCGGGTGCCGTCGCCGACGATCAGGGCGGCGAACTCGTCACCGCCGAGCCGGGAGGCGGTGTCCCCGTGGCGGACCGAGTCCTGGAGCCTGCGGGCGGCCTGGACGAGCAGTTCGTCGCCGGCCTGGTGTCCGATCGTGTCGTTGACGGCCTTGAAGCCGTCGAGGTCGATGAAGAGGACGGCCGTGCCGCGGTCGGTGGAGCGACGGCCGGACAGGGCCTGCTGCACGCGCTGGGTGAACAGGGCGCGGTTGGGCAGGTCGGTGAGCGGGTCGTGTTCGGCGTTGTGCTGCAACTGGGCCTGGAGCCGTACCCGTTCGGTGACGTCCCGGCTGTTGAAGATGAGGCCGCCGTGGTGCCGGTTGACGGTGGACTCGACGTTGAGCCAGCCTCCGTCGCCGGACTTGAAGCGGCACTCGATGCGGGTGGTGGGTTCCTCGCCGGGGCTGGCGGCGAGGAAGCGGCGCACTTCGTGCACCACGCAGCCCAGATCCTCCGGGTGGATGAGATGGGCCAGTTCGGTGCCCACGAGTTCCTCCGCGGACCGCCCGTAGACCCCGGCGGCGGCCGGGCTGACGTACCGCAGCATCCCGTTCGGAGCGGCGATCATGATGACGTCGCTCGAGCCCTGCACCAGGGAGCGGAAGTGGTTCTCCTTCTGGGCCAGTTCCTGGGTGAGGGTGATGTTGTCGAGCAGCATGATGCCCTGGCGCACGACCAGCGCGAGGACGACGCCGCCCGCGGTGATGAGCACCACGCGGTCGGGGCTGCGGCCGTTGAGAACGTTGTAGAGGACGCCCAGCGTGCACACGGCGGCGGCCAGATACGGCGTGAGCGCGGCCAGGGAGCCGGTGATGGGCCGGGTGAACGGATACCGGCCGTGATCGCCTCCCGGCGCGGGCGGATGCCCCTGCCTGGGGGCGGGCACCTGGCCCTGGCGGGGTACGGGCCGGTACCCCCCGGGCCTGCCCGGGTGCTGCCGCCCGGGGCGGTGTTCGTGCACCACGCGCGTGTGCCCGTCGGACTCGCCCGGGTCGCCGTGCCCGGAGCCGACCCATGGGGCGTACGCCAGCAGCAGCGAGCCCGCGAACCAGCCCGCGTCGAGCAGTTGGCCCGAGTGGTAGTTGCTGTGCAGCAGGGGCGAGGTGAACAGGGCGTCGCAGCCCACGGTCAGGGCGAGCGCGCCGATCGCGGTGTTCGCGGCGGAGCGGTTCGTGGAGGAGCGCCGGAAGTGCAGCGCGAGGGCCATGCTGACGAGGGCGATGTCGAGCAGCGGGTAGGCCAGCGACAACGCGGTGCGCGCGACGCTCGGCCCGTCGGCCTTCGCGGCCTGCGCCAGCGCGAGACTCCAGGACAGAGTGAGCAGCGAGCCGCCGATCAGCCAGGCGTCGAGGACCATGCAGACCCAGCCGGCCCTCGTCACCGGCCGCTTGGCGAGGACCAGGAGTCCCACGATGGCGGGCGGGGCGAAGCACAGGAAGAACAGGTCGGCGAAGCTGGGGCTGGGCACGGCCTGGCCGAGCACGACCTCGTACCAGCCCCAGACGAGGTTGCCCAGGCAGGCCATGGCGGACGACAGCGCGAACAGCAGCCAGGCGGGCCGGAAGCGGATCCGGCGGCGCGCATAGAGGAAACAGGACACGGCCGCGGCGCCCGCCGCGGCACTCAGCCCGAAGTCACCCATGATCAGGGCGAGCCGGGGGGAACCCCAGCCGAGCGCGGAACCGACGGCGTATCCCGCGCACACCAGCGCCAGTACGAGCTGCGAGACCAGGCTCGTCCCGCCGCCGAGGACCGGTCGGCGGGCCAGCAGTGCCCCGGGGGAACTCACCGGACACTCCGGGCCCGCACCGCGACCGTGTCCCGCGCGACCCACTGCGCCGGGTGCGCGCCGGGGGTCGGAGGCGCGGTGTGGGCGTGCCTCCGGCGACCGCTGTGCCGGCGGTGCTGATGATGGATGCTGTGGCCGCGTCTGCGCGCGGCCGTGCACCAGGGTCGCCGTCGGCGGCCCCGCCGCGTCGGATCGTTCGTCCATAGGCCGTGCATCGCCCGTCGCCCCCCTCACAGTCTGCAATGTCCATCCCCGGCGCCGAAGGGTTCGCGGCGCAGCCCCTGTCGGGACGATACACCAGTCTCGTCACTCAGGGACATAGTTCCTCTACTCTCCGTAACGGCCGGACGCGATGCCGACACACCCCGCATACGGGGGAATGCGGAGGGTGCCCGAACCGGACTACGCGTCGACCGCCCCTGTCGTAAGGATCACGTTCCGCAGCGGCTCCTGGTTCATGAAACGACTCAACTGGTCCACCAGCAGCCTCTCGGCGCGCGGCCGGAACGCGGACGTCGGGCCGCCGACGTGCGGGCTGATGAGGACGCCGGGCGCCTGCCACAAGGGGTGCCCCGGAGGCAGCGGCTCCGGATCGGTGACGTCGAGGGCGGCCGTGAGACGCCCGGACTCCAGCTCGGCGAGCAGCGCCTTGGTGTCGACGACGGGCCCCCGGGCCACGTTCACGAGCAGTGCGCCGTCCTTCATCCGGGCCAGGAACTCGGCGTTCACCAGCCCTCTTGTCTGATCGGTGAGGGGCGTGGCGAGGATCACGATGTCCGCCTCGGGCAACAGGGCGGGCAGTTCGGTGAGCGGATGCACCGGTCCGCGCGCCGTGGTGCGCTCAGAGCGCGCGACGCGCGCCACCCGCGCGAGCTCGAAGGGCGCGAGCCGGTCCTCGATGGCGGCGCCGATCGATCCGTAGCCGACGATGAGGGCGCTCTTGTCGGCGAGCGCCGGCCGGAACCCGCCCCGCCACTCCCCCTTGTCCTGGGCCCGCACGAAGTCGGGGATGCCGCGCAGCGAGGCCAGGATCAGGGCGAGGGCCAGCTCACCGGTGCTCGCCTCGTGCACACCACGCGCGTTGCACAGCCGTACACCCGGGCGCAGTTGTCCGAGCCCGGGCTGGATGTTGTCGACGCCCGCGGACAGCGTCTGCAGCACCTGGACGCCGGTCATCTCCGGCAGGGGACGTACACAGACCTCGACGGACTTCATGTACGGCACGACGTAGAACGCGCAGTCGGCCGGGTCCCCGGGGTAGTCGTGATCGCCGTTCCAGAAGAGGTAGCCGGGCCCTTCGGGCAGGCCCTCGATCTCCTCCGGCGGGATGGGGAGCCACACGTCAGCAGTCATGGTCACGAGCGTAGGCGAACCCCTGTGCGTACAGAGGTTAGGTTTGGGGGGCAAGGAGAGAGAGGTTCACGACCAGGTGGAGCGCAGGACGATCGGCGCGGCGGCGCTCGAAGTGGGGGCCGTTGGCCTCGGGTGCATGCCGATGAGCTGGGCGTACAGCGCCTCTCGGCGGCGGGGCGAGGAGTCGCTGCGGGCCGTGCACCGGGCCCTGGACGAGGGCTCGACGCTCCTGGACACCGCCGACATGTACGGCCCGTTCACCAACGAACTGCTGGTGGGGCGGGTGTTGAGGGAACGGCGCCGGGACGCCTTCGTGTCGACGAAGGTCGGTCTGCTGGTCGGCGATCAGCACATCGTGGCCAACGGCCGCCCTGGATACGTGAAACGGGCGTGCGACGCCTCGCTGCGACGCCTGCAGACGGACGTCATCGATCTCTACCAACTGCACCGCGCGGACCCGGAGGTACCTGTCGAGGAGACCTGGGGCGCGCTGGCGGAACTCGTACAGGCGGGAAAGGTACGGGCGTTGGGGCTGTCCGCGATGGGCGCGCGGTCCGGGCGCCGGCCGGGGGCGCGGCTGCACGACGCGACGATCCGCCAACTGGAGCGGGTGCAGCAGGTGTTCCCGGTCAGCGCCGTGCAGGCCGAGCTGTCGGTGTGGTCGAGGGAGGCGCTGGACGCGCTGCTGCCGTGGTGCGCGGCGCGCGGGATCGGCTTCCTGGCGGCGATGCCCCTGGGCAACGGCTTCCTGACCGGGACGCTGACCCCGGGCGAGGGCTTCGAACCGGAGGACATCCGCGCCCGCCATCCCCGTTTCACGGCCGACATGATGGCCGCGAACCAGCCGATCGTGGCGGGCCTGCGCCGGGTGGCGCGCCGGATCGGTCCGGACGTCGTCCCCGCCCAGGTGGCGCTGGCGTGGGTGCTCGCGCAGGGCCGGCACGTGGTGCCCGTACCGGGGACGAAGCAGGAACGGTGGGTGGCCCAGAACGCGGGGGCCGCGTCGCTGCGGCTCTCGGCGGCGGACCTGGCCGAGGTGGCGGGACTGCCCCGGGCGCAGGGGTCGTGGGACTGACGCCGAAATCAGGCCGCAGGCATCGGGAACCCGTGATCGGGAACTCGTGGGGCGCGAGCGGTGTATGACAAGGAGAACCCGTCGCGTCGAAGGGACCATGATCGTGCAACGTAGAGCTGTGACGGCCGTACTGGCCGCGGCCACGCTCCTGCTCACGGCCGGCTGCTCCTCCGACGAGGGAGGAGCCGGCGGCGACCCGGGCGGCAGCAGCGGCAGCGCGTCGCCGGATCGTACGAGTCCGGACTCGTCGCCCTCCGCGCAGGCCACCGAGGAGGCCCCGCCGGCCAAGGGCTCGGTGAAGGTGGTGCGCACGGTCACCGAGGGCCTGAAGACGCCCTGGGGCCTGGCCCCGCTGCCGGACGGCGATCTGCTGGTCTCCTCCCGTGACGAGGGCACGATCACCCGGGTCGACACGGAGACGGGCAAGAAGACCGAGGTGGGCGAGGTGCCGGGCGTCTCGGCGGCCGGCGAGGGCGGTCTGCTGGGCCTGGCACTGTCTCCTGACTTCGCGTCGGACCACATGGTCTACGCGTACTTCACGACGGAGTCGGACAACCGTGTCGCCCGGATGCTTTACGAGGAGGAGAAACCGGCCGGTGAGCAGCTGGGTGCCCCGAACACGGTCTTCCGGGGCATCCCGAAGGGCTACATCCACAACGGCGGCCGGATCGCCTTCGGCCCGGACAAGATGCTGTACGCGGGCACGGGCGAGAGCGGTGACACCGGGCTGGCCCAGGACAAGGCCTCCCTGGGCGGCAAGATCCTGCGCCTGACCCCGGAGGGCGAACCGGCGCCGGGCAACCCCTTCCCCGACTCCCCGGTGTACTCCTACGGCCACCGCAATGTGCAGGGCCTCGCCTGGGACTCGAAGCAGCGGCTGTTCGCCTCGGAGTTCGGCCAGGACACCTGGGACGAGCTCAACCAGATCAAGCCGGGCGCCAACTACGGCTGGCCCGAGGCGGAGGGCAAGGGCGCCGACACGGCCTTCCAGAACCCCGTCGCCCAGTGGCACACGGACGACGCGTCCCCCAGCGGCATCGCGTACGCCGAGGGCTCCATATGGATGGCGGGGCTGAAGGGCCAGCGCCTGTGGCGCGTCCCGCTGAAGGGGACGGAGACCGCGGCCGACCCGCAGGCGTTCCTGGAGGGCGAGTACGGCAGGCTCCGTACGGTCGTGTCGGCGGGCGGCGACAAGCTGTGGCTGGTGACGAGCGAGACGGACGGGAGAGGGTCTCCGGAGGGCGGGGACGACCGGATCCTGGAGCTTCAGGTGACGTAGCTGTCCGGCAGTGGCCTATTCGTCTATCAACGACTGGTCGAGGATCGCCACCGAGACCAGGATCAGGAACGCCCGGTGGACCATTTAGCCGACGGTCAGCCCCGGGGCGACGGACACTACACGGATGTCCTCGCCGCTGACGGCCTGAGACACGGGCGTGAAGGGATCCTCGGCCAGCTTCAGCAGCCCGCGCTCCAGGAGCTTGCGTCGGTCTTCGGGAAGCGTGTCGCGCTGTGCGGCGGCACGCTCGGTGAACTCGATCTGGTACAACACGGCTCCTCCGCGGAGTTGTCCTGCTGTCAGCATCCCGCGTCGCAACGGTCAGCGTGCACCAACCGGGAACAGCCGGCCCCAGCCGGTGTGCCACCGCCGCGGCCAATCCCCGGCCCGAGACGCCCGGTCAGAGTTCCTGAGAAGCATCCGGTCGCTCAGGTTGCTCCGGTTCTTCCGGCTGGTCGGACGGGCGTACGACGACCTTTCCGGATGCGAGGTCTATCGGGCCGCGTCCGGGGTCGCCGTCACCGACGTCCGTGCGGGTCAGCTCCAGGCGGTTCTGCTCGTCGCGGGTGTGCTTGCGTCCCGGGGCGAAGAGCTCCTCGAACATGTTGAACACGGGGCCTCCCAGGGGCCATGGTCCCTTGCAGCGTAGCTCTCCCCCTCACCCGACCGTCCGGGCAGGGATCGCCCCCGGTGGGAACAGCTCCAGCCGGTGGGCCAGCGCCGCCGCCTCTCCCCGGCCCGAGACGCCCAGCTTGGCCAGAATGTTGGAGACGTGGACGCTCGCCGTCTTGGGGGAGATGAAGAGTTCCCCGGCGATCTGGCGGTTGGTGCGGCCGGCGGAGACCAGGCGCAGGACGTCCCGTTCGCGGCTGGTCAGGCCCAGGGACTCCACGGGGTCCGCCGTGGGACGGGCCCGGCCCGGGGTGAGGCGGGCGCGTTGGGCGAGGCGGGTGACGGCGTCGGCGAGGGGGCGGGCGCCCAGGTGTTCGGCGACGGTGACGGACAGCCGGAGGAGTTCGGTCGCCCGGTCGCGGTCGTCGGGCGCGGCGCCGTCCGTCAGCAGTGCCTCGGCGAGGCGGTGGCGGACCCGGGCGAGGTCGTGGGGGCGGTCCAGGGCCTCGAAGGCGGTGACGAGCGGTGACCAGGTGTCGGGGGTGGCGGTGTCGTCGGCGCGCTGGAGTTCGGCGCGGACCCACTGCTCGTGGGCGAGCCAGACCGGGGCGCCCGTGGTGAGCTTCTTGGCGGTGTCGAGGATGCGGGCCAGGGTCTCGGGGCGGCCGTGCGCGGCGGTGGGCAGGGCGCGGGCGTCGGCGTCGGCGGTGGCGGCGGCCAGGAGCAACGGCCAGCCGTAGCGGTGGGTGCCGGGCGGGAAGCCGGTGTCCAGGACGTGGCCCAGTGCAGTGCGGGCGTCGGCGAGGCGGCCCTCTGCGGCAGCGAGACCGATGGTGACCAGGGCGAGCAGCAGGTCGTGCTGGGGCATGGGGTCGTGGGTGCCGAAGTGCTCGTGCGCGATGGCCAGTTGGCGCGCGGCCTCGGGCAGGTCGCCCCGGTCCAGGGCGAGCTGGGCCAGGCAGACGGCGCCGCCGCCCTGCGGCTTGGTGCTGTGGCCGCGCCGCAGCGCGTTGGTCGCGGCGTCGGCGGCGGCGTCCCAGCGGCCGAGCGAGTACAGCGATTGGGAGAGGTTGCCCCACACCCAGGCCTCGGAGTCCAGCAGGCCGAACCTACGGGTGTACTCGATGCCCTCCTCCAGGATGGGGACGGAGTCCCGGGAGCGGCCGACCGCTTCAAGTCCGCTGGGGAGGTTCACGTAGGCGCGTCCGGCGACGAAGAAGATGTTCTCCGCGACCGACTGTTCCTTGACCGCGCGCATCTCCGCGAACCCGGCCTCCGTGGCACCGGCGTCGATCAGGAGGCCGCCGTGGGTGAGCCGGGCGTGCAGTTCGGTCTCGTGAGCGCCCACCATGCGGGCGTACTCGACCGCCTGCTCGGCGGCGGCGAGGGCGTCGGGGCCGGGTGAGTGCAGCATCGACCAGGCGGCGACGTTGGCCAGGACCTCGGCGTGCACCTCCGAGGGCGGCAGGCCGCGTACGAGTTCCTGGGCGGTGCCGAGTTCCTTCCAGCCGTCGCCTCGCGACTGGGCCTGGACCAGGCGGGAGCGCTGGCACCAGAACCAGGCCGCGCGCAGGGGGTCGCCGTCCTCCTCCAGGAGGTGCAGGGCGCGCTTGATGATCTTCAGGGCGCGTTCGCGCTCCCCGCACAGCCGGCCTGCGACGGCGGCCTCGGCCATGAGGTCGAGATAGCGCAGGGGGGTGGTCTCCGGGTCGCAGCCGCAGGGCGGGTAGACCTCGGTGTAGTCGACGGGACGGAGTGTGGTCCGTACGGCCTCGGGGACGGCGTCCCACAGCTCCATCGCCCTTTCCAGGAGCCGTAGTTGCTCGGAGTACGCGTACCGGCGGCGGGCGGTGACCGAGGCGTCCAGGACGGCGGGGAGGGCCTTGGCCGGGTCGTGGGCGTGGTACCAGTAGCTGGCCAGGCGCATCGTGCGTTCGGCGGCGGGGACCAGCGTCGGGTCGGCTTCCAGGGCCTCGGCGTAGCGGCGGTTGAGGCGGGAGCGTTCGCCGGGGAGCAGGTCGTCGGCGACGGCCTCGCGGACCAGGGAGTGGCGGAAGCGGTAGCCGTCGCCAGCCGGGGTGGCGAGCAGGATGTTGGCGCCGACGGCCGAGCGCAGCGCCTCGATGAGGTCGTCCTCGGCGAGCCCGGCGACGGCGGCGAGCAGCCGGTACTCGACGGTGGAGCCGCCCTCGGCGACGATCCGGGCGACCCGCTGGGCGCTCTCGGGCAGGCTCTCGACGCGGACGAGGAGAAGGTCGCGGAGGGTGTCGGTGAGCCGGGTGCGGCAGCCCTCGTGGGCGGCGACGGCGAGTTCCTCGACGAAGAAGGCGTTGCCGTCGGAGCGGTCGAAGATCTCGTCGACCTGGGCCGGTTCGGGTTCGGCGGCGAGGATACCGGCGATCTGGCGGCCCACTTCGGCGCGGTTGAACCGGCTCAGCTCGATCCGGCGGACGGTGCGCAGCCGGTCCAGTTCGGCGAGCAGGGGGCGCAGCGGGTGGCGGCGGTGGATGTCGTCGGCGCGGTAGGTGGCGAGGACGACGAGGCGGCCGGTGCGCAGGGTGCGGAAGAGGTAGGCGAGGAGGTGGCGGGTGGAGGCGTCGGCCCAGTGGAGGTCTTCGAGGGCGACGACGACCGTGCGGTCGGCGGCGACGCGTTCCAGGAGGCGCGCGGTGAGTTCGAAGAGGCGGGCCATGCCCTCCTCGTCGTGCCGTCCGGCGCCGGTCTCGCCCAACTCGGGCAGCAGCCGGGCCAGTTCCTCCTCCTGCCCGGCAGCGGCGGCGGCCAACTCGTCGGGCAGCGCGCGCAGCAGGGCGCGCAGGGCGGTGGAGAAGGGCGCGAAGGGCAGCCCGTCGGCGCCTATCTCGACGCAGCCGCCGAGCGCGACGACGGCGCCCCGGCCGGAGGCCGCGTCGGCGAACTCCTCGACCAGCCGTGTCTTGCCGACTCCGGCCTCTCCGCCGAGCAGCAACGCCTGCGGCTCACCGGCGGCGGCGCGGGCGAGCGCGTCGTGCAACACCCCCAACTCATCGGCGCGACCGACGAACACCGGACAGACGGACCTGGTCTCCACGGGCCAGAGCATCGCACAGGGCTCTGACATCGCGGGACTGGTTATCGAGCCGATGGACGCGGCGGTGGGCGACGTGCCGGACGGGCCGGTCACCGTGACGGCGACCGGCCCGTTGCGGGTCGTGGGGTGGACGGCCGCGGCGGGCGCGGGGAGGAGCGCCGCCGTGGGAGAACCGTCCGCCCGTCCCCCGGTGCTCACGCGGCCCGGGTGAACCAGTGCCGGCGCGTGCGGTCGGTATGCACCTCGCCCTCGGCGGCCCGGCCGACTGCCTCGCGGCGGGCGGCACGGGCGCTGCGGACCGCTTCGCGGGCCAGGCGCTCGTCCGCGGCCTCGCGGCGCAGTTCGGCGGAACGGATCTGGTGGAGTTCGTACTCGAACATGTGATGCCCCTCGGGTCCTGGCGAGTTCGGTCGGTCATCGCTTTCTGCGATGTCTCAACCTTCGTCTCCCAGGGGGGTCCGCCACATCGGGAGAGTTCCGCATCTTCCGAGGGGGTGGGGGCCTTAGAAACAGAAGAAGGGCCCCAGGCGGGCCGTAAGGTGCTTACGACCGGCCTAAGGCCCCTCATGACCTGCGGTGATTCCGCTCCCGTGTCAGGGTGCCGACGGCAGGCTCAGCAGTACGTCGGTGTACTTCAGGACCGCGAGGAGCAGTCCGAGGATGCCGAGGGCGACTCCCGCCCAGGAGACCGACTTGATCCAGGCGGCCTGCGGCTTCGCCGGGGTGCCGAACGCGGGCCGGGCGAGGGCCGCGACACCGACGAGCAGTCCGAGCAGAGCGAAGATGCCGCCCCACAGCGCGGTGGTCTGCCAGGCGTCGCCGTAGACCTCCTTGATCTGGGTGGCGACGCTCGCGGACGACGCGGTCTGCAGCTGGCCGACGAGCGTCTCGCGCGCACCGGCCACCGTGCCCAGCCAGCTGCCGGTCAGGGAGACGAAGCCGAGCACGGCGGACGCGACGGCGGCAGCGCCCTGGCCCACGCCGGAGGGACCTTCCTGCTCGGCCGCGAGGGCCGCCGCCTCCAGTTCCGCGAGGTCGTCGCCCTCGTACTCGTCCGCGTCGCCCAGAACTTCGGTCTCGGCCTCGGTCTCGGCCGCGGCCTCCGCCGGCTGCTCGTCCTTGGTGATGTCCACCGTCTCCGCACCGCTCTTCACGTCATCGCTCTTCGCCTCGGTACCGGTCTCGGCGCCGGTCTCGTCTGCTGTCTTGGTTCCCATGCCTCGCACCGTACGGACGTCGTCTGAGAAGTTCCTTAATGATCCTTGTGAGCGGCACGCGCGCGTGCGTCGTGCCACTCGGGCGCGAGTACCGACCAGATCTCGGTGTCCGCGCGGACACCCCGGTGCGGGTAGTTCTCCCGCAGCAGGGCCTCACGGCTCATGCCCAGTCGCCGCGCCACGTTGATGCTCGATTCGTTGACGGACGACGCGTGCCACTCCACACGGTGCATGCCACGTTCGTCAATCGCCCAGTCGATGAGGACACGTATCGCGCGCGTGATCAGTCCGCGTCCGGTGCCTGCCGGTTCCAGCCAGCAGCCGACCTCGCAGTTGCCGTGTTCCGCGCTGAAGTTGAGGAACAGCACTCCGCCGACGAGCTTCCCGTCCAGCCAGATCCCGTGCAGCGACCCGGTGTCGGCGGCGCGCTGATCGGCGTACCGCTGGAGTTGCTCCCGCGCGGAGTCGAGGTCCGTGGACTTCATGCCGAAGGGGATGTGCCGGGTGATGAAGTCCCGCCCCCGGTCGAGGTGGGCGAGGAACTCCTCGGCGTGCCAGGGCTCCAGGGGCCGAAGTTCCGCGCCGTCGTCACCCAGGGATATCGCGTACATCCTGCGGTCGCTCCTTCACCAGTACGTCCATGGCGTCCATGTCGAGTGCGTCGAGTACGTCCGGAATGCTCGCACGGGCGGGCTCCCCGAGGCCCGGCATTTGCGCGGCTGCGCTCCGGCACTCGGGCGGCTCGATGCTGATGCGCGGCAGGCGCCGGTCCAGCCAGCGGGGCAGCCACCAGTTGGCGCCGCCGAGCAGGTGCATCAGCGCGGGCACCAGGAGCGTACGCAGGACGAAGGCATCGAGGGCGACGGCGGCGGCCAGGGCGATGCCGAACATGGCGATCACGCGGTCGCCGGAGAGGACGAAGGCGAGGAAGACGGAGATCATGATGACGGCCGCGGAGTTGATCACGCGGCTGGTCTCGGCGAGGCCGACCCGGACGGCCCGCCGGTTGTCGCCGGTCTCCAGCCACTCCTCGTACATCCGGCTGACCAGGAAGACCTGGTAGTCCATGGAGAGCCCGAAGAGGACCGACACCATGATGACCGGCAGGAACGGCTCGATCGGGCCCGCGCTGCCGAGGCCCAGCAGTTCGCTGCCCCAGCCCCACTGGAAGATCGCGACGACGACTCCGAACGCGGAGGCGACGGCGGCGACGTTCATCACGGCGGCCTTGAGCGGGATGCCGATCGAGCGGAACGCGAGCAGGAGCAGCAGACAGCCCAGGCCGATCACGACACCGACGAACAGCGGCAACTTGCCGACGATCACATCCGCGAAGTCGTCGTAGCTCGCCGTGACCCCGCCGACATGCAGGTCGAGCGAGGTGCCGGTCTCCGCGCGCGGGAGGACCGTCCCGCGCAGCCGCTCCACCAGGTCACTGGTCCGCGCGGACTGCGGGGCGGACTCCGGTACGACGGTGAGGTAGCCGGTGGAGCCGTCCGCGCTGTAGGTGACCGGCGAGGACGACGCGACGCCCTCGGTGGTCCGGAGGGTCGCGGCGAGGTTGTCGAGGACGAGCTTGTCCTCGGCGTCGGAGACGGGCGTCACGAGGGTGAGCGGGCCGTTGACGCCGGGCCCGAAGCCGTCGGCGAGGAGGTCGTAGGCCTGGCGTGTGGTCGTCGCCTTCGGGTTGTTCCCCTGGTCGGAGGTACCGAGGTGGAGCGAGAGCGTGGGCAGGGCGAGCAGTGCGATGACAACCAGTGCGGCGGCGCCGAGCGCCTTGGGGTGGCGCTCGACGAACACGGACCAGCGGGCGGCGAACCCGGTGGGCAGCTCCGGCTCGGGCCCGCGCTCGGCCAGCCTGCGCCGCTCTCGCCGGCTGAGGGCGCGCGGCCCGGTGAACGACAGCAGGGCGGGGAGCAGGGTCACAGAGGCCGCGACGGTCAGGATCACCGTCAGGGAGGCCGCGATCGCGACCCCGTTGAGGAAGCCCAGCCGCAGGATCAGCATCCCGAGCAGCGCGATGCAAACGGTCGCACCCGCGAAGACGACGGCTCGTCCGGTGGTCGTGACGGCGTTGATGGCGGCTTCGGTGACGGACAGGCCGCGCTTGAGACCGCGCCGGTGCCTGGTGACGATGAACAGCGCGTAGTCGATGCCCACGCCGAGCCCGATCAGCATGCCGAGCATCGGCGCGAAGTCGGCGACGGTCATCGTGTGTCCGAGCAGCACGATCCCGGCGTACGCCGTGCCGACACTGACCAGGGCGGTGGCGATGGGCAGCAGGGAGGCGGCGAGCGAGCCGAAGGCCAGGAACAGCACGAGGGCCGCGACGACCACGCCGACGGCCTCGGCGAGGTGCCCGCCGGACGACTCGGTGAGCGCGATGGCGCTGCCGCCCAGCTCCACCTGGAGCCCGTCGGCCCGCGCCGCCTCGGCCGCGCCCACGACGCCCCGCGCCTCGCTCTCGCCGATGTCGTCGGCGGACTTGTCGAAGGTGACGGTGGCGTAGGCGGTATGCCCGTCGGCGCTGATCCGGCTCCCGCCGCGGCCCTCGTAGGGGCTGACGACCGAGGCCACTCCGGGCAGGTCGGCGATGCGGTCCAGGGTGCGGGTCATCGTCTGCTCGACGTCGGCGGCGCGGACCGTGCCGGAGCCGGAGGCCGTGTGCCAGACGACGGTGTCGGTGTCGCCGCCCAGACCGGGGAAACCTTTCTCCAGGAGCTGGGTGGCGCGGCCCGACTCGGTGCCGGGGACTTCGTAGTCGTTCGAGTACGCCGAGCCCACGACGGCTGCGGCGGCGGTCACCCCGGCGAAGGCGGCGAGCCAGATCAGAACGACGACGAGGCGGTGCCTGACACACCAGCGTGCGAGGACTGCCACAGACGTGCTCCCTGAACGAAAGGTGGATCTTTGACCGGGAGCAGTCGTGAATGAACAGAACGGCCCGCAAAGAAACGAACAAAGGCAAGAGAGATGCCGAACCACTGTCGCAGGCGATGGTGATCGTTTATGGCGTTAGTGCCTTTACTCACAAGACTGCGAGTCACATCACAGGACAATCACATGAACTTTGTCGTCTGAATACGTCTGAATGCGTCTGAACGCATGGCTCAGTCGAACTGGTCGCCGAGCGCCATCACCATCACACCGATGATCAGCAGCCACAGGGCCCGTCGGGTGCGCCCCCGCGCCCCCAGCACCGACGCGAGCCCGCAGACGGCGGCGCCGAAGGCGTACGCGCCGGGTACGAGCACGGGCGCGGAGCCCGTGAGACGGAGCGTCGAGGCCGCGAGCCCCACGAGGGCCAGCAGTGCCCCGGTCCCGGTCGCCGTCCAGCGGGCGCGCCGCGCGTCTTCGTACTCCTCCTCGTACTCCTCCGCGTTCTCGTCCATGGCGCGGGAGCGTAGCGCGTCTGCCTGAGAATTCGGATGCGGACGCAGGATGCCCACTGCTAGCGTCCGGCCGTCGACTGTCCGTATCCGGCTTTTCGCCGTCTCCCCGAGCAGGTGCGTTGTTTGAAGGTCCGACCGAGCTCCGACGCCTTCCGTTCTTTCTCATCACAGAACCCGAGGAGCCCGTTCACCGATGTCCGACATCACATCCAGGACCTCGAACGACCGTCCCGACCCGCTGGCTGAGCGGCTGAACCACCCCGACTACCCGCGCAGCAGCCGGTACGACGCCCGCTGGACCATCGACAACCAGATGGGCCCGCACGCCCTGTGGCTGCTGGAGTGGCTGGCCCCCGCGCTCGGCCTCGACACCCTCCCGCCGGGCGCCCGCGTGCTCGACCTGGGCTGCGGCAAGGCCATGACGTCCGTCTTCCTCGCCAAGGAGTACGACGTCCAGGTCACCGCCGCCGACCTGTGGATCGAGCCCGCCAAGAACGCGCGCCGCATCAATGAGGCGGGCGTCACCGACCGGGTGCTGCCCGTGTTCGCCGAGGCTCACCGACTGCCGTTCGGCGACGGGTCGTTCGATGCGATCGTGAGCATCGACGCGTACCAGTACTTCGGCACGAACGACCTGTATCTGCCCAGCCTCACCCGGCTGCTGAAGCCGGGCGGGCGGATCGGAGTCGTCGTACCGGCGCTGCGCGAGGAGTTGGTCGGCGTGGAGCCGCCGGAGCACCTCAAGCCGTTCTGGGACCCGGGGTTCTGGTCGTTCCACACCGCCGACTGGTGGCGGCGGCAGTGGACGCGCAGCGGTGCCGTGACGGTGGAGGCCGCCGACTGGCTGCCGGACGGCTGGCGCGACTGGCTGCTGTGGAGCGAGGTCTGCGCCGAGGAGAGCACCGAGGAGTTCATGGCGGGCATGGCCCGCGACTCGGTGGAGCTGGTGCGTGCCGACCAGGGCCGGTCCCTGGGCTTCGTACGGGTCGTGGGGCGTCGTACGTAACCTGACAACAGCTGAGGGGCGCATCGGGTTTCCGATGCGCCCCTCAGGTGCTGCTCGTACTGCTTGGCTCAGCCCTCGCTGACGCCCAGCTGCTCAAGGATCAGTTCCTTGACGCGGGCCGCGTCGGCCTGACCGCGGGTCGCCTTCATGACCGCGCCGACCAGAGCGCCGACTGCGGCCACCTTGCCGCCGCGGATCTTGTCGGCGATGCCCGGGTTGCCGGCGATGGCCTCCTGGACGGCCGTGTTGAGCGCGCCGTCGTCGGAGACGACCTTCAGACCGCGCTTCTCGACGACCTCGTCCGGGGTGCCCTCGCCCGCGAGAACGCCCTCGATGACCTGGCGGGCCAGCTTGTCGTTCAGATCGCCCGAGGTGACCAGCGCGGCGACCCGGGCGACCTGCTCGGACGTGATGGCCAGCGCGTCGAGCGGGGTGCCCGACTCGTTGGCGCTGCGCGCGAGTTCACCCATCCACCACTTGCGGGCGGAGGCGGCGTCAGCGCCTGCGTCGATGGTGCTGACGATCAGGTCGATGGCACCGGCGTTGAGCATCGACTGCATGTCGGTCGCGGTGACGCCCCACTCCGCGAGGAGCCGGTTGCGGCGGGTCAGCGGCAGTTCGGGCAGCCCGGCGCGGATCTCCTCGACCCACTCACGGGAGGGTGCCACCGGCACCAGGTCCGGCTCGGGGAAGTACCGGTAGTCCTCGGCCTCCTCCTTCACGCGGCCCGAGGTCGTCGACCCGGTGTCCTCGTGGAAGTGCCGGGTCTCCTGGATGATCGTCCCGCCGGAGTTCAGTACGGCGGCATGCCGCTGGATCTCGAAGCGGGCGGCACGCTCCACGGAACGCAGCGAGTTGACGTTCTTCGTCTCGCTCCGGGTGCCGAACTTCTCGCGGCCGTGCGGGCGCAGCGACAGGTTCACGTCGCAGCGCATCTGCCCCTGGTCCATACGGGCTTCCGAGACACCGAGCGCCTTGATGAGTTCGCGCAGTTCGGCGACGTACGCCTTGGCGACCTCGGGAGCGCGCTCGCCGGCGCCCTCGATCGGCTTGGTGACGATCTCGATGAGGGGGATGCCGGCGCGGTTGTAGTCGAGGAGCGAGTGCGAGGCGCCGTGGATACGGCCCGTCGCGCCACCGACGTGCAGCGACTTGCCGGTGTCCTCCTCCATGTGGGCGCGCTCGATCTCCACGCGGAAGGTCTCGCCGTCCTCCAGCTGGACGTCGAGGTAGCCGTTGAAGGCGATCGGCTCGTCGTACTGGGAGGTCTGGAAGTTCTTCGGCATGTCCGGATAGAAGTAGTTCTTCCGGGCGAAGCGGCACCACTCGGCGATCTCGCAGTGCAGCGCGAGGCCGATCTTGATGGCGGACTCGATGCCGATCGCGTTGACGACCGGAAGCGCGCCCGGCATGCCGAGGCAGGTCGGGCAGGTCTGCGAGTTGGGCTCGCCGCCCAGCTCGGTCGAACAGCCGCAGAACATCTTGGTCTTGGTACCGAGTTCGACATGGACTTCGAGGCCCATGACGGGGTCGTACGTCGCCAGGGCGTCGTCGTACGACACCAACTCGTCGGTCGTGGTGGTCACGGTGAAAAGTTCCCTCTCAGCCCAGCAGGACGTCGTCGTCGCCCAGCCGCTTCAGCTCGCGGTAGAGGATGGCGAGGCCGGTGACGACGGCGGCGGCGGACACGGCCGCGTCGATGAGGCGCAGCGTGTCGCTCTCGGAGCGGGCCTTCCTGGCCTGCTTGACGACGCTGACCGCACCGAACGCGGTGGTCGCGATGGACAGGTACGTGCCGGACTTGGACTTCTTGAAGCCCTTGGCCTTCGAAAGAGTTTTGCTCACAGCGACGGTGCCTCCTCGAGCAGCGGGTGCCCCCACTTTTCCACGAAGGCGGCCTCGACGGCTGCGCCGACCTTGTAGAGGCGGTCGTCCTTGAGCGCCGGGGCGATGATCTGGAGCCCGACCGGCAGTCCGTCCTCCGGTGCGAGACCGCAGGGCAGGGACATGGCCGAGTTTCCGGCCAGGTTGGTCGGGATGGTGCAGAGGTCCGCGAGGTACATCGCCATCGGGTCGTCGGCACGCTCGCCGATCGGGAAGGCGGTGGTCGGGGTCGTGGGCGACACGATCACGTCAACAGACTCGAACGCCTTCTCGAAGTCCCGCGTGATGAGCGTACGGACCTTCTGGGCGCTGCCGTAGTACGCGTCGTAGTAGCCGGAGCTGAGCGCGTACGTGCCGAGCATGATGCGGCGCTTGACCTCGGGGCCGAAGCCCTCCGCGCGGGTGAGCGAGGTGACCTCTTCGGCGGAGTGCGTGCCGTCGTCGCCGCTGCGCAGGCCGTAGCGGAGCCCGTCGAAGCGGGCGAGGTTCGACGAGCACTCGCTCGGCGCGATCAGGTAGTAGGCGGAGAGCGCCAGGTCGAAGGACGGACAGTCCAGCTCGACGATCTCGGCGCCCAGCTCCTTGAGCAGGGTGACGGACTCGTCGAAGCGCTGGATGACGCCGGCCTGGTAGCCCTCGCCGCGGAACTGCTTGACGACGCCGACGCGCATGCCCTCGACGCTGCCGTTGCGGGCGGCCTCGACGACCGGCGGGACCGGCGCGTCGATGGAGGTGGAGTCGAGCGGGTCGTGCCCGGCGATGACCTCGTGGAGGAGCGCGGCGTCCAGGACCGTACGGGCGCAGGGCCCGCCCTGGTCGAGGGAGGACGAGAAGGCGACCATGCCGTACCGCGACACGGCACCGTACGTCGGCTTGACGCCGACCGTGCCGGTGACGGAGGCGGGCTGGCGGATGGAACCGCCTGTGTCCGTACCGATGGCCAGCGGCGCCTGGAAGGAGGCAAGGGCGGCGGAGGACCCACCACCGGAGCCGCCGGGGATGCGGGTGAGGTCCCACGGGTTGCCGGTGGGCCCGTACGCGCTGTTCTCGGTGCTCGACCCCATGGCGAACTCGTCCATGTTGGTCTTGCCGAGGATGACGACGTCGGCGGCCTTCAGCCGCTTGGTGACGGTCGCGTCGTACGGCGGGATCCACCCTTCGAGCATCTTGGATCCGACGGTGGTCGGAATCCCCTCGGTGGTGAAGATGTCCTTGAGCGCGAGGGGTACGCCGGCCAGCGGGCCCAGCGTCTCCCCGCGTTCGCGCTTGGCGTCGACGGCACGGGCCTGGGCGAGAGCGCCCTCCCGGTCGACGTGGAGGAAGGCGTGCACCTTCTCGTCGACGGCCTCGATGCGGGCGAGGTGGGCCTCGGTGACCTGTACGGCCGTCAGCTCGCCGGAAGCGATCTTCGCGGCGGTCTCGGCGGCGGTGAGCCGGATGATGTTGACGTTGATGTTGTCCGACATGGTGATTAATCCTCCCCCAGGATCTGCGGCACCTTGAAACGCTGCTGCTCCTGGGCGGGGGCGCCGGAGAGCGCCTGCTCGGGGGTGAGCGACGGACGGACCTCGTCCGCGCGCATGACGTTCGTCAGCGGCAGCGGGTGCGAGGTCGGCGGTACGTCTTGGTCGGCGACCTCGCTGACGCGGGCGACCGCGCCGATGATGTCGTCGAGCTGGCCTGCGAAGTGGTCGAGCTCTTCGCCCTTCAGCTCCAGACGCGCCAGCCGTGCGAGGTGGGCGACCTCCTCGCGCGTGATGCCAGGCATGCAGCGATCCTCTGGGGTGAGTGCGTGTGGGTTTTGGCCCCAATCCTAGGGGGCGGACGACCCAACCCACGCACGGGTTTGCTTCCACGCACCCGCAGCCGCCGACGCGGCCGAGCCCCCACAGGAGAGCTCAGCTCTGAAACGGGCGGTAAACGGGCGGTGCGAGGGTGGGAGATCTCCCTACGATTCCGCGGCGGGCAGGGCCGCCCGGGGCCGCTGCCACCCACGGGTCCCCCGCGCCAGCAACCAGGCCGTGGCCTCCTCCGGTGGCATCGCGGCGGCGACAAGCCACCCCTGCACCGCGTCACACCCCATGTCCCGCAACCGCTCCCACGTCTCGTCGTCCTCGACGCCCTCGGCGACCACGAGCAGCCCCAGGGAATGCGCGAGATCCACCGTGCACCGCACGATCTCCGCGTCCTCCGTGTCCACCGCCAGCCGCGCCACGAACGACCGGTCGATCTTCAGCTCGCTCACCGGCAGCCGCCGCAGATGCACCAGCGACGAGTACCCCGTCCCGAAGTCGTCCAGGGACATCTTCACGCCGTGCCCGGTCAGCGCGGCGAGCGTGTCCGCGGCCCGCTGCGGATCCTCCAGGAGCACGTGTTCCGTTATCTCCAGCTGGAGAGCCGCCGCCGGGACCCCGTGCCTGGCCAGCCGCGCTGCGACGGAACCGGCGAAGCCGGGGGTGTGGACGTCGCGCGGGGAGACGTTGACGGCGACCGGGACGAACAGCCCCTGGGAGCGCCACTTCGCGACCTGTTCGAGCGCCGACTCCAGCACGTACTCCGTGAGGTGGGGCATCAGCCCGGACGACTCGGCGATCGCTATGAACTCGTCGGGCGGCACCCTCCCGCGCTCCGGGTGCACCCACCGCACCAGCGCCTCCAGGCCGACGACCTGTCCGTCGAAGCGCACCTTGGGCTGGTAGTGCAGTTCCACCTCGTGCGCGTCGAGCGCGCGC
The DNA here is from genome assembly GCF_010548275.1 of Streptomyces sp. SID12488. Lineage (GTDB taxonomy): Bacteria > Actinomycetota > Actinomycetes > Streptomycetales > Streptomycetaceae > Streptomyces. Next base: position 29,035 of record NZ_JAAGLT010000024.1, read on the forward strand.
CGCAGGTCACCCAGCAGGCCGAGCCGGTCCGGGGTGTTCGAGTCCCGCTTGGACTCGTACACCTCGACGCCTGTGCGGTCCCGCTTCGCCTGGTACATCGCGACGTCGGCGCGCCGCAGCAGTCCCTCCGCGTCCAGCGCGTGGTCGGGGAAGACGGCCAGGCCGGCGCTGGCCTCCAGGACGAGGGTGAGTCCGTCGAGGTCGAGCGGGGAGCCGAGCACGGTGACCAGGTTGCGGGCGACGCGGGTGGCCGACGTCGTGGAGTCGACGACCGGCAGTAAAACGGCGAACTCGTCGCCGCCGAGCCGTGCGGCCTCCGCGCCGCGCGGAAGTGCGAGGCGCAGCCGATCGGCTATCTGGAGGAGGAGACGGTCACCGGCGAGGTGGCCCAGCGTGTCGTTCACGGACCGGAAGCGGTCGAGGTCTATGAGCATCAACGCGGCCCGCGCGTCGATGCGTTCGGCATCGTCGAGGGCCGTCCAGGTCCGTTCCAGGAGCCACTGTCTGTTGGGCAGCCCGGTCAGCGGGTCGCGCAGTTGTTCCTCGGCCCGGGCCCTGGCTATCCACAGGGTGGAGTCGAGGGCGATGAGGGGGATGGCGAACAGCGGCAGCAGGACCGGCAGGGCGACGGCGACGACGCAGATCAGCGGCGCGATGGCGAGCAGCGCGACCGCGACCAGGCCCTGTCTGACCAGGGCGGAGCGGGCGGCGGTGGGCAGTCCGCCGCGCGGGGTGTGCAGATACCAGAGCAGGGTGCGGGTGAGCGCGAGGTAGGTGACCGCGATCAGCGTCACCTCGGGCGCCGTGTAGACGCTCCAGGTCTGCGGGTCCCATGGCGTCTCGACGGACGGGACCCGACCGAACGCGGCGAGCACCAGCGCGCCGGCGCCGATGCCGAGGATGTCCACCGCGCCGTGCAGGATGCCCTGCCGCCAGCGGTGGCGCCGGGCCACGCCGACCAGGACGACGACGGTGAGGCTGACCATGCCGGCCGGCACCCACCCGAACAGCAGGAGTACGGAGAGGGTGAGGGCCGAGCCCGAGCCGGTGCCGCCCCACCAGCGGGCGCGGCCGAGGGCGACGAGGTGGCCGACGATGACTCCGGTGAGCACGGCGAGGGCCCAGCCGACTCTGCCCGAGGGGAAGAGCGCGCTGTGGCCGGTGAAGCCGCGGTAGAAGCCGGCACCGAGGACGAACCCGGCCGACGCGATGACCGCCGCGGGCAGTGCGGGCCAGGACAGTTGGCGGGCGGGGTCGTGTGCGTGGAGGTGGGCGACGCGTTCCTCGGCAGTGAGGTGGGCTGTGAGCTGGGTCGACACCCTGCTGTCGGCGACGATGCGCCGTCCGGTGCCGCCCGCCGCGCCTGTCCTGCTCCCCGGTCCGGTCGTACGGATGCCGACGCCCGCGCGTTCCAGGAACCGTGCCGTCCGGCGGCCCGCGCCCGGTTCCCGGGCGGGCTCGGGAGTGCCCGTGAAAAGGGCGGCGCCCCAGCGCCGGACGCCGGATATCCGGCGTCTGCGCAGCCGTGCGGGAGGGGCGGCGCTTTCGGTCGGTTCCATTCCGTCCCTCTCACAGCCGGCGGTGCCCACGCCACGCGGTCCGATGTCCGTCAATCGTCAACGACACCGCGTCCGAAACCGCATCCGGGCACGGCAGGCGCATACGTCAACAGTAGGCCGCAGAAGGCTTCCACGGGCAGCGGTCGTCGACGGTTGCCCGAATGCGACCCGGCCACCCGTATGCATCTGGTATGCGCCGATCGGGTGGTCTTCAACCCCTACTCCTCGTTCGGAAGCGCCGCTTCGGCCGCTGCCTCGGCTCCCTGTTCGAGCAGTACGGCAAAGCCGTCCTCGTTCAGAACAGGGACCTTCAGCTGCATGGCCTTGTCGAACTTCGAACCAGGATTGTCACCCACAACCACGAAAGACGTCTTCTTCGAAACAGAACCGGTCACTTTTGCTCCACGGCTCTGCAATGCGTCCTTCGCGCCGTCCCGGGTGTGATGTTCGAGCGTGCCGGTCACGACCACGGTGAGCCCTTCGAGCGGGCGCGGCCCCTCGTCCTCACCGGAGCCTTCCTCCTCCATACGGACTCCGGCGGCCCGCCACTTGCGCAGGATCTCCTGGTGCCAGTCCACCGCGAACCACTGCTTGAGCGAGGCCGCGATGATCGGGCCGACCCCGTCCGTGGTCGCCAGCTCCTCCTCGGAGGCCTGCTCAATGCGCTCGATCGAGCGGAATTCCCGGGCCAGCGCCTCGGCGGCGACCGGACCGACATGCCGGATCGACAGACCGGTGATGATCCGGGCCAGCGGACGGTCCTTGGCGGCGGCGATGTTCGCGAGCATCGAGACCGCGTTCTTCCTGGGCTCGCCCTCCTGGTTGGCGAAGACCGTGGCGATCTTCTCCTCGCCCGTCTTCGGGTCCCGCTTGGGCAGCCCGCTGTCCTGGTCGAGGACGTACGCCCTGATGGGCAGCAGGCGCTCAATGGTGAGGTCGAAGAGGTCGCCCTCGTCGAGGAGCGGCGGCTCGGACGGCTCCAGCGGCTTGGTGAGCGCGGCGGCGGCCACATAACCGAAGTTCTCGATGTCCAGGCACTTGCGCCCGCCGAGATAGAACAGCCGCTCCCTCAACTGGGCGGGGCAGCTCTGCCCGTTGGGGCAGCGCAGATCGACGTCGGCCTCCTTCATGGGCCGCAGCGGTGTACCGCACTCGGGGCACTCGGCCGGCATCTCGAAGGGCTTCTCCGTGCCGTCGCGCAGGTCGGCGACCGGGCCGAGGATCTCCGGAATCACGTCACCGGCCTTGCGCAGCACCACGGTGTCGCCGATGAGCACGCCCTTCGCCTTGACGACGTCCTGGTTGTGCAGGGTGGCGAACTCGACCTCCGAGCCGGCGACGGTGACCGGTTCGACCTGGGCGTAGGGCGTGACGCGACCCGTACGCCCCACACCCACGCGGATGTTGATGAGCTTGGTGTTGACCTCCTCGGGCGCGTACTTCCAGGCGATCGCCCAGCGCGGGGCGCGCGAGGTCGAGCCGAGGCGGCCCTGAAGCGGGATCTCGTCGAGCTTGACGACGACCCCGTCGATCTCGTGTTCCACGGAGTGCCGGTTCTCGCCGTAGAACGCGATGAACTCCCGTACGCCGTCGAGGTCGTCGACCTGCTTCGCGTACCGCGTGGTCGGCAGGCCCCACTCGTGCAGGAGCGTGTACGCCTCGGAGAGACGGGTGAGCGGGTCGTAGCCCTCCAGGGCGCCGATGCCGTGGACCACCATGTGCAGGGGGCGGGTGGCGGTGACGCGTGGGTCCTTCTGGCGGAGCGAACCGGCCGCCGCGTTGCGCGGGTTGGCGAACGGCTTGTCGCCGCCCTCCACCAGACGGGCGTTCAGCTCCTCGAACTTCTCCATCGGGAAGTAGACCTCGCCGCGGATCTCCACCAGGTCCGGGACGCGGTCGCCCGTCAGCCGGTCCGGGATCTCCGCGATCGTGCGCACGTTGGGCGTGATGTCCTCGCCGGTGCGGCCGTCGCCACGGGTCGCCGCGCGCGTGAGACGCCCGTGCTCGTACGTCAGGTTGACGGCCAGGCCGTCGACCTTCAGCTCGCACAGGAAGTGGTGCTCGGAGGCACCGACGTCCTTGTGGACGCGCTCCGCCCACGCCGCCAGCTCCAGGTCGTCGAAGGCGTTGTCGAGGGAGAGCATGCGTGAGCGGTGCTCCACGGAGGTGAACTCCGTCTCGTACGCCCCCGAGACCTTCTGGGTCGGGGAGTCGGGTGTGCGCAGCTCCGGATACTCCTCCTCCAGTGCCTCCAGGGTGCGCAGGAGCTTGTCGAACTCCGCGTCGCTGACGACGGGAGCGTCGTTCACGTAGTACCGGAAGCGGTGCTCCTCGATGCGCTCGGCGAGCTGGGCGTGCCTGTCGCGCGCCTCGGCGGGCACCGATGTGGTCTGTGCGTGCAGTTCGCCGGCCACCGTGTCGTCCTCCGTTACTCTGGGTTGTCTGCGAGTGATCTCGCCGCCTGGACGCAGTGGGCGAGCGCCTCCCATGCGTACCGCGGGGAAGCGCCCGCGAGTCCGCACGACGGAGTGATCGTGACCGCCTCCGCGAGAAGCCCCGGATGCAGCCCCAGCCTGCGCCACAGCGTTCTGACACCACTGACGCTACCGGCAGGGTCTGACAACGGGCCGTCCGTGCCTGGCACGACACCGGCGAAGAGCCGCGTACCGCCTTCCACCGCCTCACCGATCGCGTCGTCGTCACGCTCGGTGAGGAGCGAGAAGTCGAAGGAGACGGCGTCGGCGCCTGCCCTGCGGAGGAAGGCGAACGGCACGTCCGGCGCGCAGGAATGGACGACGACGGGCCCGTCGCCGTGCACGCCGATGACCTCCCGGAGGGTCGCCTCGGCGATCTGGCGGTCGGGGATCCGGTGGGTGCGGTAGCCGCTGGCGGTCCGCACCTGGCCGCGCAGTACGGCCATGAGGGACGGTTCGTCGAGTTGCAGGACGAGTTGGGCACCGGGGATGCGGCGGCGCAGTTCGTCGAGGTGCAGGCGGATGCCCTCGGCGAGGGAGCCGGCGAGGTCGCGGCAGGCGCCGAGGTCGGAGAGGGCGAGTTCGCCGTTCCTGAGTTCGAGGGCGGCTGCCAGCGTCCAGGGGCCCACGGCCTGCACCTTGACCTGCCCCTCGTACCCCTGCGTGAACTCCTCCAGCGCGTCGAGGTCCTCGCCGAGCCAGGAGCGGGCCCGCTTGGTGTCCCGGCCAGGGCGGTCGCCGAGGCGCCAGCCGCTGGGCTCCACGCGCGCGTACATCTCGACGAGCATTCCGGCGGTGCGGCCGATCATGTCGGCGCCGGGGCCTCGGGCGGGGAGTTCGGGCAGGAAGGGGAAGTCGTCGAAGGTCCCGGTGGCCGCCTTGACGGCTTCCCGGGCGTCGCCGCCGGGCAGGGAACCGATGCCGGTGGCGGGGCCGAAGGTGGGGTTCGCGTTCACGTGAGGCAGCCTATGTTTCTTCGCCCCCGCCGCCCCTACCCGTCCCCGTCCCGTCCTCGGGGCACTGCCTCCGCACCCCCGCTCCTCAATCGCCGGAGGGGCTGGATTGCCAGCCCGTGCGGCGTTTGAGGACGAGGCCCCTTCAGGGCCGACAGCGGGGGTCTGGGGGCGCAGCCCCCAGGGATGGGACGGGTAGGGGCGGCGGGGGCGAGAACCCGGCGTCAGCGGCCCGGGCGTACCGTCACGTCGTTGATCTCCGCGTCCCGGGGCAGGTCCAGGGTCAGCAGGATCGTCGTCGCGACCGACTCAGGGTCGATCCACTTCGACGGGTCGTACTCCTTGCCCTCCTGCTGGTGCACCTTCGCCTGCATCGGACTCGCCGTCCGCCCCGGATACACCGTCGTCACCCGCACCCCCGCCCCGTGTTCCTCCTGGCGCAACGAGTCCGCCAGGGCCTTGAGGCCGTGCTTGGAGGCGGCGTACGCGGACCAGTTGGCATGGGCATTCAGGCCCGCGCCGGAGTTGACGAAGACCACCTGGCCCTGGGCGAGCCGGAGTTGGGGCAGGAAGTGCCGGGTCAGTTCGGCGGGCGCGATCAGGTTGACGTTCAGCTGGTGGCGCCAGGTCTTGGGCGTCAGGTCACCGACCGGGCCCAGGTCGACCACGCCCGCGATGTGCAGCAGGGAGTCCACCCGGTCCGGCAGCGTCTGGTGGGAGAACGCCCAGGACAGCCGGTCGGGGTCGGCCAGGTCGCCCACGAGTGTCCTCGCCCCCGGGAACTGTGCCGCCAGCTCCTTCGCGCGGCCCGCGTCACGCGCGTGCAGCACGAGTTCGTCCCCGCGCGCGTGCAGCCGCCTCGCGACCGCCGCGCCGATGCCCGAACCCGCCCCGGTGATCACATGAGTAGCCATGCCCGCCATGCTCGCATCATCGGGGTCTCCAGCCGCTCCCACTCCCCCGGTGGGAACAACCCCGGCGCCCCGAACGCTCTTCAGGTATGGCTGAAGGACACACGATCACCATCGAGCAGACCGCCGACCGCGTACGGGCCGTCCACGACGGCCAGGTGCTCGCCGAGAGCACACGCGCCCTCGTCCTGCACGAGACAGGCTGTCCCCCGCGCTACTACCTCCCCGCGGACGACGTCCGCCTCGACCTGCTGACGCCCTCCGAGACCCACACGTACTGCCCCTTCAAGGGCACGGCGTCCTACTGGTCCCTCCCGGACGCCGCCGACCTCGTCTGGGGATACCCCGAGCCGAAGCCGGAAGTGGCCCTGATCAAGGACCACTTCTGCTTCTACGAGGTCGAGACCCCGTAGACCTCCCGGGTCGTCCTGCTCCACCGGTTCCGTCACGAACCGCGCCCTCCGCCGCCGACTTTTCGCTCCGACGATGAGTGGAACGGCCAGGGGCCGACGACGGCTCAGCCCACAACCGCCGCGGCCCGGTTCGTCGTGGCGATCGTCGCCGAACCGACGACGCGGGTGCCGTCGTACAGGACGATCGCCTGGCCCGGCGCCACCCCGCGCACGGGCTCGGTGAACGTGACCTCCAGGCGGCCGTCGACCAGTTCGGCGGTCACCTCGGTCTCGCCGCCGTGGGCACGCAGCTGGGCGGTGTAGGTGCCGGGGCCGGTGGGGGCGGCTCCGCACCAGCGGGGCCTGATGGCGGTGAGGGCGTCGACGTCGAGGGCGGCGGCCGGGCCGACCGTCACCGTGTTGTCGACCGGGGAGATGTCGAGGACGTAGCGCGGCTTGCCGTCGGCGGCCGGGGTGCCGATGCGCAGGCCCTTGCGCTGGCCGATGGTGAAGCCGTACGCGCCCTCGTGCGAGCCGATCTTCGCGCCGGACTCGTCGACGATGTCGCCCTCGGCGCGGCCCAGGCGGCCCGCCAGGAAGCCCTGGGTGTCGCCGTCGGCGATGAAACAGATGTCGTGCGAGTCGGGCTTCTTGGCGACCGCGAGGCCCCGCCGCTCGGCCTCCGCGCGGATCTCGTCCTTGGTGGTGAGGGTGTCGCCGAGGGGGAACATCGCGTGGGCGAGCTGACGGTCGTCGAGCACCCCGAGGACGTACGACTGATCCTTGGCCATGTCGGAGGCGCGGTGCAGCTCGCGCGTGCCGTCCTCGTGGACGATCACCTGCGCGTAGTGGCCGGTGCAGACCGCGTCGAAGCCGAGGGCGAGGGCCTTGTCGAGGAGTGCGGCGAACTTGATCTTCTCGTTGCAGCGCAGGCACGGGTTCGGGGTGCGCCCCGCCTCGTACTCGGCGACGAAGTCGTCCACCACGTCCTCGCGGAAGCGCTCGGCGAGGTCCCACACGTAGAAGGGGATGCCGATGACGTCGGCCGCGCGGCGGGCGTCGCGGGAGTCCTCGATGGTGCAACAGCCACGGGCGCCCGTGCGGAACGACTGCGGGTTCGCCGACAGGGCGAGGTGGACGCCTGTGACGTCGTGGCCGGCTTCCGCCGCGCGGGCGGCGGCTACGGCGGAGTCCACGCCGCCGGACATGGCGGCCAGTACGCGGAGGGGCTGCTGCGAGGTGTGAGTCATAACCCCTCAAGGGTACGGGGCGCCGGGAACCGGGACGCGCGAGTATCCGTTCACGATCACATGAGGGAAACACAGGCCCCGCGGGACGGCGACCGGCGGATCGGGCGGCGCACCCTGCTCATCGGCGGGGCGGTGGCCGCCGTCGCCACAGGCGTGCTCGCACGGGACGAACTGGCTCGGATGTGGTGGCGGGTGCCCGGGGTGGCGAAGCCGCGCAAGGAGGGCGAGGTCGACTACGCGGGGGCGCGCTGGGTGGCGGCCTCGACGGCGAACTGGCGGATGGCGGACCGGCCCGACGACTATGACGTGGACCGGGTGGTCATCCATGTCACACAGGGCAGCTACGCCAGCGCGGAGAAGGTCTTCCAGGACCCGGGGCACGGAGCCGCGGCGCACTACATAGTCCGCAGGAACGGGCAGGTCACGCAGATGATCCGGGAGCTGGACGTGGCGTTCCACGCGGGCAACCGGGAGTACAACGAGCGGAGCGTCGGCATCGAGCACGAGGGCTTCGTGGAGAAGCCGGAGGACTTCACGGACGCGATGTACACCGCCTCGGCGCGGCTGACGGCCCGGGTCTGCGCGCGGTACGGCATACCCGTCGACCGGGAGCACATCATCGGGCATGTTGAGGTACCGGGCACGGACCACACGGACCCCGGTAAGGGATGGGACTGGAAGAAGTACCTGCGGCTCGTCGAAGCGGCCTCCACCACCGCTACCTGAAGATCATTGTGACGCATATCACAGTCACTGAGATCGTGAGCGATCGATGAGCGCCGGCCGCCCGAAGTGTCCCGTCCGCCGATCCCGACCTGCGCGACACCGACTCGCCCGCAACTCGCCCGCCCTCTCATGGAGTTGAGGATCGGATCGAGGCTTCCGGTTTCCACAGGTTCTTGCGGGAGTTCAAAAGTTCGGCCCAGTCTTTACACAGTGCTTAGCCCAAAGCTCCGCTGCCATGAGCGAAAAGAAGAGCAAGGGGCTGCACCGGCGGAAGTTCCTCGGCGGAATGGCCGGGGCGGGGCTGGCGGCGGTCGGCGCGGCGGGGGCGACCTTCGCCCTGCTGACCGACGGCAACACCTCCAAGGCCGCGGCGGCCGACAACACCCTGAACATCCCGGACCTGCTGGAGGGCACCACCTCCGACGGCACCACGACGTTCACCCTGACCGCGAAGACCGGGACGGGCGAGGTGGTCAGCGGCGTCACCAGTACGACGGCCGGCTACAACGGGTCCTACCTCGGCCCGACCATGAAGTGGACCAACGGCAGCACCGTCCTGCTGAACATCACCAACACCCTGGGCGCCGACACCAGCGTCCACTTCCACGGCGCCCACATCCCGCCCAAGATGGACGGCGGCCCGCAGAACGCCTTCGCCGACGGCACGACCTGGTCGCCCACGTTCGAGATCAAGGACGAGGCCAAGACCCTCTGGTACCACCCGCACGCCCTGGGCACCACGGCCGAGCAGGTCGTCCACGGCCTGGCCGGGATGATCATCGTCGAGGACGAATCGGATGCCTCGGCCGCGCTGCCCAGCGAGTACGGCGTCGACGACATCCCACTGATCCTGCAGTGCCTGGCCTCCAGCACCTCGGGTGACGTCAAGTACGACCTGACCGGTTACCTCTCCTCCGGCCTGGTCTATCCGGTGCTGTGCAACGGCACCAACGTCGACGCGACCACCCTCGGCTTCACGGCAACCAAGACCCGTACACGATTCCGGGTGCTCAACGCCTCCCCCTCCGACATCATGACCGTCCAGCGCAGCGACGGCGGGACCCTCACCCAGATCGCCACCGACCAGGGCTACCTGACCACGGCCGCCGAGGTGACCTCCATCCGGCTGGTGGCGGGCGCCCGCGCCGAGTTCGTCCTCGACCTCAGCGACGCGGTGACCCTGCAGACCGTCGTCACCACCGGCTGGGTGCGCGGCGGCAGCGGCACGTACGACTTCCTGACCGTCACGCCGGACGCCTCCGACACCCCCGCCGACCTGCCGAGCGCGCTCAACACGATCACCCGTTACGACACGACCGACTTCACCGCCCGCACGATCACTCTCGGGCAGCGGGGCACGACGATGCTCATCAACGGCTCGGCCGGCACCAGCATGGCCTCGATGGCGATGATCTCGACCACCCTCGACGCCGAGGAGATCTGGACGGTCACCAACTCCACCCAGCTGGAACACTCCTTCCATCTGCACGACGTGCCGTTCCAGCTGATCGAGATCAACGGAGTCGCGCCCACCGGCACCGATCTGGGCTGGTTCGACACCTACGAGGTGGTCGGCGGCGGCTCCATCAAGATCGCGATGAAGTTCACCGACTTCACCGACGACACGTACATGTACATGCTCCACTGCCATCTGCTGCAACACGAGGACGAGGGCATGATGGCCGCCCTCATGGTGCTGGACAGCTGACGCCCGCCGACGGCCCGGCGAAGGACGGGTGCCGCCGGCGGTGGAAGTGCCGGCGGCAGCCACGCGTATGCCGTCACCGAGCGCCACGTCCAGGGCTTCGGCCCGCAGTGGGAGCCCGTCGATCCGCCCGGCCACCCAGGCGGCGCCGCCTGACGGACCCGCCGCCGAAGTCGCCCCTCGGCTAACTCAGCCCGGCCGCCCGCGCCCGTTCCACCACGGGGCCGATCGCCTTCGTGACCGCCTCCACGTCCGCCTGTGTGGAGGTGTGGCCGAAGGAGAAGCGGAGGGTGCCGCGGGCCAGGTCGGGGGCGACACCGGTGGCCAGGAGGACATGGCTGGGCTGGGCGACACCGGCCGTGCAGGCGGAGCCCGTCGAGCACTCGATGCCCTGGGCGTCCAGGAGGAGCAGCAGGGAGTCGCCCTCGCAGCCAGGGAAGGTGAAGTGGGCGTTGGCGGGCAGCCGGTCGGCCGGGTCGCCGCCCAGGACGGCGTCCGGCACCACCCTGCGCACCTCCTCGATCAGGGAGTCGCGCAGGGCGCCGATCTCGTGCGCGAACCACTCCTGCTGCTCGGCGGCGATCCGCCCGGCCACCGCGAAGGAGGCGACGGCCGGCACATCGAGGGTCCCGGAGCGTACGTGCCGCTCCTGCCCGCCGCCGTGCAGCACGGGTACGGGGCTGTACTCGCGGCCCAGCAACAGCGCGCCGATGCCGTACGGGCCGCCGATCTTGTGGCCGGAGACGGTCATCGCGGCAAGCCCGGAGTCGGCGAAGGAGACGGGCACCTGACCGAAGGCCTGCACGGCGTCGGCATGCAGGGGAACGTCGAACTCACTTGCCACGTCGGCGAGTTCACGGACCGGCGTGATCGTGCCGATCTCGTTGTTGGCCCACATCACGGTGGCCAGGGCCACACTGCCGGGGTCGCGGGCGATGGCCTCGCGCAGGACGTCGGGATGGACCCGGCCGTGCGGGTCGACCGGCAGGTACTCGACGACGGCGCCCTCGTGCTCGCCGAGCCAGTGCACGGCGTCGAGGACGGCGTGGTGCTCGACGGGGCTGGCGAGGACGCGGACGCGGGCCGGATCGGCGTCCCGCCGGGACCAGTACAGCCCCTTGACGGCGAGGTTGTCGGCCTCGGTGCCGCCGGAGGTGAACACGACCTCACTGGGCCGGGCGCCGAGCGACTCGGCGAGCGTCTCCCGGGCCTCCTCGACCGTGCGCCTGGCCCTGCGGCCGGCCGCGTGGAGTGAGGAGGCGTTGCCGGTGACGCCCAGCTGCGCGGTCATTGCCTCGACCGCCTCCGGGAGCATCGGGGTGGTCGCGGCGTGGTCGAGGTATGCCATGGTGCCGTGATTCTACGGCGCCCCGGTGACGGGACCGGGGGCGCGTAGCCCCTGGGGCGCTACGACAGGCGCGCTCCGGCCCGCCCCAGGGTCGCGCGAGACATGCCCGACATGCCCGTACGCCGGTCAGAAGCTCCACGAGACGGTGTTGTCCACCTGCATGAGGGTGACCAGTACTACCAGGTCGGCGATGCCGAGACCGAGGCCGAGCCAGGCCCGGCCGGGCCTCTTGGTGCCGCGCCAGAGGGCGACGACGGCCAGCGCGATGGCGACGGGGCCGAGGAAGATGTTGAGGACCAGCAGGCCCAGCAGGCCGAGGACGAAGGACGCGACGGCCATGCCGTCGGCGTCGCGGGGGGCGGTGCGCTCGGTGCGGCCGGTGGCCGATGCGGTGAGTTGCATGGTGATCAGCTCCGACGGGCGAGGCGCTCACGGAGCGCGAAGATGCCGAGCCAGGCGGCGATGCCGGCGGCGGCCAGGACGGTGAACGAGAACGGGAGATGGGCGACGGTGCCCAGCACCATGCCCAGCAGCAGAAGGGCGGCCACGAGGAAGAACATGGGAGGAGTTCCCTTTCGTTCGTTACAGTTCAGTGAACGCTTGTAGTAACATTTGTTCACTGACTCCCGAGTCTAGCGCGTCTCCCGGCTTTTCAATTACGGAGAACAGTTGTTAACTGCATGGCATGAGTCACACTCTCGGCATCCGACAGGTCCAGAAGCAGAAGACCCGCCAGGCGCTCCTGGACGCGGCGCTCGGCCTGTTGGAGGACCAGAGCCTGAGCAGCCTCGGTCTGCGTGAGGTCACCCGTGCCGTGGGCGTCGCCCCGACCGCCTTCTACCGGCATTTCCGCTCCACCGCCGACCTCGGCATCGCCCTCGTCGAGGAGGCGCTCGGCAGCCTCCACCCGATGATCGGTACGACGGTGTCCGGGGCCGGCGACAGCGAGGACCGCATAGTCCGCGCGGTCGAACTGATCGCCGGTCATGTCCAGGCACAGCCCGCCCATGTCCGCTTCATCGCGCGCGAGCGGCACGGCGGGGTCCTGCCGGTCCGCGAGGCCATCCGGGACCAACTGGCCCGGTTCGCCGAGGAGGTGCGGGACGCGCTCGCCGAACAACCCGAGTCCGCGGGCTGGACGGAGGAGGACCTGCTGATGCTCGCGGGCCTGTACGTCGACCAGATGCTGGTGACGGCCTCCCAGTTCCTGGAGACGCTGGACGCCCCGGCGGCGCGGCGCGAGCAGGTGGCCCACCTGGCAACCCGCCGGATGCGCCTGATCGCCATCGGCCGCGGACACTGGCTCGCCTGACCCCGGCGGAACACTCCCGGAACACACGTGGGCGGCGCGCCCGTCCGTCGAGCGCGCCGCCCATGCCGTACTCGTGAGGCCCCTGGGACCCGTCGTCAGCCCTGCTGCTGAGCCTGCTGACCCTGCCCGCCACCCTGGCCGCCGCCGGGGCCACCACCACAGCCACCGCCGCCGCCCTGGCCGCCACCGCCACCCTGGCCACCACCGCCACCGGGGCCGCCGGACGGCATGCCCGAGGGCGCGCCGGACGGAGCCGCGCCGGTCGGCCGACCCGATGGAGCCCCTGAGGCACCGTCGGTCGGCGCACCTGACGGGGCGCCGCTGGGCGCACCCGAGGCAGCACCGGTGGGGGCCTGGCAACTCTGCCCGGAGGTACCGGAGTTGCCGCTGTTCGAGGACGACGAGTCACCGGAACCGCAGGCGGCGAGCAGCGGGGACAGCGCCAGCAGGGCCACGGCGGGGACGAGACGCACACGCTTCATGAGAAACAACTCCAGGAAGATGAAAGAGTTTCGAGGCGGGCATCGAATCAACGCCACCTGGTGCTTCCTTGAGCACGCCCTGTTCTCTGCCTGTGCGTCAGGTAAAGCGCGTCTATACGAACGCGCCTGACCTGGTCTTTCTCTCCGAAGAGCCAACTACCCGCTGATACAGGTCCGTGACAGAACCCGCCGCGCCGCCCTCATCCGAGCCGTACGCTCGCCAACTGCCGTGACTGGGCGACGAGTCGGTCCGCGCTGTCCCAGACCTCGGCGTCCTCCTCCAGGAAGCCACCGGCCAGGTTGCGGGTCGTTATCGACACCCGCAGCGGACCCGGGGCGGGCCGGCAGCGCACGTGCACGGTCAGTTCCACCGTCGGGACCCAGCCGGACAGGCCGATGTCGAACGCGGTCGGCGGCAGCGCGTCGACGGCGAGGAGCAGCGCGAGCGGGTCGGCGTCGCGGCCGTCGGCGAGCCCGAACCAGGACCGCATCTCCCCCTTGCCGGAGGGCGCGCCGAGCGCCCAGCCGAGGGTGGCCGGGTCGAGCTTGAGCATCAGCCGGTCGGTGATGGCGGAGCCGCCGGGGACCGGGCCGGGAGCGTCCTCCGGGCCGAAACACTGGTCCATGGGCGGCAGCGCGGGCGGCTCGGCGGTCGTGCGGACGTCGTCGGGGAGGGCGTCCAGGTCGCCGTAGGAGGCGAGGACGCGGATCCGCTCGACCTCCTGACCCTGGTCGTCGTACTGGAAGAGCGAGGCCGTGCCGGTCGACAGCGAGCGTCCACCGCGGACCACGTCCGTGCGCACGACGGCCGGACCCGGGCGGGACGCGGTGAGGTAGTGCGCGGAGACACTGAACGGATCGCCGTGCGGGAGGGTGTCGGCGAGGGCGCGGCCCAGCACCGCCAGCAGATAGCCGCCGTTGACGGCGCCGAGGACGGTCCAGCCTGCGGAGAGTTCGATGTCGTAGACACCGGGCGCGCGGCGGATGACGGCGGTGTCGCGGTCGAACTCGCTGTCGCCGATGATGGCCCGCGCTGTCTGCGCGGAAGCTGCTTCTGGCATAGGTGAACGGTACAGTAAGAGAATACTAAGCGGTAGCTTATTTCTGGACGGGCGAAATCGCCGCTTGGTAAGTGCCCGGAATGTCTTGGGTAAGGGTTCGTCCGCAGCCGTGACCTCCCGCGCCGGATCGTCCTCCTCCCAGACATGAGCCTCACCGGTACGCCGTTCCTCCTCACGACGATCGCGCTCGTCGCCGTCGCCGTGCTGCTGCCCCTCGCCCTCTGGTCCCGGGTGCGCGGGCCCGCGCTCGCGCGTGGCGCCGCCCGGCTGCTGATGGTGCTGTTCGCCCAGGCCACGGCGGTCACCCTGGTGTTCCTGCTGGTGAACAACTCCAACAACCTGTACGACAACTGGGGCGACCTCCTCGGCACGGGCGACCACGTCCAGGCCGCCGCCGCCCTCGGTCCCGACGGCACCGGCGGTATCTCGCTGCGTGAGCTGCCGAAGGTGAAGCAGAGGTTCCGCGAGGCCGACGGGCCGGGCATGCACGCGGCCGGCGGCGTCGACGTCACCGACCTCAAGGGCCAGGTCTCGGGCGTCGACGCCGAGGTCTACGTCTGGCTGCCCCCGCAGTACCACGAGGCCGCCTACCGGCACCGCAGGTTCCCGGTCGTCGAGCTGCTGCCGGGCTACCCGGGCTCGGCGAAGGCCTGGTTCGGCTCGCTGCACGCGCCCCAGCAACTGCTGCCGCTGATGAGGAGCGGCCAGATCACGCCCTTCATCCTGGTGTCACCGCGCACGACCCTCATCGCCGACGCGGACACCGGATGCGCCAACATTCCAGGCAGGGTCAACGCGGACAGCTGGCTCAGTGTCGACGTACCGAAGATGGTCACGGACAACTTCCGCGCCGAGAGCGGGCCGGGCGGCTGGGCCGTCGCCGGGTACTCGGCCGGAGCGCACTGCGCGGCCAAGCTCGCCGTCGCGCACCCCGACCGCTACCGGGCCGCGGTGTCCATGTCCGGCTACAACGACCCGGCCGGGGAGTCCCTCTCGCTGGCCGCCCGGACCCCACAGCTGAGGGCCGCGAACAACCCGTACCTGATCCTCAGGCACGACCGCGTCCCGCCCGCGATCGCGCTCTACTTCTCCGGCGAGTCGGGCGACGGCTACGAGGCCGGTCTGGCCCTGCAGAAGGTGGCGAAGGCGCCGACCACGGTGGACGTGGTGTATCTGCCGCGCAGCGACGGCGGGCACAACATGGCGCTGTGGCGGCCCCAGATCACCACGGTGTTCCGCTGGCTGACCCAGCGGTTCGACGCGGGCGACCGGAAGACCGACGGCGGCTCCGCGACCGGCTCTACCCGGCGGGCTCCTCGTCACGAGCCGTCGACCGCCGGTGCCACGCGCGCGGAGCTCGCCAGTGGAACCGCATCGCGAGCAACCGCAGTACGAAAGCCGTGACGACCGCGAACCCGCTGGTGAACGAGTTGAGCACGTCGTAGCGGATGCAGAGGACGACCAGCGCTGAGCCGACGATCGCCGGGACCGCGTACAGGTCACGGTCCCAGCGCAGCAGCGAGGGAACCTCGTTGGCGAGCACGTCACGCAGCACTCCGCCGCCCACGGCGGTCGCGAGACCGAGGGCGGCGGAGGCGGTGAGGCCGAGACCGTGGTCGTACGCCTTCACGGTGCCCGTGACACAGAACAGCCCGAGCCCTGCCGCGTCGAACACGTTCACGCCCGCCTGGATGCGCTCCACCTCCGGGTGGAGGAAGAAGACGAGCGCGGCGGCGAGCAGCGGCGTCAGGAAGTACCCGAGATCCGTGAACGCCGCCGGGGGCACCGCCCCGATGACCAGATCCCGCAGCAGCCCGCCGCCCAGCGCGGTGACCTCGGCGAGTACGGCGATCCCGAAGACGTCGAAGTTCTTCCGGACGGCGAGCAGGGCGCCGGAGATCGCGAAGACGAAGATGCCGACGAGGTCCAGGGTGTGCTGGACGGAGGGACTGAAGAGCTGCTGAATCACCCCCATATTCTTACTCAGAACCTGGCGAACACCTTACAAAACAAGGCCAGAAGGCCAGATGACCTGACCGCTCAGATGACAGGCTTGCCGGTCGTGAAGAGCCAGGTCTGGAAGAGGTCGTCGAGCTCGTTCCCGCTGATCTTCTCCGCGAGCCGGACGAAGTCGTCCGTGTTCGCGTTGCCGTACCGGTGGAGCCTGGTCCAGGTGGGCAGGAGCTTGAAGAAGGCGGGGTCGCCGATGCGTTCGCGGAGCATCTGGAGGGTCATCGCGCCGCGCTGGTAGACGGCCGAGGCGAACATGGTGTCGCGCTGCGGGTCGCCGACGACGGTCTGCCAGAAGGTGCTCGTGGCGGGGCGGGCGTTGTACCCGGCGAGGAAGGAGTCGTGCGCCGAGCGGGTGCCCTTGTACTCGGCCCACAGCCACTGGGCGTAGGTCGCGAAGCCCTCGTTGAGCCAGATGTCCTTCCAGCGCTCGGTCGACACGGAGTCGCCGAACCACTGGTGGGCCAGCTCGTGCACGATGGTCGTCTCGTTGCGCACGGCCGAGTAGACCGGTTTCGTCTGCGTCTCCAGCGAGAACCCGGCCGCCGGCATGTCGTCGACGATCGCGCCGGTCTCCTCGAACGGATAGGGCCCGAAGACCTTCGACCAGTAGTCGGTGGCCTCGGCCGTCACCGCGTACACGTCGACGCTGTTGCTGCCCGCGAGCACCGGGTCGATGGCCACGTAGATCGGCGTCCCGCCGGGTGTGACACCCGTCTTCACGTCGAACTTCCCGATGGTCGCGGTGGCGAGGTAGGTCGCCATCTGCTTCTTCTCGCGCCAGTGGGTGTACGTCGAGCCGCCCTTGTCGTACGTCGAGACCAGCCGGCCGTTGGAGACGGCGGTCAGCCCCTTCGGCGCCTTGATCCGGATGTCGAAGGCGGCCTTGTCGGAAGGGTGGTCGCTGGACGGGAACCAGGTGGAGGCGGCGTTGGGCTCGCAGGCGACGAAGACGCCGTCGCCTGTCTTCATCCACCCGTAGCTGGAGCCGAAGACGATGGGCCCGCCCAGCGGTTCGGGCACCCCGCCGTAGGTGACAGCGACCCTGAAGTCCCGCCCCTTGGACAGGTGCCCGCGGGGCGTGATGCGGATCTCGTCGCCCTCACGCGTGAACTTGGCGCGTCTGCCGTTCACTTCGACCCGGGTGACCTCCAGCTTCTGGAGGTCCAGATCGAAGGAGGAGAGGTTCTGGGTGGCGCGGGCGGTGATGGTCGTACGGCCGTCGAGACGGTCGGTGTCCGGGTTGTACGCGAGGTCGAGGGCGTAGTGGCGGGCATCGAAGCCGCCGTTGCCGAGCTGCGGGAAATAGGAGTCACCGATGCCGTCGGCACCGGGGGCCGGGGCGGAGGAAGCGGCGATGACAAGGAAAGAGGCCGCCGCGGTGGCGACGGCCCCTAGACGTGCCGAACGGGAGAGTGCCATGAGTCGTCCCTTTCGAGCGTGTACCAGTCAAATAAGACGGACACGTACGACTCTGCGCTCTCCCGTTCAGGCATGTGCATGCCTTTGCCAACTCGTCATGCCTACTTGTCAGTTGACTCCTGAGGATCACTCGGAGCGGTGTCGGCGGGGGCCTCGGCAACCGGCGTCTCCGCCTGCTTCGCCAAGGGCTGCTCCACCGGCTTCTCTGTCGACTTCGCTGTCGGCTTCGCTGCCACCGAGTCCGGTACCAGCACCACCGCCTCGCGGGCCGCCGTCAGCAGTTCGGTGTCCTGTGGGGCCTGGTCCGCCGCGTTCTCGGGGTGGTGGCAGGCGACCTGCTGGCCGGGCTTCAGCTCCAGGAGCGGCGGCTCGGTCGTCCTGCAGATCTCCGTCGCCTTCCAGCACCGGGTGTGGAAGCGGCAGCCGCTCGGCGGTGCGATCGGCGACGGAACATCGCCCTTGAGCAGGATGCGCTCGCTCTTGGCGCCCCGGCGCTTGGGGTCCGGTACCGGCACCGCCGACATCAGGGCCTTGGTGTACGGGTGCATCGGCGCCTCGTACAGGGAGGACCGGTCGGCGAGTTCGACGATCTTGCCGAGGTACATCACGGCGATCCGGTCCGAGACATGGCGTACGACGGACAGGTCGTGCGCGATGATCACGTAGGTCAGGCCGAGTTCCTTCTGGAGGTCGTCCATCAGGTTCACGACCTGCGCCTGGATCGACACGTCCAGCGCGGACACCGGCTCGTCCGCCACGACCAGCTTCGGCTTCAGGGCGAGCGCGCGGGCGATGCCGATGCGCTGGCGCTGGCCGCCGGAGAACTCGTGCGGATAGCGGTTGAAGTGCTCGGGGCTGAGGCCCACCAGCTCCAGGAGGCGCTGGACCTCCTTCTTCACCCCGCCCTCCGGCGCGACACCCTGGAGCCGGAAGGGCGCCGAGACGATCGAGCCGATGGTGTGACGCGGGTTCAGGGAGCCGTACGGGTCCTGGAAGATCATCTGGATGTCCCGCCGCAGCGGACGCATCCCGGCCGAGTTCAGCCGTGTGATGTCCTGGCCCTCGAAATGGATCGAGCCGGCGGTCGGCTCCTGGAGACGGGTGATGACCCGGCCCATGGTCGACTTGCCGCAGCCCGACTCACCGACCACGCCGAGGGTCTCGCCCTTGCGCACCTCGAAGTCGATGCCGTCGACGGCCTTCACCGCGGCGACCTGGCGCTGCAGGATCCCCTTCTTGATGGGGAAGTGCTTGACCAGGCCCTCGACCTTGAGCAGTACCTCACGCTCGTCGGAAGCCGCCGCAGCGGTCGCCGCCTCAGGTTTCTTCGTCTCGCTCACAGCTTCGGCGCAATCTCTTCGGTCCAGATCCGCGTACGGTCCTCCGGCGAGAGGTGGCAGGCGGAGAAGTGCCCGCCGACGACCTGCTGGAGCTCCGGGCGCACGGTACGGGTGACGTCGCCCTTGGGGATGTCCGCGTACGGGCAGCGCGGATGGAAGGCGCAGCCCGAGGGAACGTTGATGAGGCTCGGCGGCTGACCCTTGACGGGGATGAGCCGCTCGGAGGTCTCCCGGTCGATGCGGGGCATGGAACCGAGCAGACCCCAGGTGTACGGGTGCTGCGGCTGCTCGAAGATCTCGTCGACCGGACCGCGCTCCACGCACCGGCCGCCGTACATCACCAGGACCTCGTCGGCGATCTCGGCGACCACACCGAGGTCGTGCGTGATGAGGACGACCGCGGAGCCGAACTCCTTCTGCAGGTCCCGGATCAGGTCGAGGATCTGCGCCTGGACAGTCACGTCGAGGGCGGTGGTCGGCTCGTCCGCGATGAGCAGTTCGGGGTTGTTGACCAGCGCCATCGCGATCATCGCGCGCTGGCGCATACCGCCGGAGAACTCGTGCGGATATCCGTCCACGCGCTTGCCGGGCTCGGGGATGCCGACCCGGTCGAGCATCTCGATCGCCCGGGTGCGGGCCACCTTCTTGCTGACGTCGTGGTGGACGCGGTACGCCTCCACGATCTGGTTGCCGATCGTGTAGTACGGGTGCATCGCGGACAGGGGATCCTGGAAGATCATCGCCATCTCGCGGCCCCGCAGCTTGCGCACCTCGTCCGGGGCGGCGCCGACCAGTTCCTTGCCGTCGAGCCAGATCTCCCCGGACATCTGCACGTTCTTGCCGCGTGCGCCGAGCCGGTGCAGGCCCATGATGGCCAGCGAGGTGACGGACTTGCCGGAGCCGGACTCGCCCACGATGGAGAGGGTCTTGCCCTTCTCCAGCTGGAAGCTGAGTCCGTCGACGGACTTGACCAGGCCGTCGTCGGTCGGGAAGTGGACCTTGAGGTCGCGGACCTCGAGGAAGGCAGTGGGCGCGTTCGAGGGCGAGGGTTCGCCCACCGCCGTGCCGTTCGCGGGCAAAGGAGTCAGTTCGGTCACGAGAGCCTCACCCGCGGGTCGGCGGCTGCGTAGAGCAGGTCCACCAGAAGATTTGCGATCACGACGAAGAGAGCGGCGAGCAGGGTGACGCCGAGGATCGGCGGCAGGTCATTGTCCTGGATCGCCTTCACCGCGTACTCACCGACACCGTGCAGCGAGAACACCGTCTCGGTGATCAGCGCGCCGCCGAGCAACAGACCGAGGTCCATGCCGAACACGGTGATGATCGGGGTCAGCGCGGCCCGCAGACCGTGCCGGACGACGACCTTGCGCTCCCGCAGGCCCTTGGCGCGGGCCGTACGGATGAAGTCCTCGTTCATCGTCTCCAGCATCCCCGAGCGAGTGAGCCGCGCGTAGATGGCGGAGTAGAGAAGGGCGAGCGAACACCACGCCGGGAACAGCGTGTTGGCCCACTGTGCCGGGTTCTCGGTGAACGGCACATAGGTGCGGCCGAAGATCGGCCACTGGTAGGTGAAGAGCAGCAGTGCCAGGTTGCCCGTGAAGAACATGGGCAGCGAGACACCGGCGAGGGCGACGCCCATGAAGGACCGGTCGAAGAACGATCCCGGCTTCAGGGCGGAGACGACACCGATCGACACACCGGCCACCAGCCACATCACGGCAGCGCCGGCGGCGAGCGAGATCGTCACCGGAAGGCGGGAGGTGAGCTGCGGCCAGACCTCGACGTGGGTCTTGAAGGAGTAGCCGAAGCACGGCGCGTTGCACTGCGCCGTCGTGGGCCCCAGGTCATAGGTGGCACCGGACACGATCCCCTTGATGAAGTGCCAGTACTGGAGATAAAGGGGGTCGTCCAGACCGAGGTTGCGCTTGACCGCAGCGATGTCCGCCGCCGACGGGCTCTTCCCGATGTACTGCTGGGCCAGCTGGTCGGCGGTCTGGCCGGCGAGCCGTGGCAGCAGGAAGAAGATGGCGAAGGTCACCGCGGTGACGACGAGCAGCAGGATCACTGCCGCGAACGTCCGACGGAGGATGTACGAGATCACGGGGATCGGCCTGGTGCCCGCGGGCTGCGAAGCCCGCGGGCACCAATGCCTTCACCTGCCTTCCGGGGCTGCTACTTCTTCGTGGTGCCGATGTTGAGGTAGTCGTACTGACCGCTGAAGGCCGCCGTGGAGACCAGGTTGGTGAAGTTGTCCGGGCGGTACAGCAGGACCTTGAAGTACGTCAGCGGGACGAGGGCAGCCGCGTCCATCGTCTTCGCGTCGACCTCGGTGTACATGGCGTCACGCGCGGCCTTGTCCTCGGTGCCGATCGCCTTGCCCAGCAGCTCGTTGACGCTCTTGTCGTCGAACTGCGAGAGGTTGGTGTTGCCCGAGGCGCCGATGGCGTCGCCGTGCAGGATCTGCTGGAGGAAGCCGTAGCCGGACGGCCAGTCGGCACCCCACTGCATCATCATCAGACCGACGTTGTTCTCCGCGTCCCACTTCGGGACACCCGCGTAGTCGGTGAAGTACTTGCCCGACGGGAACTGCTTCAGGCTGGCGTTGATGCCGGCGGCCTTGAGCGAGTTGATGATCGCGGTGGCCGCGTCGATCTCCGCCGGACGGTCGCTGCGCGCGGTGATGCTGGTGTTGATCGTGGTCTGGCCACAGGCCTTGAGGGCCGCCTTGGCCTTGGTCACGTCACCCTTGTTGCCGTCGGTGGCGTAGACGTCCGCCTTCGCGTAACCGGGGATGTCCGGCGGGAGGACGGTCGTGGCGATCTCACCACGGATCGGGCCGCCCTCGGCGGTCTGCACCGAGACCTTGTCGATCGCGTACTGCACGGCCTTGCGGCACTCGACGTTGTCGAACGGCTTCAGCTTGGTGTTGATCGCCATGTAGACGAGACGGCCACCGAAGGTGTTGTCGGTGCTGGCCTTCTTGTCGGCGTTGTTGACGACGTCGGCCTGGGTCGCGGCCTGGACACCCGTACCACCCAGGTCGATCGCGTTACCGGCCTGGACGTCCTGGTCGATGGTCTCCGCGTTGACCTTCAGGTTGACCACGATCTTGTCCGGGTACTGCTTGCGCAGCGGGTCGGTCGCGGCGTCCCAGTTCTCGTTGCGGACGAGGACGGCCTGCTTGCCCTCGTCGTAGCTCTGGAACTTGTACGAGCCCGAGGACACGATGCTCTTGACGTAGTCGATGCCCTTGTCCTTGGACTGGGGCACCGGCGCCGTCTGAGGCTGCGCGGCCAGGTAGTCGAACTCCTGGAAGGCGCGGTTGAGCTTGAAGACGACCGTGGTGTCGTCCGGCGTCTGGATGGACGCGAGGCCGCCGGCGCTCTTGTCCTTGTACGGACCCTTGTACTTGTCGCCGCCGTCGAGGAACTGCTGGAAGTAGTTCGGGCCGAGGGAGAGCACGTCACGCGCGAAGTTGGAGCGCTCGACGGCGTACTTGACGTCCTTCGAGGTGATCGCGGTGCCGTCCTGGTACTTCAGCCCCGAACGGAGCTTGTACGTCCAGGTCTTGCCGCCGTCACTCGGCACACCGGCGCTCTCGGCGAGGTCCGGGACCAGCTCGTTGCCCTTGTCACCAGGACCGGGCTTGAAGGTCATCAGCGGGCGGGCGTACAGCCGGCTGAAGTTGAACATGTACCCGTAGTACGTGTTGCCGGGGTCGAAGGAGTCCGGGACGTCCGAGTACTCGTACGTGACCGTGCCCCCCTTCTGGGTGGAAGCGTTGACGACGCCCTTGGTCGCCGCGTTGGCCCCAGCCGCCTTGGTACCGTCGTCCGTCTTTCCGTCATCGGCTTTACTGCAGCCCGCGAGCAACAGGCTCGCAGATCCGATCGCCGCAACCGCGGCCAGCGCTGACCTTCGCATGATGGTCTGCTTCTCCTCCATTAGTGGAAACTTGCTGAACTCCCGTTGCGGCCGCATCAGCGGCTGCGCGGGTCGAGTGCGTCCCGGAGACCGTCGCCGAGCAGGTTGAACGCCAGGACGGTCACGAAGATGGCGAGGCCGGGCACGATCATGTACTGCGGGTCGACCTGGTAGAAGTCGACGGCCTGGTTGAGCATGCCGCCCCAGGAAGCCTGCGGGGGCTGGATACCGACGCCGAGGAAGCTCAGGGACGCCTCGAAGAGGATGTTGGTCGGGATGAGCAGCGTCGAGTAGACGATGATCGGGCCGACCAGGTTCGGCAGCAGCTCCCGGAAGAGGATGTACGGCCCCCTGGCGCCCATTCCCCGGGAGGCGTCCACGAACTCGCGCTCACGCAGGGCCAGCGTCTGGCCGCGGACGATGCGTCCCAGGTAGGGCCAGTTGAAGAAGCCGATGACGAAGATCAGCACGCTGATGTGGAGCGGGAGCCCTTCCAGACCGAACGCGCCGCCCTGCAGCGTGGCGGAGATGGCGATGGCGAACAGCAGGAGGGGGAAGGCGAGGAAGGTGTCCATCAGCCGGCTGATGATCGTGTCGACCCGGCCGCCGTAGTAGCCGGCGATCACACCGAGGATCGTGCCGATCACGTTGGACAGGACCGTGGCGCCGAAGGCGACGACCAGCGAGACCCAGGAACCCTCCAGGATGCGGGTGGCGATGTCGCGCCCGAACTTCGGTTCGACACCGAGCGGGTGGTCCCAGCTCATGCCGCCGAAGCCGCCCTTGGGGAGGGAGGTGTTGGGGTCGATCAGATCCTGGTTGAAGGCGTTGGGGTCGAGGCCGAACAGCGCCTGGATGGGCCGGGAGAGGACCGCGACCAGGACCAGCAGGATGACGATGACTCCGCCGGCGACCGCCACCTTGTCCCTCTTGAACCGGGACCAGGCGATCTGCCCCAGGGAACGGCCCTCGATCTGCCCCTTACCGGCGCCGGCGAGCACAGCCTCCGGCTGTACCTCGGCTGCCGCTGCGGTGGTCTCGATCGGTGCGGTCACAGGACCCGACCCCTCTCGCCGGTGGTGACCGGCCTACGCCTGCCGCTGTCTGCGGCTTGATTCACTTGCTCGCCGGGCAGGGCCGCAGATGATGCGACCCGGTTAACCGGCTGTTCATTACTGCTGACGATCCGTGCTGATTAGTCGACTTAGCCATGCGCCGCCGACCGCAGGATCGATGACCCCATCGTCTGACAGGCGAGTCTTCAGTGATTCGGCGATCACGTGAAAGGTCTGTCGGCGAAAGTATGCGCAACCGTGATGCGGTCCTGTGGATTCCGTTATCCGAACAGTGGGTAACGACCCTCGGACGCGGGGCAGTTGGTACAGAAAGGACATCTGGACTCTATCGCGACTATCCGTCGCTATCTACGCGCGAAGACCGTGGCGCGTGAATTCGGCCGTACGTGTGAAGCTCCGCTCAGTAACGACCCCGCGCGGGCGGATACCCGTATCCGCCGGCCGGGGACTGCGGGGCTTGGGGCGGGGCGGCGATCGCGTGGGCCTCCCGGTCGTAGAACGGCCGGGCGTTCGCGCGCAGCCACATCACGACCGGGTCCTGCTCGTCCGACATCGCGACCGTCGACACCGGCAGTCCGTCGGGAACCGCCCCTATCGACTGCTGCATCATCGCGCGCACCGAGTCCACGGCGGGCGGCGAGGTGTCGTACACGTCCAGCCCGATGGCCAGATACGGCGCGCCGAGCGCCGGCTGCACCCAGGCGCGGCGCAGGGAGCGGACCGCCGGGGTGCGGTGGGCGTTCTGCGAGAGGAGGGCGTAGAACTGCGGGATCTCGATGCCGGGTTCGGCCAGCCGCAGGGGGCCGGCGGGCTGGCGCTCCAGGCCCGCCGCGATCCGGCGCAGGTCGAGCCAGGGGATGCCGACGCCGCCGCCCGGGGAGTGCGGGTTGAGCCAGAGGCCGTACTGGTCCGGGTAGAGGGTGCGGGCCACGTCGAGGCCGTCGACCACCTCGTACGACCTGTTCCAGCCACTGACCGACAGCTCCTGCGCGGAGGTCACACAGGGCGCGTAGCCGTACCCGTCGACCTGCATGTTTCCGTACTGCGCGTCGGGGGAGCCGGCCTGGCCGTGCCAGAGCAGCATCCAGATCTGGCCGGAGGAGGGGGTCGCGAGGGCGCGCAGGAGCGCCTCGTAGGCGTCGTAACGCCCGGGCGTCACCTGGCGCAGCATGTGCTCGACCTGACCGGCCGCGGCCGTGCCCGACGCGCTCACCATTACCGACCCTTCGTAACCCTGACCGAGTTGTGCGTTCCAGTTTAAGCAGCGCCACTGACAGAGACGCTCCGGGAGAAGGCCGCCCGGCGGCCGGACCTGCCGTGTTTGGGCGGCTGGCCCATTGTGGCCGGTCGCGCCCCCGTGGCGCAGCCACAACATGTCACAGCGCCGCGCCCCTTTGGGAGCGCTTTCAGTACCCGTGTTGATAGAAGGGACGCACCTTCTCCCGCAGCCAGTCCGTCACCGGGTCCTGGGCTATGTCCAGGAAGACCAGGTTCACCGGCCAGGGGGAGGGCGTGCGGCCCAGCGCTCTGGCCAGGGCGTCCATCGGGATGGTGCGGGCCAGCGGGTCCCAGGGGGAGAGTTCGACGCCGACGAACATGACGGGGGCGGCCGTCTCGATCGCCGCCAGGCAGCGGCGGGCCGTCCGGACCACGCCCGTGCCCGCGAACTCCGTCGCCGCGGCGGTGAGGAAGTCGACCGGGTCCTCCTGCCAGTTGGGCTCGTAGAGGCGGACGCGTCCGCCGCCGGCGCCGGCGCCGTCGAGGATGGTGCGGCCGGAGCGGCAGAGCTGGGCCACGGCCTGCGGGGGCAGCGGGACGCCGACCGTCCCGTCCGGGTTCACGGCGATGCCGACCTGGGGAGGCAGGCCCCGGGCGAACTCGACGGCGGGGGCCACGGTGTACGACACATGACCGCCGACGACCTGCCGGAACTGTTCCTCCGAGCTGAAGACCGGCACGTACGCCTGGCCCTGGATGTCCATCATGGGCAGGTCGAGGGGGCCGGTGTAGGGGCCGCCGCCGGACGGGAGGGGGACCCAGACGAAGCTTCGGCCGAGGACCTCGACGATGCGGGCGCCCGCGCCGGGGACGCCGAGGGATGCCGAGAGCACCTCCTCCAGCTCGTTGCCGGGCCATCCGCCGTGCGAGTGCGGGTGTGCCTGCGCCGGGAAACCCCCGGGAAAGTCCGGGGGGAAGTCCGCCGGCATGTCCATCTGCCTACCGCCTGCTGTGAACCGCTGCCCTGAGTCCCTGGATGGGAGTCCCTTAATGGGCAAAACCCTAACCGGCCCCGGCGACCACGGCGGTCAGTCCGCGAAGTCGATCCTGCGCAGGATGTCCGCCGCGTCCCGGTCGATCAGCACCGCCGAGCCGCAGCCCTCCGGCAGATTCCCCTTCTCCACCGAGCGCAGCAGCCGCGAGGCGGCCTGGCGGTGGCGCAGGAACGCGTACCGCGAGACGCCCCGGCCGCGTTCGCGCTGGCCCTCCAGGGCCTCGTCCGGGGTGACGTCGAGGAGGAGCAGATGCAGGGTGCCGCCCCGGCGGCGGGCCTCGCGGACCAGCCAGCCGCGCACCCAGGCCTGCGTACCGCAGTCGTGCACGACGACTCCGGTGCCGGAGCGCAGGGCGCGGCGCAGTCCGGCGTAGTGGGCGAGGCGGACGAGAGGGCGGTAGACGGCGTAGGGCAGGAAGGAGGGCGTACGGGCGTCCCAGCGGTCGCGGGTGTTCTGGGAGTCGATGCCGGTGGCGCGCACCGCCCGGCGCATCAGCGTGGACTTGCCGCTGCCGGGCAGGCCGGTGACCACGACGAGGTCGCGGGCGCCGAAGGTGAGGCCGTGCGGGCTGTGGCCCGAGCGCTCCCGCAGGTCACGGATCACGGGTTCCGGGCGCGAGGCGAACTCCTCCCGGGCAGGGGCGGCCGGCTGCTTGGGCAGCGCGTCGGTCAGCGCGAGGGCCGAGGTCGTCGCGTACGCCGTGGTCCTGTTCACCGTGATCGTCCTCCCATGGGGTCGGGAAGTACCGTCCCCGTCGAGTGTAAAGAGAAGGTAATACGCGGTGGCTCCCGATTGGGTCCGCTTACTGCAACAGGCCTGCTACAGGCCGGTATGCGCATCCGGGACGCGCCTGTGTCCCCTCTGTGAAGGGTCCCCCTGCCGTGCCGAAGGAATGCGTGCGATGATGTGCCCGCCAACTGCATACCGGCCGCTTGAATCCGCGCGGGAGAGTTCCGGGCACCTATGGGTACCCGGGCGCCGAAGGAGCAAGTCCCTCCCTTGAATCTCTCAGGCCCCGTTACCGCGCGGGCGAGGCACATCTGAAAAGCGGGCCGCAGGTCGTCACGACCAGTGGCTCCACCCAAGGTGCAAGTCTGTGACCTGCGTTTTCACGCTTCCGGTCACGACGAACCTCTCAGGTTCCGATGACAGATGGGGAGGAACGACCTCGCCGTCATGCCCTGGGAGCACCACCGATGAGCAGTAGCCCACTTCCGCGTACGACCGCCCTCGATGCCCTGCATCGTTCGCTCGGCGCCACCATGACCGACTTCGCCGGCTGGGACATGCCTCTGCGGTACGGCTCCGAGCGCGACGAGCATCTGGCCGTGCGCACGAAGGCCGGCCTCTTCGACCTCTCCCACATGGGCGAGATCACCGTGACAGGGGCGCAGGCCGCCGCCCTGCTCGACCACGCCCTCGTCGGCAACATCGGGTCCGTCGCCGTGGGCCGTGCCCGCTACACCATGATCTGCCGGGCCGACGGCGGCATCCTCGACGACCTGATCGTCTACCGCCTGGCCGAGACCGAGTACCTGGTCGTGGCCAACGCCGGAAACGCGCAGGTGGTGCTGGACGCCCTGCTGGAGCGCGCCGAGGGCTTCGACGCGCTGGTCCGCGACGACCGGGACGCCTACGCGCTGATCGCCGTCCAGGGCCCCGAGGCTCCGGGCATCCTCGCCGCACTCACCGACGCCGATCTCGACAGCCTGAAGTACTACGCGGGTCTGCCCGGCACGGTCGCCGGCGTCCCCGCCCTGATCGCGCGCACCGGATACACCGGCGAGGACGGCTTCGAGCTGTTCGTGGCGCCGGGTGACGCAGAGAAGGTGTGGCAGGCGCTGACCGATGCGGGCACGCCCGTCGGGCTTGTCCCCTGCGGACTGTCCTGCCGGGACACCCTGCGCCTTGAGGCGGGCATGCCGCTGTACGGGCACGAGCTGACCACCTCCCTCACCCCCTTCGACGCCGGCCTCGGCCGGGTCGTCAAGTTCGAGAAGGCGGGCGACTTCGTGGGCCGCGCGGCCCTGCGCGAGGCCGCCGAGCGCGCTTCGTACGAGCCGCCGCGGGTACTCGTCGGCCTGGTCGCCGAGGGTCGCCGCGTCCCGCGCGCCGGGTACGCGGTCGTCGCCGGCGGCCGGGTGATCGGCGAGGTCACCTCGGGCGCCCCCTCCCCCACGCTCGGGAAGCCGATCGCGATGGCGTACGTCGACGCCACGCACTCGGCGCCGGGTACGGCGGGCGTGGGCGTGGACATCCGGGGCAGCCACGAGCCGTACGAGGTCGTGGCGCTGCCCTTCTACAAGCGCCGGAAGTAGCCCCGGCCGTCACTCGGGCGTCAGAAACAACTGGTATCCCGTATCCCGTGTCCTGCCTGCTGACGGGCAGGCAGTTTCCCTGCGTAGTACCCCATGCATGACCAGTCCCCCGCATACAGGAGAATTCAGGCCATGAGCAACCCCCAGCAGCTGCGCTACAGCAAGGAGCACGAGTGGCTGTCGGGCGCCGACAACGGCGTCTCGACGGTCGGTATCACCGAGCACGCGGCCAACGCGCTCGGCGATGTCGTGTACGTCCAGCTTCCCGAGGTCGGTGCCACGGTGACCGCGGGTGAGACCTGCGGTGAGCTGGAGTCGACCAAGTCGGTCAGCGACCTGTACTCCCCGGTCACCGGTGAGGTCACCGAGGTCAACGAGGACGTCTCCAACGATCCGTCACTGGTGAACTCCGCCCCGTTCGAGGGCGGTTGGCTCTTCAAGGTGCGCGTCTCGGAGGAGCCGGGCGACCTGCTCTCCGCGGACGAGTACACCGCGTTCTCCGGCAGCTGAGATCCCCGAGCCGAGTTTTCGAGGCACAAGGACCTAAGGACGTACTGACCCCATGTCGATTCTGAACACGCCCCTGCACGAGCTCGACCCCGACATCGCCGCCGCCGTCGACGCCGAGCTGAACCGCCAGCAGTCCACCCTGGAGATGATCGCCTCGGAGAACTTCGCTCCGGTCGCGGTCATGGAGGCCCAGGGCTCGGTTCTCACCAACAAGTACGCCGAGGGCTACCCGGGCCGCCGCTACTACGGCGGCTGCGAGCATGTCGACGTCGCCGAGCAGATCGCGATCGACCGGGTCAAGGAGCTGTTCGGCGCCGAGTACGCCAACGTGCAGCCGCACTCGGGCGCCTCCGCCAACCAGGCCGCCCTGTTCGCGCTGGCCCAGCCCGGCGACACCATCCTCGGCCTGGACCTGGCCCACGGCGGCCACCTCACCCACGGGATGCGGCTGAACTTCTCCGGCAAGCAGTTCGACGTGGTCGCCTACCACGTGGACGAGGCCGGTCTGGTCGACATGGCCGAGCTGGAGCAGCTCGCCAAGGAGCACCGGCCGAAGGTGATCATCGCGGGCTGGTCGGCGTATCCGAGGCAGCTGGACTTCGCGGAGTTCCGCCGCATCGCGGACGAGGTCGGGGCCTACCTCTGGGTCGACATGGCGCACTTCGCCGGTCTGGTCGCGGCGGGCCTGCACCCGAACCCGGTGCCGTACGCGGACGTCGTCACCTCCACGACCCACAAGACGCTGGGCGGCCCGCGCGGCGGCATCATCCTGGCGAAGAAGGAGTTCGCGAAGAAGCTGAACTCGTCCGTCTTCCCGGGCTTCCAGGGCGGCCCCCTGGAGCACGTGATCGCGGCGAAGGCCGTCTCCTTCAAGGTCGCGGCGAGCGAGGAGTTCAAGGAGCGCCAGCAGCGTACGGTCGAGGGCGCGCAGCTCCTCGCCGAGCGCCTCGTGCGCGCCGACGTCACCGAGCACGGCGTCTCCGTCCTCTCCGGCGGTACGGACGTCCACCTGGTCCTCGTCGACCTCCGTAACTCCGAGCTGGACGGCAAGCAGGCGGAGGACCGTCTCCACGAGGTCGGCATCACCGTCAACCGGAACGCCATCCCGAACGACCCGCGTCCCCCGATGGTGACGTCGGGCCTGCGGATCGGCACCCCGGCCCTGGCCACCCGCGGCTTCACGACCGAGGACTTCACGGAGGTCGCGGACGTCATCGCCGAGAGCCTGAAGCCGACGTACGACGCCGACAGTCTGAAGGCGCGTGTGAAGGCGCTGGCCGACAAGCACCCGCTGTACCCCGGCCTGAACAAGTAGTAGCAGTACCCCTGGGGTGAGTGGGCTCCGCCCGGTGCGGAGCCCACCGCCCCCGTTCTGAGGAGTTCCCGTGGCCATCTCGGTCTTCGACCTGTTCTCGATCGGTATCGGCCCGTCCAGCTCCCACACGGTCGGCCCGATGCGAGCGGCGCGGCTGTTCGCCCGCAGGCTGCGCAACGAGGAGGTCCTCGGGGCGGTGGCATCTGTCCGCGCGGAGCTGTACGGCTCGCTGGGCGCGACCGGGCACGGCCACGGCACCCCCAAGGCGGTGCTGCTCGGCCTGGAGGGCGCCTCACCGCGCACGGTGGACGTGGAGGGCGCGGACACCCGGGTGGAGCAGATCAAGGAGTCGGGCCGGCTGAGGCTCCTCGACGACCACGAGATCGGCTTCTCCTTCGACGACGACCTGATCCTGCACCGCCGTAAGACACTCCCCTACCACGCGAACGGCATGACCCTGTGGGCGTACGACGCCTCGGGCGCCGAACTCCTCTCGAAGACGTACTACTCGGTGGGCGGCGGATTCGTCGTCGACGAGGACGCCGTGGGCGCGGACCGGATCAAGCTCGACGACACGGCCCTCAAGTACCCCTTCCGCACGGGCGACGAGCTGCTGCGCCTGGCGAAGGAGACGGGTCTGTCGATCTCCGCGCTGATGCTGGAGAACGAGCGGGCCTGGCGCACGGAGGACGAGATCCGCTCCGGCCTGCTGGACATCTGGCGCGTGATGCAGACGTGCACGTCACGCGGTATGTCCCGCGAGGGCATCCTGCCGGGCGGGCTCCGGGTCCGCCGGCGTGCGGCCATGTCGGCGCGTCAACTCCGGGCGGAGGGCGAGCCGTTGGCGCGCGCGATGGAGTGGATCACGCTGTACGCGATGGCGGTGAACGAGGAGAACGCGGCGGGCGGCCGGGTCGTGACGGCCCCGACTAACGGGGCCGCGGGCATCATCCCGGCGGTGCTGCACTACTACATCAACTTCGTGCCGGGCGCCGACGAGGAGGGCGTGGTCCGCTTCATGCTCGCCGCCGGCGCGATCGGCATGCTGTTCAAGGAGAACGCGTCCATCTCCGGCGCGGAGGTCGGCTGCCAGGGCGAGGTGGGCTCGGCCTGCTCGATGGCGGCGGGCGCACTGGCCGAGGTGCTGGGCGGCAGCCCCGAACAGGTCGAGAACGCGGCCGAGATCGGCATGGAACACAATCTCGGCCTGACCTGCGATCCGGTGGGCGGCCTGGTCCAGATCCCGTGCATCGAGCGCAACGGCATGGCAGCGGTGAAGGCGGTCACGGCGGCCCGGATGGCGATGCGGGGGGACGGCTCGCACAAGGTGTCCCTGGACAAGGTCATCAAGACGATGAAGGAGACGGGGGCCGACATGAGCGTCAAGTACAAGGAGACGGCTCGGGGCGGGCTTGCGGTGAACATCATCGAGTGCTGAGGGGACGGGCCCTGACCAGCGCGTTCGTAACTTTCAGCGCTGTCAGGGCCTTCCCTGCTTACGCGGCGGAAAGTCCCCGGAATGTCCCTGGGACAGGCTTGGAAGTCCCCGAAAAGACCCCAGGAAATCCCACGGGATGGGCGCCCGACCTGGGAATTCGTGACATCCGCGATCACTGTTCCGATCCGCCCGGCCGCGCTTCCGGTGCTCATGTCCCGGTTGCGGATGTGAGCCAGCTCAACAGGACCGCGCGCACCATCTCCGAATCAGAGCTGTACGACTTGAGCAAGCAGGCGTCGAGCTGGACCGCGTAGCGTCCGGGCCGTCCGTAGGTGACCGCGTTCAGGCCGGTCTTCACCACGCGCGAGTCCGTTTCCGGCAGAGGAACCGCAGGACGAACCTGACGGTCCGCGTGGGGATCTTGGCCTTTTTCATGACGTACTCGACCTCGGCCTGCAGCTTTTCGCCACGCAAGGGAACCACCCCCGGGCGGGACTGCTTCCACAGGGGCGTCACGACGTTGCAGGAGCCCTGCGGCCAGAAGCACGACCGTGATGCCTCCCAAGACCCAGTACGCCATCTCGCGGTTCTCGCCGGCCACGTATGCCCATTGCTCCAAACGAAGCGGAGACACCCGGCTCGGTCCGGGGTGTCGACGAGGTGTCGATGAGACGCAAACGGACTGTGGACGGCCCTCGCCAGACTGGGCGAAGTCCAGGCCGGTCGGACCTCTCACCGGCGAAATCCGCGTTCCTCCAGGAGTGATCCAGCATGAGAAAGCGCATGATGGCCGTCGTCGCCGTAGCCGCTCTGACCGCGGGCGCCGCGGCGAGTACGGCTCCCATCGCCTCGGCCGCGGCCACCGGCTCCGCGCCGACTGCCGCGGCTCAGGCTTCGCACCACGGGTCGTCCGTCAACCGCAACGTCAAGCGGTTGCCCGCGGCGCTGTTGGCGGCGGACGTGCGGTACAGCCCCGGCTGCTCGGGCACGACACTGCCCATCGACTGCACGATCAGCGAGCCGGTCGTGACCCAGCGCGAGACGCCGTACACCTTCTCGTTCCTTCCGGGCGACCACGTCACAGTGACCGCGGGAGGCTGTGTGCAGACCGGAGGCCGAGGGCTGACCTGGAAGCGGTACGTCGATCCGGCCTCGGACGGCGACCTCTACCACGGCCTGATCACCATTCCGGGGGCGACGGGCGACCTGCAACGGCTGGTGGACGTGGTCGGGCGGCCGTACGTGGTCGGCGGCCGGGGCGGGAGCCTGAAACTGGGCTACGAGGACGACGGTTACTCCGACAACGGCTACA
The DNA here is from genome assembly GCF_010548275.1 of Streptomyces sp. SID12488. GTDB lineage: Bacteria > Actinomycetota > Actinomycetes > Streptomycetales > Streptomycetaceae > Streptomyces. Next base: position 62,146 of record NZ_JAAGLT010000024.1, read on the forward strand.
CCGCGCACGACAACGGCACCGGGAACCAGTGCCTGAACTCCGTGAACGCCTTCGTGCACATCGTCGTCTCCTGATCGTCGACCGTCGGGGGGCGGACCGGCTCCCGCGCCCCGACGGCCACCACGGCCCGCAACCGCCCGGGACGGGCCACGGCATGTGAGGCGTGGTCAGCACTCGGCCGGCGGGCTGCGCAGCACCGCCCCCTGCAATGGCGGCCGCCGGTCGTGGTTCAGCGCGACGTCATGCCTCAGGACCCGGTGATGCACCTCGGCAAGGGCCGGCGAGGGCTCGACCCCGTGTTCCTCCCTCAGCAGGGCGCGCGCCGTGCGGAACGCGGCCAGCGCATCGGCCTGACGTCCCAGACGGTAGAGCGCGATCATCAGCTGGCCCCACAACAGCTCCCGTGTGGGATGGGCCCGGAGCAGTCCCTCCAGTTCGACGGCCGCCTCGGCGTCCAGCCGCAGGACGAGCGCGGCCTCGATCCGGGCCTCCAAGGCCGACAGCCGGACCTGTTCCAGCTGGGTCGACTTCGCGGCGATCGCCGGAAGATGGCGGAACTCGGCGAAGGCATGGCCACGCCACAACCCGAGCGCGGCGGTCAGTTGCTCGAAGGCAAGCCGGGGCTGTGTCCCCAACGCCTGCCGGCCCGATGTCACCAACCGCTCGAACCGCACCGCGTCGACCATCGTCGGATCCACGCGCAACTGGTAGCCCGGTGGGCGAGTGATCAGCGCCGTTGGCGCGTCGGTTCCGGCGGCGCGGCGCAGTGCCGCGCGCAGCCTCGACACATACGTACGTACCGTCCGGTGGGCGTCCCGCGGAGGACGTGCACCCCACAACTCGTCCACCAGTGCCCACACACTCACCGTCCGGCCGGGCTCGGCCGCGAGCTGGGCCAGAACGCCCCGCGGCTGGGGACCGCCGAGACCCACGGGCCGGCCGTGCACGGCGGCTTCCAGCGGACCCAGTACGCGCAGTTCCAGCGCGGAATCTTCCATCGTCGTCCTCCTCGCCCTCCACCGCATGTGCGGTCGGAAGGCCGCGAGCGAAAGGCATGGCGAGGGAGCGGGTGACCGGTCCGCTCGCCAAAACCGTCAGGTGGTCCGACAGCGTGGTGCGCCGCAACGCTCTTGTCATGTTCAGGTTCACTGAGTGAACCGGGGCCTGCGACACACCGGCGGGGTGACGGCAGTGACGATGGGTCCGCTGCCCGGAGGCGGATGTCCCCACCGTGGACCTCCTCGCATCAGCGGCCAGGTCAGTCGCGTTCCGGGAGCACGGTGTCGGCCGGGTCCTTGCCGAGGTGGTGCAGGAGCCTGGCACGCAGCGCCTCGGTGTCGGGATGGTCAAGTTCCTCGAAGAGCGTCAGGGACCGGGTCCAGGCGTCGCGGGCGGGGGCGGGGTTCCGGGCGGCGTGGTGGGTGTCACCGAGGTGGGCGAGAATGTCCGCCTCGTAGTAGCGGTCTCCCAGGTCGTGGAAAAGCGCGGCGGCCTGTCGGTAACAGGCGGCGGCCTCGTCGTACTGGCCGAGATGATGATGGGCGTACCCGAGGGTGTCCCAGGTGTGGGCCTCGCCGGAGGTATGGCCGGTCTGCTCCACCAGGGCGAGCGCCTGCCTGCCGTGCACGATGGCCTTCTGGTGATGGCCCAGCAGCGCGTGGTCCCAGCCGACGTTGTTGAGGGCCAGGGCCTGCCAGGCACGGTCGCCCGCGGCATCGAACAGTTGCACCGCCTGCAGTGAGTGGTCCAGCGCCTCGGTGCGACGCCCCTGCCGTGTCGAGACCCGGCCGAGCGCGAGACGGGTGTGCGCTTCTCCCCCTTGATCGCCGAGCCCCCGGTACAGTTCCGCCGCGTGTTCGAGGTGAGCGCGGGCCTCGGCCTGCCGGCCGAGGGCCGAGGCGGCGTTGGCGAGGTTGCGGCGGGCGCACGCTTGCGCCGCCGGGTCGGCCAGCCGGCGGGCCGCGGCCAGCGCGACCGTATGGGCAGTGGTCCAGTCGGACCACAGCACTCTTCGCTGCTGGTACGTGGTCAGTGCCGCTGCCAACTGCCAGGCGTGCGTGTCGAAGCCGGCCTCGAAGGCCTGGCGAACAGCGGCGAGCAGAATGGGGTGTTCGGCGGTGAACCAGCCCATGGCGGCTTCGCGGCCGGCCGGTTCCTCGGGGACCACCCGCGGCTGGGCCGGGGAGGGAAGAATCCGGTCGGCCGGCGGCCCGAGGAGGCGTTGTGCCCGCAGAGCGGTGTGCAGGTAGTGGTCGAGCATCCGGTGCGTCGCGTGACGTCGGCCGTCCTCCTCGTCCTGGGACTGGGCCAGTTCCCCGGCGTAGGCCCGGAGCAGATCGTGGAAGGAGTACCGGCCCTGTACGGGTTCGGCGAGCAGATGCGTCCGGGTCAGTTCGGCCAGCAGGGACCGGGCCCGCGCCAACGGCACACCGGCCAGGCTCGCCGCGGCCGGTGCCGAGACATCCGGTCCGGGATGCAGCCCGAGCAGCCGGAAGAGCCCGGCGGCGGCGGGGCTGAGGGCGTCGTAGGACCAGGAGAGGACGGCCCGTACCTGGGTGGCGGGATCACCGCCGTCGAGTGCGTCCAGGCGGTCGCCGGTGTCACTCAGCTCGTCGGCGAGCGTGGCGAGCGGGATGTGCGGCTGGGCGGCGGCGCGGGCGGCCACGACGGCCAGAGCCAGCGGCAGGCCCGCGCACCGCGCCACGATGTCCGCGACGGCGGCGGGCTCGGCGGCCGTGCGGCGGGCACCGAGCCGGTCGGCCAGCAGGGAACGGGCCTCGGCGGGAGAGAGCACGTCGATGGCGAGCAGGTGGGCACCCTCGGCCGCGGCCAGGCTGGTGAGCCTGTTCCGGCTGGTGACCAGGGCGAGGCAGCCGGGCGCGCCGGGCAGCAGCGGCCGTACCTGTTGGGCGTCCAGGGCGTTGTCCAGCACCACCAGCACGCGCCGGTCGGCCAGCAGGCTCCGGTAGAGGGCGGCCTGTGCCTCCAGGCCCGTGGGGATCCTGGCCGGGGGTACTCCGAAGGCGTCCAGGAATCCGCGCAGTGCCTCTGCCGGGTCCGGTAACGGTCCGCTCGGGTCGAAGCCGCGCAGGTTCACATAGAGCTGTCCGTCGGGAAAGTGCTTCCGTACCAGGTGCCCCCAGTGCACGGCCAGCGTGGTCTTGCCCACGCCGGCCGTGCCCGACACGGCCGAGATCACCACGGGGGCCGACAGCCGCGCTGTCTCAAGGAACGTGTCCAGGCGTGACAGTTCCTCCTCCCTGCCGGTGAAACCTCGCACCCCGACGGGCAGTTGCGCGGGGACCACGCCTCGCTGCGGACCGGGGCGTGGTGGTGCCGCAGGACGTGTCGGCGCGGCCGACTCCGGCACCTGTCCACGCAGGATGGTCTGATGGATCTCGCGCAGCGCCGTGCCGGGATCCGTCCCCAGTTCCTCCGCCAGTCGCTGCTGGACGGATGCATAGCAGTCCAGCGCCTCGGCACCCCGTCCGGCGGCGTACAGTGCCCGCATCAGCGCCTCGGCCAGTGGCTCCACCAGCGGATGTTCACCGAGGAGTGCGGAGAGCGGGCCGACTGCTGCGGCGGGGTCGCCCAGGCGCGTCTGGACGCGAGCCCAGGCGACGGTCGCGTCCATCTGCTCGCGGCGCCACGCCTCCCGCACCTGCTCCGCCCAGAGGCCGTCCAGTCCGCTCAGCGGCTCGCCGCGCCACAGACCGAGGGCCTCGCCCAGCAGGGACGCCCGCGCAGGGTCCGGTAGCCGGGCCGCGCGTGCCTGGTCGACCAGGCGCCTGAAGCGGTGCACGTCGACCTGCTCCCAGCCCGCTTCCAGAACGTATCCGCCGGACCGGCGCGTCAGCCGGAGCCGTTCGCCCCCGGCGTCACCCGTCTGCTCGCAGATCCGACGGATCCGGGCGATGTGCGAGTAGACGGAGCGCCGGGCTCCTTCCGGAGGGGTCGTGCCCCAGACCCGCCTGATCACCACGTCGGCTCCCACCGGCCGACCGGCGTCCACGGCCAACGCCGCGAGCACGGCGCGTCGTTGTGGCGGCCCCACCTCGGCCGTCCGCTCCGGCGTGGCCAGTTCGACAGGCCCGAGCAATTGCAGTCGCAGCATGCTGCCCCTCCCCGATCCCTCTGCTTCGCAGGAGTCGGCCCGTGTCCGCACGGCGAGCGACAGCCCGGTCGACGGGAGACGACAACCTATCGACAACATTCTGGCGGAGACCCGGCTCTCACCATGGCGGTGTACGCGGCGGCCGACCACCGAACGCGTCGCTCACAGGGGGGACTTGGGGGACCATGCGAGAAAACGGCAGTTCTGTACGGGTGTACACCGGCGGCGAGCCCGGAGCGGGCGGGGGCACCGATGGGCCCACTCCCACCTCGGTTCGTCCCTCGGCGCATGCCGGGGGGCGGAGTGTGCTGGAGGGAGCCTTCGAGTTGCTGGCCGCGGTGGAACGTAGCAGGGGGGCGGGGCTGACCCGGCTTTCGTCCGAGAGCGGACTACCCAAAGCCACGGCGTACCGGCTGCTGGAACAGCTGGTCGCCCTGGGCGCGGTGGAGCGGTTCGTGGACGGGTACCGGATCGGCTCGCGGATGTTCCAGCTGGGGAACGGGTGGCAACCGCATCCGAGGCTGCGTTCCACGGCAGCCGAGCCCGCCCGCCGCCTGGCAGAGGTCACGGGCGCGGCCGTGGGGATCGCGGTGCTGCGTCACGACCGGACGCTCCTGCTCCACTGGACACCCGGTGAGGCCGTGACGTTTCCGGCTTCGCGGAACCAGTCGGCCTGGCCGTGGTGCACCGCCGCCGGCAAAGTGCTCGCCGCAGCGCCGGAATACCGCTTCCCGCCGAGCGCGACGCCCGCCTCCTGGCCGCGGGAAGCACAGGCGATCCGGGAATGCGGTGTCGCGGTCGACCAGGGAATTCTGATGCCCGGGGTGTGCTGTGTGGCCGCTCCGTTGTACGCCGTGAGCAGTGCTCCGGTCGCCGCGCTGTTCGCCGCGACCGGCCCCGCTCACCGGCCGGAGCGGCTCGCCGATGTCGTCCGGCGGACCAGCAGAGCGATCAGTGCGGGCCTCGGGTGCGGCGACCTCCGGCTGAGGATTTGATCCTTTGTTCCGTGTGACTGGCCGGAGATGCCTGGAGAATCCGCAGTTGCTTGCGGAACTGGCCGCCAAGCTTCCCGCGGCCGGTGCAGTGACGATCACCGCGTCCGGTGAACGGTCTATCGCCGCACAGACAATCGGCACGGCCGTCACCGGAGACAACACCACGATCCGTCCGTGACCCTGGCCCGGCTATGAAGTTCTTGCCGCCAGTCTTCGAACTGTGCGCGATGCCGTCGGCCCGGGTCTGATCCACCCCACCCGATAGGAACTGTCGGTCGCTGAGCCGACCGACGCCAGCCGGAACCTGATGCACCTTCCGATTCCCTCAGACTCCTCGCACCCGCGCAGCGCGCTCTTTCATTTCCGCCCGTCCGTAGCAGCTCGTGGTTCGGCTGACCTCCCTGCTGTCCGAGCACCGGACCTTGGCTCTGTGCTCCGACTGCTGCACAGCCACAACTGGTCAACGGCGGCCGTGACCTGCGGCCGTCTCCTCGATCAAAGTCTTGACCTGCTGACGGCGACAGCACCTGCTTCGTCTCCGGCCCCGAGCTGGACTGGCAACCCAACTGGACAGCGCCCTGGCCGGAGCTGGTCGAATCGGCGCGTGAATGGGCACTGCTCGAAGCCACCGAAGCTCCCAACGTCGAGAACATCGTCGTCACCATCGAGTGGATCGACCACACAGACCTCCACCCGTGACCGGCCGCCGGACGGCCATCCCGGTGTGCCCCGGCCTCACCGAAATTGCCCAGTGGGGCCGAGCTCACAGTCCCGGCCCGACGCCGGCCGGAAGGTGGATCCGCTGGAGCATTTGTTCCATGACGGGCACGGGCAAGGCTGGATGCCGGGCCGCGGTCTGTGCGGTATCGGCGTCGGTGTCCCGCAAGAGCCGGACCAGCACACGCGCGGGCAGTCCGGGGTGCCGGGCCGCTGCATCGCGCACGCTGTCGTGCGGGTCGTCGAGCAGCCGCACCGCCGATGAGGGCGTCAGCCGAGAATCCTTCGCCGCACGGTGTCGTACCTCTTTATTGCTGTCCCGACTGAACTGCTCGACCAGCTCAGCTGTTGACTCCGGGTCGTCCAAGGCCAGTTGGCGCATCCGTGGGTTCGGGTCGTCGGCGTAGCAGAGCAGGCCGACGCGGGGGAAGTTCGGATGTCCGTGGGGGCGATCGGGGGTGCTGAGGCTTCCTGTCCACCACTGCCACACCCTCAGCAGCATGTCCGCGGGTGCGTCGTCGCAGGATTCCGCGAGGAAGAGCCTGCACGACACGGTCTTCGTCATGGGCGAGGACTTCGATGACGTCCGGCGGGAGATGCCGGGCCCGGGCGACGCTTCTGCGTACGAAGGGGTGGGAGGAGGCGGCCAGGCGGCGCATGGAGACGGGATCCTCGTGCAGTGCCACGACCCAGTCGAGCGGGCGGTGGTGAATGCGCGGGTTGAAGTCGATGTCGATGTCCGCCCGCTGTTCCTCGGTGAGGTCGGCGCGCAGGGCCACCACGGAGCGGACCCGCTCGTCGGGGTCCTGGGCGAGGACGCCGACCAGGTCCGGGTCCAGGTGCGGGTTGCCCGCGAGTGAGCAGCGCTGGACCTGATCGCCGTGGTGAGTCAGATGTTCAGCGAGGGGGCGCTCCAGACAGCAGGTCTTCACCGCACGGCCTTGAAGTTCCGCGGCGTCAAGTTCTGTGGTGTCAAAGGCGGATCGGGGCATCGGGTGCTCTTGGTGGTGCTGGAGCAGTGCCTCGATGCGGACCTTTCCGGAGGGGTCGTCGAGAAGCGCCCGCCGAGCTGCGGTTCCCAGATGGGGCCAGGCCCTACGGCAGACCGCGGCACGTACGGACCATTCGGCGTCGGCGACCAGGGCGGTCAGTATTCGTACGGGCAGCCCGGCAAGGCGAGCGGCCTCTCCGCGGATCCGTGCCGACGGGTCCGCCACGAGCTGTTCGTACGCGGCGTCGGTGAGCTCGACCTGCCGCTCCGCCGCGAGCAGGGTGAGGATCCACCGGTTCCGGGACTCCTCTTCGCCCAGGATCAGGCGCACCCACTGATCAGTCGTGATGTTCGGCTGGACCTCGGCCAGATGCTGCCGCAGCTTCGGATCCGGGTGGACCATGGCTGCCTCGATGACGGCCGTCGGCAGTGGGCGCCACATCCCGTGGTGGGACAACCCCAGGAGCCGGGAGCGGAGGTCGTCGGGTGCGGCCGGGTTGAGTGCCAGACCGTGCACCCACATCTGGCGCAGCCGCTCCGAAGGTCCTGGGCCTCGAAAGAGCGCCACCCACGCAGCCTCTCGCTCCTCAGCGGTCTCCTGCGCCGCCGCCCGCGCGGTTGCCTCCTGCCACTCTCCGATACGGTCAAGGACGATGAACCAGACCTCGTCCTCCTCGGTGGTCACGCCGATCAAGGTGTTGCCATCCGTCGAGAGGCTGAGGAACTCCGGCTGGCCCGGCCGCTTGCCGAGCACTCCGGCAAGGTCCCATTCATCGGAAAGCTTCACCCGAGCCCAGCGCCTGGGCGCACAGCCCGACCAGTTGCCGGCAACGTCGATGAGGAACACGCCGTCCTCACCCAGGATCCCGATGCTGCCGGCAAGCCGGTGCCACTGTGCGTTGAGCTCAGCGACCAGGTCGGGCTGATCCGCCGGCACAGCCACGAACGGCTTGGCTCTGCCCGAAACGACCGGACGCCAAGCGGCGCGAGGCGGCAGCACCTCCTCGATGTGCCAGTCCCCCACGGTTTCCAGCCCCGCATGCTGAAGCAGCTCTACGAACTGGTCTCTCCCACCCGTCATGGGACCCCATCCTGCCCGAAGCGACGACCGGCCCTCCTAGCTGCTCCGCAGCCCGCACGCGGCCACTGAATCTGGGCCGGCCCGCGAGCGCCTGTCAGCAGCGCGAAGGCGGCGGCCTCCTCTTCGCAACCGAGAATCGCGCGGCCCGCGCTCCACGCCGCCGCATCCGCCAAAAGCAAAAGCCCCAGGTCACGGCGAGTGAGTCCCGGGGGTGTCCAGAGCCGCCTTCGGGATTCGAACCCGAGACCTACGCATTACGAGACCACGGGGACTCGTGACGGCTGGTTCCGGCTCGTGCCGCCCGGTGCTGTTCTGCCTGATCAGAAAACTTGCGACCAGTTCCACGGTGACACCCTGTGTTACCCGGTCCAAAGGCGTCCGGCCGCACTGTGGCCGCACATGGCCACACGCACAGGTGTTCCGGCCAGCCTGAACGCCATTGTCACCCTCCGGCAGAGCAGCACGCAATGGTGCTGCTCCGGCACCGGAACCGTGCCCGTCAGTGGCGACACGTCTCCCGGAACAGGATGGCGCGACTGGCGTGCGGAACGCACCACGTTGACGGCAGAGCCCGGCCCGCTGGGGCAGGTCGAGGGCGACGGGGCGAGGTGGGCGCGCTTCCCGAGCATGGTCGATCATGCAGCGCGGCCTCATCGCGGACACGGCCACCACCGGACTCAAGTCACACGCTCAGCCAGCCCGGCCGTCGCGGACACCCTCGGTCGGCCGCGCGGGCCAGAGTGTCGCCTCGACCCCGACACCCTGGCCCGCGCCGGACTCACCCGCCGCTCACCGAAGCCCCGTCCCCGCCACCGAACACGTGCCGCACCAGTTCCCCGTCCTTCTTCGGCACCGCGAGGTCGTACGTCCCCGCGCCCGTGACAAGTTCGTACCGCTCGAACTTCGGCGCCAGCCGCACCTTCCCGCCCGCCGGCTTCAGCCGGAACGGCGCCTGAAGGATCGCGCTCCGGCCGCCCCGCGCGTCTTTCCAGACCGGCGGTTCACCGGTGGCGAGCCGCAGGTAGCCCTGCCTGAGCCACGCGACCTGCCTGCCCTTGCCGACCGATACCTCGACCGTGCCGCCGATGCTCTGCGTGAACCCGACGACCCGCAGCAGCTGCCCACCGTCGAAGTCGGCGATGTCCCGCGCGGGCGTACGACGCCGAATCCATGCCCAGCGCAGCAGCACGTCCACCAGGGTCTCGCTGCCCGCAGAACGGCGTTCCGCGCGTGCGCCCGTCATTTTCCCACCCCCGTTGCCAGTACCGCGTCGACGAATTCCCTCGGCGGCTGGTATGCGTGGTCCGCCACGTAGTGCACGACCAGCGCCGGGGCGGCGTACACACGGCCTTCGCCGCCCCGCACATGGACCTCTCCGCTGCCGATGAACACATCGCGGAACCTGACGTTCTTCCGCGCTTCCTGGAAGGTCGGGCAGAAGTCGCAGAAGTGCATGCCCCGGTAGACGTTCACCGTGTCCTTCGCCAACTCCAGCAGGTCTTCCAGGAATCTCTCGGGGACGTCGCCCTGCGGGAACTCGTGCCCGTCGGCGAGCCACCCCACGTTCAGCAGGGAAGTGCCAGAGCCCACGCCCTCAGCCGTCTCGTCCGCGTCGTCCGAGTACTCGTACGGGCTGAGGTCCTTGTAGTACGCCATCGCTCACCTCCTGGGGTTCATGTGCTCGCGGCAGATCACAACGTGGCACGCGCCCATGTTCGGTTCCAGGATGTCACTCAGTTTGGTCGGCTCCGACACGCTGATCGACCTGCTGCTGATGTTCAGGTTGTCGGGGACATCGACGGTGTAGTCGGGAATGCTCCGCCCCGGCCCGAACGTCTCGGTGGGCGGAATGTTCGCACCCGTTTCCACGGAGAAACCGATGGAGTCCTTGAGTTTCTTCCCGTCTTCGACGTAGAACTTCACCCACGTCCCGGTCGGCACCGTGGCGTCCCCGTCTCCGCGCACATAGTATCCGTGGCCCGCGATGACGGTTGAGTTGTCGGTACGCCCCTGCTGCGTGACGCTCTTGGCGTGCGGGGCGCCGACCCCCTTGCCGACGCGCGGGCTCGCGCCCCGGGCGGTGTCCTCCGCCGCCGACCTACTGGCCTTGGCGCCGCCGGCCGCCGCGGACTCCTCCGCCGTACCCGTCTTCGTGCCCTCGGCCACGGCCGCGACCCCGGTTCCGGCGATGCCCGCCGCCCCGGCGATCACCGCCCCGCCCTCACCGATCACCCCGGCAGCCGCACCCGTCACAGCGGCCCCCAGGCCACCGATCTCGGCCCCCGCCGTGAATCCCTCGGCGCCCGCCACCAGGACGGCTCCGCACGCACCGGCGGTCGCCACCACGCAGGCGACCGCGCCGACCACCACCGCCGTGGCGACCACGGCCGCGATCACCGGGTGCCTCTGTACCTCGTGGTAGGCCTTCTTGGCGTAGCAGGAGAAGGACCAGCCGCAGCTGTGGTGCGAGGAACCACCGCCGCCACCGCCTCCGCTGTGCGAGGAAGAAGAGGACGCGGAGGAGGTCGTCGTCGTGGTCGTCGCAGGTGCGGGTGTGCTGCCGCAGTCGATGGCGCACGTGTTCATCGTCGGGTCGTTGTACCAGTCGTCCAGACCTGTCGGGTCGCTGCCCGAGATCGGGTTGTCCGCCGCGTACGTGTACCCGTCGATCTGCTGGGCGTCCGTCAACTCCAGGACCGGGTCGTCCGACACGAACCGGCCGGTCGTCGCGTCGTACTCCCTCGCCCCCAGATGCGTCAGACCCGTCACCGCGTCCTGCACACCGCTCACGAAGCCCTTGTCACCCAGCCATGAACTCGAACTCGGCTGCGCACCACGGGCGTTGCCGAACGGGTCGAGCCGCCGCCGCGTGATCGTCTGCGTCGTCGCGTCCACCGCAGTCTCGGCCGTGTCGTGCGCGTCCGTGACCTGCCACTGCAGGCTGCCCGTGCTCGTGCGCACCGCGATGGTCTGGCCCGCCCACTCGTAGTAGCGCGTGCCCGTGGTCGTCGTCGCGCCCTTGGCGAGGTGCACTTCGGTGTCGCCCAGGTACAGCGTCGTCCCGGAGTCGTCACGCGAGAGCAGCCGGTTGCCGTCCGCGTCGTAGAGGTAGGAGGCCGACGTCCCGTCCGCGTTGGTCACCTTGGCCAGGTGGCCCTCTACGTCCCAGTCCAGCGTCTGGGTCTTGCCGCCCAGGGTGCGGGTGTGGGTGTTGCCCGAGTGGTCGTACGTGTAGGAGTTCGTGGTCGTGGTGGAGCCCACGACCGTGCTCGACGACGTCAGCGTGTGCGCCTGTGTCGTGCCCTGGGGCGGGTAGACGAACGACGTTGTCGTGTCGGAACCGCCCGTCGTGGTCGCGTGATCGGTCTGCGTCTTGCGGTTGCCCAGGTCGTCGTACGCGTAGCTGTGCCAGTACGGCGCCGGGCCGCCGAGGACCGACGTGGACGCGGTGGCGGCGCAGCCGTCGGTCGCCGTCCAGGCCTCGGTGAGCCGGTCGTGGCCGTCGTATCGGTAGCACTGGACGTCGTCGGTTCCGTCGGCGTGCGTGGCGACCTTCGTCGGGTTGCCCGCGTCGTCGTAGGTGTACGACGTGTCCTGCACGGGCGCCGACTGGGCGTCGTCGGTGACCAGTTCACGCTGGAGGCGGCGGGTGCCGTCCTCGTAAGTGTTGGTGATCTGCAGCCACTTGGCGGTGTCCGAGGACGAAACCCCCAGCGTGAGCTGGCTGACGTCGCTCTGCTTCGAGTAGTTCGTGTTCTGTACGTAGCCGGTGGTCCCGCTCAGCGTCGTCGGCATGCTCAGGTCGTTGTAGCCGTACTCCAGCGACTCGGAAGCCAGACCGCCGGCCGCCGGGTCGGAGGTGACCTGGACGGTGCCGTCGAGGTTGTAGCCGGTCGTCGACGAGTACGTGCCCGCCAGCGCCTCTTCGCCCGTGACCGACGGGACGACCACCCGGGTCAGCGTCGGCCGGTACAGCGAGTCGTAGGCGCCGACCTGGGTGACGTACGCCGAGCCCGCACTGCCGCCGACGTACCGGATCGACGACGTCGGCTGCCCCTTGGCCACCGAGTCGAAGGTCCACTTGGCCAGTTCGTGCGCCGCGTCCTTCGTCGTGCCGTCGTACAGGTCGGTCTTGCGGCCGAGGATGTCGTAGGAGTAGCTGAGTGTCTTCTCGTCGGAGGTGCCGACCGCCGTCGTAGTGGAGGCGACCTGGTCCAGCTCGTTGTACGCCGTGCTCGTCGTGCCCGTGTCCGGGTCCACCGAGCTCGTCTTGCGGCCCATCAAATCGTAGCCGTACGACCACGTGTTGCCCGCGTCGTCGACGACCTCCTTGAGTTGGCCCTTCGGGTCGTACGTGTACTTGATCGACGTGTAGGAACCACTCGGCGTGCCGTTGTCGTACTGACGGGTCTCGACCGTGCGGCCGAGCGCGTCGGTCAGTGTCGTGGTCGCGATGCCGCCCTTGGGCGGGGTGACCGTGACACGGTCACCGCCGTACGCGGTGGCGGTCGTCCAGCGCTTGGCGCCCAGCGCGTAGAAGTCCTCCGCCGTAGGCCTGCCGACGCCGTCGTACGTCGTCAGCATCTGGGACGGGACAACCGAGGTGATGTTCGCCAGGGTCCCGGACGGGGAGGTCGTGTCCGTGTAGTCGGCGTCCGCCTCGACCGCCGTCCCCCGGCTGTCGTACTTGGTTTCGGCGATGACACGGCCGCCGCCCGGCGCCGGGGTCTGCGTCTGGCGCGGGCGCAGCAGCGCGTCATACAGGGCGTACGTCGTGTCGTACGTCGTGCCGTCGTTGTTGAGTTTGCCCGTGGAGACCACGGAGGCCGCCGAGTTGGAGATGGCGTAGGTGTAGACGAGGCTCGCGCTCTGGCCCGAGGACTTGCTGCGGTTCGCCAGCCACAGGGACTTCAGCCGGCCGAGTCCGTCGTACGCGTAGTCCGTGCGCTTGCTGTTGGGGTCGACGACCGAGGTGGCGAGACCGCGCGCGGGGTCGAAGTTCGTCGTCGTCGAGTAGCTCTTGGCGTCCGTGGTGACCGTGCTGGTCAACGGGCCGCCCGTGGTCGGGGTGTACGTGGTCTTGCTGACCACGGTCTGGTCGGCGTCCTTGACGGAGTCGACGCGGCCCTGGGTGTCGTAGTGGCTCGTGGAGACCGTCTGGTAGACGGGGCTGCCGCCGCTGTACGACGACATGCGCTGTGTCGACGTCTCGTCGCCGAGGGTCGGGGCGGTGCCGTAGGACTGGCTGTCGTAGAGCGTGCGGACGTCGGAGACCACGTCGTCGGGGCGGGTCGGCGTCGCGGCGCAGGCCACGTCGACCGTCTCGACGCGCACCGGGAAGGCCATCAGCCAGTTGGTGGTGTTGTTCGCGATCGTGGTGCGGGTGCACTGCTCGTCGCCCGTGACGGCCGTGTCGCCCGCGTCGTCAACCGTCAGCGCGGCACCGGTCGTCGGGTCGTACGTCGTCGAGACCAGCGTGTTCCGCGTGCCGCTGGCGGACACGTCGGTACGGGTGTGCACGGCCGCCGGGCGGGTGAAGTACGCGCTGCGGGTGCCGTCCGTGGCCGTCTGGTGGATCCACTGGTCGGTGATGGTGCCGGACACCTCGGCGGAGCCGTTGTAGGTGACCGACTCCCGGACGCTGCCGGCCAGCGGGTTCGAGTCGGTGACCGAAGTCCCCGTGGAGTCCGTGACCTTGACACTGCGTGCGGTGCCGTCGGACTGCTTGTCGGCGTCCATGCCGCGGAAGTACGTCGCGACCGTCTTCGTCCGCGTCGACTGCGCGTCGCCCGTGGTCGTGGTGACACTCCCGTAACCACGCCACTGCGACCACGTCTTGCGCTTGGCGAGGGCGGTGACGTTGTCGCTGTCGTAGTGCCAGGCCGGGGAACCGCCGTAGGTGTAGTCGGTCTCCTTCAGCGGGGAGCCGCCGGTCGGGTCCGACTCGGTGACCTGGGTGACGACGTACTTGTGGAACCAGTCCAGTTGGGGATCAGTCGTGAACGGCGGCTGCCAGTACGTCGGGAAGCAGCGCAGCGTGTCGGAGTCAGGGGCGCTCGGCATGGTCGTACCGGCGACGCACTGCGGGTCGGAGTAGTTGACGGTGAGGACCGAGCCCGTCTCCGAAGTGATAGTCCGTACACGCCACTTGACCAGCGCGGCGATGTCGTCGTGGGTCGTGTCCACCCGGTTGTACAGCTGCACACCCGCGAAGGTGACCGGCGGCATCGCCGTCGTCGAACCGTCCTTGCCCGTACGGGTGATGGACTTCAGCCACAGTCCGGCCGAGGTGCCGTCGCCCGGGTCGGGGAAGGAGTGGGCCAGCGCCCAGGAGTCGACGTCCCGATAGGCAGGGGTGGCGAGACTCGCGTCCCACACGCTCGTGGTGATGCCCGTGAGCCGCTTGCGGGAGAAGAACGTCGGTCCGGTGGCGCTGCACACCTTGCCCGAGGCGCAGATCTCGTCGAAGGGCACGTCGGGCCAGTGCGAGGACGTCGACGAGGTCAGTGAGGAGCAGTCCTCGGTGCTGGTGACGAGGCAGCGCTCGGCGGTGGTGAAGGAGACCTTCTCCGGGGCGGTGCCGAAGACGGTGGAGGAGGTGATGCCGTAGTCGATCCGGCTGAGGTAGCCGCCGCGGTCGTACACCGTGCCGTTGTCGGTCGTGGTGCCGTTCTTGGCGTAGTAGTTGCTCTCCTTGGTGTACCAGTACGACATGGCGTTGCCGTGCGGGTCGACGACGTAGTCCAGGTTCCAGCGCCAGGCCTGGGTGAGCGCACGGCCCGAGAACGACGTCCCCTGGTCGTAGCCCGGTTCACCCGAGTCGTCGCCGAACACCGGGGCGGTCCAGGTGGAGTTGGTGACCGCGTTGCCGGTGGCCCAGCCGGGCAGGCGGTTCTTGCCGAAGACGTACTGGGTGCCGTCCTGGGTGGTTACCGTCCAGAACTCGCCGTCGTTGTCGCCGTTCGTGGCACCTGTGGAGTGGGTGACGCGCTCTCCGTCGTCGGTTTTCGGGTGCCATGCGCCGGTCGAGGAATCCTTGATCAGGGGGCTGGACTTGCCGCCGAGGACAAGGGTGGCGTTGTCGTTCGCCCAGCACTCGTCGTTCTTGCCGGACTGTCCGTCGTCGTCGCAGGAGTCGTAGGACCGCTCGATGTACCCGGTGGTCAGGTCGAAGCCCTCACCGATCCAGGAGGGCTGGTTGTTCGTCGAGGGCAGCCGGCCGTCCACGCTCTGCGCGTCGTAGGTGAGCGAAAGGCTGGGCGAGGGGCCGCCGTTGGCCGGCGGCACCGACAGCGGGTACGACCAGGTGAAGTCGCCGCTGGAGCCTCCGGCGTTCCAGGAAGCGGACGGGTTGAGCGGGGTCGCCGCGTAGGAACCGGCACCGGACGTGGCACCGGTGGTCGCCGCCATGGCGGTGATGCCGGAGGCGGCCAGCGGGGCCGTGGCGGTGAGGGTCTGGGCCGACGTGTCGTTGGTCGTGGGCAGCGGGGTTGTCGTACGGCACTTCTTGAGCTTCGGGGTGGTCAGCGCACACGCGGGCAGGCGGACCAGTTGCAGCCTGGAGGCGTAGTCGCCGCCGTAGGCGTGCGCGAAACCCGAATAGTCCAGCGTGAGACGGGCCTTGGCGGCGGTCTTCTTGCCGTCGGCGCGGGTGAGGGAGAGGACTGCCCCGTGGATGCCGAGGGCGGTGGCCGTCTGATACGAGGCCGTTTTTACGGTGACTTTCGTGGGGGCCGCGCCCTTGCCGGGCGCGGTCACCTTCATGGGGAGACTGCCGACCAGGGTCGACTTGGCAGTGTTCGCCACCACCGGGAGTGTCTTGGCCGAGGCTGTGGGCCAGCTCACCGGCCGGGAAAGGGTCTTTGCCGTACGCGCGGCGGCAGCCTTCGCTGGATCCTTCTTCGCGGCCGTCTTCGCCTTGAAGGCGACCGCCGTGCCGTTCTTGGCCGCCTTCGCCGCCACGGTGTGGTGCCCGTGCCGCTGGGTCGCCCACACCGCGGGCGCGGTGCCGAGGCCGGCGGCCACCACAGCGCTCGCCGTGGCCCCGACGACCCATAGCCGTATCCGCCGCAGCGGTACCCGCCGTTGGTGCCCTAGCCCGCCCATGATCGAACTCCCCGTGTGTCGAAGGTTTTGAAAAGCCGTGCCGGCGCCGGCGTCTACAGGAGGATGGGCAGCTCGTTGACGTACATCTGGTTGATGTCGGTGTCGGACACCACACCCGTCCACACCCGTACGTCGTCCACGAGTCCGTCGGCGAAGTCGCTGTACGCGCCGTTGCTGATACGGCCGCGCCCGATGTTGAAGGTGCCGGTGGCCTGCCAGGGCGAGGTGAACACGATGCCGTCACCGGTGTCGGTGTCGGTGTCCGTGTCACCCTGCGCGCCCTGGCGAACTCCGTTGACGTACAGGAAGAGCTGGTGATGAGCACCGTCGTACACGCCGGTCAGCAGGGTCCAGGCACCCGGGTCGACCAGCTGGGCCGAGGCGATACTCGCTGGCGCGGTCACCACCGTGGCGCCGGTGCCGGCGACGTCCGCGGTGGTGCGGCCGAACACCCACATGCCCTGCGCTGAGCCCGCCGCCTGGTCGAACCACAGGCCCCACGAGTCACGGACACCGCCGGACTGGGTGGCGATCCGCATGTGATGGCCCACCGTGGTGTCGGACAGCGAGGCCGCGTCGAGCTTGGCCCAGGCCGCCACCGTGAAGTCGCCCTGGGAGTCGACAATCGGCCCGTTCGCGCTCGCGTTGCCGGTCGAAGTGCCGTTCAGGGAGAGGACGTTGCCCTTGCCACCGTCGGTGTCGGTGCTCCAGGTGGCGCCGCCCGCGACCGTGGCCGTGTGACCGTATCCGGAGGAGTCGGCGGCACTGGTGCCCGAGGTCTCCTCCAGCTTCCACTCGGCGGCGAGCTCCGGCTGTGCCTGCCCGGTGGACGCGTCGGTCATCGACTGGAGGTCGGCGATCTCGTCCTCCGACAGGATCCGGTTCCAGGCGGTCACCTCGTCGACCTGACCCGGGAAGTAGTCGCTGAACGCGCTGCCGTACTGCCCGCGGGCGATCTGGAGGCCGCCGGTGCCCTGCCAGGGCGTGGTGAAGGCGACCGGGTCACCCTGCGGTACGCCGTTGACGTACAGCTGGATGGTCTGTTCCTGCGCGTCGTACACCCCCATCACATGGGTCCAGACGCCGGCTTCGGGCGTGGTGGTGCCGATCGAGCGGACGATGGTCGGTGCCGCCACGTCCGTGGTGTACCGGTTGAAGATCCATGCGTTGTAGGAGGTCGAGTAGTAGATCGCGAACGCCGACCCGTTTGCCCCCGCCTGGGCGACGGCGACCGAGTTGTGGGAGGTGCCGGTCAGCCGGGCCCACGCCGAGATCGTGAAACTCTTGGTGGTGTCCAGGACCGAGGAGCCGGTCGCCGCGTACGACGAAGTCCCGTTGGCCTGGAGGGACTTGCCGAGCCGGGCGAGTGAGGACCAGCCGGCCGAACCGGCGAGGGTCGCCGCCCGCCCGCTGACCGAGTCGGTGGCCGTGGTGCCGGTGCCCTCGTCCAGCGACCAGTGGGCGACCGGGCCCGCGCCCGGCGCGACCTTGAACGTGTACGTGTAGCTGAGCGAGCCGTTACCCGCCGCGTCCCAGGTCTGCACGGTCAGGGTGTTGACCCCACGCACGTCCGGCGCCAGGGACACCGCGTAGCTGGTGGTGGTGGCGGTGAAGGTCTTGGTCCGCACCGGGTTGTCGTTGAGCTGGTAGGTGTACTTGACCACGTCCGAGGCCCCGTTGGCCTTGAGCGTGAACGTCGCGGGGGCGCCCACACCACCGTAGGCCGTGCAGTCGTCCGGGCTGTCCGGGCTCGCGCACTCCTGGTACGTCGTCGAGTCCACGTCCGGCTGCACCGGCCTCGAGGAGTCGATCCGGAACCAGCACCCGCTGGTCCAGGCCGAGTACATGTAACCGGTCGTGCCGTTGAAGGAGTACTTGTACTCGCTGCGGGCTCGGAACCAGTAAGTCTGCCCGTTCGTCAGCGCCGCCGGCGTCCAGGTGCCGGTCGTGCCGGAGGTCGTGTAGGCCGACGGGCTGCCCGAACCGGCCAGCGGGTCAGTGACATTGGGGTCGTACTTGTAGACCTGGAAGTTGGGCCGCAGTGTCGACTGTGAGCCGTCCGCCGACTTCGGCGCCGCGCCCAGCGTGGGTGTGGTGTCCCGGATCACGGCGGCGGTGGCACGGGTCGTCGCGCAGGCCAGGTTCGGGCTGGAGAGCTTCACCCCGGTCGGCGTGGACGGCTTGGACACGAACGTCACCGACAGGGTCGGCTTGGTGTCCGACGGCGAGGCGAACTGCTTCCAGGCGATCTCGTCACTCTCGTCGGAGGCCCGCAGCCCGAGCGTGGTGGTCGACGCGGACTGCCCGGCGGTGTAACTCACGGCACCGGTGGCGTCGAAGGAGACGTTGCCGCCCGGGCAGGAGGACGAGTAGCCCTTGGCGGTGGAAACCGAGTCGACCTGGGCGGACCAGGACGGCTGCGCATTCCATGTGGTGCCCGAGGAGATGGACCCCGTACGCCACAGCTGCACTGCCTTGTCGGTGCAGTTGGCCGACCACACCTCAAGCGCGCTGAAGGTCGCCGAGAGGATCTTCTTGCCACCGAGGGTGTGCGTGTCGAACTGGTAGAGCGAGCGAGCCTTCTTGTTGTCCACCCACGCGTCGTAACCGACACCCAGCGCGTGCGAGGTCTTCCAGAACGACGTCGACGGTGAACTCGTCCACACCGTCGTCCACCCCGTCAGCGACGCACTGGTCGTCTGCGGGTCGAGGACCACCGGGTAGGTGGTGTCCGGGTTGTCGAGGAATGCCTTGTCCGGCTTCAGGGTCAGCGCGCTGTCGGAGGCGGTCACGTCCATGGCGGTCGCACGGGCGCCCGGGGCGGGCCCGTCGAGCGCGCCCTGGTCGGCGACGGCCGTCCGAGCGGCAGCGGTTGTGACGTCGTAGGAGGCCTGGGAGACGGTGTGCGCGGTCGCGGCCGGGGCGATGGCCGCCGCCGAGGAGTCGTACATCATCGCGGCGCCGGTGGTGAACACCGGCCGGCCGTCGGCGCCGACGAAGGCCGCGCCACCGGAGTGGGTGTCGTACACGGAGACACCGTCGACCGAGACCGGGAAGCGCACGCTCGCCAGCTCCGGACTGTCGGCCGCCGTACGGGACTTGACGACCAGGTTCTCGCTGAAGCCGTCTGCCGTCGCCTGCACCACCAGGTCCGTGCCGGGCAGAACGTCCGCGTACGTCGCCGTCGAACCGTCGAGAGCCGGCCTCGGCAGCGTCCAGGGCGAGCCGACGCTGTAAGTCTTGCCGTCCTTCGTGATCCGCGCCAGCGGGTCGTGCGCGCCACCCCCGGAGAAGGCGATGTCCACAGCAGCGGCCTTCGGAGCCAGTTGGCCGCCGGCGGTGGTCACGAGGTCGGTGTCGACAGGCACCCAGCCCGACGCCTGGTGCGCCCGCACCGGCTCCGGATCGAACTCGACGGTGAACGTGCCATCCGACTGCGCGGTGACCAGTTGGGTGGGCGTCGTCTCGGCGTCCACAGCGACGGGGGAACCCGACAGCGCCGCCTTTCGCGACGCGACCGCCTCGGGCGACAGGCCGGTGGGGTCGTCCGTGGCCGAAGAGGCCCGTACGGGCGCGTCAGCAGCCGCGTGGGCGCCCGCCGCGCCCACCAACTGAACCAACAACACAGACGCAGCCAGCCATCTCAGCCGTCTTCCGGCACGCCACATAGCCCGACCCCCGTGATCACAGATCCTTCACTGCCGTTCACAGCCGAGTGATCAAAACCTGAGGGCTTACTTAAGTCAACGAAGTCAATTAATTCCCAAGGGGACCAAGTGGATCAAACCACCCCACAAGCGATCGTCAACAAGTAAAGAAAAAGAAACAGTTCGCTGATCAATGGACCTGCTCAGCGCAAAGGGAACCAGGGGAGGCGGTAGTTGACCCAACAAGATCCCACCGACCATCCGGGCCAGCGGCAAGGAAAGGCAAAATCTCTATCAGGCAAGGAATTCGACATGAGGCTGACGCCTCGCTCCCCGCTCATCCCACCACCCCGGACCAGCAGGCGACCGCCCCTCGCAATACGCCGCCAGAGGGCGGTACGAGAGTCCCCGCCCCAGACCCCTGCCCGCCACAAACGCCACTGCCCTCGGCCATTTACTCCTGAAGAACCCCAACCCATGCCCCATGGACGCGCTGACCTGTGGTGGGCCCCCCTTGCTTGCCCCCAGCGGAGATCGCACCGTGGCCGAATCTGCCCAGCCAGGCTCCCGACGACTCTCGCCCCACCACCTGTCGCAGCGAGCGGCGCTGCGCATCACAACGACGGAGCACACATGACCGCCCGAACTCCCGCCGACGACTACCTGAATCACCGGAACCCACATCACCACCGCAGGTGTCGCGCATTCTCCAAATGAAGCATCCCGCAGCAGTCGGGAATCGCCGTCGAACTTCGTCGCCGCCCCGAGCATCCCGGCTGTTGCCCTCGGGGCGACGATCAGCCGCCGCTCCTACTTGATGGGGTGAGTCACGCACCTACTTGTCGAATACCTACAAATCGCCGGTCAACGCTGAACCCAGGAATGCGGGCCCCTTATCGCCGTCCGAGCGCTGCGGCTGCACTCATGGCCTCACATTGGCCACACCTGATCCTTGACAGCTCATCAGCTAACGCCGCCACCACCGCAAAAGCCCAGCTCAAGGGCCACGACCCTAGATGTCACCACAGGAGCTGCACCTTGGACCTACGCATTACGATGCGTAGACAGCATGCATCCGATTGGCCCGGATTCCAAGGTCAACAGAAACAAGAAACCCCAGGTCAGAGGCCTGACCTGGGGTTCACCATGGAGCCGCCTTCGGGATTCGAACCCGAGACCTACGCATTACGAGCTCGCCAGATCGTTACCCCAGGCTTACCCAACTGCCCCCGTTTCCTCCGTTCTTGCAGGTCAAAAGGCCTCCAGCATCCCGGCCCTTCACGATCATTCACAGGGTCTCCCTCTCCTTCCGGCCCCAGGCTGGCCCCAGAAAGGGCCCGCCAGCGGGCACTTGGTGCCCCGGCCGGAACGCGCGGCCAGGTCAGCGCCAGGCGGGAAAGCGCCTCCAGCGCATCGACCTTGCGAAGCAAGGAGGGTGCAGTTCGTTTCGAGTGAAGTTGCTGATAAAGCAGTGAGAGCGTAGTTCCGCTGGTCGGCCGTGGAGGAGAGGCGCTTGTGCTCGCGGGCAGCGTGCAAGCGCCAGTACGTGTCGAGGTCACCGTTGGAGACGAGGGCGCGGAGCTGGAGGACGACTTCTGCTCCGTGAAGGCCCCAGCGGGTGCCTGTGATGTCTAGGCGGTCGGCGATCGAGTAGCCGCAGGCACCTTCGACCGCTCTGGTGGCGATCGGCCAGTCGTAGTTCAGCTGGTCGAGGTGGCTGGTCAGGTAGCAGTAGCAGGCGTGGACGGCCTCGCGACGGGTGGCTGACAGGTGTTCCCGGTCGACCTGGGCGGGTCATTTGGTCGGTGGGGCGGGCGGCGCGACCGAGGGCATCACCGGCTCGGCCGGGGACGATTGGCCCCATGCGCAAGCGAGGCGATCACAATCCGACGCGAAGAGGCCGCCCGACCGCTGCCGGAAGGGCACCTGAAGCCGGGACGATGCCCGTCAGGTGCCCTTCGGCCAATCGGCTAATACGCGATTACGTAACCGTCCGTCCACTCGTCTTCGTCGACGACTGCTTCCTCGATGTAGAAACAGTCCGGCTCGTCACGGAAACCGGGGAGGCTTCTGGCGTGAGCCATGCGCTCCTGGGCGAGTTCACGGCTTGAGTAGATTCCGATTCGCTTGACATCGTCCCCGGCTTCCTCGTCGGACCAGTAGTCGTCGGGATCCGCGAAGTGCCTGATCTCTCCGTCCTCTTCGGCGCGGTGGTGTACATGCCACAGCAGGAAGAGCGTGAATGGTCCGTTCATGTGGTCTTGCGCCTTTCTGTCCCGTCTGGCTAGTTACGGGAAAGGTATTTCCTGACCCTGTTGTAGGTCGAGGTGGGGCCCTTCTTGTAGGGCGGGCGGAAACCGCCCTTCTTCATGACCCGGTCCACCGCGTGGTCCAACGTTTCAGTCGGGTGCCTCCGCTCGCCCTTCGCGAAGTCCGGGACGTCGTTGCCCTTGGTTTTCCCGGATTTCTTGGATTCCTTCCAGAGGACCTGCACCTTGTGGATCGCCCACTTCACCCCGTACCAGAAGATAAGGGCGACGATGCCTGCAAGGACGGCCCAGCCCAGCGCCGTGACGACCGCGCCCGCGCTGACGCCTTCGACGGCCAGCCCCGCCAGCGCCAGAACCGCCATCCGTCCATCGAGGTCGTAGCAGTTGACCGGGTCGCCGTTGCAGTATTCGTAGGCGTTGGCGCTGCCGCCCGGGATGGGATCGGTGGACAGGAACCGGCCAGTAGTGGAGTCGTACAGGCGGACGCCCATGAGGGTGGCGCCTGTCACGGTGTCGCTGGAGCGTTCCTGGCTGCCCAGCCAGCCGTAGCGGGTCGCGGCTGCGTCGTCCTCGGGATTGCCGTATTCGTCGTAGGCGGCGGAGACGACGGCCTGCGTGCTGTCCAGAGGGAGTTGCACGACGGTGTCGCCGTGGATGTCGGTCAGCTGGAGGACTGTACCGCCGTCGCCGGCGCTGATGGCGTCCAGGCCGCCGTCGATGCCTTGGACATTGCGGGTGATCGCAGTGCTGGCCTCCTGGATCCAGTCGGGGCTGTCGCCGTCGGAGCCGTAGTGGTTGGTCCTGGAGGCGGTCTGCGTCCAGGTGCCGCTGTTGTTGGATTCGGTGGTCCATGCGGCGAGGCGCCCAGCCCCGTCCAAAGACCAGGTCTGCCGGCTGGTGCCGGAGGTCTGGGTGCGGACGAGGTCATTGGCGTAGTAGCCGATGGTGGCGCCGGAGGCCTGGGTGGTGGTGCGGCCGAAGGCGTCGTAGATGGTGCCGCTGGTAGTGAGGCGGTCGGCGCTGTCGTAGGTGTACGAGGTGGTCGTGGCGCCGGTGCTGGTGCAAGTGGCGCCTACGTCGCTGGTGGCCGTGGCGAGCGCGGTGCGGTTGGTGTTCTTGTCGAAGGTGTAGTCGCGGCGCGTGCAGGACCCGTCGGGAGCGGTGTCGTCGGCCCGTGCGAGGCGGCCGGCTGCGTCGTAGGTGTAGCTACGCGAACGGGTCTGGCCATTGCTGTCGGCCTCGGCGACGGTCCGGCCGTCGACGGAGTGATCGGCGGTGTCGGAGGCGACGATGGTCTGGTCGCTGTCCCGGGTGTAGATCCGGGAGATCGCGGCCCTTGTCTCGTCCCGGGTGACGCCGAGTGTGTAGCCGCCAGGGAGGGCCTCAGTGGCCAGGCCGCCGTCCGCGTCGTAAGTGGCGGCGAAGGTGCCTGCGACGGAGTCGGTGCGGGAGGTTTCCAGGCCGCGGGGGTCCTTGGTGGCGTCGTAGGCGTAGGTGGTGGTGGACGGGGCCGAGTCGGTGGTCTTCGCCGTGCGCCCGAGGGCGTCATAGGCCGTTGTCGTGGTGTTGCCCGAGCCGTCGTTGTAGGCGATCTCCCGGCCGAGCTGGTCGTAGGTGTGGGTGACGGTCTGCCCGTTGGAGGTCACCGAGGCCAGGACGCCGCTGCCGGTGTCGTACGTGGCCGTGGTGTCCGGGACGGCCGTGCCGACTCCGCCGGTGATGGCCGTCGTGGTGGGGCGGCCGGCGGTGTCGTAGGTCGTGGTGGTGGTGCGGGTGACGGAGTTGGCGGACTCGCTGACCTTGGCCGGGTTTCCCCAGCGGTCGTACTCGAAGGTCTTGGTGGGCAGCGCGGTGGGGTTGGTGCCACCACCGGTAATGGTCGCGGCGGGGCCGATGGTGCAGACCATGTCTGCCCATTCGGGATGGCCGTTGCAGGTACCGGTGCCAGTGCCGGAGTAGTAGGTGGCGACCGTGGTGCCGGCGTCGGTGCCGTCCGACGTTGGCTGGACAGCCTTGACGGCCCGGCCTTGCGAGTCGTACGAGGTCGTCTTGGTGATCGCGAGCCCGCTGGGGTCGGTGATCTGTTTGGTGGGTAGGCCCTTGACCCAGTCGTAGGCCGTGGTGCTGGTCCGGAGGTCGGTGTCGGACGGGTAGTTCTCCGCCCATGCCCCGGTCTTCACCGTGGTGACCTGGTTGGCGATGGTGGCGGTGCCGTCGGTGGGGCGGCCTTCGTCGAAGGTGTTGACGGTGTGCTGGCGCACCGGCCAGATCGTCCCGGTCGGCTGGTCGGTACCGCCGGATCCGGCCTTGAGGGTCGAGGCCAGAGTCGCCAAGTGCAGCGGACCCGCCTCATCGAGCTCGCGCAGTCCGTCGCTTGAGTACGTGGAGAGGGCGGACAGCAGTCCGGCGCGGACGCGGGTGGTGTCGCCTGCGATGTGCAGCAGGCTGAGTTCGTCGTAGCTGTCGCCGCTGGTTGCGGAGGTCAGCGCGAGTTCCCGGTTGCCGGCGGTGAGCTGCATGACGGTGTTGCCGAACTGGTCGTAGCCCGTGGTGGTGATGTGGCCGCTCGGCGAGGCAGTGTTGACCTCCCGTCCGGAGGCGTCGGTGTAGGTGATGGTGGCCCGGGTGTATGCGGAGGCCGCCAGGTCGGAGCCGGTGTTGGATGTCGGGGTGTCGTTCGACGTCGTGTCGGGGTTGGGCGGGAAGACTGCGGTGGCGTCGTTCGGGACGTCGAGTTGGCCCCAGTCGTCCACATCGGTGCTGCTCATTTGGTTCGGTGCCTTGGCACCGGACAGCGGTACGTCGTAGACGACGGTGGTGGTGGCGGTGGTGCCGTCCAGCGTGCTGGCGCTGCCCTGGGTGAGGTTGGGCCGGGAGGCGTTCAGGAGCATGCCGGGGCCGGCGGTGGCGGCGTTGCCTGCGGTGCCGTATGTGAAGGTCCAGGCCAGTTCACCCGGCGGGGTGAGGGTGGCGATGCGGCCGGAGCTGTCGTAGGTGTAGGTGGTTTTCAGTGGAGTGTTGAGCCGGGGGTCCCATTCCTGGCGGAGCCGGCCGGAGGTGTCGTACGCGTAGTGGGCCACCGGGGTGGCGGTGGTAGTGCTTGTCCCGGGCGTGATGGCCCACTAATTGATCTGCTGTACCTGACCGGTGTAGTCGCCGAAGGTCGTGCCGGCGGCGGTGGTCGAGGTGGCGTACACGAACTGAAGGACGCGGCAGCCGCTGTTGGTGCTGGTGTTGTCGAAGTAGTCGTGGCCAAGGGCCACCGCGGCGTCGATCGCGGTCTGGCAGGAGTCGGCGCTGACTGCGGTTGTGGGGGCGATGACGTACTTCGGGCGGGCGAGTGTGGAGCCGGTCGGCGACTCGGAGACCACCTTGGTGGTGGAGTTGTCGGCGACGGGCAGGGAGGTGGTGTACACCTGCCAGGTCGTCGCCGACGGGCTGACCTTGGCGAAGGTGGTCGTGGTGCCCTGGTCGTCCTTGAGAGTGAATGAGGTGGTCAGTGATCCGGTGAGGGTGAGGTCTTCCGCGCCCGGCTCGGGCTTCCAGCCGCCGGAGTTGGTGGCGGTGAAGCCGGTCTGGTTGCCGTCCGCGTCGATCAGAGCCACCGAGGTGGTTGAGGTCGACGTCTTGCGGATGTAGGCCCAGTCGGAGTCGGTGACTTCGGCGGAGACGCCGGAGGTCCACTGCGGGCCGAAGATTGCGACCTGGCCGGCGGCGGACCCGGCGGTCGGGCGGCGTGAAGAGGCGGTGCGGGTGACCGACAGGCCGAAGCCGGAGGCGTCGGTTGCCGACAATGTGAAGTCGCCGGTCAGGTCATTGACCGCACCTGGTCCGACGCTCTCCGAGGGGGCGGTGCCGGCGTTGCGGTCCACCGTGACGGTGTGGGTAGGTGAGTACTTGGTGGTGGTGCCGTCGGTGAAGGCGGCCCGGATGTCGATCGACCCGTCATCGGGCATCGAGGTCGAGGACGTCACATTCCAGGTCAGCGGGGCCGGGGCGCCGCTGGTGACGGTCACCGGCCAGGTGGAGACGGCCGTGCCGTCGGAGGTCTTGGTGATGTCTCCGACGGGGATGTTGGTCCAGGTGTCGGTCTCGCCGCGCCGGTACTGGTAGGTCACACCGGTGTAGGTGGTGTCGCCCTTGGAGGTCAGGGACAGGCGGCGGGCGGTGATGTCGCCGTCGCTGGGGGTCTGCAGGCTGGCGTGGTCGGATCCGACGCCGAAGGAGTAGTCGGTTGCGCTGGTGGAGATGTTGCCACCGGAGTCGATGGTCTTGACAGACAACTCGTGCCAGCCGTCGTTCGGCGCGATGGAGATGGTCAGCGGGTCACCGCCGTTGCCGTCGGCGGTGTCGTACACGCTCTGCTTGGTGAGCGGGTCGTCCAGACCCCACAGGTAGCCCTGGCCGTCGGTGGAGGAGGTGTCCAGGGTGCAGGTCACCGAACCGGAGGCCTTGTCCGCCCAGGTGTCCTGCGCGTAGGTGGCGCACGAGACGGTGGGGGCGTTGGGCTTGGCGACGTTGGGCACGAAGTAGATGTATGACGACCAGGGGCCGTAGTCGATGCCGTCGTAGCCGCGTACTCGCATCCGCAGGTGTGAGGCGGCCAGTTGGCTGGCTGTCGGTATCGTCAGCTTCGCCGTGCCGCCGGAGGACACCGACGCCGAGGTGGCGGTGTAGGAGTACGAGGTCTCACCACTGTACGACGGGTCGTTGGTGATCTCGAACTGGCCCTTGACCGTCGAGCCGTCGGCGTCGGTGACCTTCGCCGACAGGGTGGGGGTGTAGGTGGTCACGTACCGCTTGCCGCTGTAGGCGTTCACCGAGCTGGGCGAGATCGCCAGCGCGCTGGTGTTGGCGTAGGAGTTGTAGTTCACCACCAGTTTCGGTGCGTAGCCGGACGTGCCGTAGTTCGCGGAGCGAAATCGCCGCCAGCTGGTGGAGTCACTCTCGTCGGCGCTGCGGATCTGCAGTCCGTAGTTGGTCGCGCCGTCCGCCCAGGCCTGCACGATGGTCTGCAAATTCCAGTTCGAGTACGCGGCCGGGCAGGAAGAGCTGTAGCCCCAGTGACCGCTGTTGTTCGCCACGCCCGTGGTGGTGGTCGAGGGTTGCGCACTCCACGTCACCGCGGACGACGACCAGGTGGAGGTGATCCGCCGGGCCTGGGTCGCCGCGCCCGAGGTGGAGCAGGTCGCGGAGTAGTAGTTGTACAGCGACATCGTCGCCGAGGTGATGTCTTTGCCGGTGAACTTCGATACGTCGAACTTCAGGTAGGCGCGCGCTACATCGCTGCCGGAGTCGTACGTGCCCGACTTCAGCTCGGTCGAGGAGACCTGCGAGTCGGTGTAGTCACGGCGTCTGCACCCAGGTGTCCGTGGTCACCGCAAGCGTGGAGGTCGGGTCGACCGTCACCGGATACGTAGCGGTGGCCAGGAAGTCGGCGGCAGGGGTGAGCACCAGAGTCTGCGACCCGTCGTCCGCGGTCTCTACCTTCGTGGCGACCTGCTCCTGGTGCGCCGACTCCCCGGACGCCGCGTCCTTGGACGCGTCCCACATCATCGGTGCCGGCGCCTCGGCGACCAGCTTCCCGCCGAAGTCCTTCAGCAGCAGGTGCCCGGAGTCCGCCTGGGACAGCGTCAGGCCCTTGAGTCGCAGGGGTATCCGGTAACTGACGGCGGAATCGGCGGGCCGGCCGTCCAGCTTGATGTTCTCCGAGAAGCCCTGTGCCAGCGCGGTCGCCGTCAGGGTCTGCCCGTCGCCCAGGTTGTACGACGCCGTGGCGTCCTTCACGGTCGGGGTGGGGAGCTTGTCCGCCCAGCCCAGGCCGAAGGATTCGGAGCCCTTGGCGACCGAGGCCAGGGTGGTGTCCCCGCCGTCCGACACCGTGATGTCCGCCGCGGCCACATGAGGTTGCAGGTCGGCGCCGGTGTCGGAGAGGTCGGTGTTGATGTCGTGCCAGTCGCCGTCCTGCTTCACCCGGACCGGACCGGCGTAGTCCTCGGTCTGCATGCTGCCGTCGGGGAGCGCGTACGTCGTGGAATCGCCGGTCCTGTCCGACAGGACCTCGATCTTCCGGTTCTGCAACCGGGCCATCAGGAAGGCGGAGGCAGGGTCGTTGGCCTCGGGGGCACCGTAGTGGGCGTTCGCGGAAGCAGTGGATGCTGTCGCGGCGGCGGCGCCCTCAGGAAGGGCCACCGCCGCGCCGGTGTCGGCGAGGGTGAGAGCGGCTTCGCCAACGAGGACGGCTGCGGCTACCAAGCCCACCGTGCGTATGTGGGTTCGGGACCAGCCGAAACCGTTCGACCGACCGACTCTGCCAAGTCTGCCGGACCGTGATCTGCTGCGCACGGACAACCCCCGTGATCTTTCCGTTCGTGAAGCCATGGACGGGCAGATCTTTACATCAGCCACACATTGGCCCCTCGCGATCGCTGCACATATCGCCAAGCGGGAGCAAAGGTGCCCGATGGGAACCCTCAAGGGACTCGCAGCCCACATCCTCAATGGAGGTTGCAAAAATGGGCAATTAACCATATCTCCACCATCCGGCCGCGCTCACCCACGCCTCCCGTCACGGATGTGACCTTGATCAAGACTTTGCGAGATATCGGCCTAATAGTAGAAATTAAGTACATCAGCTAATAAATCCACCCTGACTGTGCGTCAAATTCCGCCGCCTTCCTCCATTGGTCGCCGAGACCGGCCCCACCGGTCAGCGGGCGGAGCAGCTCATCCGCCAGGTGTTGGGTCCGGCATCGCGTCCGGGGCGTCGGCGAGGCATGCCTGCCGACCCTCACCGGAAACCAGCCGCGCGAAGGGAACGTACCCAGCAGGCTTCTACGGACCTGGGGTACCGGCCCGTATGGAGTGGCAGTGGCTCCGCTGTGGCCACAGCGGAGCCACTGCTCTCCGCCGACGGTGCAGCGGGCGATGTCACAGCCGGTCGGCAGCTCGCCGAACTCCTGGGACACAGCGCCAACGCCTCCGACATCATTGGGGCATGCAGCAACTCGAGGCGCAGGAAGTGTCCCTGCACAAGGTCTTCAGCAGCGACTACGACTTCAGGATCCCGGACTACCAGCGTCCGTACGCCTGGGACGTCGAGCAGGCCGTGCAGTTGCTCACCGACTTGGAGGAGTCGCTGGACAGGGGGACGGACGAGCCGTACTTCCTCGGCTCCATTGTCCTCGTCAAGGCGAAGGGGAACGCGCCCGCCGAGGTCATCGACGGCCAGCAGCGCCTCACCACCCTGACCATCCTGCTCGCCCTCCTTCGCGACCTGACGGAGGACCCCGATCTGCGCAGCGATCTTGACAAGCTGGTCACAGAGCCCGGCAACAAGGTCCGCCGGCTCGACCCCAGGCCCAGGCTCACCCTGCGAATCCGCGACGCCGGCTTCTTCCAGCAGTACGTCCAGACGACGGGAACCACCGAGGCGCTGCGGACCCTGAAGGAGGAGACGCTGCCGACGGACGCGCAGAAGGCCGTTCTGCGTAACGCGGAGGCACTGCACGCGATACTCGCCGTCTGGTCGGAGGAGCGACGGCTGGACCTTGTACAGATGCTTGGTGAGCGCACTTTCCTAGTGGTCGTCAGCACTCCCGATCTGGACAGCGCGCACCGGATCTTCAGCGTGATGAACTCCCGGGGGATGGACCTTTCGCCCACGGACATCTTCAAGTCGCACATCATCGGTGCTCTGGACGAGAGGACCTCGGAGGAGTGCGCCCGCAAGTGGGAAGACGCGGAGGAGGCCCTGGGGCGGGACGACTTCGCCGACCTCTTCCTTCATCTGCGCATGGTGTTCGCCATGAAGCGGGCGGAGCGGGAACTGCTCAAAGAGTTTCCCGAGCAAGTGCTCAACCACTACCTGCCCGGCAAGGCCGAGTCGTTCGTCAACGACGTCGTCGTACCGTACGCGGACGCCTACGTGCAGATCCGCGACGCCAGATACACGGCGGCCTCTGGAGCCGAGCGGGTCAACGCCTGGTTCAAACGCCTCCAGCAGATCGACAACAACGACTGGCGGCCCGCGGCCCTGTGGGCGCTGCGTAACCACGGCGACGACCCTGCCTGGCTCGACGGATTCTTCGGCGCACTGGAGCGGCTGGCGGCCAGCATGTTCATACGCCGCGTCTACACCACTCCCCGCGTCACGCGTTACGCGGATCTCCTGCGCGAACTCAACGCCGGCAAGGGCCTGGACGCGACGTCCTTCGCCCTGACGGACACGGAGAAGGCCGAGACTCTCGCACGGCTGGACGGCGATATATACCTCGTCACCAAGACCCGTAAGTACGTCCTGCTGCGCCTGGACGAGATGCTGGCCGGAAAGCCCGGAGTCTCGTACGACCACACCCTGATTACCGTCGAGCACGTGCTGCCACAGAATCCGAAGCAGGGGTCGCAGTGGCTGCGGCACTTCGCCGACGAGCAGCGCAAGGAGTGGACGCACCGGCTGGGTAACCTCGTCCTGCTCAATCGGACGAAGAACGCCTACGCCCAGAACTACGACTTCACAGAGAAGAAGTCCAAGTACTTCACCGGCAGGCATGGCGTTTCCACGTTCGCCCTGACCAGCCAGGTATTGCAACATCAAGAGTGGGCGCCGCAACTGCTACAGAAGCGACAGCTGCGACTTGTGGGACTACTGGCCGACGAGTGGGATTTGTGATCAGTCAGCACGCCAGTGACGTTGCTCCGCCGGTCCGGGGTGCGATGGTCCTTGATGTACAGAGTCTGGCGTACACCGCGGCGGCCTGCCGCGACACCCTCGCCCTGGCCCGTGAACTCGCCCGACACCTCGGCGTGGACAGCTCCTCGCACGTCCGGGCGGCCATCACCACCGCCGAACCGGTACCCCTGACAGCCATCGTCACCACACACGGCGGCGCCTTCAGAGAAATCCCCGACCGCGCACGCCGGCCCCGCCGCATCCAGACGGTGACCGCTCTGGTCAACCCCGCCGACGAAGACGATCTGCTGCGTGCGAGTGCCCAGGAGCTCCTTACGGACCTGATGCACCAGTTCGGCATCACCGCCCACCTGTAGCCGCCTCACCGGGGCGACTGCTGTCCTGCCGCCCGCACTGGATAGGTTCTTTCCCGCACGGCAAGCGCCGTCGTGACGACTCGACAGCCGTTGGCGGGCACCCGGCACACCCGGTCCCTCGCAGATACCCGCACGCCAGGCCGTGGAACGCGACACAGACGTGATCCAGGGGTGCTGGAAGAGCTGACCCGTGCCGTTCGAACAGCACCACCCCGCCCTGTTGACCGCATTCCTCGCGCACACCGGACTCGAAATCCACCCAGCACCAACCTGATCAGAAACCTCAGTGAGTCTGCCACTGAAGTGCGGGCCTTCTCCGCCCTCTTCGGCGGAAGGCACGTCTTCTCAGAAACCCCCAATTCCGGCCTGCCTGGACCGGTACG
Organism: Streptomyces sp. SID12488; assembly: GCF_010548275.1. GTDB lineage: Bacteria > Actinomycetota > Actinomycetes > Streptomycetales > Streptomycetaceae > Streptomyces. Next base: position 93,498 of record NZ_JAAGLT010000024.1, read on the forward strand.
GTCTCCATCCAACCGATGCTGTGAAACGGGCGAGGAAGGACAGGCGCATGCTTCCCGAGGTCTTGGCTTTAGCCGCGTCCGGCGGTACCGCGGTGGTGCAGGCCGCCGGGACGGAGGCGTGGGGCCAGTTGAGCGGGCGGGTGGCTCAGTGGCTCGGGCGAGGACACGCCAGGGCGGAGGAGGCCGAGCTGGAGCGGCTGAACGGGACCGCGGGCGAACTGCGTACGGCGAACGGGTCGGCGCAGGTGAGAGCCGCCCAGGAGTCCTTGTGGCGCGATCGTATCGCCGAGGTGCTCGAAGGTCTGGGGAATGATGAACAGGCTCGGGCGGTAGCGGAGTTGCAACATCTGCTCGCCCCGTACATGGTCCCCCACGTACGGGCGAACGGTGCGGGAGTCGTCGTGGAACAGCACGTCACCGTACGGGCCGACAACCAGTCGATCGCGGCGCACAACCTGTACGGGGGCGCGCACATCGGCCCTCCTACGACGCCGGATCCCTCCCTCGGCTGACTGGACCGGCGTCCGGCGGCCCTGACCTCGCGCAGTCCGGGCTCATCGGGGACCGGCCGGGAGGTGTGAGCGCGCAGGCCGGTGCCGGGGGCATAGCGATCGGCGCCTACCACGCCATGCCTTACGGCGGTGTGCCGGCCTTTCCCCAGCAGCGGGCGGAGCGTCCGCCCCGGATCGGGACCATTCCTCGGGAGGCTGACTACTATCAACGCCGGACCGCCAGTGAGGCGTTGAACCAGGAGTCGGCCACCGGTCAGCCCGCGGGCACTCATGTGCTGACCGGGACGGCCGGAGTCGGCAAGACCCAACTCGCCGCCCTGTACGCGCGCGACGCGTGGAAGTCCGGTCAACTGGACCTGCTGCTGTGGATCAACGCCAACACCCGGGCCGGTATCGTCACCATGTACGCCCAGGCCGCGTCGGAGCTGCTCGGCGCGGATTCCGGCAGCCCGGAGCAGGCTGCCGTCACCTTTCTGGCCTGGCTGGAGCACAGGACGCGGGCGCAGCCATGCCGTTGGCTCATCGTGCTGGACGACGTCTCCGATCCGGGCGACCTGCGGCACCTGTGGCCCCCGGACAGTCCGTACGGCCGTACGGTGATCACCACCCGGCGCCGGGACGCGGCGCTGAGCGGCGGCGGCCGACGCCTGGTGCCCGTCGGCCTGTTCGGCCCGGAGGAGGCCGTCGCCTATCTGTCCAGCAGCCTGTCCGACCACGGCAGCACCGAGCCCAAGGACACCCTCGCGGACCTCGCGAGAGATCTCGGATACCTCCCCCTGGCCCTCTCCCAGGGCGCGGCCTTCATGCTGGACGCCGGTCTGGACGCGACGGCCTATCGCGAACTCCTCGCCAACGGAGCCCGCAACCTCGCCGAGCTCCTGCCCGAACAACGGACCCTGCCCGACGACCAGGACGCCCCCATGGCCGCCGCCTGGGCCCTGTCGATCGACCACGCCAACGGTCTCCGCCCCACGGGCCTCGCCCGGCCCATGCTCCAACTGGCCGCCATGCTCGACGCGAACGGCATCCCCAACAAGGTCCTGACCGACGGCCCAGCCCTCGACCACCTGTCGACCTCGGTACGAGGGCGGCACCGGCGGGGACAGCGGCAGGGGGAGTGCACCGACGAGGAAGCCCGCGGAGCCCTGCGCGCGCTCCACCGTCTGAACCTGATCGACCACACCCCGGGCGATTCCCCTCAAGGCGTGCGCATCCACCAGCTCATCCAGCGCACGGTCCGTGACGCGCTGGCCCCGGCCGAGTACGAGCGGCTGGTGCGGGCCGCCGCCGACGCGCTGACCGCCATATGGCCGGACATCGAGCGCGACACCGGCTTCGCCCAGGCCCTGCGGGCCAACACCACCGCGCTGATGCGGCACGGGCAGGACGCCCTGCACCGGCCGCACCCGCATCCCTTGCTGCACCGCATCGGCCGGAGTCTCGGCAAGACGGGCCAAGTCAGCGCGGCCCGCGACTACTTCGAGGACCTCGCCCGCACGCTGCGGCGGTACTGCGGCCCAGACCACCTCGACACGCTGCTTGCGCGGGGCGGTCATGCCCGCTGGCGGGGCGAGGCGGGCGACGCCTCCGGCGCCGCGGACGAGACCGCCGACCTGCTCGGGGACGTCCTGCGGGTCCTCGGCCCTGATCACTCCCACACCCTCACCACGCTCAGTAACCTCGCCCGGTGGCGGGGCGAGGCAGGCGATCCCGAAGGGGCCGCCGCGGCGACGGCCGACCTGCTCCGGGACCGGACGCGGATCCTGGGCCAGGACCATGAGCTGACCCTCTCCACACGCAGCAACCTCCAGTACTGGCGTGGCCGGACGGGCGACCCGGCCGACGCCGCCGTGGCCACCGGCGAACTGCTGGAGGACATGCTGCGGATCCTGGGCCCGGAGCATCCCTACACGCTCACCGCGCGCAGCCACCTCGCCCACGTTCGCGGCCGTGCAGGCGACCACAAGGCCGCCGCGTCGGCGACCGCAGAACTCCTTGAGGATCAGGAACTGATCCTGGGCCCCGACCACCCGGACACCCTCACCACCCGTCACGAACTCGCTCGCTGGCAGGGAGAGGCCGGGGACGCCTTGGGCGCCGCCAACTCCCTGACCACGCTGCTGAAGGACCGCTCCCGCGTCCTGGGCCCCGACCATCCGCGCACCCTCGCCACCCGCAGCAATCTCGCCTGCTGGCGGAGCGAGGCCGGAGACCGCGCGGGCGCGGTCTCCCTCACGGAGGAACTCTTGCACGACATGCTGCGGGTCCTGGGCCCCCGCCACCCCTACACCCGTATCGCCCAGGCCAACCTGGCCCGCTGGCGCGAGCAGCCGGAGGACGACGGGACACCCATCCCGTACTGACCTGACGTTCCATCGGGATGGCCCGAGCAGACATTGTCCGGTGAGTGCAGTTCCTTCCAGGGGAAGGCCCGTTGATCAGGCGCCAAGTTGGTCCAGCACAGCTGCCGCGCCCCACAAGGCGTCCACGCACACCCCGTGTGTCCCTTCGGCCGTTTCCTGTACGGGCCGTTTCTCCCGCACCCCGGTCGGGCGGCAGCCCCGTGCTCCAAGGGCTGCGCAGCACCCTCAGCGCCCGCCCCGGTTGCCCACCCGCCCCGGGAGGTCCTGCTCGGCCCAGATGATCTTTCCGGCCTGGGTGTAGCGCGTACCCCAACGACGGGTCAGCTGGGCGACCAGGAACAAACCCCGGCCGCCCTCGTCGGTGGTCCGCGCGTGGCCCATCCGGGGCGAGGTGTTGCTGGCGTCGGACACCTCGCAGATCAACTTGTCATGCCGGATCATGCGCAGCCTGACGGGTCCGGTGCCGTGCCGGATGGCGTTGGTGACCAGCTCGCTGACCACCAGTTCCGTGGTCATCACCAGGTCGTCCAGCCCCCATCCGATGAGCTGGCGGCCGGCCAGCTCCCTGGCGCTCGCGACGATCGCCGGATCCGTCGGCAGGTCCCACGAGGCGACCCGGTCGGCGCCCAGCGCGTGCGGCCGGGCCAGGAGCAGAGCGACGTCGTCGGTCTGCGGGCCGGTCAGCAGATTGTCCATGACCGCCGAGCACAGCTCCTCCGGCGGCAGGCCGGACTGCGCGAGCACATCGCTGAGTCGGGACAGCCCGACGTCGATGTCCTGGTCACTGCTCTCGATGAGGCCATCGGTGTAGAGGGCGATCAGGCTTCCCTCGGGGAGGGACATCTCGGCGGACTCGAAGGGCAACGAGCCGAGGCCCAGCGGAGGGCCCGCCGGAAGGTCCGGGAAGGTGACCTTGCCGCCGGGGGTGACCACGGCGGGCGGCGGATGTCCGGCCCGGGCCATGGTGCACAGCTGGGTGACCGGGTCGTAGACGACGTAGAGGCAGGTGGCGCCCAGTACCGCGGTGGCGATGGGCTCGTCGTCGCCGCCCTTCTCCTCCGCCAGGCGGATCACCAGGTCGTCCAGGTGGGCCAGCAGCTCATCGGGCGGCAGGTCCATGTCGGCGAGCGTCAGCACGGCGGTACGCAGCCTGCCCATGGTCGCCGCGGCGTTGAGGCCGTGCCCGACGACGTCACCGACGACCAGGGCGACCCGGGCGCCGGACAGCTGGATCACGTCGAACCAGTCGCCGCCCACCCCTTCCCGTACGTTGGTCGGCAGATAGCGCGAGGCCACCTCCATGGCGGTCCCGCCGTTCAGCTCCTGCGGGAGCAGACTGCGCTGCAGGGCCAGCGCCGCAGCGTGTTCACGGGTGTAGCGGCGGGCGTTCTCCACCCACACCGCGGCCCGGCTGACAAGCTCCTCGGCGAGCAGCAGATCGTCCTCCTCGAACGGATGCGGATGCTCCGTACGGATGAAGGTCGCCACCCCCAGCACGGTGCCGCGCGCGGACAGCGGCACCCACATCACCGAGTGAATCCCGAACTCCGCGATGCTCCTGGCCCGCGCCGGGTCCTCCGCGACCCACGGGGCGGTGGCCGGGTCCAGGAACGGTTCCAGCACCGCGGTGCCGCTGACCATGCACTCGAAGTACGGCGAGGACCCGGGGGCGTCGATCGAGTCACCCGTGGCGATCACCGACTCCGGGCAGCCCTCGTGGATCGACTGCTGCCCGGCACGCCGCAGCAGATACGCGCTGCCGGCCGGCCCCGAACCGGGTTCTTCGCCGTGCAGCACCGCTTCCAGCAGATCGACGGTCACGAAGTCGGCGAGCCGCGGCACCGAGAAGTCGGCCAGCTCCTGGGCGGTCCGCATCACATTCAGCGTGCCCCCGATACGGGCGCTGGCCTCGCTGAGCAGGGCCAGGCGCTCCCGGGCCCGCCATCGGTCGGTGACGTCCATGCCCATGTAGCACACGCCCAGCGGGTTGCCATCCGGGTCGTCGAGCCGAAAGAAGGAGGTGGAGTAGGCGTGTTCCTGGTGCGGATCCGCCCAGGTCCAGCCCCGGTACTCGTAGTCGATGACCGGCACGCCGGTCTCCAGCACTCGCCGCATCTGCGCTTCGAGGGCATCGGTGTTCAGGCCCGGCAACGAGTCCGACATCCGGCGCCCGAGCCGCTCGTCGCGCGGCACACCCCCGTAGCGCTCCAGGGTGTCGTTCATCCACACGTACCGCAGGTCCGTGCTGAGCACGGCCATGCCGAGCGGTGAGCGGGTGAGGAAACCTTCCAGCACTTCCCCGCCGACCGCCCAGGTCGGAGCCTTCGACACGTCGATCGCCGATACGAGCCAGGCCCTACGGTCGTCGGTGTCGGACATCGCGGTCACCCGCAGCCCGACCTCGAGACGGCGGCCGTCCCGGTGCCGGGCGCCCACCAGACCGCCCCAGCTCTCCCGGGTACCGCACTCCTCGACGACCTCGGCCGCCCGTGCCGCATCTTCGGGCTGGGCCAGCAGAGTGGCGGCGGAGCGGTCGAGGACCTCCGCCGCGCCGTATCCCAGGAGCCGCTCAGCGGCCCCTGTCCAGGCGATGACCGTGCCCTCCGCGTCGATCACCGCAGCAGCCACGTTCGCCATCTCGAACGGTCCATGCGTTCCGTCCGGTCTTACCTCCTGGGGGAACATCATGAGAGCCGTCCTATCTGGCGGATGGCATATGGGTCATTCTATGGCGTATCGCCCGACGCTGCTCCCCCTCGGGACCACTCGGGCCTCGCCCTACTCCTGGCCCTCGCCGGTGGTGAGCCGGGCGATCATCAGCGCCACCAGGATGATCGCGCCGTAGACGGCCTGGATCCAGAAGGACGACACCTGCGCCAGGGTGAGCAGGTTCTCCAGCATGCCCAGCAGCAGGACCCCGAGCAGCGCCCCGGCCAGGGATCCCTTGCCGCCGTTCAAGCTGATGCCGCCGATGACGGCGGCCGCGAACACGGTGAAGATCAGGCCCTGTCCCTGATTGGCGTTGATCGCCCCGACCCGTCCGGCGATCACCAGACCGGCCAGCGCGGCCAGCGTCCCGCCGATGACCAGAACTCCCCAGGCCACCCGGTCGACCCGGATGCCCGCCGCCCGCGCAGCGGGGGCGTTGCCGCCCACCGCGTACACCGCGCGTCCCAGCCGGTGGTAGCGCAGCACCCACCCGGCGGCGGCGAAACAGGCGCCGGTCACCCACACGGAGACGGGGACGCCGAGCCAGGTGTCGGACCCGAGGGCGAAGAACGCGGCGGGGGCGTCGAACAGGGTCTTGCCGGACACCATGCCGACCAGGACTCCGCGCAGCACGATATTCATCGCCAGGGTGACGATGAAGCCGTTGAGCCGGAGCTTGACGATCAGCAGACCGTTCGCGGCCCCGATCAGCGCCCCGGTGAGCGGAATGACCAGCAGGCCGAACCAGGTGGGCAACTCGCTGCCGAAACCCGCCGATGCGGCCGGGAGCACGACCATGAAGCCGAGGGCCGGGGCCAGCCCCGCGATCGACTCCAGCGAGAGGTCCATCTTGCCGCTGATCAGGATCATCGCCTCGGCGAGCACCAGCAGTCCGAGCGCCGAGGAGGCGCTGAGCACATTCAGCAGGTTGTCCCGCTCAAGAAAGCTCTCGTTGCTGACCGCACCGATGACCAGCAGCAGGAGCAGCGCGGGCAGCAGCGCCAGGTCACGGATCCGGCCCAGGGCGATCGCGCGTACGGGGTGGCGGACGGCCCTTTCCGGTCCGTCACCGGGCATCGGGCCGTTCTGCACGGTGTCATTCATGGCCGGTGCCGACCCCTTCGATCGAGGCCACCAGTTCTCCGTCGGTCCAGCCGACGGTGTACTCGGCGGCGAGAGAGCCGTTGAACATCACCAGGACGCGGTCGCAGGTCCGCAGGTCCGCCAGCTCGTCCGAGACGACGAGCGCCGCGCGTCCCGCGTCCCTGGCCCGGTCGACGACCGACAGCAGCGCCCGCCTGGACTTCACGTCGACACCCGCCGTCGGGTTGATGAGGACCAGTACCGGCGGGTCGGTGGCCAGCGCCCGGCCCATGACGACCTTCTGCTGATTACCGCCCGACAGGTCCTTGACCGGCTGGTCCGGGCCGTCCGTCGTGATGTCGAGACCGGTGATCGTCCGCCGCGCGAAGATGTCCCGGGCCCGGCGCGAGATCACGCCCAGCCGCCCCAGCCGGTCCATGATGGTCATGGAGGCGTTCTCGGCCACCGACAGCTCCGGCACCAGCCCTTCATGGTGCCGGTCACGCGGTACACAGCCCACGCCCGCCGCGAGCGCCGAGGCGACACTGCCAGGCCGCGTCGGACGGCCGAGCACCTCGATCCGCCCGCTGTCGGGCCGGTACAGCCCGGCCAGCGCCTCGGCGACCTGATGGCTCCCGGAGCCCGCGAGCCCGGTCAGCCCCACCGTCTCGCCGGACCGGATGGCGAAGCTGACGTCCGTGAAATGCGGGCCGCTCAGCCGGTGCACCCGTACGGCCACGGGCGCGTTCGCCAACTGCGACCGGATCGCGCCGTCGCCGGGAACCGCACCCGCGCCCCGCTCTCCGGTCATCGCCCGGACGAGTTCGGTCCTGCCCAGCTCGCCCACGGGCGCCGTGGTGATCCAGCGGGCGTCCCGGAAGACGGTGACGACCTGGCAGACGGCGTAGACCTCCTCCAGATGGTGGGAGATGTAGAGAAACGTGATCCCGGCCCTCTGCAACCGCCGAATATGGGTGAACAGGCGGTCGATCGCCCGGCTGTCCAGCTGGGCGGTCGGCTCGTCCAGAATGATGAACCGGGTTCCACGCGAGATCGACCTCGCGATCTCCACCATCTTGGCGTCCTCGACGGTGAGCCCACCGGCCGGCACGTTCTCGTGGACCTCCACACCCCATTCGTCCAGCAGCTCGCGGGCCGCCGAGCGCATCCGCCGCCAGCTGATCACCTGGCCGCGAACCGTGGGTTGCCGGTTGACGTACAGGTTCTCGGCGACAGTGAGATCCGGGATGATCGTCGACTGCTGGTAGACGCAGGCGACCCGCCGCTGCCACGCCTCACGGTCCGCCAGGCCGGGCGCGGGTTCGCCGTCGAACAGGACAACGCCGCGGTCCGGCCGCTGCAGTCCGGTCAGGATGGCCACCAGGGTCGACTTGCCTGCCCCGTTACGGCCGACCAGGGCGTGCGACTCACCGGCCCGGACGGCGATCCGCACGTCGTCCAGGGCCACGGTGGGCCCGTAACGCTTACGGATCCCGTGGGCCTCGGCCACCGCGCGGCGGCCGGCGCCATCGGCGCGGGGTTCGGTCGGTGGCGTCCGGTTCATCGCGGCCTCGCTTCCTGGGCGCCCGGGAGGGGACGGTCTCCCGGGTGGTCAGGAGCTCTTGCCGATCTGGTTGCCCCACAGCGACGCGTCGTCGACATTGGCCTTGGTCACCAGCAGTGCCGGGAGCTGGTCCTCCAGGAGTCCGCTGGGCAGCCGGACGATGGTGCTGTCGTGGTCGGTCGGGCCCGGCCGGAAGGTCTGGCCCTCCATCGCCCGCTTGATGTAGTAGATGCCGTATTTGGCGTACTGGTCGGCCGGCTGGGAGACGGTCGCATCGATCAGGCCCTTACGGATCGCATCAAGCTCCTGCGGGATGCCGTCATTGGAGACGATCACGACGTGCCTGGGATCACCGGCCGCCACCAGCGCGTCGTGCCGCCGCAGCGTGCTCAGTGTGGGGGCCAGATACACGCCGCCCGCCTGCATGTAGATGCCCTTGATATCGGGGTTGGCGGTGTACAGCGCCTCCAGGCCAGCCGCCGCCCTTTCCGCCTTCCAGACGGCGGGAATGTCCAGCACCTTGATGCCCGGGTAGCTCTTCTTGACGCACGAGCTGAACGCCTCCGAGCGATCCCGCCCGTTGACCGACGCCAGGTCGCCCTGGATCTGTACGACCTTGCCGGTCCTCACCGCGCCGCCGATCCGGCGGCAGGCCTTCTCCCCGTAGGCACGGTTGTCCGCCCTGACCACCATCGCAACCTTGCCCTTGTCCGGCGCCACATCGACGGCGACCACCGGCACGCCCTTGCGCTGCGCGGCATTCAGCCCGGCGACGATCGCCGCGGAGTCCAGCGGCGAGACGACCAGGCCCTTCACGTTCTGGGCGAGCAGATTCTGGATGTCGGTGATCTGTTTGCTCGGATCGGAGTCGGAGTTCACCGTCTGCAGCACGCGGACGTCCTGGGCTGCGGCCTGCTGGGGGACGTAGGAGTTGTACGACTCCCAGAACGGTGAGGTGAGCAGCGGCAGCACCACCCCGACCTTGCCCGAAGCGGTGTCGGTGGTGCTGCCCGTGCCCCCACCGCAGGCGGTGACGGCCGGCCCACAGCCGAGTGCGAGGGCTGTTCCGACAGCGGCGATGCGTCGCTTCATGATGCTCGGCTCCGAGTAGGTGGTCAGTAGTTGGTCATGTCAGTGGAAGGAGTCCGGACGTCTGCGGATGCCCTGTATCCCACCGTCCACGGCGAGTGCCGTCCCGGTGGTGGCACCGGCCAGCGGCCCGGCGAGATACGCGATGGCGTCCGCGACCTGCTGGGCCGTGACCAGGCGGCCGGTGGGCTGGCGGGCAATGAGAGCAGCGCGTTCGGCCTCCGGGTCGTCGGAATGTTCGAGCAGTCGGCGCACCCAGGGGGTGTCCACGGTGCCCGGGTTGACGCAGTTGACCCGGATGCCCTCGCCGATGTGGTCGGCGGCCATCGCCAGGGTCAGCGCGAGAACCGCGCCCTTGCTGGCCGCGTACAGCGCCCGCTGCGGCAGCCCGGCCAGCGCCGCGACCGAGCAGGTGTTGACGACGGCCGCGCTGGGAGACCGGCGCAGATACGGCAGCGCCGCCCGGCTGGTGCGGACGATGCCGAGCACATTGACGTCCAGCACGTGGTGCCATTCCTCGTCCGCGTTGTCCTCCACGGTGCCCAGCGCGCCGATGCCGGCGTTGTTGACCAGCACATCCAGGCCGCCGAACAGGTCCGCCACCCGGCTCACGGCATCGGCCACCGACACGGCGTCCCCGACATCGGCCTGTACCGCGTGCAGCCCTGCGGGCACGGGCCCAGGAGCCCGGTCGAGCACCGCTACCCGGCACCCCCTCGCGGCCAGGGTCTCGGCGGTGGCCAGGCCGATCCCGGACGCCCCGCCGGTGACGACCGCGGCCAGCCCCCGGAATTCCTCCCCGGGGTTCATGTCGGGGGTCCCTCAGCCGGGGGCACGTCGTACGGGGGCTGCCAGGCGGCGCCACCGGGGAACGCGTACGTGGCGAGCGACCCGGGCCGCATCGCCGCGCTGAAGCCGGGGGCGGTCGGGGCCGCGTACCGCCCCCGGACGATCACAACCGGGTCGAGGAAGTGCTCGTGCAGATGATCCACATACTCGATGACCCGGCCCTGGAGGGTGCCGGAGACCGCAAGATAGTCGAACATCGCCAGATGCTGCACGAGCTCGCACAGGCCCACCCCGCCCGCGTGCGGGCACACCGGGATCCGGAACTTGGCCGCGAGCAGGATGATCGCCAGGTTCTCGTTGACTCCCCCGACCCGGCAGGCGTCCAACTGCAGAAAGTCGATCGCGCCCGCCTGGAGCAGTTGCTTGAACATCACCCGGTTGTGCACGTGTTCGCCCGTCGCCACCCGCACCGGCGCCACCTTCCGGCGGATCGCCGCGAGACCGAGAATGTCGTCCGGGCTGGTCGGCTCCTCGATCCAGTACGGGTCGAACTCCGCCAGCCGCCGTATCCACCCGACCGCCTCGGCGACCCCCCAGCGCTGATTGGCGTCCAGCGCCATCCGGACCCCGGGGCCGATCGTCCCCCGCGCGGTACGGCATCGCCGCACATCGTCGTCCAGATCGGCACCGACCTTGAGTTTGATCTGCCTGAACCCACTGTCCACGGCCTCCCGGGCCAGCCCGGCGACCTTGCTGTCCGGGTAACCGAGCCAGCCAGGAGACGTGGCATAGGCCGGATACCCCTCGGCGAGCAGCCGCGCCTCCCGCTCCTCCATCCCGCCCCGCGCCCGCCGCAGAATCCCCAGCGCCTCATCGGGGGTCAGCGCGTCCTCCACATAACGGAAGTCGATCAACGCGACCACCTGCTCGGGCGCAAGGTCGGCCAGCAGCTTCCACAGCGGCTTCCCCTCCCGCTTCGCGTACAGATCCCACACGGCGTTGACCACGGCCCCGATGGCCATGTGCACCACGCCCTTCTCCGGCCCCAGCCAGCGCAGCTGGCTGTCGCCGACGAGCGAGCGACAGAACCCCCCGAGGTCGGACAGGACCTCTCCCAGCCGCAGCCCCACCACATGCGGGCGCAACGCGTTGATCGCCGCCACCTCGACCTCATTGCCCCGGCCGATGGTGAAGCAGAACCCGTGCCCCTCCAGCCCGTCCCCGGCATCGGTGCGGATGATCACATATGACGCCGAATAATCCGGATCGGGATTCATCGCGTCCGACCCTTCAAGCCGACGAGACGTGGGAAACCGGATGTCGTAGGCGTCCAGCGCCGTGATCCGCCCCCGCGTCGGGTGGGGCCTCATGGCAGGCGGCTCATCGACGTCATCGTGAGGACTCCAGAGAATCAGGCCTGACGGCAAGCTTAGACACCCAAATGAGTTTATATCTCCTAAAAGCCCCGGCCGCGCGACCGCACACCTGTGTCTCCGAGGGCTTAGTGGTCGAGCCTGGTACTACAGCCGTGACTCGCGATCTCGTTTGTCGCGGGTGGCGTAGTGGCAGCGTTGTGCGCGTGTTTGGTGGGTTCGGCGCCAGCGTGACTGGATGATCACGATCGCCGGTGGTGGCGGTGTGGTGGCCCAGACGAGCCGGTTGAGCAGGCGGCGGATCTCCTCGGCGGTGTAGCGGATCAGCTTTTCAACGCGGCCCGACGGGCCCCCTTTTCGGGCGCCGGGAGCGGTGCGGCCGGTGCGGGCAACAGGTCGTGGTCGTCGGGCTCCTGGAGGTGGCGGCTGCGGGTGTCGGACGGTCATGTCCGTTTCGCGCTTGGACCCGTGGTCCCGGTCGTCCAGACGCAGGCGGAAGATGACTCCGCGGTCGAGAAAGGGCAGCGAGATGCCGTCGCTGCCCTTCCTCGGGCTGTCCCAGAAGTAGATGGTGCGACTTCGGCCCTCGCCACCCTGGAGCTCAAACGCATCGGTCGCCTCGCGGGCCTCGTCTCCGGAAAAGCTGATCTTGATTTCCGCGGCCGTGGCCATTGAAGTCTCTCCCATGGCGCTGTTTTTCCACGGTGTTGACGCCTTGCACCGTGCGTCACCGGTTCGGTCGACGAGTGGCGTCGTGTATTCGCCTTTCCGGAGCACACGGTCGACCAGTTGGTCCTGCGGTGAACTCCGGGGCGGCGCATTCGAGGGTGCGGTCGCCCACCGTCACGGTGTACTGGAAGCCATCCGGCGCACCGGGGCGGGCCCGGCTGTCGGCGACGGCGAGGCGTTCCCGTTCGCCTGCGTCGGGCCGTCCCTGGTCACCGCCGCGAAGCCGGACGCCATGGCCATGCTCCGAGCTGCACGCCAGGCGGGTGAACATCAGGTGATGGTCTGTCTCACCAGGGCAAGGCCGGGGATAACGCTCAGAGTGGACGGCGGTCGGCAAGGGCTGTGGTCTCCGATGATTTTCTGAACTTGCCGGAACGGTAGTCCGGCCCTCGACGTCACTGTTCGCGGTGGAGTCCGTGGTGGGTGCGGAAGTCGAAGAAGCGTAGGCCGCCGATCACGGTGCCGGACTCGATTTCCTGCAGAGTCCAGGGGTGGGTGGAGTAGTCGTCAAGTGCAACACCACCGTGCTCAATTAGCAGCGCGACCAGTTGGCGAATCTCTGTGGTGCCGTCGATGCGCCCGGAAATGTCGATCTGCACTGCCCAGCCGGGATGGTGTCCGACAGCCGCTTCAAGGACTGCAACCTCGTCGGGATCCCAGTCGGAGAAGAAGTGCCCGGATTGCTCATCGCCAATGTCGATGTAGAGGTTGCCGTCCAAGCTCCACGGATCACGCTGCTGTGGCAGGTGCTGATCGAGCGAGGCGACAGTCTCAGCTCGCTCACCTGCAGGGAAGACAAACACGCTGCGCATGGGGTGGAGCGTAAGTGGTGCAGGTTCGCGGTGACCACGGATATTCAGGACAGGTGCGGGTCCGTCGACGTAGTGCCGCGGGGCCGGTCGGCCGTGGGTGTAGCGCCAGGGTCAGTCCTCAGCCGTGATCAAGCCTCGGTTGGGGTGCGGATCCGGTAGGACGTTGCCGCGAACCGCACGAAGACAGGCAGCCGGGGCGGCAAGCCCATCACCCACGACACCGCCCCTACAACGACCCCAACACTATCGAGCGGGCCATCAACAAAGTGAAGGACCGGCGAGACATCGCCACCTGCTACGACGAAACGTCCGCGAGCTACCTCGCCGGACTCCACCTCCCGCGAACCGACTCTCCGGGTCAGCAGCCTCCGGCAGGCCTCCGAAGAACCGTCTTTTCGGTCCAGCACAGCTGCCGCGCCCACAAGGCGTCCACGCACACCCGTGTGTCCCCTCGGGCCGTTTCCTGTACGGGCCGTTTCTCCCACACCGCGGTCGGGCGGCAGCCCCGTGATCCAAGGGCTGCGCAGCATCCTGATCGCCTGTCGACATCGCAGGGCACGCGTGCCCAATTTGCCTGAATTCCATGGCCACCCGAAAGAGAGGACCTCAGTTCGCAGGCCTGACCCGGGATTTACCTTGGATACGCGTTCGAGTTTCAAACTGGAGACCTACGCATTTCAATGCGCAAGACCAGCTTTGCTAATTCGGGCCCCATCTGGGCCCCATCTGACCCTCGAACCCACCTCACGGGGCGGTGGTTTAGACCACGAGAAGGTAAAGGGCAAGGAAAAACCCCAGGTCACGGCGAGTGAGTCCCGGGGTTTTCCAGAGCCGCCTTCGGGATTCGAACCCGAGACCTACGCATTACGAGTACGCCGGTTCGACGGCCTGGGCGGATGCTCGCCCAGACGTCAACATGGTTCTGGGATCCGCCCCGCACAACGGATGTCGAGCGTCGCCGGATACCTTGTAGGTGAGCATCCGCAAGAAGTCCCCGGCGCCGCGCGAGCCGCGCTTGCCGGGCCAAAACGCCAGCTCAGAGCCATGAGCGCAGGCAGTCGACATGAGCGTCAAGTACAAGGAGACGGCCCGGGGTGGGCTTGCGGTGAACATCATCGAGTGTTGAGGCGGCCGGTTTTGGTGAGGGCCGCCCTTCCCGCTTCCCGCGCCTCGTCAGGCGGTCAGCAGCTCAGGGTGGTGTTTCCTGACGACCTCGGGGTGGGCGCGCGCCCAGCCCTTGAGTTCGTTCCAGCCGAACTCCGCGTGGAGCGGGTTGTCCGGGTCCTCGGTGACCCCGCTCGCCTGGGCCGCGCCGGGGAAGGGCAGGGGGGTGATGTGGGCGTCCAGGCGGGGGTTGTGGAAGAAGGGCGCCGAGAACCGCTCCCGTGCTCCGGGCGGGGAGAGGACCCGGTGGTTCGTCGCCTTCAGGTAGCCGTTCGTCGCCACCTCCAGCAGTTCGCCCAGGTTGACCACGAACGCGCCCGGCAGGTGCGGAACGTCGATGAAGCCGTCCCGGCCCGGTGACTCCACCTGGAGGCCGGGTACCTCGTCCGTCAGCAGCAGGGTCAGGAAGCCGTAGTCCTTGTGTACGCCCACGCCCTGGTCGTCACCTTCCGGGGCCCGCCCCGGGTAGCGGATCAGCTTGAGGTTGTTGCGCGGGTTGCCGGAGAAGGCCTCGTCGTAGAAGTCCTCCGGACCGCCGATGGACGCGAGCAGTTCGTGCAGCAGCCGGTGGGCGACCGCGCTGAGGCGGTCCATCCACTCCAGCGCGACCTCTCGCGGTGCGGGGAGGGCGTCCGGCCGCTGGTTGGGGCCCTCCAGCCACCAGTACGGGGGTTCGCCGAGGCCGGGCACATGGCTGGGCAGCTCGTTGCTGATGTCGAGCTGGTCGCGCCGGTCGCGGCGGCCCTGGGTCTGCTCGTTGCCGATCCGTGTGTAGCAGCGGAGTGCGGGGAGTTGAGGTTGTCGATGACGTGCCGGTCGGCTTCAGGCAGGGTGAGGAACTCGCGGGCGGCGCCCAGGAGCCGGGCCTGTTCGGCCGGGGTGACGCCATGGCCGGTGAGCTGGAAGAAGCCGACGTCGCGGGCGGCCCGGTGGAGCGCGTCACAGTCGAGGGCGGAGAGGTCGATCACGGGGAGGCCGATGGGTTCAGGCGTGGTTGGTCTCCCGGGAGAGCGTTGGTTCAGTGGTCGTGGGTGTGGGTGTGGTCGTGGGTGTGGGTGTGGTCGTGGGTGTGGGTGTGGTTGTGGGTGTGGGTGTGGGTGTGGGTGTGGGTGTGGGTGTGGGTGTGGGTGTGGGTGTGGGTGTGGGTGTGGTGCCGGCGAGGCGTGGTGTACCGCGTCAGCGGGCGCTGGGCGCGGGCCGGGCCGCCGGTTCGGTGTGAAGGCCGGCGGCCAGTTCCCTGATCTCGGTGGGGCCAACCCGGCAGCAGCCGCCGAGGATCGCCGCGCCGGCGGCGAGCCAGGAGGGGGCCAGGTTCGCGATCTCGTCCTCGGCGCCCTGCCAGCCGCGGGTCTCGGGGTCCCAGACACCGCCGCCGTTGGGATAGGCGACGCCCGGCAGACCGGTGACCAGGGCGAGGGCCGCCGCGGTGTCGGCGGCGGGGGCACAGTTGACGCCGGTGGCGACGACGGCGTCGCTGCTGCGGGCCAGGGCGAAGGCCTCGGTCAGGGGCTGGCCCGCACTGGTGGTCGTACCGCGGATGCTGTAGGAGAGCCAGGCCGGGATGCCCAGGCCGTCGAGGGCGGTCAGTACGGCCTCGGCCTCCCGCAGATCGGGGATGGTCTCGACGGCGAAGACGTCGGGGCCCGCCTCGGCCAGCGCCTCCAGCCGGGGGCGGTGGAAACGGGTGAGCTCGGACACCGTGAGGCCGTAGTCGCCCCGGTATTCGGAACCGTCGGCGAGCATCGCGCCGTAGGGGCCGACCGACGCGGCGACCCAGCCCGTTCCGGCGGCGGCCCGGCGAGCCAGGGTCACGCTGCGTCGCAGCAGGGCCGTGGTCTGCGCGCGTGGGATTCCCAGGCGGGCGAAGCCGTCGTAGGTGGCCTGGTAACTGGCCGTGATGGCGATCTGCGCACCGGCCGCGAAGTAGGCGCGGTGGACGGCCTCGATCGCTTCGGGGGCGTCGCGCAGCAGACGGGCGGACCAGAGCGTGCCGCTCAGGTCGTGGCCCTGGGCCTCCAGTTCGTTGGACATGCCGCCGTCCAGGACCAGTGGTCCGGCGGCCAGGGCCTCGGTGAAGGTCGTCACAGCACTCGTCACAGCACTTTCGTCACGAAGTCGCGGGTTCGGGGGTGGTCGGGCGCGGTGAGGATGCGGGCGGGCGGCCCGGACTCCAGCACCCGGCCGTCGTCGAGGAAGACGACCGCGTCGGCGACCTCGCGGGCGAAGCCCAGTTCGTGGGTGACGACGAGCATCGTCATGCCGTCGGCGGCGAGGTCGCGCATGACGTCCAGGACCTCGCCGACGAGTTCCGGGTCGAGCGCCGAGGTCGGTTCGTCGAACAGCATGAGCTTCGGCCGCATCGCCAGGGCGCGGGCGATGGCCACCCGTTGCTGCTGGCCGCCGGACAACTGGGCGGGGTAGGCATCGCGCTTGTCGGCCAGGCCGACCCGGTCAAGGAGCGCCATGGCCTCGTCGGCGGCCTCGGAGCGGGGACGGCCGGCGCCCACCGGTCCCTCGACGACGTTGGCGAGTGCCGTCAGGTGCGGGAACAGGTGGAAGCGCTGGAAGACCATCCCGATCCGGCGGCGTTGCCGGGCCAGGTCACGGCGGCGCAACTCGCGCAGCCCCCGCCCGTACCGCTCGTAGCCGACCGTTGATCCGTCCACCACGATCCGGCCGCTGTCGGGCCGCTCCAGGTGGTTCACACACCGCAGGAAGGTGGACTTCCCCGAGCCGGACGGGCCGATCACGCAGGTGACCGTCCCGGGCGGCACGGCCAGGTCGATGCCGCGCAGCACCTCCTGTCCGCCGAAGGACTTGCGAACCCCGGTGGCCTGGACCATCATCGGCGGCTGCCTTTCGCGAAGTGGCGCTCGAGGTAGTGCTGACCGACGTTGAGCAGGGTGGTGACGGCCAGGTACCAGATGCTGGCGACGATCAGCATCGGGATCGTCTGGTAGGTCTTGGAGTACACGATCTGTACGGAGTACAGGAGTTCCGTGTAGGCCAGCACGCTGACCAGCGAGGTCGTCTTGAGCATGGAGATGGTCTCGTTGCCGACCGGCGGGATGATCACCCGCATCGCCTGGGGCAGGATGATCCGGCGCAGGGTTCTGGCCCGGGACAGGCCCAGCGCCTCCGCGGCCTCGGTCTGCCCGTGGTCGACCGAGACGATCCCGGCCCGGATGATCTCGGCGAGGTAGGCGGCCTCGTTGAGGCCGAGGCCCAGCAGGGCCGCGGCGAAGGTGGTGACGACGGTGTTCGCGGGGACCTCGCCGACCGCCGGCAGGAACGGCAGGTGCAGGGACAGCGTCGGGTACAACGCCGAGATGAAGCCCCAGAACAGCAGTTGGACCAGCAGCGGTGTGCCCCGGAAGAGCCAGATGTACGCCCAACTGACGGTCCGGGCAACGGTGTTGTCCGACAGACGCATGAGCGCCAGTCCGACGCCCAGCACGAGACCGATCGCCATGGCCGCGGCGGTGAGTTCCAGGGTGGCCAGCAGCCCCCTCAGCACGGTCCGGCTGAACAGCCACGCACCGACCGTGTCCCAGCCGAAGCGCGGGTTGGTGATCAGCGACCGGAGCAGTGCCGCGGCCAGAAGCAGGACGACGAAGGTCAGGACCCACTGGCCGGGTCTGCGCCGGCGGACGACCGGCAACTCCTCCATCGCCTCCGCCGTCTCCATCCCATCCGTGGCGTCCGTCGCCTCTCCCGCCTTCGTCGCCTTCGTCATGAGGCCGCGTTGATCTCGAAGTCGTCGAGCGCCCCTGACTCCAGGCCCCACTTGGCGAGGATCTGCCGGTAGCCGCCGGTCGCCTCGAGGTCTTCAAGGGCCGACTTCAGCAGATCGGTCAGCTCGCTCTTCTTCGGGACCGCGATGCCGAACGGCGCGTTGCCGTAGGAGTCCCCGACGACGTCGAGCTTGCCGCCGGACTGCTTGGCCGTGTAGGCGGCGACCGGCGAGTCGGCCAGGGCGGCGTCGGCGCGGCCACTGGTGAGGGCGAGGTTCACACCGGTGCCGTCCGGGAAGGTGCTGACCTTGATCGGCGTCTTGCAGGTCTTGGCGCGGGCGGGCAGGTCCACCAGCGCCTGCGTGGAGCCCTTCGCCACGGCGACGGTCCGGCCGCACAGGGAGTCGCCCTCCGGCTTGAGCGCCTCGGGGTTGCCCGCCCGGACCAGCAACGACGTGCCCGCGTTGAAGTAGGTGACGAAGTCGACGACCTTCTCCCGCTCGGCGGTGTCCGTGAAGGAGGAGATGCCGAGCTGGTACTTGCCCGCCTGCAGGCCCGGGATGATCGAGTCGAAGGGCACGTTGACGACGGTGACCTTGACGCCGAGGACCGTGCCGAGAGCCGCGCCGAGGTCGGCCTCGGCACCGATGACCGTCTTGTTGTCGGCGGCGAAGAAGTCCATCGGGGGATAGCTGACGTCGCTGGCAACCGTGATCCCGTCGGCCTTCACCGCGGACGGGACCTTGCCCGCGAGCGTGGCGTTCTCGGCGATCGGGGCGGCGGAAACGGAAGCGG
Organism: Streptomyces sp. SID12488; assembly: GCF_010548275.1. Classification (GTDB taxonomy): domain Bacteria; phylum Actinomycetota; class Actinomycetes; order Streptomycetales; family Streptomycetaceae; genus Streptomyces. The sequence goes on from NZ_JAAGLT010000024.1 coordinate 112,214, forward strand.
TGGACTTCGGTCCGGACGACGTGGCGGTCGGCTCGGAGGGGTCGGCGCAGCCCGCCAGGAGAAGCGTCGCGGAGCCGAGGAGTACGAACGGGCGCAGAGCGGACAACGGGAACTCCTGATGAGCCTGATTTCCGAGGGTCGGGATGGGAAGGAGGCTAACCTTCGATGCGAAATAAACAAATCCAGTTGCTCATCCTGCACGGACATTGCCATCAACCTGCAATGTTCCCGCAACAACAGCGCTCGGCCCGTCGCTCACCCGGCGCTAAGCTCGGCCCGCGATGACCACCGACAACAGCCTGAAACGCGGCCTTGCCGTCCTGCGCCTCTTCGCCGAGCACCCCCCGCCGGACCCCCGCGGCCACACCGCCGCCGAGGTCGCCGCACTGCTGGGCCGGGAGCGCAGCCAGGTCTCCCGCATACTGCGGAGCCTGGAGGCAGGCCGGTTCCTGCGCCGCGACCCCGCGTCGCTGCGTTACTCCGGCGCCTGGGAGCTGTACGCGCGGGCACAGCAGATCACCGAGGCACGGCTGCACCGGGACGGCCGGACCGCGCTGGAGGGTGTCGCCGCCGACACGAAGGAGTGCGCCTACCTGGGAGTCCTGCGAGGCGCCAGCTCGGTGACGATCCTCGAGTCGATGCCGCCGGCCCTGTCCTCGTTCGTGTCCTGGGTGGGCCGCGGCTACCCCGCCTACTGCAGCGACGCCGGACAGGCACTGCTGTTCGACGCCGAGCGCGCCGAGGTCGAGGCCGTCCTCTCCCGCACGGCCTTCGTCCGGCACGGCCCGAACACCCCGGCCGACCTGGACGATTTCCTGGCCCGGCTCGACGCGGCCCGGCAGCGGGGCTACTCCATCGTCGACCAGGAGGCCGAGCCCGGTCTGTACTCGCTCGCCGCCCCGGTCAGGGACTTTCGCGGCGAGGTCGTCGCCGCCGTCCAGGTCGTCGGCCCCCGCCACCGTCTCGAACCGGCGACGGCGGCCTGTGCCGACTCGGTGGTCCGCTGGAGCAACTGGCTGACCGCCGCGCTGCGTTCGACGGACCGGGACTGAGGCTCACCCGAGCAGCCGGGCCGACGGCACCGCCGACCGCCGCGACGAGTTCGACGGACCACGGCCGGCGCCCAGATCGGCAGGCGCGCCGACCGCGCCGCGTCACCGACCGCCGCGACAGGTTCGACCACCCACGACCGAGGCTCAGCCCAGCAGGCCGGCCGCGCCACCACGCCACCGACCGCCCCGACGAACTCGCCGGACCACGACCGGGGCTCCATCCAACAGACGAGAGCCACCCGCGACACCGGCCGCTCCGACCAGTTGACGCACCCCCGCTGGGGCTCAACCGACCACGCCTGAGACTCAGCCCAGCAGACGGGCCAGCCGCGACGCCGCGTCACCCACCGCCGCGACCAGCTCGGCCCGGTCGTCCCTGACCGCCGCGTGCGGAACGACCGCGCTGACCGCCGCCACGATGTCCCCGCGCGGATCCCGCACCGGCGCGGCGACTTCCAGCACGTCCTCGTCGTACTCGCTCTCGCACACCGCGACCCCTCGCGCGGCGTCGGCGGCGACCCGTGCCAACAGGTCGTCCACGGTCCGCGGCGCGTAGGGACCGCCCGCCCCGATGAAGTCCTCGCCGCCGAGCAGTTCGGCGACCGCCTCCCGGGAGTGGTCGAACAGCAGTGCCCGTCCCGCTCCGGTGCACCAGACCGGTGTCTGCCGCCCCGCCCGTGCCCAGGCGAACTCGGCCCAGGCCGCCAGTTCGGCCCGCACCGAGAGCACCATCGCCCCGCCGAGCACGTCCACGTACGCACACGCCCCGAACCGGGCCACCAGGCCTCGCAGCAGCGCCCGGCTCTCCGCTCCCCACGGGCCGACCTGCGCCGCCACGGCCAGCAGATCCGTCCCGGCACGGAACTCGTGCCCGTCACGGGCCAGCACTCCGGAGCCGACCAGATCCCGCAACAGGCGCGAGGCCTGCCCCTTGTCCAGCCCGCTCTCCTCCGCCAGCCGGACGACGCCAGGCCCTCCCCGGGTGTCGAGCTCCCCGCGAACCACCCGCTCCACCAGTCCGAGCCCCCGGGGCAGCGCACCCATCACCACGTCCACCTGCCGCATGCTACCCATCCCGGCGAGGTCCCAGGTGTCGGGTCAGGCGCTGTCGGGGTAGCGCAAAAGCCGCCGAAGTGCGTGCCGGCACCTCCCGCGCCCGCTCCTGGAGCGCCCGCGCCATCGTCGGGCGACTCCGCCCCGGCGGGCCCGTGCACGACCGCGATCCCGGCCACGGCGCCGACGGACACGGAGGCCTCGGCCCGGTCGGGTCGGGTCGGGTCGGGTCGGGTCGGCGTCGGTGCCGGCTTCGGTGACGACCAGAGGCCGAACCGGCAATCACCCGTGCCCCCGAATCACTTGTGCAAAGGTGGGGAGCCAGCAACTCCTGTCCCCCCACCGGTACTTCCCCCACCGGCACCTCAGGGAGCACCCCATGCTGCGCGGCATAGACGTGAGTGCGTACCAGTCCTCCACCTACGACACCGACGGCATCTCCTTCGTCTTCATCAAGGCGACGGAGGGCCGTTCGTACGTCAACCCCAAGCTCGCGGCCCAGACGCAGCGGGCCCGCGACGCCGGCTGTGTGGTCGGGTTCTACCACTTCCTCTGGCCCGGCAACCTGACCGCCCAGGCCGAGTACTTCCTCAGCAAGGCCTCGGAGCGGGCGGGCGCCGACATCCTCGCCGTCGACTGGGAGACGACGGGCGACGGCACCCACGCGTCGAACGCCGAGAAGGACACCTTCATCCGCAAACTGAAGGAGCTGCGGCCGGACAACCGGGTCGTCCTCTACTGCAACAGGAGCTACTGGCTGAACGTCGACACGACCTCCTACGCGGGCGACGGACTGTGGATCGCCGACTACGTGACGGCCGGCGAGCCCCGTATCCAGGCGACCTGGCGCTTCCACCAGTACACCGACGACCCGGTCGACACGAACGTCGCCGACTTCGCGACCAGGACGGCTCTGCAGGAGTGGGCAGCCGTCTGAAGGACCGCTCCCTCACGGCCCCGCGCGATGCCGCCGGCGGGAACGTGAGAGGGCGCCCACCGACGATCCGGCGGGCGCCCCATACACGTACTGATCAGACCTACTTGTTCAGGTACGTCCAGAACTCGTCGAACGACAGGAGCTTGTCGCCGTCGAGGTCGCGGGAGGCGATGATGACCTCGGCCACGGATTCGGTGACGTTCCAGTCACCCGCCTGCGCCAGGGCGGACTTGAACTCGGCGGCCGTGATGAGCCCGTCACCGTTCGTGTCGATCCGATCGAACTGCTTGCGTGCTTCCTCGATGTCCGCCACCGGGACCCGCCCCTTCATGTACGTACTGCTGACGAGGTCAGATTAGCTGGCCAAGCGGGTACGCAGCGCCGCGACCACCCACGCGAACTCCTCGCGGTGCGCGGGCAGCGGGTCCGTGCCGCGGACCAGCGCCTTCAGCTCCCGGAAGCGGGCCATTTCGTCGTGCGCCGCGAACTCGACCCGTTCCAGTACGGCGGCCCGGTCGGCGTTGCCGAGCAGCCCGGCCAGCACCTCCTCGGCCTCCGGCTCCCCGGGCTCGACGCCCCGCTCCCGGGCCTCGCCCGCGAGCTGCACCAGCCGGCTCATCAACCACAGGGAAGTACCGGCCCGCGCATCCGGGCCCCGGTCCGCCGCGTTGAACTCGATCATCTGCCGCATGCGCGTCCTGAAACCCTGGTCCTGGATCAGCTCGGCCAGCTCCACCCAGGCGTCCACCTGCTCGGGCGTGGGGTCCTCGGGCAACTCACCGAGACCGAACCGCAGCCGGGTGCGAATGTCGGGGTCCGCGGTGTCGAGGCCCCCGAAGGTCTCCTCCATGAAGTCGTCGGTGATCCGCTTGCGTTCGGCGGCCGACAGCCGCGCCAACTTGTTCATGAGCGTCATCTCCTCCGCGGTCGAACCGCGTCTCGCCACGGACGACAGCACCGCACGGGTCACCCGCAGGGTCCGGATCTGCGCGTCCAGCGCCGCCACATGCGCGGCGGCCACCTCCGCGACCGTCGTCTCACCGGCCAGCACCGCGCGTACGTGGTCCAGGCCGAGGCCCAACTCGCGCAGGGTGCGGATCAGTTCGAGGCGGGCCACGGAGCCGGCGTCGTACAGCCGGTAACCACCGGACGACCGGGTGACGGGCGGCAGGGCGCCCTCGTCGGACCAGTAGCGGATGGTCCGTACGGTCAGGCCGGAGGCCCGGGAAAGCTCGCCGATGGTGAGATGTACGGTGCCGTCGTGCAGGGGGTCTGGGGGGCTTCCCCCCGGATAGCGCAGCATGATGGCGAGTCTGGGCCTTCCAGTGGGTGGAGACTCAAGAGGCCGGGAGGGGCACTGTGGGGGAAACGCTGAAGGACATTCTCGACTCCGTGGCCCTGGGCGTCTTCCCGCCTCCCGACGGCCGTACCACGATCGTGGCCCAGTCCTCCCACCGCGATGCCGGGGTGCTCGCCTTCACCGCGCACGCGGTCGTCTTCACGGACGAGGACCCGGAGTGGGTACGCCGGACCCTGGCCGGAGTGGACAGCGACGCGCTCTCCGCACCGATGAACCCGCGCTTCCTGGCCGCCCTCATGGACCGTACGGGCCGCTCGAACGAGACGATCGACCTCCTGGCGGTCGCCTCCCCCCTCCAAGGGGACCCGCCGCTGACGCTGACGGAGATCGACGACCCCGGGCATCACCGGATCGCCCGGGCCCACAAGCACCGCGACGACGTGCGGGTGTGGGCGGCCGACGGCGGGGTGCTCATCCTCGGGCGCGGGGTCGCGGGCCGGCTGGAGGCCGCGGTGGAGGTGGCGGAGACGGTACGGCACCGGGGGATGGGCCGGGCGCTGGCGTCTGCCGCGCGGCAGCTGAGCGGTGGGGAGCCGGTGTGGGCGCAGATGGCTCCCGGGAACGCCCGCAGTGTGCGGGCGTTCCAGGCGGCCGGGTTCGTGCCGGTGGGCGGGGAGGCTCTGCTCCTCGCCCCGTAGGCACCCTGGGTGGGCTCAGTGCCAGGCCTCGAAGTGCGGGTTGCTCTGGCAGCCGCTCATGATCTCGACCTTGGTGGTCTTGTTCACCGGACAGACGCCGATGATGTACTTCCGGTCGACACCGCCGGGGAAGGCGACCTCGACCTGGTCGGCCCATTTGTGGGTGTCACCGATGGTCTTGTTCACGTCCACGCCGCCCGGGGCGTCGATGTAGTAGTTGTATCCCGACTTCCACCACGTCTTGTACAGGTCGTGGTCGTACGTCGTGGAGACGTACGGGGAGGGCTGGTTGACCAGGACGTACTTCTCGATGTCGTACTGGCCGTTGATGACGTCCCGGGGCTTCAGGCCCTCAGCGAAGACGATCTCCGGGCCGCGGCCGTCGCTGCGGTAGAGGGTTTCGCAGGTCTTGCGCCAGACCGGGTCGGGCGTGATGCGGTCGACGTCGACGCGGCGGTCGACGGCCGCCTTGATCGGATCGTCGAACTGGGGGCAGGCCGGGGCGGCGGCCCTGGCGCCGGACTTCGGAGCGGCTGCGGGGAGGGTGGCGGCCGAGGTCGCGAAGACCGCGGCCAGGGAGAGGGCGACGGCAGCGGTCCGCCGCCGCAGGGGAGTTGTGATCATGGATGCACCATGTCGGGTCTGCGGCGGCGGGGCGCGGATCATCACTCGATCGGCGGCGTGTCACATGACGTACCGCCGGTGGTCCAACTGACACCGGATCAGCGGAAGATGCCCGTGTGGCCGAGTGAATAGCGGCCGGGCTGCGGGTAGACGGCGAGACCGTGCGGGCCGCGGCCGACCGCGACGCGGGCGAGCTGCTTCCCGGTGCGGGTGTCGATGGCGTACACCTCGTCGTCGTAACGCCCGGACAACCAGAGGACCTTGCCGTCGGCGGAGACGCCGCCCATGTCGGGGCTGCCGCCGTCGGGCAGCTGCCACTTCTTCGTGACCTCGCCCTTCTCGAAGTCGAAGACGGAGACGGTGCCCTCGCCCCGGTTGGAGACGTACATCTCGCGGGAGTCGCGGCTGACGTACAGCCCGTGGGTGCCCTTGCCGGTGGGCAGGAGGGTGGGCCGGGTGAACTTGTCGCCGTCCAGGACCCACATGCCGTCGGCCATCATGTCGGCGATGTAGAACCGCTTCCCGTCCGGCGAGATCTTGACGTCCTGGGGCATCGCGCCCTCGTAGGGAAGCTTCTGCTGCCCGACGACCTCCATCTTCTCCGTGTCGACCTTGAGCAGTTCGCCGCTGAACTCGCAGGACACGATGAAGTACCGGCCGTCGAGGGAGAAGTCGGCGTGGTTGACGCCATAGCAGGTGACGGGCACGGTCTTGGCGATCTTCATGGTGTGCGGGTCGCGGAAGACGAGCTCGCGGTCGAGGGAGGCCATGACGACGGCGTATCTGCCGTTGGGCGTGAAGTAGAGGTTGTAGGGGTCGTGGACGTCGACCGGTTCGCCCGCCTTCCCGGTCCTCGGGTCGATGGGCGTGAGGGTGTGGCCGCGGTTGTTGTTGACCCAGAGGGTCTTCAGGTCCCAGGAGGGCACGACGTGTTGGGGCTGGCGCCCGACGTGGATGGTCTCGACGATCTCGTACGTCTTCGGATCGATGACGGAGACGGTGTCGGACTCGGTGTTGGGCACGTAGACGCGGGACGGGAAGTCCCGGACGACCGGCGACAGTCTGCCCGGACGGTCGGCGGCGTACACATCACGTGGGTTGAGGACGGGCGGCATCCCGGGCAGTCCCCGGACGACGGGCTCGGCGGGGACGGCAGGCCTGGCGGGCCTGACCGTGGCGAGGGCCCGGTTCGGCTGGTCGCGGGCCGGGGTGCCGCAGCCGGCGAGTCCGCCGAGGACGGTGAGAGCGGCCCCCGTGACGAGGGCGCGGGCGATGACGGTGGGGGGCATCAGGTCAGCAACTCCGTGGTGGTCACCGCGCGCAGGCCGCGGCGGTCGAGTTCGTGCAGGAGGCCGGGGAACGCGGCAACCGTGTCCGCGTAGCCGAAGTGCAGGCTCACGATCGAGCCGGCGCGGATGCCGGTCATGACATTGCGTACGACGGCGGGGGCGCCCGGCGAGGTGAAGTCGAGGGAGTCGACGTCGTAGGACAGGACGTGCGGGTAGCCGGCGCGCTGGGCGAGCCGTTCGACGAGCGGGGAGGCGAGGGCGGCCCGGGAGGGCCTGAACCAGGTGCCGATGGACCCGGTGAGCCCCTTCAGCCGCTCGGCGCACCCCCTGATCTCGGCGTCGGCGTCCGCCTCCGGCATGGCGTTGATGTCGAGGTGCCGGAGGGTGTGGTTACCGAGTTCGTGACCGCCGTCGAGGACGCGGCGAGCGAGGCCGGGATGGGCGTCGAGCCAGGTCCCGACGGTGAACACGGTGATATGGGAGCCGTGTTTCTCGGCGGCGGCGAGCAGTGCGTGCGCGGTGGCGGGGTCGCCGTCGCCGTGGAAGGTGAGGGCGACCTGGGGGTGGTCGCGGGGGCCGTGGGCGATCTGGGCGGGGTAGTGGAGAAGAGTGGCGGGAGTGGGGGCGGGGGTATGGGAGGCCGGTGCGGAGGAGAAAGCGGCGACGGGGTGAGCGGCGGTACCGCCGGTCGCGGTATCGGTCGCGCACCCGGTGGTCAGCACCCCCGAGGCAACGATTCCGGCACCCGCGCGCAGCACCGCCCGACGGTCGGTCGTGGTCACCCGCACCATTTAAGGGGGGTTGGTCCGGAAAACGGGCGATTAGCCCGATCGGCGGCCCGCCCACCCGGTCACCGCCCATACGGTCAGGCGGCCCCATATGCGGTCGCGCGCCGCCCTAGCGGTCGGCGACCCGCATCTCGAACCACGTGGTCTTCCCGCGCGGCAGCAGGTCGACACCCCACCGGTCGGAGAGCTTGTCGACCAGCATCAGCCCCCGCCCGCTGATGTCCATCTCCTGGACCGGCATCAGACACGGCAGCCCTCGCGAGGGGTCCCGGACCTCCACCCGGATCCAGCCGCGGCGTCGGCGCATCCGCAGGCCGAACACTCTCGCGCCTGTGTGCCGCACCGCGTTGCCGACCAGTTCGGAGACGAGCAGTACCGCGTCTTCCGTCATCTTGGGGGTCAGCCCCCACTGCCGGAGCACGACGACCTGGGTGAGGCGGCGCGCGGTCGCGGCGGACTCGGGGCGGGACGGCAGCGGAACCTCGGCCTCCGTCGGGTTTCCGAACAACTCGAGCGCCTTGAGCGCCCGTTCGTCCTCCACCGCAGGCGACCACCGCGCCGCCGTCGCACGGCCGTGTCCCCGCGGCTGTTCCATGCCTTCCAGCCCCGCCATGCCCCCATCATGGCGGCCCGAGCCGTCCCCGGGGGCCGTTCCGAAGGAATACGCCCCCCGGAACACATCATTCCGAATAGGCCGTTCGGCATATGCCGAAGGCATCCCATGGACCTCTGGAGGTCCTCCGACCTGCGACGGAAGCTCACTTTCGGGCAAGCGACAGGCCCCCTCGACAAGGCAAACTCAAGGCTGCGTCAAGGCTCCCATAAACCGCCCGATCGAGGGACCCGGATAAGACACCGCGTCAACTGCAAGTACTTTGTTCGACCAAAACCAGTGGAACGCCGTGGAACTCGGTCGAACTCGGTGCAACCCAGCGGGAGTCAGAGGAACTTCGCCTTGCCCGGACCTTCCTCCACGAAGCTCCGCATCCCGATCTCCCGGTCCTCCGTCGCGAACAGGCCCGCGAACCAGTTGCGCTCGATCGCGAGCCCTGTCTCCAGGTCCGCCTCCAGACCCGCGTCGATCGACTCCTTCGCCGCGCGCAGCGCGATCGCCGGTCCCTGAGCGAGCTTCGCCGCCCACGCGTGTGCCTCGGTGTACACGTCGGCGGCCGGTACCACGCGGTCCACCAGACCGAGCGACAGGGCTTCGTCGGCCTTGACCATCCGTCCGGTGAAGATCAGGTCCTTGGCTTTGGACGGGCCGATCAGCCGGGCCAGTCGCTGCGTACCGCCCGCGCCGGGAATCACCCCGAGCAGGATCTCCGGCTGGCCGAGTTTCGCATTGTCGCCGGCGATGCGGTAGTCCGCGCAGAGTGCCAACTCGCAGCCTCCGCCGAGCGCGTAGCCGGTCACCGCGGCGACGACGGGCTTGGGGATACGGGCGACGGCACTGAAGGAATCCTGCAGGTCCCTGGACCGGGCGACCATCGCCGCGTGGTCCATGGCCTGCATCTCCTTGATGTCCGCGCCGGCCGCGAACACCTTCTCCCCGCCGTACACGACGACCGCCCGTACGTCGTCTCGACGGGTGGCCTCCTCCGCGAGCTCCTTGAGGCGGTCCTGGGTGGCGACGTCCAGCGCGTTCATGGGCGGCCGGTCCAGGCGGATCGTGCCGACGCCATCGGCGACTTCGAGATGCACAGTCATGTACGCAGGTTAACGGGGGCTAACGACAACGGGCCCGGTGCTGTCAGTCACACCGGGCCCGCAGAACGTCGCAGCGAAGAAAAGGAGGGGCTACGCCTTCCACTTCTCCCAGGACATGTTCCAGCCGTTGAGCCCGTTGTCCGGGTCGACGATCCGGTCGTTGGAGTTCTTCACGACCACCACGTCGCCGATCATCGACCGGTCGAAGAACCAGGCCGCGGCCACACCGCTGTCGTAGCCGCCGCGCACGTCCCGCAGGCCGATGCAGCCGTGGCTGGCGTTGTAGTTGCCGAAGGCGTCGCCGCCCCAGTAGTTGCCGTGGATGAAGGTGCCGGAGTCGGTGAGGCGCGAGGCGTGCGGGACGTCCTTGATGTCGTACTCGCCGCCGTAGCCGACCGTCTCGCCGTTCATCCGGGTCACTTCGAGGCGCTCGGTGATGACCATCTGGCCGTTCCAGGTGTCATAGCCGGGCTTGCCGGTGGTGACGGAGATGGTCTTGATGACCTTGCCGTCCCGTCGTACGACCATCTTCTTGGTCTTGACGTCGACCGTGGAGACCTGGCTGCGGCCGACGGTGAACGAGACCTGCTTGGCCTGCTTGCCGTAGACGCCGGGCCGTCCCTCGACGCCGTCGAGAGCGAGGGAGACGGTGACCTTCGTACCCGGCGCCCAGTACTTCTCCGGGCGGAAGTCGAGGCGGTCGTTGCCGAACCAGTGGCCCTCGACGTCGACGGCCGGCTCGGTCTTGACCGTGATGGCCTTCTCGACGTCCTCGGGGTGCGTGATGCCCCGGGTGAAGCGAACCGAGAACGGCATGCCCACGCCGACCTTCGTACCGTCCTCGGGCGTGAACGTACCGACGAACGTGTTCTTCGGGGTGAGGGTGGTGAAGGAGGACTCCTCCGCCGCCGCGCGCCCTTCGGTGTCCTTCGCCACCACGTGCACCTTGTACGTGGTCGACGCGGCGAGATGCGTGGCGGGCGCCCACTTGGTGTTGTCGGCGGTCAGCGCGCCCGCGACCGCGTTGCCCTTGGAGTCCTCGACCTTGACCTCGGTCAGCTTGCCCTTGGCGGCGCTGACGTTGAGTGCGCCGCTGGTGTCCACGGACTTCGCGCCGTCCTTGGGCGCGATGGTGACGACCGCCTGCGACTGCTGGGTCTGTGCGGTGGTGGAGTCGTTGCCCTTCGGCTTGGCGTCGTCGGACCCGGAGCCCGAGCCGCCGCTCCCGCCCCCGCCGCACGCGGTCACGGCGACGAGCACAACACCGGCGAGCAGTGCCAGCGGCCCTCTGCTGCCCCGTACGCCTCGTGTCCCGCTTACCCGTACCCCGCCCTGCTGTGCCGCAGCCGAAGCCCCCGATATCGGTCGCGTGTTCAAGCTTTCTCCCCTCCCCGTGGCCTGACTCAGGCCCGCTTTCCCGGTGCGTCCCGCGCACCCGGGCGCATATTAAGCACAAGGTCACGCCCTCCGGCGGCCCCTGAAGGTCACCATTCCGTCCCAACATCATCAGATTGTCGGACCCGACTGTTTACGTCACTCCGGTGATCGTTGCAGCACTTCGGTGATCGCTACATCGTTCGGTTTCCCGCTACTGCTTCACGGCACTGCCCGCCGTCCATTCCTTCCAGCCCATGTTCCACCCGCCGAGCCCGTTGTCGGGAGCGACCTTCTTGTCCTTGCTGTGGACGACCTCGATGACGTCCCCGACCAGGCTCCGGTCGAAGAACCAGCCCGCCGGACTGTCCGAACTGCCGCCCTTCACGTCCTTCAGTCCGACGCAGCCATGGCTGACGTTGGTGTTGCCGAAGGCGTCCGGCGCCCAGTAGTTGCCGTGCAGGAAGGTGCCGGAGGTGGTCAGCCGCATCGCGTGCGGCACATCCGGGATGTCGTACTCGCCGCCGAAACCGACCGTACGGCTGTTCATCCGGGTCACTTCGAGCATCTCCGTGACCACCATTTTCCCGTTGTACGTCGTGTTCTTCGGCGACCCCGCCGTGATCGGCACCGTGGCGAGCAGGTCGCCGTCGCGCCGCACCTCCATGGTGTGCGCGGCGGCGTCGACCAGCGAGACCTGACTGCGGCCGACGGTGAAAGTGAACGTCCTGCGCTGGATCCCGTACACCCCCGGCGCCCCCTCGACGTCCCGCAGCGCCAGGTCGACGGTGACCCTGGTTCCCGGCGCCCAGTACTCCTCGGGCCGGAAGTCGAGGCGCTCGGCGCCGAACCAGTGCGGCCGGATGCCGACGGCCGGCTCCGCGGTGACGTGGATGGCACGTTCGACGGCCGCCCGGTTCCTGATCTCGCGGTTGAACTCCAGCGACACGATCATTCCGGTGCCGACCGTGGCGCGGTTCTCCGGGGTGGCGTATCCGATGAACCGCTCATCGGGCACGTAGGTGGTGAAGGTCGTGTGCCGGGCCGAACGGCGTCCGTGGGCGTCGAGCGCCACGACGTCGACCGTGTACCTGGCGGCCAGCGCGAGCCGCGCGTCGTCGGGCCGCCAGGACAGCCCGTCCTCGGAGATCCGCCCGGACACCTCCGAATCCTGCGCGTCCTGGGCCCTGACGACCTTCACCGACTCCAGGCGCCCGCTGGGCACCCGTACGAGAAGGGGGTTGTCCGGGCGTACGGAGCGGCTGCCGTCGTCGGGCGAGACGCGGATCACGTCCTGCGGCGCCCGGGGTTTCCCGAACACCGAGTCCGCCCCGCCCACCCCCTCCGAAGTGCAGCCGGCGGCTCCGGCCAGCAGTCCTGCCCATGTCAGTACGGCGACCAACCCGGCCCTCGCGCGCCGAGCGCGCCCTTGTGCATGCCTCACGCAGGACCCAACGACTCGGCCCGCCCCGGGGAAACGTGAGTGCGAGCCGCGCTCTGGGCAGAACAGGGGGGAGAAACGACGCGAAGACCGACGCGAAGAACAACGCAACAGGGCGCCGCGGCCGGGACACCGCACACTTGTTCGAGCTTTGCTCGCTTCGTTTCACTCGTTCTACTCTTTCCACGAGTCGCGGGAGGCGGAGAGGTGTCCAGCACAGCCGAGCAGAAGGCGGTCGCCGAACAGCGAGCCGTCGAGGAGAGGCGCCCCGAAGTCGTGTTGCCCGAGACCGACCTCACCATCGGTACCCATACCGACACCGACAGTGCGCCGAACGGCATGTCACGCGCCGCGCTGCCCGCCGTGCCCGTGTGGCCGGGAACGCCGATGCCCCTGGGCGCACGTTTCCGCACGGGCCCGGACGGGGTGTCGGGCACCAACTTCGCGCTGTGGGCGGGCGGAGCGGAGGCGGTGGAGCTGTGCCTGTTCGGGGAGGTGGAGGAGGGCGCCGGTGAGGTGGAGACCCGTGTCCCCCTCACCGAACTGACGCACGAGATCTGGCACGGCTTCGTACCCGGGGTCATGCCGGGTCAGCGCTACGGCTATCGCGTGCACGGCCGCTGGGACCCGTGGACCGGCGCCCGCTGGAACCCGGCGAAGCTGCTTCTCGACCCGTACGCGCGAGCGGTGGACGGCGATTTCGACCTGCCACCCGAGGTGTACGGGCACGTCCGCGACTGGCCCCAGCAGCAGATCGCGGACACCGTGCGCGACGACCGCGACTCGGCGCCGTTCGTCCCGAAGGGCGTCGTCGTCCACGACGACACCTCCGACGACGAGTGGGCGGACGACCGCCGCCCGAAGACCCCGTGGGCGGACTCGGTGATCTACGAGGTCCACGTCAAGGGCTTCACCAAGCTGCACCCCGGCATCCCGGAGGAACTGCGCGGCACGTACGCGGGCCTGGCCCACCCGGCGGCGATAGAACACCTGACGAAACTGGGCGTGACGGCGGTGGAACTGCTGCCGGTGCACCAGTTCGCGCACGAGGACCATCTGCTGCGCCGGGGCATGAAGAACTACTGGGGCTACAACTCGATCGGCTACTTCGCCCCGCACGCCGGGTACGCGGCGACCGGTACGGCGGGCCAGCAGGTCGGCGAGTTCAAGCGCATGGTGCGCGCACTGCACGCGGCGGGCATAGAGGTCATCCTCGACGTGGTCTACAACCACACGGCGGAGGCGGACGAACACGGTCCGACGCTGTCCCTGCGGGGCATGGACAACAGGGGCTACTACCGGCTGCAGAGCGACGCGCGCCGCTACACGGACTACACGGGCTGCGGAAACACGCTCCACGTGGTCCAGCCGCACGTACTGCGGCTGATCACCGACTCGTTGCGGTACTGGGTGACGGAGATGGGGGTGGACGGTTTCCGCTTCGACCTGGCGGCGGCCCTGGCCCGCTCGATGCACGACGTCGACATGCTCTCCCCCTTCCTGGCGGTGATCGCGCAGGACCCGGTACTGCGCCGGGTGAAGCTGATCGCGGAGCCGTGGGACGTCGGTTCCGGCGGCTACCAGGTCGGCGCGTTCCCACCCCTGTGGACGGAGTGGAACGACCGCTATCGCAACGCGGTGCGCGACTTCTGGCGGGGCGCGCTGCCGGACGTACGGGACCTGGGTTACCGGTTGTCGGGGTCGAGCGACCTGTACGCGTGGGGCGGTCGCAGGCCCTACGCCTCGGTCAACTTCGTCACGGCGCACGACGGTTTCACGCTGCGGGACATGGTGTCGTACGAGCACAAGCACAACGAGGCGAACGGGGAGGGCAACCGGGACGGCACCGACGACAACCGCGCCTGGAACTGCGGCACGGAGGGCGAGACGGACGACGAGCACGTACTGGCCCTGCGGCGCCGCCAGTTGAGGAACCTGCTGACAACTCTGTTGCTGTCGACGGGCGTTCCGATGCTGGTCGCGGGCGACGAGCTGGGGCGTACGCAGGGGGGCAACAACAACGCGTACTGCCAGGACAACGAGATCAGCTGGGTGGACTGGACCCTGCTCGAGGACCCGGGCTGGCGTGCGCTGACCGAACTGACCGCACGCCTCATCGAGTTGCGGCACCGCCATCCCGTTCTGCGCCGACGTGCGTTCTTCTCCGGCCGGGCCCGTTCGACCGACGGGCTGCGGGACCTGGCCTGGTTCACGGCTCTGGGCACGGAGATGACGGAAGGGGACTGGTACGCCCCGGCGGAGACCCTGGGCATGTATCTGTCGGGCAGCGACATCCCGGGCCGGGACGCCCGGGGCGTCCCGATCACCGACGACAGCTTCCTCGCGATCCTCCACACGGGCGACCTCCCGACGAACTTCGCGCTACCGGGGGCCCCTTGGGCGCAGCGGTACGAGGTCGTCGTCGACACGTCGCGGGAGGAACAGGGTGAGGCGCCGGGGGTGGAGTACCGGGCGGGGGTTGAGGTCGAAGTGCCGGGGCGGGCTGTTCTGCTGCTGCGGGTGGTGGGGTGAGGGACGGCCTCGATTCAGGACCTACGCAGGTCAGATCCTCTGCGGGTCAGGGTCCTGTGCGGGTCAGATCCTCTGCGTCAGGGCCTCTGCGGGCCGAGGATGCCTCGCTCGTATGCCGTCGCCACCGCCGCCGCGCGGTCCTTCACGCCCAACTTGGTGTACAAGTGGGTCAGATGGGTTTTCACCGTGGCCTCGCTGATGAAGAGGGCGCGGGCGATCTCCCGGTTCGACGTGCCCTTGGCGACCAGGGCCAGCACCTCGCGTTCGCGGGCCGAAAGGGGCTCGTTGCCCGGGGTGCGGACCGCGGAGACCAGACGGGAGGCCACCGCCGGGGAGAGGACGGTGCGGCCCTGGGCCGCCGCCCGTACCGCCGTGAAGAGTTCGTCCCTCGGGGCGTCCTTGAGGAGGTAGCCGGTCGCGCCCGCCTCGATCGCGGGGAGAGTGTCGGAGTCCGTGTCGTACGTCGTCAGGACGAGGACCCGCGCCCGGGACCGGCGGCGGGCCAGTTCGGCGATCGCGTCGACTCCGCCGCCGCCCGGCATCCGCAGGTCCATCAGGACAACGTCGGGGTCGAGCGTGGCGGCCAGTTCCACCGCCTCCACGCCGTTCGACGCCTCGGCCAGCACCGTGAAGTCCGGTACCAACTCGAACATGCCGCGCAGACCGTCCCGTACGACGGGATGGTCGTCGACGATGAGGAGGGTGATGGGTGCGTCAGTGGTCATGGGGGACCAACGGTACGCGTGCCGAGACCGCCGTGCCGTGACCCGGCTCGGACTCCACGGTGAGCGTGCCCGCGACCCGTTCGGCGCGGGCGCGCATGCCGTCGAGGCCGAAGCCGCCGGTGCCGGTGCGTTCGCGGACCGCGAGCGGGTCGAAGCCCTCGCCGTCGTCGCGGATGTCGAGGATCACCTCGTCGCCGAGGAAGGTCAGGGTGACGCCGGCCCTGGACGCACGGGCGTGGCGGGAGGCGTTCGACAGGGCCTCCTGGGCGATGCGCAGGAGAGTTGCCGCGAGCTCCGCATGGAGCTGTTCCGCCGGGCCGGTGACCGTGCACTCGGCGCGTACGCCCGTCCGTTCGGCCCAGTCGGCGACCGTCTTCTTCAGGGCTCCCGGCAGGTCGTCGCTCTCCAGGGCCACGGGCGCCAGGTTCTGCACGGAACGGCGGGCCTCGCCGAGGCTGTGACGGGCCAACTTCACGGCGCGGTCCACGTGTTCGCGCGCCAGGGCCCGGTCCTGGGTGTTCGTCACCACCTGGAGCTGGGCGATGATCCCGGTCAGGCCCTGGGCGATCGTGTCGTGGATCTCGGCGGCCAGCCGTCGGCGTTCGTCCGCGACGCCCGCCTCCCTTGCCTGGTGGAGGAGTTGGGCGTGCAGGGCGGCGTTCTCGTCGAGGGCCTGCTGCAACGCCGTGTTGGTGCGTTCGAGTTCGGTGATGGTGAGGGCCCGGTCGCGGGAGCGCTGTTCCTCCTGCTCGGTGGCGTGGGCGACCAGCGCCTGCAGACCGAAGTTGACGACGAGCAGCGCGGCGAACGCGGCCCACTGGACCCCGCTGTCGAACAACAACCCGCCGGCCTGCGCGGCAGCCACGGTGATCGCGCTGGCGAACAGCCCGAGCCGCCGCCACATGCCCGGGATCAGCTCGTCGGCGTCCATGTAGCCGGTGGCGGCGTAGAACGCGAAGAACGGGTTGATCCAGGTGAGCAGGAAGGCGATCGCCCAGCGGACGACGTAGTACGCCGTCCCCGCCCGGGACGGGGTGCGGCCGCGGTTCGCCCGCCGGGAACGGGTGCCGTGCCACCAGAGCTGGAGCGCGAGCGCGGCGCCGACCAGGACCCCGGCGGCCCGCCACTCGACGGGGCCGTCGATCAGGTCGGCGGAGACGGCGCCGAGGACCACGCTGACACCGAGCAGCCCGTACGGCCCCCAGATGTGCAGTTGCTCCATGCGCCGGTCGATCTGCGTGTCCGCCGCGGTCATGTCCCCAGTCTGCACGGACCCTCGGCCGTCCCCTACTCCCACCGGAACCAGCGCGCGGCGCCCGCCGTCAGCAACACAGTCCAGGCCACCAGCACGCCCAGGTGGCCCCAGCCGGGCCAGTCCCCCGCCGCCGCCCGGTTCAGCGCCTCGGCCGCCGCGCCGAACGGGGTGAAGCCGACGATCCTGGCCAGCACGTCCGGCATGGTCTGCACCGGCGCCCACAGGCCCGCGCAGAACATCGCCGGGAAGAACACGGCCGAGCCGATCGCGCCCGCGATCTTCGTCGTCCGGGACAGCGCGGAGACCACCGCGCCGAGCGCGAGGGCGACCAGGACGGTCAGGGCGAGGGCCAGGGCGTAGCCGAAGGGCTGCCGCGGCAGTCGCACGTCGAAGGCCAGGCGCCCGACCGCCAGGGCGAGCAGCGACGAGGCCAGGGCCGCCCCGCCGTAGACCAGCATCTGCGCGGAGAGCAGGGCGGCCGGGCGGACCGGGGTGGCGGACATCCGGCGCAGGATGCCGCGCTCGCGGTAGCCGGTGAGGGTCTGCGGCATGGACTGGAGCCCGCCGACGATCGGACCGAGCAGCACGGCCACCGGGACGTACACGTCGATCGTCCGCAGGCCGCCCAGGTCGGCCTGGTGGTCGCCGAAGGAGGGGATCGCGCCGAGGATCACCAGGAGGAGCGTCGGGAACAGCAGGATCCAGAAGAGGGCGCCGGGTTCGCGGCGGAAGAGGCGTACCTCGGTCCTCAGTACGGCGGTGTTGACGATGGACGTGTCCGACGTGTGCGACGTGTGCGACGTACTCGTGGCGCTCATGGTGCTCATACCGCTTCCTCCTTCGTGAGGTCGAGGAACGCGTCGTCCAACGTGGCGTCGGTGACACGGAGTTGGTGGGCGGTGACATGGCTTCGGGCGAGGAGGGTGATGACCGCGTTGACGGTCTCGTCCGTGCCGGACAGGGTGACGCGGCCGTCCCTGTAGTCGACCGACGCGAGCGCCGGGAGCGTGTTCAGAGTGTCCTCGGCCAGCGTGGCGGACGGTGTGAAGCTGATCACCGTGGCGCCTGCCGAGCGGCGGATCAGACCGGCCGGGGTGTCCAGGGCGGCGATCCGCCCCTTGTCGATCACGGCGATCCGGTCGCACAGCCGCTGCGCCTCCTCCATGAAGTGGGTGACCAGGAGGACCGTCACCCCGCTCTCCCGTACGTCCTCGATGAGCTGCCAGGTGTCCCGGCGGGCGCGTGGGTCGAGGCCCGTGGTGAGTTCGTCGAGGACGACGACCCGGGGATTGCCGATGAGCGCGAGCGCGATGAACAGGCGCTGTTTCTGGCCACCGGAGAGCTTGCCGAACCTGACGTCGAGACGGTCGGTCAGGCCCAGCCGCTCGGCCAGTGGGCGCCAGTCGGCCGGGCGGGGGTAGAAGGCGGCGTAGAGCTCCAGGGCCTCGCGGACGGTCAGCTTGGCCTGCAGTTCGCTCTGCTGGAGCTGGGCGCCGAGGACCCGGCTGGTGGCCTCGTGGTCGGTGACCGGGTCGAGGCCGGTGACCCGGACCCGGCCGCCGTCGGGAACGCGCAGGCCCTCGACGCATTCGACGGTGGTGGTCTTGCCGGCGCCGTTCGGGCCGAGGATGCCGAAGATCTCGCCCTCCTCGACGGAGAAGGAGACACCGTCCACGACGGGACGGCCGCCGTAGGACTTGCGCAGTTCGTTCACTTCGATGACGGACATGCAACCAGCGTCGCGGTGCGGGACGGGGCGGCACATCGGCCGACGCGCTCGGACCCACATCAGCCGATCGGTTGACACGCATGTACGACTTCTCGAACACGCAGGTCGTAGGACCTTCGGCGGACCGAGTTCGGGTCAAAACTCGGTAGGCACTGTCAGTGGTGGTTTGTAGGCTCGGATCGATGCCCACGACACGTGCAACCGCAAAGGACCCCGAGGTCCACGCCGGCCGTTCCGCCGTACGCACTCTGCTGCGCCTGTGGCCCTACGTCCGGCCGGTGCGCGCACGGCTGTTCGTCGCCGCCTTCGTCGCCGTGCTCGCCTCGTGCATGGGGCTGGTGATCCCGCTCGTCCTGAAGTGGATGGTGGACGGGCCGATCGCCGACCGGGATTCCCGGGGTGTGTGGTTCGGGGCGCTGTGGCTGCTGCTCCTCGGTGTCGGGGAGGCGCTGCTGTTCGGGCTGCGGCGGTGGCTGGTGGCCCGGCCGTTGGCGGGGGTCGAGGCGGCGATGCGGGCGGCTCTGTACCGGCGGCTCCAACGGCTGCCGGTCGCCTTCCACGACCGGTGGCCGTCCGGGCAGTTGCTGTCCCGGGCGACGTCGGACCTGCAGTTGCTGCGGATGTTCCTCGCCTTCCCGCTGACGTTCCTCTTCGTCAACGCGGTGACGATCCTGGTCGGCGTGATCATCATGCTGGTCCAGGACTGGTCACTGGGGTTGGTGATCCTGGGGCCCGCCATTCCCGTCCTGATCGTGTGCATCGTCTTCGAGCGGCGCTACCACCTCGTGGCCCGGCGGGCGCAGGACCAGGTGGGTGACCTGACGACGGTCGTCGAGGAGAGTGTGCTCGGCATCCGGATCATCAAGGGGTTCGGGCGGCACCGGAGTCAGGCGCGGGCGTTCCGTGAGCTGTCGGGGACGTTGCGCGGGACCGAGTTGCACAAGGCCCGGCTGCTGTCGGCGATCTGGGCGGTGATCGTCACGCTGCCGGAGCTGGCGATCGGGGCGGCGCTCGTCCTGGGCACCGTGCAGGTCGCCGACGGTGACCTGTCGGCCGGCACGCTGGTCGCCTTCCTGTCCACGGCCCTCGCCCTGCGCTGGCCCGTCGACTCCATCGGCTTCCTCCTCGCGATGAGCCAGGACGCGGCCACCGCCACGGAACGGTACTTCGAGGTGATGGACGAGGATCCGGAGAGCGAGGGGGACTCGCTCCCCGGCGCCCATCCCCGTCCCCATGCCTCTGCCTCCGGATCCTCGGGCGCCGACTGTGGGCTCCGCTTTCACGACGTCTCCTTCCGGTATCCCGACGCCCCCGCCGACTCCGCTCCCGTCCTCGACCACGTCGACCTGCACATCCGCCCCGGCGAGTCCATGGCCCTCGTCGGCACGACCGGCAGCGGCAAGACCACGCTCACGGCACTCGTCCCCCGGCTGCACGAGGTGACCTCGGGGCGCATCACTCTCGACGGGCACGACATCTCCGCCCTGCCCAGGGAAGAACTGCGCGCCCTGGTCGCCGTCGCCTTCGAGGAACCCACTCTCTTCTCCGCGAGCGTCGGCGCCAACGTCCTCATGGGGGCCCAGGAGTCCGCGGGCGAGGCCGAGTTGCGGCACGCGCTCTCCGTGGCGCAGGCCGATTTCGTGCACTCGCTTCCGCAGGGCACGGACACCCAGGTCGGCGAGCAGGGCCTCAGTCTGTCCGGCGGCCAGCGGCAGCGGCTCGCGCTGGCCCGGGCGGTCGTGGGCAAGCCCCGGTTCCTCGTCCTCGACGACCCGCTGTCCGCGCTGGACGTGCACACGGAGGCCGCCGTCGAGGCCGCGCTGCGCCGGGTCCTCGCCGACACCACGGCCCTGATCGTGGCGCACCGCCCGTCCACGGTTCTGCTCGCCGACCGCGTCGCCCTCCTGTCCGGCGGCCGGATCGCCGCCGTGGGCACGCATCACGAACTTCTGCGGACGAACGCCGAGTACGCCTGGCTGATGGCCGGCGCGGACGAGGGGACCGACCGCGGCGACACCCCCCACGGCACCGACAGCTTCGAGGAGGCCGCCCGATGACGGCGCCCACGACCACCGCGCCGACCCCCGACGACGAGGAACGGCCCCCCGGCCCGGACTCCAGGCCCGACTCCGGACCGAACGCCGACTCGGACACCGCACCGAACGCCGGACCGAACCCCGACCTGCACCCTGGACCGGACACCAGCCTGAACGCCGGGCCGAACACCGCACCGAACGCCAGGTCGGACGCCGGATCGGACACCATGCCAAACGCCGGTCCGGACACCGACCCGAACCCCGGACCGCACCCCGGGCCGGACACCAGGCTGAACGCCGAACCGGACACCGGACCAACCGCCGGGCCGAACCCCGGAGCAACCGCCGGGCCGGAAGCCGGACCAGCCGCCAAGGCGGCCCCCGCCGTTCCCCGGCCCCCGGCCCCCGGCGACCCCTTCGACCAGGACGACCTGCCCACCCCCAAGGGCGCCACCGCGAGCCTGCTGCGGTCGCTTCTCGCCCCGATGAAGGGCCGCGTCGCCCTGACCGCCGTACTTCTGCTGCTCCAGCAGGCGGCCGTCCAGGCGGGCCCGCTGCTCGTCGCGTACGCCATCGACCGTGCCGTACCGGCCTTCCGCGACCACGACAACGGGCCGCTCGTCGCCGTCGGGGTCGGCTATCTGCTCTGCGCGCTGGCCTCGGGCGGGCTGCAGTACTGGTTCATCTCCGCCGCCGCCCGGGTCAGCCAGGACGCGCTGCTCGATCTGCGCGGGCGTATCTTCCGGCACGCGCAGGCGCTCAGCCTCGACTTCCATGAGCGCTACACCTCGGGCCGGCTGATCTCCCGTTCCACCGCGGACGTCGAGTCGCTGCGCGAGCTGCTGAACGACGGGCTCCAGGAACTCGTCACCATCGCCCTGTCCTTCGCCTACATCTCGGCCGTCCTGCTCTGGCTGGATCTGAGCCTCGGCGCGCTCGCCATCGCCTCCTTCGTGCCGCTGTACCTCCTCGTCCGGCTCTACCGGCGCCGGGCCGGCCGTGTGTACGCGCTGCGGTCCACGGCTATCGCCGCCGTCATCGTCAAGTTCGTCGAGACGATGAACGGCATCCGGCCGGTGCGCGCGTTCCGTCGCGAGGCCGCCAACGACGCGGAGTTCGAGGACCTCAACCGGCGTCACGAGCAGAAGAACGGCGACGCCATCCTGGAGATGGCCCGTTACGTCGTCGGCTCCCGGGTCGTCGCCAACTCCGCTGTCGCGGCGATGGTGTTGTGGGGTGCCCACCGGGTCGCGGACGGCTCGCTGGAGCTGGGTGTGCTGGCCGCCGCCGTGCTGTACCTGCGCCGGCTGTACGACCCCATCGACCGGCTCGGTATGTTCCTCAACTCCTACCAGTCGGCCACCGCCTCCCTGGAGAAGATCTCCGGGCTGCTCGCCCAGGCCCCCTCGGTCCCTGAGCCGTCGGCTCCGCGGGAGCTTCCGGTACTCGAGTCCGAGCATCCGGGTCGCGAGGTCGTCTTCGACGGGGTCCGGTTCGCCTACCGCACCGGCGGCGAGGTGCTCCCCCGCTTCGACCTCACCCTTCCGGCCGGGCAGACCGTGGCGGTCGTCGGCTCGACCGGCGCCGGCAAGTCCACCCTGGCCAAGCTGCTCGCCCGCTTCTACGACCCCACCGAGGGGCATGTCCGCCTCGACGGCGTCGAGCTGCGCGACCTGTCGGGTGCCGATCTGCGGCGCGGGGTCGTGATGGTGACGCAGGAGGCCTTCCTGTTCTCCGGCAGCGTCGCCGACAACATCGCCATCGGCTCCCCGGACGCCCCTCGCGAGGAGATCGAGCGCGCGGCCAAGGCGATCGGCGCCCACGACTTCATCACCGCGCTGCCCGAGGGCTACGACACGGACGTACGCAAGCGAGGTGGCCGTATCTCCGCCGGGCAGCGCCAACTGGTCGCGTTCGCGCGGGCGTTGCTCGCCGATCCGGCGGTGCTGATCCTCGACGAGGCGACCAGTTCGCTCGACATCCCGGGCGAACGGGCCGTACAGCGCGCGATGTCGACGATCCTGAAGGGGCGTACGGCCGTCGTGATCGCGCACCGGCTGTCGACCGTCGAGATCGCCGACCGGGTGCTGGTGATGGAGCACGGGCGGGTCGTCGAAGACGGCGCCCCGGCCGAACTCATCGCCGGTACGGGCCGGTTCGCGGATCTGCACCGGGCCTGGCGGGACAGCCTGGCGTGAGCCCGTGAGCAGCCCATGAGCAGTTCGTGATCTTGTAGGCGCAGGACGGGGCGGGGACAGGACGGGGACGAGAAGGTAATGATCGACGCGTACGAGGATCCCGGCACGCCCGACTCCCGCGGCCCCGCGCGCTATCTGGTGTGGTTGGTGCGGCAGCAGTGGCGGCGGTGTGCGGTCGGGGCGCTGCTGGCCAGCACCTGGACGACGCTGATGGCGCTGTCGCCGTATCTGATGTCCCGGGCCGTCGACGACGGTCTCGAACCGGGCGACCAGGCCGTGCTGGCCGGCTGGGCGGGCGCGATCCTCGCCGCCGGGACGTTCAGTGCGTGGCTGAGCATCATGCGGCACCGCACGATGACCCGTATCCGGATGGACGCCAACTTCCGTACGGTCAAGGTCGTGGTCGGGCAGGCCGTGCGGCTGGGGGCCGCGCTGCCCCGGCAGGTCGGGGCCGGTGAGGTCGTCACGATCGGCGTCGGTGACGTGCAGACGATCGGCCAGTCGCTGACCTTCGTCGGGCCCGGCATCGGCGCGATGGTCTCGTACAGCGTGGTCGCCGGTCTGCTGCTGTCGGTGTCACCGACGCTCGCCGCCGTGATCCTGCTCGGGGTGCCCGTTGTCGCCGTCCTCATCGGGCCGTTGCTCGGCCGGCTCCAGGGGGTGGAGTCGTCGTACCGGGATCGGCAGGGCGTCCTGACCGCCCGGATCGGGGACCTCTCGGGCGGGCTGCGCGTCCTCAACGGCCTTGGCGGCAAAGGGCTGTTCGCCGACGCCTTCCGCCGTGACTCGCGTCGCCTCCAGGAGCAGGGGTACCGGGTCGGGGCGGTGAGCAGCTGGATCCAGGCGCTCGGGGTCGGGCTGCCGACGCTGTTCCTGGCCGTGGTGACCTGGCTGGCGGCCCGGCTGGCCGCCCAAGGGTCCATCACCGTGGGCGAGTTGGTGTCGGTGTACGGCTACGTCGCCGTGCTGATCATGCCGGTGGCGTTCCTCATCGAGTGCGGATTCCAGATCAGCCGCGCCCTGGTGGCCGCCCGACGGGTCGTACGGTTCCTGGTACTCGATCCCGACGACGACAGCGGCGGCCGGGGGCTGGACGCGCCCGCGCCCCCGTCCGCGCTGCACGACCCCGACTCCGGCGTGACCGTCGTGCCGGGGCGGCTGACCGCGCTCGCCGGTGCCCGGCCCGCCGATGCCGCCGACGTCGTCGACCGGCTCGGCCGGTTCGTGCCGTCGGCGGCGACCTGGGGCGGTGTACGGCTCGACGACGTCGCCCTCGCCCAGGTGCGCGCCCGCATCCTGGTCGCCGACAACGAGGCCGACCTGTTCGCCGGGACCCTTCGCGAACTGGTCTCCGGGCGCGGGGAGCCGGGCGAGGAGGCCATCGCGCGGGCGGTGCGCGCGGCCGTCGCCGACGACATCGTCCTCGGGCTGCCGGAGGGGCTGGACTCGGCGATCGACGCGCAGGGCCGCAACCTCTCCGGCGGTCAGCGGCAGCGCGTACGCCTGGTCCGGGCGCTGCTCGCCGACCCCGAGGTACTGCTCGCCGTCGAGCCGACGTCGGCGCTGGACGCGCACACCGAGGCCGCCGTCGCGAACCGGCTGCGCGCCGAGCGGGGCGAGCGCACGGACCGTACGACCGTCGTGGCGTCCACCTCGCCCCTGATGCTGGACCGGGCGGACACCGTGTACTACCTGGTCGACGGCAAGGCGGCGGCCGTCGGCAGCCATCAGCGCCTGCTCGCGGAGGAACCGGGATACCGGGCCCTGGTGGCGCGCGACGCGGACGAGCCGGACGAGGAAGAGGGCCCGACCGACCTGGCGGGCGAAGAGGGCCTGGCGAACATCGAGGAGTCCGTACGGTGACTGCCCAACTCCCCATCGCCTCGGCGGCCGACGTACGCCGGGCCGCCGGTCGGCTGATCCGGGCCGACTCCCTTGCCTTCGTCGCGCTTCTGCTGCTGAACTCGGCCGCCGCCGGTGCCGGGCTCGTCGCGCCCTGGCTGCTCGGGCGGATCATCGACGAGGTGCGGGCGGGCGCCGGGGTCTCGGTCGTGGACCGACTCGGGCTGGTCATCGTGGTTTGCGCGGTGGGCCAGTTGCTGCTGGCGCGCTGGGCACGGTTCGTGGGGTACCGGTTCGGGGAGCGGACGCTCGCGCGGGTGCGGGAGGAGTTCGTGGACCGGGCGCTCGCGCTGCCCGCGTCGGTGGTGGAGCGGGCCGGGACCGGAGATCTGACGGCCCGGGGGACGGCCGACGTCAGCACGGTCGGCACGACGTTGCGCGATGCGGGGCCGGACCTGCTGATCGCCTCGGTGCAGTGTCTGTTCATCGTCGGCGCCGTGTTCGCGCTCGATCCGCTGCTCGGCCTGGCCGCGGTGGTCGCTCAGAGCGGTATCTGGTTCGCGCTGCGCTGGTATCTGCGCCGGGCGCGCACCGCGTATCTCGCCGAGGGTTCCGCGAACTCCGAAGTGGCCGAAATTCTCTCGGCGACCGCGTCCGGAGCGCGCACGGTCGAGGCGTTCGGACTAGCGGAGCGGCGGGTGGCGGTGAGCCGGGAGGCGCTGGACCACTCCCGGCGCAGGCGTCTGCACACGCTGTATCTGCGGACCGTGTTCTTTCCGCCCGTGGAGGTGTCGTACGTCCTTCCCGTGGTCGTCGTGCTGGTGGTGGGCGGCGCGCTGCACGGGCAGGGGGCGATCAGTCTGGGCGCGGTCGTGGCGGCTGCCCTGTATCTGCGGCAGTTGGAGGCACCGCTCGACGAGGTGCTGACGTGGATGGAGCAACTGCAGTCCAGCAGCGCCTCGTTCGCGCGGGTGGAGGGGCTCGGCCGGGCGCCCACAGGTGACTCGGAGGAGTCTCCCGTGCCGGTGGGCGACCGGATCGACGTGACGGGGGTGCGGTACGCGTACGACCGTGGGGGCGAGGTGCTGCGCGGGGTCGATCTGACGGTGCGGCCGGGTGAACGGCTCGCGGTGGTGGGGCCGTCGGGTGCGGGCAAGTCGACGCTGTGCCGGTTGCTGGCGGGCATCGACAAGCCACGTTCGGGCACGGTGACCGTGGGCGGCGTACCGATCGCCTCGCTCGGGCCCGAGGAGCTGCGGCGGCAGGTCGTGCTCGTCACGCAGGAGCACCATGTCTTCCTGGGCACGGTCCGGGAGAATCTGCTGATCGCCGAACCGGCCGCCACGGACGCCGAGTTGTGGGCCGCGCTGGCCGCTGTCGGCGCCGCCGGCTGGGTGCGCGAGCTGCCGGCCGGGCTGGACACCGGGCTGGGCCCCGACGGGGAGTCGACCGACGGTTCACGGGCCCAGCAACTGGCCCTGGCCCGCGTGGTGCTGGCCGACCCGCACACACTGATCCTGGACGAGGCGACGGCGTTGCTCGATCCGACGACCGCGCGTCATACGGAGCGCGCGCTGGCCGCTGTACTCGAGGGGCGGACGGTGATCGCGATCGCGCACCGGCTGCACACCGCGCACGACGCGGACCGGGTGGCCGTGATGGAGGACGGGCTGATCACCGAACTCGGCACGCACGAGGGGCTGGTGACTGCGGGCGGGGCGTACGCGGCGCTGTGGCGGTCGTGGCACGGGGAGCAGCAGTCGGCTTCGACGGAGAAGGTCGATTCCTTGCAGAAGACTGAATAGCCCGTATACCGAACATGACCAACCGGACAACGAACCTTTTCCAGCCAACTTATTGACGCGGTCCTGACAGCGTACGGCCCCGCCTGCCACTCTTCCCACGGCGACTTCACAGCAACTCCACAGCAACACCGCTGCGTCCGTCGCCGCGCATCCGCACGCACCTGTTCTGCCCCGGACGGACGACCACCGTTCGGTCCCCCCTGGCCGTTGGACCAGCGGCCACGCAGAAGGAGTCAGTGTTGAGACGCCAGTCCCACAGACGCGCCCCCCACGCCACCTCCACCGAGCTCTCCCGTTCCACCCAGCGACGGGTCGCCACCGGCGCCCTCGTGGCGGTAACCGCCCTACTGGCAGCGGCAGTTCAGTCCGGTGCCGCCACCGCAGCCCCGGAGAAGGCACCGTCGGCCGCGGGCAAGGTCATACCGGGCGCCGAGTCCGTCAAGCTGTCCCCCGCGCAGCGCGCTGCACTGCTGGCCGAGGCCAACTCCACCAAGGTGGAGACGGCCCGGGAACTCGGCCTGGGTGCCAAGGAGAAGCTCGTCGTCCGTGACGTCCTCAAGGACGGCGACGGCACGGTGCACACACGGTACGAGCGCACGTACGACGGACTCCCCGTCCTCGGCGGCGACCTGATCGTCGACACCGCCAAGTCGGGTGCCACGGAAGGCGTCGCGAAGGCGGCCCGGGCCACCATCAAGGTCGCGACGACGAAGGCCTCGCTGCCCGTCGCGAAGGCGGAGAAGCAGGCGCTGACCGCCGCGAAGGCCGAGTCGAAGAGCCCGAAGCTCAGCAAGGAGCCCAGGAAGGTCATCTGGGCCGGCTCCGGCACCCCGGTGCTCGCGTTCGAGACGGTCGTCGGCGGTCTCCAGCACGACGGCACCCCCAACGAGCTGCACGTCATCACCGACGCGGCCACCGGCAAGAAGCTCTTCGAGTACCAGGGCGTCGAGACCGGCACCGGCAACACGGTGTACAGCGGCGCGGTCGCCCTCACCACCACGCAATCGGGTTCGACGTACAACCTGACCGACGGCGCGCGCGGCGGCCACAAGACGTACAACCTGAACCGCGGCACCTCCGGCACCGGCACCCTCTTCTCGGGCCCGGACGACATCTGGGGCAACAGTCTCGCGTCCAACCTGGAGTCGGCCGGCGCCGACGCCCACTACGGCGCGGCACTGACCTGGGACTACTACAAGAACGTCCAGGGCCGCTCCGGCATCAGGGGCGACGGCGTGGGCGCGTACTCGCGCGTCCACTACGGCAACGCGTACATCAACGCCTTCTGGCAGGACGCCTGCTTCTGCATGACGTACGGCGACGGGTCGGGCAACGCCAACCCGCTGACCTCGATCGACGTGGCCGGCCACGAGATGACCCACGGCGTCACCGCCAACACGGCCGGCCTCAACTACAGCGGTGAGTCCGGCGGTCTCAACGAGGCCACCTCGGACATCTTCGGCACCGCTGTCGAGTTCTACGCGAACAACTCCTCCGACGTCGGTGACTACCTCATCGGCGAGGAGATCAACATCAACGGCGACGGCACGCCGCTGCGTTACATGGACAAGCCGAGCAAGGACGGTTCGTCCAGGGACAGTTGGTCCTCCAGCCTGGGTGGCCTCGACGTGCACTACTCGTCGGGCCCCGCGAACCACTTCTTCTACCTGCTGAGCGAGGGCAGCGGCGCAAAGACCATCAACGGCGTCAGCTACAACTCGGCCACCTCGGACGGGCTCCCGGTGACCGGCATCGGCCGGGACAAGGCGGAGAAGATCTGGTTCCGCGCGCTCACCACGAAGTTCACATCGACCACCAACTACGCGGCGGCCCGCACCGGCACCCTCGCGGCGACCGGTGAGCTGTACGGCACGACGAGCCCCGAGTACACGGCCGTGCAGAACGCGTGGGCCGGTATCGCCGTCGGTACGCGGCCGGGCGGTGGTGGCGGTGGCACCGGCACCTCCTTCGAGTCCGCGACCGTCGTATCGATTCCGGACAACGGCGCTGCCGTGACCTCGTCGCTCGCGGTCACCGGCATCACCGGCAACGCGCCGACCAACCTGGTGGTCACGCCGAACATCACGCACACCTGGCGCGGCGACCTCGTCGTCGACCTGGTGGCGCCGGACGGCTCGGTCTACAACCTGAAGCCGTTCAGCTCCTCGGACTCCGCGGACGACGTGACCGAGGCCTACACGGTCAACGCCTCCTCCGAGGTCGCCAACGGGACCTGGCAGTTGAGGGTCCAGGACAAGGCGGCGCAGGACACCGGAAGGATCAACGGCTGGAAGATCACCTTCCCGTCAGCCTGAACACACAGCGGTTAAGGGCCCGTTCGAGCCCCGTTCAGGACGCGTAAACGACAGGGCGCCGCCCCGGTGGATCAACCCACCGGGGCGGCTTTGCCTTTGCGGCGCCTGTACTGCGCTTTTGTTGGCACCGTGCCCGACCTTGGTTCTCGCTTTACCAGGGTCGCGCCGTGTTACATGCATGAAACGTTCGGCTGACAGTCGATTTTCGGCCAACATCACTTCGGGGTCCTGACATGTACGCGCCCCCAATGTCACTCTTCCAACGCACGCCGCAGCAGCACTCCAACTTCACAAGCACTTCCAGGCGTTCACCCCAAGACCGCCCGGAACCCCCACAAAAGGAGTTCGTGTGACCCCCCTCTACGCGCGTCACAAGCGCACCACGCTCGCCATCGCCACCGCCGTCGCCGCCGGAGCCCTCCTCACCACCGCGGTGACCACCGGCGCCTCCGCGCAGAGCGAGCCGGCCGGCACCAAGGCCAGGGTCGCCGCCGTCCCGGTGACACTGACTCCCGCCGCACGCACGGCCCTCATCAAGGAAGCCGCCGCCGAAGCCCCGGCGACCGCCGACGAGATAGGCCTCGGCGCCAAGGAGAAGCTCGTCGTCCGTGACGTCCTCAAGGACGCCGACGGCACGCTGCACACCCGCTACGAGCGCACCTACGCGGGCCTCCCGGTCCTCGGCGGCGACCTCGTCGTGCACGAGAACGCGGCCGGCGTGACCAAGGGCGTGACCAGAGCGCACAACGCCGCCATCAAGGTCGCCGACCTCACCCCCGAGGTGACCACGGCCGCCGTCGAGAAGCAGGCCGTCACACTCGCCAAGAAGGCCGGCTCCACCAAGTCGGAGGCGTCCAACGCCCCCCGCAAGGTGATCTGGGCGGCCTCGGGCACCCCGACCCTCGCCTACGAGACCGTCGTCGGCGGCCTCCAGGAGGACGGCACCCCGAACGAGCTGCACGTCATCACCGACGCGGCCACCGGCAAGAAGCTGTACGAGTACCAGGGCATCGAGACCGGCACCGGCAAGAGCCTGTACTCGGGCACGGTGACCCTCGGCACGACCCTCTCGGGCTCGACGTACAACCTGACGGACGGCACCCGCGGCGGCCACAAGACGTACAACAAGGCCCACGCGACGTCCTCCTCGGCGGGCACGCTGTTCACCGACGCGGACGACACCTGGGGCACCGGCGCCGCCTCCAGCTCGACCACGGACCAGACGGCCGCCGTCGACGCCGCGTACGGCGCGCAGGCGACGTGGGACTTCTACAAGTCGACGTTCGGCCGCAGCGGCATCAAGAACAACGGCGTCGCCGCCTACTCCCGCGTCCACTACGGCAACGCGTACGTCAACGCCTTCTGGGACGACAGCTGCTTCTGCATGACCTACGGCGACGGGACGGGCAACACGCACCCGCTGACCTCGCTGGACGTGGCCGGCCACGAGATGACCCACGGCGTGACCGCCAACACGGCGGGCCTGAACTACTCGGGCGAGTCCGGTGGCCTGAACGAGGCGACGTCCGACATCTTCGGCACGGCCGTCGAGTTCTACGCGGCGAACTCCTCCGACGTCGGTGACTACCTCATCGGCGAGAAGATCAACATCAACGGCGACGGCACGCCGCTGCGTTACATGGACAAGCCGAGCAAGGACGGCGGGTCCAGGGACAGCTGGTCCTCCACCCTGGGCAACCTCGACGTGCACTACTCGTCGGGCCCGGCGAACCACTTCTTCTACCTCCTCTCCGAGGGCAGCGGTGCGAAGACGATCAACGGGGTCGCCTACAACTCCCCGACGTCCAACAGCTCCACGATCACGGGCATCGGCCGCGCCAAGGCCGTCCAGATCTGGTACAAGGCGCTGACCACCTACATGACGTCGACGACCAACTACAAGGGCGCCCGCACGGCGACCCTGTCGGCGGCCTCGGCCCTGTACGGCGCCAGCAGCACGGAGTACGCGGCCGTGAACGCGGCCTGGGCCGCGGTCAACGTCACCGCGTGACAAGTGACGCATGACAAATTGACGAGTGACACGCACCGCTCGGCATGAGCGGCGGGTGAGCAGGTGAGCGGCGGGGCGGTACCCGGAGCGAAGGCATCTCCGGGTACCGCCCCGCCGTACGTGCGTCCGAATCCCACACCCCGCCGCTCAGCCGCGCGCACCCCCCGCCCTACCCTTGGGCCCCATGTCCTTCACGTACGCGGACGTCGGCGCGACGCGCGACCGCGGCTTCCGTTGCCCGCCCGGCTTCCACCCCATGCACGTACGCACCCGCCTCGGCGAGGGCGAGGAGGTCTTCCGGCGCGCCGCCGAGGCAGTCCTCACCTGGGAGATGCACCGCGCGATGGGCGTGGGCATCGACGCGAGCTCCGAACGGGCGGCCCCGGACGTCAACGTGACGGTCACCCTCGCCGGCGTCATAAAGGCCCCCTGCCGCGTGGTCTGGACCGTGGAGGAGTACCGCCGCGCCGGCTGGGCGTACGGCACCCTGGCCGGTCACCCGGAGTGCGGCGAGGAGTCCTTCGTCGTGGACCGCACGGGCGACGGCACGGTGTGGCTGACGATCAGCGCGTTCAGCCGCCCCGCGAAGTGGTACGCCAAGGCGGGCGGCCCCGCGACGCGCGGGTTGCAGCATGCCTACGCACGGCGGTGCGGGGCGGTGCTGCGGCGGCTGTGCGGGGGATACGAAGAGGACTGACGCGGGCCGAAAACACCGATAAACACCGACGAACTCCGACACGGACCCACGCGGACCGGTGCGACCCGGCGGCTGCGCGAATTCCTGGCCGAGGAACCGGTCCAACTCCCCGTTTCGCACACGCGTGCTGCGCTAATCTCTCGGTCCTACGTGCCACCCGAGAGACCAGGGCCCACATGCCACCCCAACACCGCAGCCGCACCGAAGAGTTGGCCTACGCGGCGGCCGGTATGGAACCGCCTCCCGTGGTCCCGCTGCGCAGGAACGATCCGAGACAGGCCGGCCCGTACCTGTTGGAGTCGGTGCTCGGCGCCGGCGGCATGGGCCGGGTCTATCTGGGCCGGGACACCACCGGCGGGACGGGCCTGGCCGCCGTGAAGGTGATCCGGCCCGAGTACGCGGAGGACCCGCTCTTCCGGAAGCGCTTCGAGCGGGAGGTCGGCGCGCTGGACAGCATCCAGGGCGCGCACATCGTGCGGCTGCTGGGCAGCGGGTGCGAGGAGGACCTGGTCTGGGTCGCCACCGAGTACATACCTGGGCCCACCCTCTCCGACGTCGTCAACGCGCGCGGGCCGATCGACCCGGCGTCGGCCTGGCGGCTGCTGGCCGACGTGGGGCGCGCGATCGAGTCCATCTGGCAGGCGGGACTCGTCCATCGCGACCTCAAGCCGTCCAACGTGATCCTGGGCGCCGACGGTGCCCGCGTCATCGACTTCGGCGTCGTCCAGTCCCCCGACGGGACCGCGATCACCGCCACGGGCCAGAACGTCGGAACGCCCGCCTACATGTCCCCGGAACAGGCGAGGGGCCGCGAGGTGACCGCAGCCTCCGACGTCTTCTCGCTGGCCTCGACCCTGACGTACGCCGTCACGGGGCACGCGCCGTTCGGTGAGGGGACGGGCGTCGACGTCCTCTTCGGGGTGGCCTTCGAGCCGCCCCGTGAGGAGATCCTCGACCAGGTGGGGACCGTCGACGCGGAACTCGGCGCGTTCATCCGCACCTGCCTGGACAAGGATCCCGAGCGGCGCCCCCTGCCGGAGACGGTGTTCAGGACGGCCATCGGGCATCAGCTGTCGGCGCCGGTAACGGTCCCGGTACCTTCACCCCCGAGCAGACCCAGACCGAAGGCCCTTCCCGAAGGGCCACCCCGGGCTGCCGAAACCGCCTCGCCCGCCTCGCCCGCCCCACCCACAAGGCGCGGAAACCGCAGGAGGGTGACGGCAGTTGCCGTCGCCGCGGCAGTGGTCCTGACCGCCGGGGGCATCACCTTGGCACTCCAGGGCCAGGACGACGACCGGACATCGGCGGCAACCGGCCCCGACACCAGTATCGGTACGTCGGCCGTCCCGGAGTCGGCGCCCTCCCCGACCACGACGAAGAACCCGACGGCATCCGCGTCCGCCAGCCGCAGCGCGCCCGCGCCCACCCCGTCGAAGACGGACGACGCGACCACCCGGCCGGAGTCGAGCCCGACGACCGGCCAGGACCCCGCGACGCTGGACCTCCGGTCCGCCGCGTGCGCCGCGGAGCTCGCGTCGGGCGCCGCCGGTGACTGCGTCGAGGCCCTGCAACTCCTCCTCGGCGGCCACGGCCTGTACGTCGCGGTGGACGGCCGGTTCGGGCAGAAGACCCTCGCCGCGGTGAAGGCCTTCCAGGCGGAGGCCGGGGTCAGCGTGGACGGCAAGGTCGGCTCCCAGACCAAGGAAGCCCTGTACGCCACGGCACGCGGGCCGGTCCGCACCGGTTCACTGACGATGACCGAGAACATCAACGGCGCCCCGGTCGCCAGATGCCTCGACGCCCGGGACGGCGTGACCGTCGGGGTGTGGACCTGCAAGGGCACGTCCGCCCAGAAGTGGGCCCTGTACCGGGTCCCCGGTCCCGCCTCCACCTACCTCGTCGTCAACCAGGGCAACCACCGCTGTCTGGATGCCGACGCTGCCACCGCCGCGCAGAACGGCCAGAAGATCCACGCCAGGGCCTGCGACGGCCTGAGCGCCCAGCACTGGCAGCTCGGCGACGGGGGCGAGTACGCCGGCCAGTCACTGATCAGCGTTCCGGACGGCTTCTGCCTGGACGCGGAGGACGCCACGTCCGGGCAGGAGGGCCGGGCGACACAGGGGTGGAGCTGTGCGGGCAACCCCAACCAGGCGTGGAACTGGTCCTGACGATTCGCCAGGACCAGTAGGGACCAGCCAGGACCGGCCCGAGCCGGACCGAGCCGGACAGGACCGGTCGGAGCCGGAAGCCGCGGGTCACCGCATCAGAACCCCCGCCCCCTCCCCCAGTTCCTCCGAGGGCACCGCCACCAGCCCCATCTCCGCGCTGGACGCCAGCAGCCGGTGCGCCGGCAGAATCCGCACGGTGTACCCGTAGGGCCCTGTCCGGTGCAGCGACAGTGGCCCCTCGTACAGCCAGCACCCTTCCGGGTCCGGGCCGCCGACGGCCTTCAGTGGCACCGTCGTCGCGTCGGTGATGCTGTCCTGCGAGTCGACGCGCCCCGAGACCGCCTGGACCTCGACGTCGTCCGGGGTGAGTTCACCGAGCCCCACCCGCACGCGGAGCGAGAGCGTGCTCCCCAGTTCCGCCGTCAACGCGGGGGCGGTCGCCGCCGAGGTCTCCACGTGGTCGACCGTCACCGTGTGCCAGGCGGAGCGCACCCGGGACTTCCAGGTCGCCAACTCCCTTGCCGTGTCCGGGGTCATGGTGCGGTGGGCGCGGGCCGCGGGAGCGTACAGGCGTTCCACGTACTCGCGGACCATACGGCCGGCCAGGACCTTCGGGCCCAGGTGGGTCAGGGTCTCGCGGACCATCTCGATCCAGCGGTCGGGCAGTCCCGTCTCGCCGTGCTCGTAAAAGCGCGGGGTGACGCGCTGCTCCAGCAGGTCGTACAGGGCCGCGGCCTCCACGTCGTCCCGGTGGTCGGGGTCCGTGCCCGCGATGCCGTCCGCCGTGGGGATCGCCCAGCCGAAGTCCGGCCGGAACCACTCGTCCCACCAGCCGTCCAGGACCGAGAGGTTGAGACAGCCGTTCAGCGCCGCCTTCATCCCGCTCGTCCCGCACGCCTCCAGGGGGCGCAGCGGATTGTTGAGCCAGATGTCGCAGCCCGGGTACAGCTTCTGCGCCATCGCCATGCCGTAGTCCGGGAGGAAGACGATGCGATGGCGGACGCGCGGGTCGTCCGCGAAGCGCACCAGCTCCTGGATCAGCCGCTTGCCGCCGTCGTCCGCCGGGTGCGCCTTGCCCGCGATCACGATCTGGATCGGCCGTTCCGGGTGGAGGAGCAGATCCAGCAGCCGGTCGCGGTCGCGCAGCATCAGGGTCAGGCGTTTGTACGAGGGGACACGGCGCGCGAATCCGATGGTCAGCACGTCCGGGTCGAGCACCCCGTCGATCCAGCCCAACTCCGCCGTACCCGCGCCGCGTTGCCGCCAGGACGCCCGCAGTCGCTCCCGTACCTCCACCACCAACTGCTCGCGCAGGGACCGCCGTAGCTCCCAGATGTCCTGGTCGGCGATGTCCGCGACCGCGTCCCACCGGTCCGAGCCGCCGACCGTCAGCGCGTCCTCGGTGCGCTCCGCGCCGATCTGCCTGGCGCCGAGCCTGTACACCTCCGGCGCGACCCAGGTGGGCGCGTGCACACCGTTGGTGACCGAGGTGATCGGAACCTCGGCCGGGTCGAAGCCCGGCCACAGCCCCGCGAACATCTCCCGGCTCACCTGCCCGTGGAGAAGGGACACGCCATTCGCCTGGCGGCCCAACCTCAGGCCCATCACCGCCATGTTGAAGAGGTTGGGCTCGCCGCCCGGGTAGGTCTCCATGCCCAGGTTCAGCACGCGTTCCACGTCGATGCGCGGGAGTTCGGCGTCCGGGCCGAAGTGGCGGGCGACCAGTTCGCGGTCGAAACGGTCGATGCCGGCCGGGACGGGCGTGTGCGTCGTGAAGACCGTCCCCGCGCGGACCGTCTCCAGTCCCGCGTCGAAGTCCAGCCCTTCGTCGCAGAGTTCGGCGATCCGCTCCAGTCCGAGGAAGCCCGCGTGGCCCTCGTTGGTGTGGAACACCTCGGGGGCGGGGTGGCCGGTCAGGCGACAGTACGTCCGGACCGCGCGCACTCCTCCTATGCCGAGCAGCATCTCCTGGAGCAGCCGGTGCTCGCTGCCGCCCCCGTAGAGCCGGTCCGTGACGCCCCGCTCGCCGAGGTCGTTCTCCTCCACGTCCGAGTCGAGGAGGAGGAGCGGCACCCGGCCCACCTGGGCCAGCCAGATCCGGGCCCGCAGCGACCGGCCGCCGGGCAGGGCCAGGGAGACCTGGGCCGCGGAGCCGTCGGGTTCCTTGACGAGGGTGACGGGGAGTTCGTTGGGGTCGAGGACGGGATAGGTCTCCTGTTGCCAGCCGTCCCGGGAGAGGGACTGGCGGAAGTAGCCGTGCCGGTACATGAGCCCGACGCCGATCAGCGGCACGCCCAGGTCGCTGGCCGATTTCAGATGGTCCCCGGCGAGGATGCCGAGGCCGCCGGAGTACTGCGGCAGGGCGGCCATGATGCCGAACTCGGGAGAGAAGTAGGCGACGGCGGCGGGAAGTTCACCCCCCTGACCTTGATTCTGCGTCTGGTACCAGCGGGTGCCGGTGACGTAGTCGTGCAGGTCGTCGGCGGCCTCGGTGAGGCGGCGCAGGAAGCGGTGGTCCTCGGCGAGCTCGGTGAGCCGCTCGGGCGAGAGGCTGCCCAGGAGCCTTACGGGGTCGCACTCCGAGTCGGTCCAGCGCTCGGGGTCGACGGACTGGAAGAGCTCACGGGTCTCCGCATGCCACGACCAGCGCAGATTGCGGGCCAGGTCGCTGAGCGGCCGGAGAGGCTCGGGGAGAACGGGACGGACGGTGAACCGACGGATCGCCTTCACATTCCACCTCGGTGGTCGTGCTTATCAAACCTGTACGTACCGGGACGCACGACCGTGTGCGTCCCCTCATCATCCCCCTGACGGTATCGGTGAGGGCGCGCGGGAACCATGGCGCGTATTGCGCGCCCCCGGTGAGGGCCGACCGCCGATATGGCCGATTCCACCCCCGTAGGCCACCTTGTGACACTTCTCCCCGCACGAGAGGCTGCCCAGAAGGCCGCCGGGCGCCGGCGGCCGAGGAGGGGGAACTCCAAGCATGAAACGGACGCGTACCGGACGTCTGCGCTGGGCGGCGGGCCTGACCACGGTGACCACGCTCTCTGTACTTTCGGTCACCGCACCCGCGCAGGCCGCACCCGAGGGCCTGATAGTCGGCGCCGGCTCACCCGGCGCCGTCGGCGGAAGTTACCTGGTGACACTCAAGGGAGGTACGCCGGCTCCTTCGGCGGACGGCAGGAGACTCGCCGCGAGGTACGGGGCGAAAATAAGCCACACCTACAGCTCCGTCCTGAACGGCTACGCCGTTCAGGCAGACGAGACACAGGCCAGGCGTCTCGCGGCGGACTCCCGCGTGGCCTCGGTCGCCCAGGACACCCGGATCACGTACGACCGCGCCTTTGAACGTGGCCGGCAGGTCCCGCCCTCCTGGGGCCTGGACCGGATCGACCAGGCCGGTCTGCCGCTCGACGGCGGCTACAGCTGGCCGAAGTCGGCGGGCACGGGCGTCACGGTCTACGTGATCGACACCGGTGTCCGTATCTCGCACAAGGACTTCGGCGGGCGCGCGAGCTACGGCTGGGACTTCGTCGGCGGCGACAGATGGGCCGGCGACGGGAACGGCCACGGCACGCATGTCGCGGCGACGATCGCGGGCTCGGCCCTCGGCGTCGCGAAGAAGGCCAGGATCGTCTCCGTACGCGTCCTCGACAACGCGGGCGGCGGCACGACGGCGCAGGTCATCGCGGGTATCGACTGGGTGACGAGACACGCCAGGAAGCCCGCGGTCGCCAATGTGAGCCTCGGCGGCTACCGCAACACCCAACTGGACACGGCCGTACGGAACTCGATCGCGTCCGGGGTGACGTACACGGTCGCCGCCGGAAACGCCGGGGAACCGGCGGAGGCCTACTCGCCGGCCGGCGTCAAGGATGCGATCACGGTCGGCGCGACCGGGCCGACGGACGCCCGGGCCGACTTTTCGAACTGGGGACCGGCTCTCGACCTGTTCGCCCCGGGTGTCTCGATCACCTCGGCGTCGTATGCCAGTGACACCGGCCGGGTGGCCTATTCCGGTACGTCGATGGCGGCGCCGCACGTGGCGGGCGCTGCGGCCCTCTACTTGGCGGAACAACCGAAATCCAATCCGGCGCAGGTCGCCAGGGCTCTGACGGCTCTGGCGACATCCGGGAAAGTCTCCGACAAGAAGGCCGGTTCACCGAACAAACTCCTGCGGACACCGCTTCCCTAGGAGCACTGTGGCGTTGTCGGCCCCGTCCACCGGACGGGGCCGATGTCGTTCGCCGACCTGGCTGATCCTGGGTGCGGACATACGCGTGAGTAGTTGGCAAAGTGCCGGATTGCCTACCCGAATAGGGTGGGAAGGCTCCCCCGGTACACAACCGGGGTACACGACGCTGGACACCCTCCCCCACATCCATCCGCCCACCCACGTTGACGCGGACAGGAGCGGTAATGCCCGCCACGCACCACTCGTCACCACCCCCGACGCCCACCTCCGACACACCACCGATACGCCCGACGGACGCCGCCGTCCCGCCGGCCACCCCGGAGACCCCCTCGGCCGCCCGGTCCACGACTCCGGAGGCCTCCTCCGCTGCCCGGCCCCCGGCTCCGGAACAACCCTCCGACCCCGGCCCGACGGCCCGCGACACACGCTCGGCCAAGCGCGGGCCGACCCCGGGCACGCCCTCGGTCACGGACAACCGGACGGCGCCCACGCCCTCCGTCACCGGCGAACCGGCCCCGGCCACGCCGCCCGCCACGGGCAAAGCGACCCCGGAGACCTCGTCCGCCGTCCGGCCCCCGGCTCCGGAACAACCCTCCGACCCCGGCCCGACGGCCCGCGACACACGCTCGGCCAAGGGCCGGCCCTCGGCGACGGGCAAGCCCACCCCGGCCGTACCGCCCGCCACAGGCGAACCGGCCCCGGCCACGCAGTCCGTCACCGGACAACCGGCATCGGACACCCGCTCCGTCACCACCCCTCCGGCCACGAAACCGGCCCCGGCCCCTCAGAGCAGCCCGCCCCGCCCTGCGGCAAAGGGCACCGCGGTCGGCCGTATCCCCGTCCTGGACGTCCGGCCCCTCGTCACGGGTGGGCGCCGTCCGGCGAAGGCGGTGGTCGGCGAGGCCTTCGAGATCTCGGCCACCGTCTTCCGCGAGGGCCATGACGCGGTCGCCGCCAACGTCGTGCTCCGCGACCCGAAGGGCCGCCCCGGCCGCTGGACGCCAATGCGCGAACTGGCCCCCGGCACCGACCGCTGGGGCGCCACCGTCGAGGCCGACGCGCCCGGTGACTGGACGTACACCGTGGAGGCGTGGGGCGACCCGATCAGCACCTGGCGGCATCACGCGGGCATCAAGATCCCGGCCGGGATCGACACGGAGCTGGTGCTGGAGGAGGGCGCGCTGCTGTACGAGCGGGCCGCCACCGGCGTACCGAAGAACAAGGGCAAGCGGGACGTGCTCCTGGCCGCCGCCGAGGCCCTCCGGGACGTCGGACGCCCGGCGCCGTCCCGGCTCTCAGCGGCCCTCACACCGGCCGTGAACAAGGTGCTGCGCCGGTATCCGTTGCGTGAGCTGGTCACGTCGAGTGAACCGTTGGCGCTGATGGTGGAGCGGGAGCGGGCCCTGTACGGGGCATGGTACGAGTTCTTCCCGCGCTCCGAGGGCACGCCGGAGCAGCCGCACGGGACGTTCCGGACGGCGGCGCGGCGGCTCCCGCAGATCGCGGAGATGGGCTTCGACGTCCTCTACCTGCCCCCCATCCACCCCATCGGGCGCACCTTCCGCAAGGGCCCCAACAACACGCTGTCGGCGTCGGCGGAGGATGTGGGGGTGCCGTGGGCGATCGGTTCCGAGGCGGGCGGCCACGACGCCGTGCACCCGGATCTGGGCACCCTGGAGGACTTCGCG
Organism: Streptomyces sp. SID12488; assembly: GCF_010548275.1. Taxonomy (GTDB): domain Bacteria; phylum Actinomycetota; class Actinomycetes; order Streptomycetales; family Streptomycetaceae; genus Streptomyces. Next base: position 151,676 of record NZ_JAAGLT010000024.1, read on the forward strand.
TTCTTCGTCGCGGAGGCCGCCCGGCACGGGCTGGAGGTGGCGCTGGACTTCGCGCTGCAGTGCTCGCCGGACCATCCGTGGGTGCAGAAGTACCCGCAGTTCTTCCATCACCGGCCCGACGGGACGATCGCGTACGCGGAGAACCCGCCGAAGAAGTACCAGGACATCTATCCCATTGCCTTCGACGCCGATCTGCCGGGTCTGGTCGCCGAGACCACCCGGGTGCTGCGGCACTGGATGGACCACGGGGTGCGGATCTTCCGGGTCGACAACCCGCACACCAAGCCGGTGGTGTTCTGGGAGCAGGTGATCGCGGACATCAACGGCACCGACCCGGACGTGATCTTCCTGGCGGAGGCGTTCACCAGGCCGGCGATGATGCACACGCTGGCCCAGGTCGGCTTCCAGCAGTCGTACACCTACTTCACCTGGCGTACCACCAAGCCCGAGCTCACCGAATATCTCACCGAACTGTCGGGTGATGCGGCGGCGTACATGCGGCCGAATTTCTTCGTCAACACCCCGGACATCCTGCACGAGTATCTTCAGCGGGGCGGCCGTCCGGCGTTCGAGGTGCGTGCCGTGCTGGCCGCGACGCTCTCGCCCACCTGGGGTGTCTACAGCGGCTACGAACTGTGCGAGAACGCCCCCCTGCGCGAGGGCAGCGAAGAATACCTGGACTCCGAGAAATACCAACTGCGTACCCGCGACTGGGAGTCGGCAGAACGTGACGGACGTAGCATCGCGCCACTGATCGGCGCGCTCAACGCGATCCGGCGGCGCAGCCCGGCCCTGCGGCAACTGCGTGACATCCACTTCCACGAGGCGGACCAGGAGTCGGTGATCGTCTACTCGAAACGCCGGGGATCGAACACGGTTCTGGTGGTCGTGAACCTCGACCCTCACCACACCCAGGAAGCCACAGTGTCGTTGGACATGCCGCAACTCGGCCTGGACTGGCACGAGTCCTTGCCTGTGCGCGACGAGCTCACCGGCGAGACCTACCAATGGGGCAGGACGAACTACGTGCGCCTGGAACCGGGTACGCGCCCCGCGCACATCCTGACCGTCCTGCGACCGTCCACCCCGCAGATCGGAGGGTCACCCACCACATGATCGTCAACGAGCCTGTCCCGGACACCTTCGAGGACACTCCCGCCAAGGACCGGGACCCCGAGTGGTTCAAACGCGCCGTCTTCTACGAGGTCCTCGTCCGTTCCTTCCAGGACAGCAACGGCGACGGAATCGGTGACCTCAAGGGCC
>NZ_JAAGLT010000025.1 GCF_010548275.1 Streptomyces sp. SID12488
GGCCGGCGTCGGCGTGCCGTCACCGCGGCGGCCGGCGCGCGCTACCTCACCGGTTACGGCACCGCGCTGGCCGACACGGCGCGGCACGCCGACGCCGGCCGCGTCCGTACCGCCGTCGAGACCGGCATCCTCGGCGCGGTCCCGCTCCAGGCCGCGCTGACCGCCGCGGCCGGAGCGCCCACGGCCGCCGCCGTGCTGTCCGCTGTCCACCCGCTGGCCGGCCGGCTCGTCAAGGCGGTGTCGGCGACATGAGCGGACGCCTCCCCCTGCGCTTCGGCTACGGCACCAACGGCTTCGCCCACCACACCCTCGACGAGGCCCTGCGCATCATCGCCGACCTCGGCTACGACGGCGTCGCCCTCACCCTCGCCCGCCACCACCTCGACCCCTACGCCAAGGACGCGCCCGCCCGCACCGCCCGGCTGGCCGGGCTCCTGGACCGGCTCGGCCTCTCGGCCGTCGTGGAGAGCGGGGACCCGCTGCTGCTCGACCCGGCCCGCCCGCACCGGCCCGGCCTGCTATGCGAGCACGGCGCCGACGCCCGCGTGGACCTGGTGCGGCGCGCCGTACGGATCACCGCCGAACTCGGTGCCGACACCGTGCACTTCACCAGCGGCCACACCCCCGAGGGCCTCACGGAACAGGCCGCGCTCGACCGGCTCGCCGCCGGCTGCCGGCCGCTCCTGGCCGCCGCCGAGACCCACGGGGTCACCCTCGCCCTGGAGCCCGAGCCCGAGATGTTCGTCCACGGCATCGACCGCTTCGCGGCGCTGCGCGAGCGGCTGGACGGCCATCCGCTGCTGCGGCTCACCCTGGACGTCGGGCACGCCCACTGCGTGGAGCCGCGGCCCGTCCTGGACTGCGTCCACCAGGCCCTGCCCCACCTGGCCCACGTCCAGATCGAGGACATGGTGCGCGGCGTCCACCGGCACCTGGAGTTCGGCGCCGGGGAGATCGACTTCCCGCCGCTGCTGCGCGCCCTGGCTGATGGCGGCCACCGCGGCCTGGTCTCCGTGGAGATCCAGGACGGCTCGCCCGACGCCGCCCGGGTGGCCCAGCGCTCCCTGGCCTTCCTGTACGAGGCCGCACGAGTGAGGGAGACGGCGTGACCAAGGTGTTCGCGGACCTCTGCGCCTGCCTGGAGGCACGGCTCGCACCGGACGCCGCCGCCTGGCTGGAGGCGGCCCTGTACGCGACGGCCACCGACCCCATGGCCGTCCTGGAACTCTTCCCCGTCGTCGCCCGGCACTGCGGCCGGGGCCCCCTGGACCCCACCGGCGCACCCGGAGCCCGCCCCGCCGCCGCCGGCTGGGCCGCGCCCGACGCGGCCCGCGTGGTCCTGCTGGCGGCCCTTCCGCCCGCGCCGGGGCTGCTGCCCGGCCTGCTCACCCGGCTCTACCGGGCGGGCGGCACCCCGGAACGCCGGGCGCTACTGCGGGCCCTGCCCGTCCTGGACCCGCTCCGCTCCGACCTGGGCGACGCTGCCGTCGGCCTGGTGCACGAGGCGCTCCGCTCGCAGGACAACAGCCTCGTCGCCGCCGCCCTGAGCCCCTACGCGGCCCGCCACCTCGACGCCGCCGCCTACCGGCACGCCGTCCTCAAGTGCGTCTTCATGGGCGTCCCGCCGGTGATCGCGGAGGAGCGCGTGGACGCGGAGCTGGCTCGGATGCTCGCCGACCACGCCCACGAACGCGTCGCGGCCGGCCGGGACGTACCCGAGGACGTCTGGCCGGTCCTGGCCCGTTTCCCCGCCGTGGTGGCCGCCTCGGGGCTGCCCGGCGAGGCGGACCGCCCCGAACCTGGGCGCCGCGCGGCCGCCCGCCGCGCCCTGACCCGGCTCGCCGCGCACACCCCGGCCGGCGTCCCCGGCCACCGACTTCGGCCCTGCGAATGAAGGAGCACCGCATGCGCATCTTCGACCCACACGTGCACATGACGTCCCGCACCACCGACGACTACACGCGCATGCGTGACGCGGGCGTCCGGGCGCTGGTGGAGCCGGCGTTCTGGCTCGGCCAGCCGCGGACCTCCATCGGCAGCTTCACCGACTACTTCGACAGCCTTCTCGGTTTCGAGCCGTTCCGGGCCGGCCAGTTCGGCATCCGCCACCACTGCGCCCTCGCCCTCAACCCCAAGGAGGCCAACGACCCGCGCTGCACCGGCGTCCTGGACGTCCTGCCCCAGTACCTGGTCCGCGACGGCGTGGTGGCCGTCGGTGAGATCGGCTACGACTCGATGACCCCTGCCGAGGACACGGCGTTCGCCACCCAGCTCGAACTCGCCGTCCGGTACGACCTGCCGGTCCTGGTGCACACCCCGCACCGGGACAAGGCCGCGGGCACCCGGCGCACCCTCGACGTCGTCCGCGAGTCCGGCATCGCGCCCGAACGCGTCTTGGTCGACCACCTCAACGAGGTGACCGTGGACCTCGTAGCCGAGGCCGGCTGCTGGGCGGGCTTCTCCATCTACCCCGAGACCAAGATGAGCCCGCCCCGCATGGTCGAGGTGCTGCGCCGCCACGGCACCGCCCGCACGCTGGTCGACTCGGCCGCCGACTGGGGCCACAGCGACCCGCTGACCACCCGCGCCACCGGCGATGCCATGCTCGCCGCCGGTATGACCGAGGACCAGGTCGACGAGGTGCTCTGGCGCAACCCGGTCGCCTTCTACGGCCAGAGCGGCCGACTGGACCTGGAAGGGGTCGACGGCCACCAGGACGGGACCGCCGCCCCGGGACCGGCGGTCTTCGCGGACAACTCGCTGCTGCGCGGGGAGCGGTGACGCCGTGCGCTTCCGGCACCGCGACGGCTCCCTCGTCCACCTCGCCTACTGCACCCACGTGCACGCCGCCGAGACCCTGGACAGTGTCACCGCCCAGCTCGACGCCTGCGCGGCACGGGTGCGCGACCGGCTCGGCACCCCCGTCCTGGGCGTAGGGCTCTGGCTGGCCCGGGACGCCGCCCGCGACCTCGCCGCGCGCCCCTATGAGGTCGCCCGGCTCCGCGCGCACCTGCACCGGCGCGGCCTGGAGGTCGTCACCCTCAACACCTTCCCGTACCAGGGCTTCCACCAGCCCGTCGTCAAGCACGCGGTGTACACGCCGGACTGGACCGACTCTCGCCGGGCGGCGTACACCCTCGACTGCGCCCGTGTCCTGGCCGGGCTGCTGCCCGACGACGTCGCCAAGAGCGGGACCTGCCCCCGAGTGGTGGTCCCGACCACGGTCGGCCGGTGCAGGGTTGCTCTCCCCGTGTGCCTCTCTCGGCGCGCGCATGTGCATCATGCCCGAGCGTCCACGCCGGCGGCGGCATCACTCACTGGCGAGTTCGCCATGGCGCAACCTTCGCCCGGCGCCCACGGCCGATGATCGTGCGCCCGCCACACGGCCGTGCGATCCCGTCAGGCAGTGCGGGGGCTCATCGGCGGGCCCCCGCCTCTCCGCGAACGCCGACGAGATCTTCCGCGACCTGAAGAATCCCGAGATGGCGTCGATTTGGAACTGGCGGGCCGCCATCATGGCGCCCGGCCCGTTCACCCGCTCCGTCGGCAGGACTGCCTCGACGGCGTCTTGGGCGGCTGACGCGTTCCTGAAGTGTGGCTGCTGCTGGTGCGTCGGTTACGGGCGCTTCGCTGTGCGGTCGCGCAGTAGCAGCCACTGACTCGCGTCGGTGCCGCCTGAGCGCGCGGCCGGTCCGTGCAGCAGCACGGCGTAGGCCGTCCTCTCCGCCTTGCTGGGGGCGGCATACTGGCCGGGCGCCTCCGGGGTCGGGAAGGACCTCGTCATGCCTTTCCAGGCATTGTCCGCGTTCGGAGTGCTGAGCATCGGCCCTCCCGGGCTCAATAGGGTCAGGCAGTGCAGTACGAGCACGCGTGCGTGCAGCCCCGATAGGGGTTCACCTTCCACTCGAACGGCAGGCGTGAGGCCCCGGGGACGCGGTTGATGATCGAACGGGCCCGGATCTCGTGGAAGGTGATCCCGCGGAACTCGGGAGAGTCGAAGGTACGGGTGGTCACCGCGTCCGCGCCGAACAACGCGGCGTCGGCCGGGCCGGAGCCGGACCCCACAGTGAGGTTCTCCCAGCGCATGACACCTCCTCGGTAGCACTGACCACAGAATAGAACACATGTTCCCTTGATCGTGCGATCGTATGTTCGAGTCTTGTGAAGCTCGCCGCCGGACCCCTTGTGAGACCCCGATTTGGGCGGCCGGGCGGCGGGGTGGTTGGCTGAGCGCGACCCACCGAAGAACCAGCTGCTGGAGGAACGCAATGGCGCAGGTCGAGGCCACCACGGAGCGCATCGTCGCGGCGGACGCGGAGACGGTGTTCGACGCCCTCGCCGAATACAGCGGCACGCGCGCGAAGGTGATGCCGGAGCAGTTCAGCGAGTATGAGGTACGCGAGGGCGGCGACGGAGAGGGCACCCTCGTCCACTGGAAGCTCCAGGCCACCAAGAAGCGCGTCCGGGACTGTCTGCTGGAGGTCAGTGAGCCCACCGACGGCGAGCTCGTCGAGAAGGACCGCAACTCCTCGATGGTCACCACCTGGCGTGTCACCCCGGCCGGCGAGGGCAGGTCGCGGGTCGTCGTCACCAGCGTCTGGGACGGCGCCGGTGGCGTCGGCGGCTTCTTCGAGCGGACCTTCGCCCCCAAGGGCCTCGCCCGCATCTACGACGGCCTCCTCGACAAGCTCGCCGCCGAGGTGGAGAAGTAGTCCAAGGGGCAACCCCTCGAAGGGCGTTGGCTCCCGCCCCCGCTCACCTCACCGGTTCGAGTGGATCTCCGCCCCTTGTGCCGTTACGCCGTAACTCGTCGCACTTGCTCGCAGTTGTCGCCCAAAGCGGGAATTGTCGGTAGGTGCGACGAGGGGAGCGGTACGTGGGCGGGATCACTCTGGTGCAGGACGAACCGGCGACCGAGCTCCCTCCACCTTCTCCAGAACCTCCGCAACTCGGTCCGCGCCAGGTCCGGTTGGTGTTCTTCGGGCTCATGCTCGCGCTGCTGCTCGCCGCCCTGGAGCAGATGATCGTCGCCACCGCGCTCCCGAAGATCGTCGGGGAGCTGCACGGCCTGGACAAGATGTCCTGGGCGATCACCGCTTACCTGCTCACCGCCACCGTCGGACTGCCCGTCTACGGCAAACTCGGTGATCTGCTCGGCCGCAAGGGCGTCTTCCAGTTCGCGATCGTCGTCTTCGTCGCCGGCTCGGCGCTGGCAGGCCGGTCGCACACCATGGACCAGCTCATCGCCTTCCGCGCCCTCCAGGGCGTCGGCGCGGGCGGGTTGATGATCGGCGTCCAGGCGATCATCGCGGACATCGTGCCGCCGCGCGAACGCGGGCGGTTCATGGGTCTGATCGGCGCCGCGTTCGGCCTCGCCTCGGTCGCGGGGCCTCTCCTGGGCGGCTACTTCACCGACCACCTCTCCTGGCGGTGGTGCTTCTGGTTCAACGTGCCGTTCGGTCTTCTGACGCTGGCCGTCGTCACCGTCGTACTGAAGCTGCCCAAGCCCACGGCCAAGGCCCGGCTCGACCTCCTCGGAGCGCTGCTGCTCGCCGTGGCCTCGACCTGCCTGGTGCTGCTGACGAGTTGGGGCGGCACCGAGTACGCGTGGGGCTCGCGCGAGATCCTCGGGCTCGGCGCCGGAGCGCTCGTGGCCGCCGTACTCTTCGTCGTCGCCGAGCGGTTCGCACCCGAACCCCTCATCCCGCTACGGCTGTTCAGGGACTCCGTCTTCAACGTCACCGGTCTGGTGGGGCTGGTGACCGGCGTGGCGCTGTTCGGCGCCGCCAGCTATCTGCCGACCTTCCTCCAGATGGTCGACGGCGCCAGTGCCACCGAGTCCGGTCTGCTGATGCTGCCCATGATGGCCGGCATCGTCGGCGCGTCGATCGTCTCCGGGCAGCTCATCAGCCACACCGGCCGCTACAAGGTCTGGCCGGTCCTGGGCAGCGCCCTGTCGGTGCTCGGCATGTGGCTGCTGTCCCGCCTCGAAGCGGACACGCCCCGGCTGCACTACAGCCTCTGGATGGCCGTCCTCGGCACCGGCATCGGCATGGTGATGCCGGTCCTGGTCCTCGCCGTGCAGAACTCCGTGCGCCCTGCCGACCTCGGCACCGCGACCAGCGCCAACAACTACTTCCGGCAGATCGGCGGCAGCGTCGGCGCCGCGGTCTTCGGCACCCTCTTCTCGAACCGGCTCGCCGAGTCCCTGCACAAGAGCCTCCCCACGCGCGCGGGTGCCCGTCTCCCCGACCCCGACTCGATCACCCCGCAGCTCGTCCACGCGCTTCCCCCGGCGCTGCGCGACAGCTACATCAGGGCGTACGCCGACGCCATGCCGGGCGTCTTTCTGTACCTCGTGCCGGTGCTGGTCCTCGGCCTGCTCATCGCCTGCTTCCTCAAGGAGAAACCCCTGGTGTCCCACCACACCGCCCCCGCCGCTCCCGACTCCGCGGGACCCACGACCACCCTGGCGGTCCCGGCGGCCCTCCCCCACCCCTCGGGCGGGGGGAACCCCGTCTCGCCTCGCTCGCCGTACGCGGCCGGAATCCCGGTGTGCGGCACCGTCCAGCACCCGGACGGGACCGTCGTACCGCGCGCGGCGCTCACCCTCATCGACGTCACGGGCACGCAGATCGGACGCGGCGCGAGCGCCGAGGACGGGCGGTACGCGCTGTCCACGCCCGGCTCGGGCGCGTATGTCCTGATCGCCGCGGCGGGCGGTCACCAGCCGCAGGCGGTCACCGTGACCGTCGGCGAGCGGCCCGTCGAACTGGACCTCGTCCTCGGTGGCGCGGGGCGCCTGGCCGGCCGGGTGCTGACCGGGGACGGCGCTCCGGTCCCGGACGCCACCGTCACGCTCACCGACGTGCACGGCGAGGTCGTCGCCACCACCCGCAGCGGACCCGAGGGCGGATACGTCATCACCGAACTGGTGGCCGGCGAGTACACCCTCGCCGCCGGTGCGCCCGCGTTCCGCCCGGCCGCCCTCCCTGTCACCGTGCGAGCCACCCGGGAGACCCGCCAGGACGTCGGACTCGCGGGCGGCGCCGTCCTGAAGGGCACTGTGCGGGCCGGCGGCGGACGGCCCGTCGAGGACGCGCGGGTGACCCTGCTCGACGTGGCCGGCAACGTCGTGGACACGCTCACCACCCCGGCCGACGGAACGTTCCGGTTCGTGGACCTGTCCTCCGGCGAGTACACGGTCATCGCCTCCGGTTACCCGCCGGTCGCCACCGTCCTCCAGGTGGCTGGTGGCGGCCGTACGGAACGCGACCTTCAGGTCGGGCACGAGGACTGAGCGAGCGGGGCGCGTGTCTGTGCGCCGGAGCGGACCGTCCAAGAGCAATTACCGGATTGCCACACATCGCGACCGACCGGCGCCGTACGGTGGTGAGGACGGCACAGATCTCGCGGAGCCGTGGGAAGAAGGAGCCTGCGCCATGGATCGTGGCACCGAAACGGGCGCACATCCCAGCCGCGGAGCTGCGGAGAGCGCGCCGACGGAGCACGGTGAGGCGGGCCGTATCCCGCTGGCCGTGGTCGTGGTCGACCGTGAAGGCCTGGTCTCGCACTGGAGCCGGGGCGCGCGGCGTCTGTTCGGTGCCTCCAGGGAGGAAGCCCTCGGCCGGCCCGCCGTCGACCTGCTGCCCGTCTCCGGCGCCCTCCCCGACATCGATGACGACGACTCGACGCCGTTCGGGTCGTTCGCGGCCTACGACGGTCTCGGACCCGACCTGGAGTCCTCCCTCGACGGGCGGCTGTCCTACCCGGCCTCGGGCCGCGCCCGCCTCGCGGTGCCGGGCCACGACGCCGACCGTGTCGATGTGCTCTGGTGGGCCTACCCCCTGGTGGGCCCTGGCCACGAGCGCCTGCTCGTGCTTGCCGCCGACACCGACGTACTGCGCCAGGAGGACGACGAGGTCCCGGTCGAGCGCATCGCGCCCGGATTCGCCCTCCACACCAACTTCCCCGGCGCCGACGAACTCGCCCGCAGACTCCCCGAGATCCTGCCCAGCATGAGCGTCGGGGAGAGCGCCCGCATCGTCTCCCAGATCCTCGAACTGGGCTATCCCGTCCTGGAGTTCAGCCAGAACGACCTGGTCCCGGTCACCCCTGACTGGGGCGTGCCCCGCCGCGCCGAGCGTAAGGTGCGGCGGGAGCGGGTGGCCCGGGCGGTACTGGCCGGCGAACCCCTGCCCGAGGACCTCCAGGACGACGTCGAGGACCTCGAGTACGCGGCGGTGCGCGAGCGGCTGGAGTTCCTCAACGACGTCAGCGGGCGCATCGGCACCTCGCTCGACCTGTCCCGCACGATCATCGAGGTCAGCAAGGCCGTCGTACCCCGCTTCACGGACGTGGCGGGCACCTATCTGCGCGAACAGGTCGTCGCCGGTGAGGGGTTCCCCGAAGGGGTGCCCGACACGACGACGATGTGGCACCGCGTCGCCCTCGAACACACCGACGAACCGGGCCGCTGGGACGACGTCGTACCGGTCGGCGAGGCCATGCCGTTCCCGGCGCACACCCCGTTCTTCCAGTGCATGACCAGCGGTCAGCCCGTCCTCGTGCCGCGCATCAGCGAACAGATGGGGCACATGATCGCCTCGCAGTTCGAGAAGCGCGACATCAGGCCGCTGATCACGGGTCGTTCCATGCTGGTCGTACCGCTGAAGGCCCGCAACGTCGTCCTCGGCTTCATGATCCTTCTCCGCCACCCGGAGCGGGTCGAGTTCAACGACATGGACCGCGTCACCGGCGCCGAACTCGCCGCCCGCGCGGGCCTCGTGCTCGACAACGCGCGCATGTACACCTACCAGGAGAGTGTCGCCGAGACCCTCCAGGACAGCATGCTGCCGCAGATCCCGCCGCGCATGGCGGGCTGCGACATCGCCACCCGCTATCTGCCCGGCACGCTGCTGGGCAGGGTCGGCGGCGACTGGTTCGACTCCGTGAAACTGCCGGGCGCCCGCACCGCCCTCGTCGTCGGCGACGTCATGGGGCACGGCCTCAACTCGGCCGCGATGATGGGCCAGTTGCGTACGGCCGTCCAGACCATGGCCGCCCTGGACCTGCCGCCCGCCCAGCTCCTGCGCAACCTCGACGACCTCGCCCAGCGCCTCGGCGACACCTACCTCGCGACCTGCCTCTACGCCGTCTACGACCCGATCGCGGGCGAGCTGCACCTCGCCAACGCGGGCCACATCCCGCCCGTGCTGGTCCGCGCCGTGGACGGCCGGAGCGAGCTGCTCGACCTGCCCACCGGCGCGCCCATCGGCGTCGGCGGAGTGCCCTTCGAGGCGGTACGCGTGCGCGTTGAGCCGGGCGACCGGCTCGTGATGTGCACCGACGGCCTGGTCGAGGTACGCGGGGAGGACATCGGCGTGGGCCTGGCGACGCTCTGCGAGTCCGCCGCCCACCCGGCCGCCTCCATGGACGACGCCTGCGACACGATCATCCGCACCCTGAACGTCCGCGGAGGCCGCAAGGACGACGTGGCGCTGCTGATGACCAGACTCAACGGGATCGAACCGGACGACGTCGCCGAATGGCGGCTCGCCCCCGGCCCGGCCGAGGTCGGCCGGGCCCGTGCCGTGGTCCGAGAACAGCTCCACGACTGGGGCCTGGCGCGACTGGTGGGTACCACCGAGCTACTGGTCAGCGAACTGGTCACCAACGCCGTACGGCACTCGCACGGGCGTTCAGTCGAGCTGCGGCTCGTGCGCGGCGAGACGCTGCTGTGCGAAGTGGACGACGACGACCACACCCTGCCCACGCTGCTGGGCACCGAGCCCACGGCCGAGGTCGGCCGAGGGTTGCGCGTGGTGAGCACGCTGGCCCGGGAGTGGGGGGCGAGCCGGACGGGGACTGGCAAGACCGTGTGGTTCGAACTCACTCTGCCGCGCCGACGCTGACGCCCCGCCGTCGATGTCGGTGCCCTGTGCTTGGATTGCTGTTGCCGCGGGGCCGGGGAGGCGTGCGAGGCGCACACCGGCGCGCACCTCTCGAACGAGCCGTGAAGGTATGTGCGGTGTGCTTGTGGGCGTAACCGGGGCACGGTAGACCGAACTGGCCCGTCCCCTCGGACGGACAGCCGTCGCACCCTGGGGAGTTGGGCATGAGCGTCACGAGTCGGTACAGGGAGGCCTGGGAGGGCTTCTGGCGCGAGGCCCCCCACGGACAGGGGGCCGTCTTCTGGGACGCGGAGCCCATGCTGGCCGTCGGCCTCCACCTCGCCGTCTTCGAACCGCACCTCGCGGACTTCGAGTTGCCCCTGCTGGACCTCGGCTGTGGCAACGGCACGCAGACCCGGTTCCTCACGGACCGCTTCACCCGGGTCGTCGGCGCCGACCTCTCGTCCGCGGCCATCGAGCGTGCCCGTCAGGCCGACCCGGAGGGCGCCGCCGAGTACGAAGTCCTCGACTGCGCAGAGAAGACCGAGGTCGAGGAACTGCACGGAAAGCTCGGCGACACCAACGTGTACATGCGCGGGGTGCTCCACCAGTGCGACGCCGACGACCGGCAGACCCTCGTCGACGGCATCGCGACCCTCATCGGACAGACCGGCCGGGCCTTCCTGGTCGAGCTGTCGCAGGACGCGCGCCCCATCCTGATGGGCCTCGCCCAGAGCCCCGAGGGCCCGCCGCCCAAGCTGCGCCCGGTCCTCGAGCACGGCATCGCACCCGGTGAGGTGGCGGACTCGGCGGTGCCCGTGTATCTGAGCGCGGCGGGCCTGCAGGTCCTCGGGAGCGGCGAACTCCCACTCACCACCACGGAGTACACGGCGGACGGAACCCGCGTCGTGCTGCCCTCGAAGTGGGTCGTGGTGGCGCAGCAACGCTGAGGATCACGGCGGCCCGGGACGCTCCGCCGGAGGCCGCCGTGACCAAGCCGGAATGTGGAGAACTCGTGGAGGATTGACGGGAGTCACCTGACCTGGCGAGAATGCGGATCACTTCGCTGTGCCTGAAGCGAGTGAAGTGACGCGAGTGACCTGGTGCGCACGCCTTCGTGCGTCCGCCCGCGCCGTTCACTGGCACCCGACACACCTCCCACACATTTCGAACCACAGAGGCCCATTTTGTCGCGTTCGCACCAGTCCAGAACTCTGGCTGTCCTCGCCGCAACCGCTTTCGCCGCCGCTGTCGTACCCGTACTCGGGGCGGGCACGGCGAGCGCGACCACGGGCGGGTCGTGCCAGTCCGCCACCGTCCAGTACCGCATCGACGGCGGTGACTGGACCTCGCAGGGCGGGTTCCACTCCCTGGCCAGTGCTCCCGGCACCGTCGAGGTCCGGCTGGCCCCGGGCCAGAACGTCGGGGAGGGCTGCAAGTACCCGGTGTCCCTGGCCGAGTACACGACCGAGGGTCCGAACTGGAACACCTCCGGCCACCAGACCTTCATCGAGAAGGACACCGTCTACCTCACCTCGGCGGACGTCGCCGACGCGGGTGGCGCGGAGCACACCTGGCAGAAGCTGAGCGTGAAGACCCCGGACTGCTACGGGCAGATCGACCTGTACGGCGACGACATCGCGTACGACGGCCAGGAGGGGGAGGGCCATGGCCCCGCCCCCTACCAGCCCGACAACGTGGTCACGCCCTACCACCTCATAGCGGCCTGGAACGGCGGCGACAAGGCGTGCGACACCGGCGCCTCCGTGCCGCCCGCCCCCACGCCGTCAGAGCCCGCGCCGAGCACCCCGGGCACCCCGACCACGCCGGCGACTCCCACGACGCCCGCGAGCAGCGAGCCGCCCGCCGAGGAGTCGACCCCGCCGACCACCCCCGACACCTCCACCACGCCGCCCACCACCCCGGACGTACCCCCGGTGGAGTCGACGCCGCCCACCAGCCCGGCGCCCTCGCCCAGCGAGAGCACCCCGCCGCTGGCGGAGACCGGCGCCGGCGCGCCGGTCGGCACCATCGCCGGTGCGGCGGCCGTGGTCGTCGCCCTCGGCGCCGGCGCGCTCCTCATGGCCCGTCGGGCCCGCCGCTCCTGACCGGGAGCACAGGGACCGCAGTCGTCCCGTAGCGCGACAGCTCGTCCGACAGCCCCGACTCCTCAGGGAGGCGGGGCTGTCGCCGTGTTCCGGATACTGAACGGTTCGGTGCGGAGATCCGTGGGTTCACCCGGGAGGCAGAAGCGGTGCTTCCTGGCCGGGACCGGGCCCGGCGCGTAACGTTCGGACAGCGAGCCGCTGACCTGCGACGGGACTGTCTCACGATGAAGATCCTCATCAGCGCCGACATGGAGGGCGCCACCGGCGTCACCTGGCCGGCCGACGTACTGCCAGGCACCCCGCAGTGGGAGCGATGCCGTTCGATGTTCACCTCGGACGTCAACGCCGCCGTGCTCGGCTTCTTCGACGGCGGCGCCGACGAGGTGCTGGTCAACGAGGCCCACTGGACCATGCGCAACCTGCTCCTCGAACGGCTGGACGAGCGGGTGGAGATGCTCACCGGGCGCCACAAGTCGCTGTCCATGGTGGAGGGCGTCCAGCACGGCGACGTCGACGGCATCGCCTTCGTCGGCTATCACGCGGGCGCCGGCATGGAGGGCGTCCTCGCGCACACCTACCTCGCCAACTCCATCACCGGCGTGTGGGTGAACGGCGTACGGGCCAGCGAAGGGCTCCTCAACTCCCATGTGGTCGCCGAGTACGGGGTCCCCGTCGTGCTGGTCACCGGCGACGACCTCGCCTGCGAGGACGCGCTCGGATACGCGCCCGAGGCGCTGAAGGTCGCCGTCAAGGACCATGTGTCGCGGTACGCCGCCGTGTGCCGGACACCCGCCAGGACCGCCGCCGACATCAGGGCCGCCGCGAAGGAGGCCGCCGCGCTGGCCGTGCGGCACGAACCCGTCGTCGGCGGGCCGTTCACCGTCGCCCTCGAGTTCGACGCCGAGCATCTCTCCATGGCCGCCACCGTCGTGCCCGGCGTCGCGCGGACCGGGGAGCGGAAGGTGGCGTACACGAGCGGCACAATGTACGAGGGCATTCGTACCTTCAAGGCGGTCACGACGATCGTCTCGGCCGCGGTGGAGGAGCAGTATGGCTGAGCAGCAGGCGCTCGACGAGGTGGTGTCGTTCACCTCCGACCTCATCCGGATCGACACGACCAACCACGGCGCCGGCGACTGCCAGGAGCGGCCCGCCGCCGAGTACGCCGCCGCCCTGCTCGCCGAGGCAGGCCTCGAACCCACGCTCCTCGAGCGGACCAAGGGGCGCACCAACGTCGTCGCCCGGATCGAGGGCACCGACCCCGCCGCCAACGCGCTGCTCCTGCACGGGCATCTCGACGTCGTGCCCGCACGCGCCGACGACTGGAGCGTGCACCCCTTCTCCGGGGAGATCCGCGACGGCGTCGTCTGGGGGCGGGGCGCCGTCGACATGAAGAACATGGACGCGATGATCCTCGCCGTCGTCCGCGACTGGGCCCGCGAGGGCGTCCGGCCCCGGCGCGACATCGTGATCGCGTTCACCGCCGACGAGGAGGACAGCGCCGTGGACGGCGCCGGGTTCCTGGCCGCCGAGCACCCGGAGTTGTTCGACGGGTGCACCGAAGGGGTCGGCGAATCAGGGGCGTTCACCTTCCACGACGGCGGCGGACGCCACCTGTACCCCATCGCCGCCGGTGAACGCGGCACCGGCTGGCTCAAGTTGACCGCCAAGGGGCGCGCCGGACACGGCTCGAAGGTCAACCACAGCAACGCCGTGACCCGCCTCGCCGCCGCCGTCGCCCGCATCGGCGCATACGAGTGGCCGCTTCGCCTCACCCCGACCGTCCGAGCCGCTCTCACCGAACTCGCCGCCCTCTACGGCGTCGTGCCCGACCTGGACGACGTCGACGGGCTCCTCACCAAGCTCGGACCCGCCGCCCGGCTCGTCGAGGCGACCGTCCGCAACAGCGCCAACCCCACCATGCTGAACGCCGGTTACAAGGTCAACGTGATCCCCGGCGAGGCCGTCGCGTTCGTCGATGGGCGCTTCCTGTACGGCTGCGAGGACGAGTTCCGTACGACCCTCGACGAACTCACCGGCCCCGACGTGGAGTGGGAGTTCCACCATCGCTCGGGGGCGCTGCAGGCCCCGGTGGACTCACCCACCTACGCCCGAATGCGCGCCGCCGTCGAGGAGTTCGCGCCCGAGGGGCTCGTGGTGCCCTACTGCATGTCCGGTGGGACCGACGCCAAGCAGTTCTCGCGGCTCGGCATCACCGGGTACGGATTCGCGCCCCTGAAGCTGCCCGAGGGCTTCGACTACCAGGCACTCTTCCACGGTGTGGACGAGCGTGTCCCGGTCGAGGCGCTGCACTTCGGAGTCCGGGTACTCGACCGGTTCCTGCGCACGGCCTAGGAGTGGGGAAGACAGTGCAGACACTGCCGTACGGATCATGGCTCTCGCCCATCGACGCGGAACTCGCCGCCGAGCACGACGGGTCACCCGAGTACGTGGGGTTCGTCGGCGACGAGGCCTGGTGGACCGAGCCCCGGCCCACCGAGGGCGGCCGGCGCACCCTGGTGCGGCGGCGCGCCGACGGCACCCAGGAGTCGGTCCTGGACGCGCCGTGGAACGTGCGCAGCCGCGTCATGGAGTACGGCGGCCATCCGTGGGCCGGTGCCGTGCGCGACGGCGGTCCGCTGGTCGTGTTCGTCAACTTCGCCGATCAGCGGCTGTACTGCCTGGCGGAGGGGCAGGAGCCGCGCCCGCTCACGCCGTTGTCCCCGGTCGGGGGCGGACTGCGCTGGGTGGAGCCGCAGTTGCGGCTCGAACTCGGTGAAGTCTGGTGCGTGCTGGAGGAGTTCACCGGCGAGCGACCCACCGATGTCCGGCGCGTGATCGCCGCCGTGCCGCTGGACGGATCGGCCGCCGAGGAGCGCGGCGCCGTACGCGAACTCACCGACGACCGGCACCGGTTCGTCACCGGACCCCGGATCTCGCCCGACGGCCGGCGCGCGGCCTGGCTCGCCTGGGACCATCCGCGGATGCCCTGGGACGGGACCGAGCTGGTGGTCGCGGAGGTGGGCGCCGGCGGCACGCTGAGCGGCGCCCAAACGGTCGCCGGAGGGCCCGAGGAGTCGATCGCGCAGGTGGACTGGGCGGGCGACGGAGCACTGCTGTACGTCAGCGACCGCACCGGCTGGTGGAACCTCTACCGG
This sequence comes from Streptomyces sp. SID12488, assembly GCF_010548275.1. Classification (GTDB taxonomy): domain Bacteria; phylum Actinomycetota; class Actinomycetes; order Streptomycetales; family Streptomycetaceae; genus Streptomyces. The sequence goes on from NZ_JAAGLT010000025.1 coordinate 15,160, forward strand.
GACGACGTGCCCGTGTGCCCCCGCCCGGAGGAGTTCGGCGGGGCGCTGTGGAAGGTCGGGCAACGCTGGTTCGCACCCCTGGAGGGCGGGCCCGTCGCGGTCGTGCACGGGCGCGGGGCGACCTCGCTCGGGATCCTGGACCCCGAGACCGGAGACGTCGTCGACACGTGCGGCCCCTGGACCGAGTTCGCGGCCACCCTCGCCGTGCACGGTGACCGGATCCTCGCCGTCGGGGCCAGCCCGCGCAGCGCCTACGAGGTCGTCGAGCTGGACACCCGTACGGGACGGGCCCGGGTCATCGGCGCCGGGCACCAGGACCCGGTCGACCCCGTGCACTATCCCGAGCCGCAGATCCGCACCTTCACCGGCCCGGAGGGCCGGGACATCCACGCGCACATCTATCCGCCGCACCACCCCGGGTACACGGCGCCCGGCGACGAGCTGCCCCCGTACGTCGTGTGGGCGCACGGGGGGCCGACCGGGCGGGCGCCGCTCGTACTCGACCTGGAGATCGCCTACTTCACCTCGCGGGGCATCGGCGTCGCCGAGGTCAACTACGGCGGCTCGACCGGGTACGGGCGCGAGTATCGCAACCGGCTGCGCGAACAGTGGGGTGTCGTCGACGTCGAGGACTGCGCGGCCGTCGCGCTCGCCCTCGCCGACGAGGGCACCGCCGACCGTGCCCGGCTCGCCGTCCGGGGCGGCAGCGCGGGCGGCTGGACCGCGGCGGCCTCCCTCACCAGCACCGACGTCTACGCGTGCGGCACGATCCTCTATCCGATCCTCGACCTGGCGGGCTGGGGCTCGGGGGAGACCCACGACTTCGAGTCGCAGTACCTGGAGTCCCTGGTCGGCCCGCTCGCCGACGTCCCCGGCCGCTATCTGGAGCGCTCGCCCGCCGAGCACGCCGCCGACATCACCGCACCCTTCCTGCTGCTGCAGGGGCTGGACGACGTCATCTGCCCGCCCGTGCAGTGCGACCGGTTCCTCGCCCGGCTCGCGATGGAGGGGCGGCGCGTGCCGCACCGGTACATCGCGTTCGAGGGGGAGGGGCACGGATTCCGGCGGGCGGACACGACAGTGCGCGTCCTGGAGTCCGAACTCTCCCTGTACGCACAGGTCTTCGGCCTCACCCCGCCCGGCATCCCGACCCTGGAACTCGTCAAGTGAAGCCCCTGGCAAGGCCGTCGAGGCTCGCGCCGGGTGCGCGCGTGGCCGTCGTCGCGCCCAGCGGGCCCGTGCGCGAGGAGCGACTGCAGTCCGGGCTCGACCTGCTGCGCGGCTGGGGCCTCGACCCCGTCGTCGCACCCCATGTGCTCGACCGGCACGGGGAGTTCGACTACCTCGCGGGTACGGACGCGGACCGGGCCGCCGACTTCCAGGCCGCCTGGTGCGACCCCGAGGTCGACGCGGTGCTGTGCGCCCGCGGCGGCTACGGAGTGCAGCGCATGGTCGACCTGCTCGACTGGGACGCGCTGCGGGCGGCCGGCCCCAAGGTGTTCGTCGGCTACAGCGACATCACCGCGCTGCACGAGGCGTTCGCGGTCCGTCTGGGACTGGCCACCCTGCACGGACCGATGGTCTCCGCCGTCGACTTCCTCAAGAACGCGCGGGCGCAGGAGCATCTGCGGGCCACGCTGTTCGATCCGGAGTCGGTACGGGTCATCCACACCGCAGCCGGTTCGATGCTAGTACCCGGGCGGGCCCGGGGTGTCGTCCTCGGCGGCTGTCTGGCCATACTCGCCACCGAACGGGGCACCCGGCACGCCCGGTCCGGTGCGCGCGGCGGGCTGCTCATGATCGAGGACGTGGGGGAGAGCGCGTACCGGATCGACCGGGACCTCACCCAGCTGCTGCGCACCGGCTGGCTCGACGGCGTCGCCGGGATCACGCTCGGCTCGTGGGAGCGGTGCGGCCCGTACGAGGAGCTGCGCGCCGTGTTCGCCGACCGGCTCGGCGGGCTCGGGGTGCCGGTGGTGGAGGAGTTCGGGTTCGGGCACTGCGACGGGGCGCTGACGATCCCGTTCGGGGTGGCCGCCGAACTCGACGCAGACGCGGGGACACTGACGTTGGAGGAGCCGGCGCTGCGGTGAGGGTGGGGCGGGTCGGCCCTCGGTGCTGTCACCCGTCCGGCGTACCTCCGGGCGCGCGGGAAGCACCGGTTCGGCTCATGCTGGCCCCATGAGCCCGAAGACCTCCGAGAGCCGTGGCGATGCCGGTGGCGGAACCGCTGGCGGGACCGGTGGTGCGCGGGGGGTGCTGACGCCCGCCCGGGTCGCCGTCGGGGCGCTCGCCGTGCTCGCCCTGATCTTCATCTTCGAGAACACCCGAGCCACCCGGATCCGGCTGCTGATCCCGGAGGTGACCATGCCGCTGTGGATGGCGCTGCTCGGCACGGCGGTCATCGGCGCACTCTGCGGGGCCTATTTCATGCGCCGCCGAAGGTGAACGAGGGCCGCGCGTAAGGTGGCTGAGTGTCTGAGCTCCGTGGATATCTCGCCGAAGGGCCCCGCGTGGGCATACGTCCGTTCACCTACGAGGACGGTGCCGAGTTCATCGACCGGGTGCGGGAGAGCAAGGCCCTGCACCACCCCTGGCTGGCTCCGCCGGCGAGCCCCGACGCCTATGCCGCGTACGCCGGGCGGCTGATCGAGGATCCGACCAAGGCCGGGTTCCTCGTGTGCGAGAAGGGCGACGGCCCCGGCGTTGAGGGTGGCGCCGTCGCCGGGTTCGTCAACATCAACAACATCGTCCAGGGCGGCTTTCTGTGCGGCGCCCTCGGGTACGGGGCGTTCGCGCACGCGGCCGGGCGGGGGCTGATGAGCGAGGGGCTCGAACTCGTCGTCCGGTACGCCTTCGGGCCGCCGCTGCGGCTGCACCGGCTGGAGATCAACGTGCAGCCCGGCAACGCCGCCTCGATCGCCCTCGCCCGGCGCTGCGGGTTCCGGCTGGAGGGCTTCTCACCGGGCTTCCTCTACATCGACGGGGCCTGGCGGGACCACGAACGGTGGGCGATCACCTCGGAGATGCTCAAGAGGTAGGGCCTGATCGGTTCGCCCCCTTCAGCCGCCCGAAAGCTGGGGCAGCACCTTCGTGCGGTAGAAGTCGAAGAAGCCGCGCTGGTCGGGGCCGATCTGGCTGACGTAGACCCGGTCGAAGCCCGCGTCGGCGAAGGCGGACAGAGCCGAGACGTGTTCGTCCACGTCGGGTCCGCAGACCGTCTTCTCGCTCACCATGGACTCGGTCACCAGCGGCTCCAGCTGCTCGAAGTGGCGCGGCGTGGGCAGGATCTGGGCCATCTCGCCGGGCAGCAGCTGGTTGGACCACAGCTTGTGCACCGTACGGACGGCCTCCTCGCGGTCGGGGCCGTAGCAGACCTTCGTACCGCCGCTGACGAGCCCGGAGCCCCCGCCGCCCTTGCGGAACTGGGTGGTGAGGTCCTCGTCGGGGCCCATGGTGATGTAGCCGTCGCCCACGCGGGCCGCGAGCGCCGTGGCCTGGGGGCCGAAGCCGGAGACGTCGATCGGCACGGGCTCGTCCGGGACGGTGTACAACCGGGCGTTCTCGACGGTGTAGTGCGGGCCGCGGTGGTTGACCTCCTCACCGGTGAAGAGGCGGCGCATCACCTGGATCGCCTCCTCCAGCATCTCCAGGCGCGTGTGCGCGGGTGGCCACTGGTCGCCGAGGATGTGCTCGTTCAGCGCCTCACCGGAACCGACGCCGAGCCGGAACCGGCCGTCCGTCATCACCGCGCTCGTCGCCGCGGCCTGCGCCACCACCGCCGGGTGCATCCGCACGGTCGGGCACGTCACGGCCGTCTGGACGGGCAGCGACACCGCCTGCGACAGCGCGCCGATCACGGACCACACGAAGGGGCTCTGGCCCTGGGCGTCGTTCCACGGGTGGTAGTGGTCCGAGATCCACAGCGCCTGGAACCCGGCCTGCTCGGCCTGCCTCGCCTGTTCGACGAGTTCCGCCGGGCCGAACTCCTCGCACGCGAGGAAGTAGCCGTATTCGGGCATGGGAAGCACCTCCGGAAATGGGCGGATCGGGGTGTGCTCCGGGTACCCAGCGGGCGGCGGGGAAACCGGCGGGTGAGGTCGGGCCGCGGATGACCGAACGGGCCCCGACGGACGTTTGGGCGCCCTGACCAGGGGGACGCGGATAGTTCCGTACCTCGTCCATGACGGTGTACCTACGGCTGACCGAAGGTTCTGTACACGCGACCTCGCCGGAGGCGAAAACGTGAGTCGACCCCGCATCCTGATCGTCGGCGCGGGCTTCGCCGGGTACCAGACGGCCCGAACGCTGGCCCGGCTGACCCGGCACAAGGCCGACATCACCCTGCTGAACCCGACCGATCACTTCCTGTATCTGCCCCTGCTGCCCCAGGTCGCCGCCGGTGTCCTGGAACCGCGCCGTATCACCGTCTCCCTCGCCGGCACCCTGCCCCAGGTGCGCCTGGTGCTCGGCGAGGCCGACGCCGACGGGATCGACCTCGACGCGCGCACCGTCCGTTACACGGACCCCGAGGGCGAGAGCGGGACCCTCGGCTACGACCGGCTCGTCCTCGCCGTCGGCAGTGTCAACAAGCTGCTGCCCGTGCCCGGCGTCGCCGAGAACGCCCACGGTTTCCGGGGTCTGCCCGAGGCGCTGTATCACCGCGACCACGTGATCCGGCAGATCGAACTGGCGGCTGCCGCCGACGACCCCAAGAGCTGCGCGGCCCGCTGTACGTTCGTCGTGGTCGGCGCCGGCTACACCGGTACCGAAGTCGCCGCGCAGGGGCAGCTGCTCACCGATGCGCTGGTCCGCAAGCAGCCCTTGCGCGAAGGCGTCCGGCCACGCTGGTTGCTGCTGGACACCGCGCCGCGCGTCCTGCCCCAGCTGGACGAGAAGCTGGCACGCACCGCCGACCGGGTGCTGCGCGAACGGGGCGTCGACGTCCGCACGGGAACCTCCGTGAAGGAGGCGACACCCGGTGGAGTCCTGTTGTCCGACGGCGAGTTCGTCGAGTCGCGCACTCTGGTGTGGTGCGTGGGCGTCCGCCCCGATCCACTGGTCGAGAGCATCGGGCAGCCCCTGGAACGCGGACGGCTCATCGTCGACCCGTTCCTCCAAGTACCGGGCCACCCCGAGGTGTTCGCGTGCGGGGACGCCGCCGCTGTCCCCGACCTGAACAAGCCCGGGGAATTCACGGGGATGACCGCGCAGCACGCCTGGCGGCAGGGCAGGGTCGCGGCCCGCAACGTCGCCGCCTCGCTCGGCATCTGCTCGCGCAGGGCCTACCGCCATCGTGATCTGGGGTTCGTCGTCGACCTGGGCGGGATCAAGGCAGCCGCCAACCCGCTCGGCGTCTCACTGTCCGGGCCGCTCGCCGGTGCGGTCACCCGCGGCTACCACCTCGCGGCGATGCCCGGAAACCGGGTGCGGGTCGCGGCCGACTGGCTGCTGGACGCCGTACTGCCGCGCCAGGGCGTGCAGTTGGGGCTCGTCCGGTCCTGGTCGGTCCCCTTGGACACGTCGTCGCCCGAGCTGGCGCGAGTGCCGGGCGGCGAGCGGCAGTCCCCGGGACGGGTTCCGAAACAGTCCTCGCGACGTGCCGCGGAACAGTCCACCCCGTCGGAAGGAGAGTCGTGAACACCGCTGAACCCCTGCACAAGCCCGCCGAACTCGCCGAACTGGGCCAGCAGTTGCGCGTCGACAGCATCCGCGCCTCGGCTGCCGCGGGCTCCGGGCATCCGACCTCGTCGATGTCCGCCGCCGACCTGATGGCCGTACTCCTGGCCCGGCACTTCCGCTACGACTTCGACCGCCCGACCCACCCCGGCAACGACCGCTTCGTCCTCTCCAAGGGGCATGCCTCGCCGCTCCTCTACGCCGCCTACAAGGCAGTTGGCGCCATCGACGACGCCGAGCTGCTCACCTACCGCCAACTGGGCAGCAGGCTCGAAGGGCATCCGACGCCCCGGCGGCTGCCGTGGGTCGAGACGGCCACCGGATCGCTCGGCCAGGGACTGCCCGTGGCCGTCGGTATCGCGCTGGCCGGTAAGCGGCTCGACCGCACCGGGTACCGGGTGTGGGTGCTGTGCGGGGACAGCGAGCTGGCCGAGGGGTCGGTGTGGGAGGCCGCCGAGCACGCCTCGTACGAGCATCTCGACAATCTCGTCCTCGTCGTCGACGTCAACCGGCTGGGCCAGCGCGGGCCGACCCGGCACGGGCACGATCTCGACGCCTACGCCCGCCGGTTCAAGGCCTTCGGGTGGCACACCGTCGAGATCGACGGGCATGACGTCGACGCCATCGAACGTGCCTACGGCGAGGCCGAGTCCACGGCCGGGCAGCCCGTCGTCATCCTCGCCCGCACCCTCAAGGGCAAGGGCGTCGCGGCCGTCGAGGACCGCGAGGGAATGCACGGCAAACCGCTGCCGGACGCCGACGAGGCGATCGCCGAACTCGGCGGCCCCCGTGACCTCCGCGTCCGGCCGCCCGAGCCGCGCGCCGCCCGGGCGCTGCACGCCGTACGGGCCGGAGACCTGGAACCGCCCCGCTGGGACGTGGGGGAGGAGATCCCCACCCGGGACGCCTACGGGCAGGCGCTCGCCGCGCTCGGCAACGCCCGGCCGGATGTCGTGGCCCTCGACGGCGAGGTGAGCGACTCGACGCGCGCCGAGGCCTTCGCCAAGGAATACCCCGACCGGTTCTTCGAGTGCTACATCGCCGAACAGCAGATGGTCGCCGCCGCTGTGGGGTTGGCGGTGCGCGGCTGGGTACCGTACGCGTCGACGTTCGCGGCCTTCATGACCCGTGCACACGACTTCCTGCGCATGGCGGCGGTCAGCGGGGCCGGTCTCAACCTCGTCGGCTCGCACGCGGGCGTCGCGATCGGCCAGGACGGGCCCTCCCAGATGGGCCTGGAGGACCTGGCGATGTTCCGCGCGCTGCACGGCTCGACCGTGCTGTATCCCTGCGACCCCCACCAGACCACGCGGCTCGTCGCCACGATGGCCGGCCTCGAAGGCATCCGGTATCTGCGCACCTCGCGCGGCGGGGCACCACTGCTGTACGGCCCCGACGAGGAATTCCCCGTCGGCGGCAGCAAGGTGCTGCGCACCGCCGGGCGCGAGGACCGGCTGACGGTGGTCGCGGCGGGCGTGACCGTCCACGAGGCACTGGCCGCCGCCGACGCGCTCGACGCCCAGGGCATCCCCGTGCGGGTCATCGACCTGTACTCCGTCAAGCCCGTCGACCGGCTCACCCTGCGCCAGGCCGCCGAGGAGACCGGCTGTCTGCTCACCGTCGAGGACCACCGGGAGGAGGGCGGCATCGGGGACGCGGTTCTCGACGCCTTCCTCGACGGGCGGCCACTGCCCCGGCTGGCGCGCCTCGCCGTCCGTACGATGCCCGGCTCGGCGAGCCCCGACGAGCAGCTGCACGCCGCGGGCATCGACGCCGAGGCGATCATGGCGGCGGGCCGCCTGCTCGTGGAGGAGGCGATCGCGCCGTGAGTGACGGCGCGGCGAAGGCTCGACGCGATGGGCTGAAGCCTCACCACATCAACAGACGTACCTCAAGAGGAGCAGGAGTGAGCACGAACAGCGACACGAACACGAACAGCGACACGAATGCAAGCAGCGGTACAAACACGGGCAACGAGACGGGCATTGAGCGGGGTATCGAGACGAGTATCGGTACGTACGTCTACGGCATCACCGCCGCCGACCATCCCGAACTGCGTTCTCTCGCGAGGCAGTTGCACGGCGTCGGTGACCCGCCGCGTTCCGTGCGCGTCCTGACGGAGGGTGCCCTGGCGGCGATCGTCAGCGACGCACCCGAGGAACTGCGCCCCCAGCGCGAGGATCTGCTCGCCCACCAGCACGTGCTGGAGGAGGCGGGCGCGGCCGGGTGTGTGCTGCCCATGCCGTTCGGCAGCGTCGCACCGGACGACGACGCGGCCACCTCCGTACTGGCCGAGCGCGCCGAGCACTACGCGGAACGGCTCGAAGCCCTCGACGGCAACGTCGAGTACAGGGTCGAGGTGCGCCACGAGGAAGAGGTCGTCCTGCACCGAGTCCTGGCGGAGAACCCGGAGCTCCGGGCCCTCGCCGAGGCCAACAGGCAAGCGGGTGGCGGTAGTTACGACGACCGGGTGAGCCTCGGCGAGATGGTCGTGGCCGCGGTGCGGGTCCGGGAGGCCGAGGACGCCGTCGAGGTGCGGCACTCGCTGGAGCCGTCCGCGGTGGCGGTGAGCGTGGGCGCCGAGTCGAACGGCCGGCCGGCCGACGTGTCGTTCCTGGTGGCCCGTGACTCGGCGGAGGCGTTCCGCACCGCGACCGAAGGGCTCCGCAAGGCGCATCCGTACCTCGAGGTGCGGGTCCAGGGGCCGCTGCCGCCGTACAGCTTCGTCGAACCGGGCCCGGCCGAGCCCGCGGATTCCACGACGGGCACCGACAACGGGACGGTACGAGAATGAACCGAGTGGAACTGGGCCTCGCGGTTGGGGCCGGATATGTCCTTGGACGTACGAAGAAACTGAAACTGGTCTTCGCCGTCGGCGCGGTAATGGCCGCCAAACGGATGGAGCTGAGCCCACAGGTGCTCGCGGACCTGCTGTCCGGGCAACTGCGCGACAACCCGCGGTTCAAGGAGATCGTCGACCGGCTGAACGAGGACCTGCGGGACCTCGGCAACAAAGACCTGCGGGACCTCGGCAAAGACCGGTGAGCGAATTGCGGCCCGAGGACCAGGATCTGGTCCTCGGGCCGCAATTCACCCTGCTTTCCAGGGGTTGATCACCTGCCGACGCCGGCTACCAGCGGTACCACCGGCCCCTTGATCCGCTCGCGCTGGTGCCCCGCACCAGGAAGCCCAGTAGCCAGACGACGAGCACGATCAGTGCGATCCACCAGAGTATTTTCACCGCGAATCCGGCACCGAAGAGAATCAGAGCCAGAAGCAGTACGAGCAGAATGGGAACCATTGTGAACCTCCTGGACTCCGAGTTTCCCGAAACCGGCGTCTCATTCATCCGCGGAGGGAATCAGTCGCCCTTTCGGCAGAGAATCTCTCCGTGCGGGACGGTGAACCAGGCGTCCTCCTGCCGTCCCCACTCCCGCCAGGCCTCCGAGACCCCCCGCAGCTGATCCAGGGTCGCCAGGCCGCCTTCCGTGGCCCGGTCCGCGTACGCCGACGCGAGTGTCCGGTCCGCCCACAGGCCGCTCCACCAGGCGAGCTCGTCGCTGTCCGCGAATGTCCAGGTGCTGGACGTGGCCGTGATGTCCGTGAGCCCCGCCCGCAGTGCCCAGGACTTCAGGCGGCGCCCCGCGTCCGGCTCGCCCCCGTTGGCCCGGGCCACCCGCCGGTACAGGTCCAGCCAGTGGTCCATGCCCTCCGACGCCGGATACCAGGCCATGGCCAGATAGTCCGACTCGCGGACGGCGACGTAGCCGCCCGGCTTGGTGACCCGGTGCATCTCGCTCAGCGCCCGCACCGGGTCACCCACGTGCTGGAGCACCTGATGGGCGTGGACCACGCAGAACGTGTCGTCCGGGAAGTCCAGCGCGTGGATGTCCGCGACCGAGAACTCGACGTTGCCCAGGCCCCGTTCGGCGGCCGTGGCCCTGGCCTGGTCCAGGATGCCCGGCGCCCGGTCCACGCCGGTGACCTGCCCGTCGGGGACCAGCGCCGCCAGGTCCGCGGTGATCGTGCCCGGGCCGCAGCCGATGTCCAGGATCCTCATGTGCGGCTTCAGCGAACCGAGGAGGTACGCCGCCGAGTTGGCGGCGGTGCGCCAGGTGTGCGAGCGGAGCACGGACTCGTGGTGCCCGTGCGTGTAGACGGCGGTCTCCTGCGGCTGCGACTGCGGCTTGGACATGACCGTGCCCCTTCTCGTCTTCTCGAACGACCCGCTTCGAACGACTCGCTCATCACCGTACGCAGTCGTGCCGAATAATGAGACCCACGTCTTGAGATGTGGACGTCGGCCGTCAGAGGGCGGCGGGCGGTGGGCAGGGGTCAGTCGCGATCGAGCGGCGGGGCCGGGGGCGCGGACCGCTCGAGGGCCGGCGCGAGCTTTCGTACGGCGAACGCGGCGCCCGCGCCCAGGGCCGCGCCCGCCAGCACGTCACTGGGGAAGTGGACGCCGGTGTAGACACGGGACATCGCCACCGAGAAGGCGATCGGCGCCACCACAATGCCCAGACCCCGGGACTCCAGTGCGACACCGGTCGCGAAGGCCGCCGCCGACGCGGCGTGACCCGACGGGAACGACGTGGTGATCGGCTGCCGCTTCAGCTGCCTGACCCGCGGTACGGCGTCCAGTACGGGGCGGGCGCGGCGTACCGAGCGCTTGCCGACCGTGTTGATCGTCGCGGAGGCCAAGGCGAGGGAGGCGAGGCCCCGGACGGCGGCCCGGCGGGCCCGGGGGTTCCCGGTGGCCGCCAGCGCGGCGGCTGTCGCGAACCACAGGACGCCGTGGTTGGCGCTGCGGCTCAGCCTCGGCAGGACGCGCTCCGCGCCCGGCCAGTGCCGGGTGGCGGCGGTCTCGAACAGCCGGAAGTCGAGATTCAGCAGGTTCTCGCGCAGGGCGTGACGGCCGAGCTGGGGAACGGTGAGGTCGATGATGTCTGCGGTCATGACCCTCTGGGTACCCTGAAGAGGGCCTTTTTGTCTTGTCGTGCCGGTCAGGGGGCATGTCGCGAGGTCGTAGGTCGAGAGGGAATCCGTATGCGTCTGCTGCTCGTTCGGCACGGTCAGACCCCGTCGAACGTGAAATTCCTGCTGGACACCGCTGTTCCGGGGCCCGGACTCACCGAACTGGGGGAGCGGCAGGCCGCGGTGCTGCCGGAGGCGCTCGCGGGCGAGGAGATCGACGCGCTGTACGCCTCCACACTGACCCGTGCGCAGCTGACCGCCGCCCCGCTGGCCGGAGGGCGTGACCTCGACGTACGGGTGCGGGACGGGATCCGTGAGGTGGCCGCCGGGGACCTGGAGATGCGGGGCGACCCGGAGGCCGCGCACACGTACATGACCACTCTGTTCGCGTGGGCGGCCGGTGACACGGAGCTGCGGATGCCGGGCGGGGAGAACGGGGTCGAGGCGCTCGGGCGGTTCGACGCGGTCGTCGCGGAGGCCGCCGGCAGTGGAGCCGGCACGGTCGCCATGGTCAGCCACGGCGCCGCGATCCGGATGTGGGCGGCGGCCCGCGCGGACAACGTCGATGTGCCCTTCGCCGCCGAGCACCGGCTCGACAACACCGGTGTGGTTGTCCTGGAGGGATCCCCCGCGGACGGCTGGAAGGCGGTGTCCTGGGCGGGCGCGCTCGTCGCGACGACCGGGCCGGGCACGGGCGGCGGGCCGACGGGAGAGGTGCTGCACGGTTAGCGGGGGGCGAGGCCACGGGTGTGCGCTTATCGGTTTGCCCGGGGTCGTGGTCGGCCCGCAGAATGCGCCTCATGGGACACCTCGAAGCAGCGCATCTTGAGTACTACCTTCCCGACGGGAGGGCGCTGCTCGGCGATGTGTCGTTCCGGGTGGGCGAAGGGGCCGTCGTGGCCCTCGTGGGGCCCAACGGCGCCGGTAAGACGACCCTGCTGCGGCTGATCTCCGGCGAGCTGAAACCGCACGGCGGCGCCGTCAACGTGAGCGGCGGGCTCGGCGTGATGCGCCAGTTCGTGGGCTCCGTACGGGACGAGACGACCGTACGGGACCTGCTCGTGTCGGTCGCCACCCCGCGGATCCAGGAGGCGGCCAAGGCGGTCGACCTCGCCGAGCACGGCATGCTGACCGTCGACGACGAGGCGGCTCAGCTCCAGTACGCGCAGGCCCTCTCCGACTGGGCCGAGGCGCGCGGCTACGAGGCCGAGACGCTGTGGGACATGTGCACCACGGCCGCGCTCGGGGTGCCGTACGAGAAGGCGCAGTGGCGGTTGGTGCGCACGCTGTCCGGCGGTGAGCAGAAGCGGCTGGTGCTGGAGGCGCTGCTGCGCGGCACGGACGAGGTGCTGCTGCTCGACGAACCCGACAACTACCTCGACGTCCCCGGCAAGCGATGGCTGGAGGAGCGGCTCGCGGAGACCCGTAAGACGGTTCTCTTCGTCTCCCACGACCGGGAGTTGCTCTCCCGGTCCGCGCAGAAGATCGTGTCCGTCGAACCGGGGCCCGCCGGCGCGGACGCGTGGGTGCACGGCGCCGGTTTCGCCACCTACCACGAGGCGCGGGCCGAACGGTTCGCGCGCTTCGAGGAGTTGCGCCGGCGCTGGGACGAGAAGCATGCCCAGTTGAAGAAACTGGTGCTGAATCTCCGTCAGGCGGCCTCCATCAGCCATGAGTTGGCGTCCCGCTACCAGGCCGCGCAGACCAGGCTGCGGAAGTTCGAGGAGGCGGGGCCGCCGCCCGAGCCGCCGCGCGAGCAGGACATCACCATGCGGCTCAAGGGCGGCCGTACCGGTGTAAGGGCCGTCACTTGCAAGGGACTTGAGCTCACCGGGCTGATGAAACCCTTCGACCTGGAGGTCTTCTACGGCGAACGGGTCGCCGTCCTGGGCTCCAACGGCTCCGGCAAGTCCCACTTCCTGCGCCTGCTCGCCGGTGACACCGTGAACCACACGGGCGAGTGGAAGCTCGGCGCGCGGGTCGTGCCCGGGCACTTCGCCCAGACGCACGCCCACCCCGAGCTGGAGGGCCGTCCGCTCCTCGACATCCTGTGGACCGTGCACTCGCAGGACCGGGGCGCGGCCATGTCCCGGCTGCGCCGCTACGAGCTGACCGCCCAGGCCGAGCAGCGCTTCGAGCGGCTCTCCGGGGGCCAGCAGGCCCGCTTCCAGATCCTGCTCCTGGAGCTGGAGGGCGTCACGGCGCTGCTGCTGGACGAGCCGACGGACAACCTCGACCTGGAGTCCGCCGAGGCACTCCAGGAAGGGCTCGAGGCGTTCGAGGGCACGGTTCTGGCCGTCACGCACGACCGCTGGTTCGCTCGTTCGTTCGATCGTTATCTGGTCTTCGGCAGCGACGGGCGGGTCCGTGAGACCCCCGAGCCCGTGTGGGACGAGCGGCGGGTGGAGCGGGCCCGGTAGGGAGTCGCTTCGCCTGCGCGGCTACGGGTACCCGGGCCGTACCGAAGGACCCGACGATCGGGGAGCCACCATGAACGGAGTCGACCCGGGCAGACTGGACGATCAGCAGTTGATGAAAGAGCTGGAGACGATCCACCGCACCCGGCACGACACGCTGCTGCACGCGTCGAACGACGCGCTGCGCGCGCACAACGACCGCATGGCGCAACTGGAGGGCGAGTACCTGCGCCGTCATCCGCGCCGCCCGATCGCCACCGGCCGCACCCGCGAGGGCGCCCGGGAGCGGGACTGCGCGCAGGAGTGAGCGTCGGTGCCGCTGCCCGGGGCCCGAGGGCTCCCGGCAGCGGCACGGGCCGCAGCGGTGGATCTCAGCGGCGCACCGGGGGAGGATCCCCGTGCCGATGGGCCGCGACCGCCACGACGAAGGCGGGTTGTCCAGTGGCCGGTCAGTGGCCGAGGGCCTGTGCGCGACCTAGGCGGCCTTTTTGCCGAACTCGGACACGAGCGCGTCGCAGAACGCCTTCAGGTCGTCCGGTTTGCGGCTGGTGATTAGGGTGTTGGGCCCGTGGTCGCAGATCCGCACCTGCTCGTCGACCCAGTCACCGCCCGCGTTGCGGATGTCGGTACGCAGACTCGGCCACGACGTGAGCACCCGGCCGCGGACGACGTCCGCCTCCACGAGGGTCCACGGGGCGTGGCAGATCGCGGCGACCGGACGGCCCTGGTCGAAGAAGTCCCGCACGAACGCGACGGCGCGCTCGTCGGCGCGCAGGATGTCCGGATTGGCCACCCCGCCAGGCAGCACCAGTCCGTCGAAGGACTCGGCCGACACCTCACCGACCACCTCCTGCACGGGAAACGTGTCGGCCTTGTCGAGATGGCTGAACGCCTGCACCCGGCCCTGCTCCGTCGACACGAGCACGGGTTCGCCGCCCGCGTCGGCCACCGCCTGCCAGGGCTCGGTGAGTTCGATCTGTTCGACGCCCTCCGGGGCGGTAAGAAACGCGATACGCATGAGTTCCTCCAGACTTCGGGGGTGCATGCCGCGTACCCGACGATCCGCTGCCGACACACGTCAGCGGTCCTTCATCGGCGGTTCATGTGCGGCGCCGGGCCCCCGGGCCCAGTCGGGCGGTGACTTCCCCGGGGGTGAGGGCGGAGTGTTCCGCGGAGCACTCGACGACCACGCGGACTGGGGCGTCGCAGTCCGTGTGGCGAACGTCCAGCATCGGCCCCTCGGAGCCGAGCGCGTAGGCCTCGCCCCACTGGGTCAGCGCCATCAGGACGGGCCACAGGTCCCAGCCCTTGCGGGTCAGGCGGTACTCGTTGCGGGACCGGCTGCCCGGCTCCCGATAGGGGACGGTCTTCATGACACCGGCCTCGATCAGCTTCCGGAGGCGGTCGCTGAGAACGGCTTCCGACAGGCCGATGTGGCGGTGGAAGTCGTCGAAGCGGCGGACTCCGTTGACGGCGTCACGCAGGATCAGCAGCGTCCATTTCTCCCCGACCACGTCGAGCGTGCGCTGGACGGGGCAGTTCTCGGTGCTCGCCTCAAGCCACTCCATTCCGCCATCGTACGGCCCTGGCTTCGTCATTGACAGTCAGGCGAAGGGGCCGCTAGCTTCATTTGTAAAAGTCAGACCGGGAGGCGCTCGGCCGTGGGACGAACTCGTACGTATCAATGGGAAGACCCGGCGATCCTGGCGGAGGCCGCCGGACGCATGGCAGGCCTCGACTTCCTGCGCGAGCTGCAGGCGGGGCGCCTGCCGGCGCCGCCCGTCAACTACGCCGTCGACTTCACCCTGACCGAGGTGGAACCCGGCAGGGCGGTCTTCTCGCTGACGCCTGGGGAGGAGCACTACAACCCGATCGGCAGTGTGCACGGCGGCATCTTCGCCACCCTGCTCGACTCGGCGGCGGGGTGCGCCGTCCAGTCGACCCTCCCGCAGGGCATGGCGTACACCTCGCTCGACCTGACGGTGAAGTTCCTGCGGCGGATCACCGTGGACACGGGCACAGTGCGGGCCATCGGCACGCTCGTCAACAAGAGCCGCCAAACCGCTCTCGCCCAGGCGCAGTTGGTCGACGTGAACGACCGTCTGCTCGCCCACGCCACCAGTAGCTGCCTGCTCTTCCCGGTGCCGCCCGCGCAGGGTTGACCGGCGGGCGGCTGCGCCGCGGGTGTCGCGGGCGCCGGTTTCATCGTGGTCACCGCGAACCTGCCGACGCCGCGCCGATGCCGGAGCACTTCGGCCCGCCCGACCGGGCGGCACGCCTGAACAAGTCGACCGGGGCCACGACTGCCGTAGGTGTCCTCACCCGCGACGTCGGCGGCACGGCCGCGACGTACGACGTGGTCAAATCCCTGATCGACGCGCTGGGTACCTGACGGCCCGGCCCGGCAGGCACTCCGGCCGGGCCGCCGGGTGGGTGAACTCGGCGCCGACCCCGTACGAGACCGCGGGGCTCATCGTGGCAGCGCACACTCCGAGACGGCTGCCGAACTCGGCGTGACCGACCACTTCGAACGCGGACATCTCCTCGTGCCGGGGCCGGACCCAGGCGACGAACAGGCCGGGCGACCAGGCTGTTGATGCCGTCGCCGGGACGGCCGGGGAGCTCGTCACCGGACGGCACTCTCGAAAACCTGTTTGGCGCGGATAGGGCGGGGCAGGCGCAGCAACAGTGCTTCGGACAGGAGGCACGTCCGTGGGAACGGTGGATCACCGACCCGGGTGTGTCTGTCCCGGTTGTGCGCATCCTCCCGCGGGGACCCGTCCAACCCGAGCGCTCCTAGGGAGTTGCGACGCACCATGCGAACTCAAACGAGTCCGAAGCGCCACCCCCACCACGACGCCCCCGACACCGCGGAGGCGTTCCGCAGGCTTTCCGCGCTCCCTCCGGGTCAGCAGCGCGACACCCTCCGGGCGAAGATCGTCGAGGCCTGGCTGCCCATGGCCGACCGGCTCGCGGGCCGCTTCCGGAACCGGGGCGAGAGCCTGGACGACCTGCGTCAGGTGGCCGCGTTGGGCCTGGTCAAGGCCGTCGACCGCTACGACCCCGAGCTCGGCAACGCCTTCGAGAGCTACGCCGTCCCCACCATCACCGGTGAGATAAAGCGTCACTTCCGCGACCACATGTGGACCCTGCACGTGCCTCGCCGGGTCCAGGACCTGCGCAACCGCGTGCGTTTCGCCACCCAGGACCTGTCGCAGACCATCTCGGGCCGCAGGCCCACCGTCGCCGAGATAGCCGAGCACGCCAACATGACCGAGGAGGACGTCAAGGTCGGCCTGGAGGCGCTGGAGAGCTTCACCGCGCTCTCCCTCGACGCCGAACTGCCCGGCAGCGAGGACGGATACTCCCTCAGCGACGCCCTCGGCGCAGCCGACCCGGCCCTCGACATCGTCATCGACCGTGAGGCCGTCAAGCCCCGGCTGCAGGCACTGCCCGAGCGTGAACGCGCCATCCTCTACATGCGGTTCTTCGGGGACATGACCCAGAGCTGCATCGCCGAACAGCTCGGCATCTCCCAGATGCATGTCTCCCGCCTGATCAGCCGCTCCTGCAACCGGCTCCGGGACCAGGTCATGAGGGACGCGGCCTAGACCGGGACCGGACCGGTTCCGAGTGCTCCATCCTCCGACTCCCATACTTCCAGCGCGATGTGACGAGCCATCATGTGCAGCGTGTGCGCCTCCGTTGTCGCGAACACCGGTTGTGCGTCGCTCCGGATCAGTCTCTCAGCGCCAGCGTCCAACCGCCTGTCAACGCCCTGGACAGCAGTAGCTGTTGGCAGATCATCGGCACTAACTGCCTATCCTCACGCTCTCGTTGACCCGCAGTGGCGGCGGAGGGCAGAACCGGGGGCGGCCGCTGGAACCAGGGCCGCGCTGGTCGCCCGCTCAGACGTCGGGCCGGGCTCCAGTATGCGGACGCCGACTGTCGGAGCTTGTCGAACGGGCCGTCCGTTCCACTGCCGACTGCCGACTGCCTACGGCTGCACTGCCGAACGGCAGCTGTCCGGGACGGGTGCCCGGACCATGACGGAAGCGGGCCGGAATGATCGGCCGCCGTCACCCCGTCCAGCCTCGCCGGACTTGTCGCCGTGCAGCTCCGCTCCGGTGACGTGCCCAGTCCGGCCGCTCTCGAACGCGGGGAGCCCGTCGACTCGGCCGGCCCGCTGAGCGAGCGCCGCCCGTCGACCAGGCGGGCGGCATCGGCATGGACGTCACGCGGCGCCGGGCAGCGTCACCCGCTCGGGCGTGTCCGTCCCGCGAATGGTGCCCGGCCGCGCGCGCCCTGCCGCCGGGCGGGCTGTCATGGGGTGCGGGGCATCACCCGACGTGCCCCGCAGCCGCCGCTCGAAGGAGCCCAGCCATGCGCCGCACCGCCCGTGTACTGTCCGCCGCCGCTCTGGCCGGTGCCGCCCTGGGCGTCGCCGCCTCGGCCGTGTCCGCGGACGCCGCCGGGGAGGTCAGCCCGGGCACCGTCGGCCCCGGCGGCACCGTCACCGTCTCCGTGGCCTGCGACGCGACCGGCGGGACCCCGCCCACGTCCATCGACGCGCACTCGCAGAGCTTCGAGCAGGGCACCGTGCAGCTCCAGCAGGTCCCCGGCAACGACGACCAGGTGACCGGCCCCGCCTACAGCGGCACCGCGAAGATCGCGCCCGCCTGGAGCTTCGAGGGCGCCCAGAACGCGAGCGCCCCCGCCGCCGAATGGTCCGCCGACGGTACGTGTCCCGGCCAGGCCGGGGGCCAGGGCAAGGCGTGGAAGGCGACGTTCACGGTAACGCGCGACGGCACCGGCACCGGCACCGGCATCTGCGGCGCCGGCTCGCACGGCACCGACTCCCGGAGCGGCGACTTCCAGGACGTGTCCTCCTGCCCCACGCATCCCGCCGAGCCCACGCCCGCGCCGGTGCAGCGCGGGGTGCAGGCCGGTCAGGGCGGCGCCTTCACCGACTCGGTGCCCGCCCTGGTCGCCGGGGGAGTGCTGATCACGGGCGCGGCCGGGGCCGCCGTACACCGGCTGCGCCGCGGGGGAACGGCCACACGCGGCTGACCCGGGTGCGGCCCCGGTACAGGGGAAGCAACCCGGGCGGGCTCCCACGGGTCCCTGTGACCGTGGGTACTCGTAGCCGTAGCTGTAGCCACAGCAGGCACACACAGGCACCGCACCAGCAACCCCGCGGAGGTACGCATGCGGCGGACGGATCCCCAGGGGCACGGTCCTGTCCGCTACGGCCCGCCGATTCCCGGCGACGGACTCCCCGTACTGCCCGAACTCACCGCCGAGCTCGCCGCCGCGGCCGGTCGCCCCGACGCCCAGCCGACCGGCGGCGGCCCCGCGCTCCTCGACGGGGCCTGCGGCTACTGGGCCAGACGCGGACTGCCCGCCGAGCCCGACCGGGTGGCCGCCGCGCCCGGCGCCCCCGCCCTGCTGCACGCGCTGACCGCCGCGATCGGCGGCGACGTCCTGATGCCCCGGCCCTGCGCGGCCTGGTGGGCGCCCCAGGTGCGGGCGTTGGGCAGATCCGTGTTCCACGTGGCCACGCCGGCCGAGTGCGGGGGCGTGCCCGACCCGTACGCCCTGCTGGAGACCGTACGGAGGGTGCGCGCCGAGGGCGGTGATCCCCGGCTGCTCGTACTGTCCGTGGCGGACGACCCGACGGCCACCGTGGCGCCGCCCGAACTCCTGCACGAGACCGTCGAGGCCGCCGCCGGAGAAGGGCTCCACCTGGTCAGCGACGAGACCTGGCGCGACACCCTGCACCGGCCGCACGACACCGTGCTGCTCAGCCCGGCCGAGATGCTGCCCGACAGGGTCACCGTCGTGACCGACCTGTGCGGCGCGCTGCTGCCGCCGGGGTGGCCCGCCGCCCTCGCCCGCTTCCCCGCGAACCCTGCCGGCGACGCCCTACGCGCGCGCGTGCTCGACGTACTCACCGCGCTCGGCGCCCGGATCGCCGAACCGGTCGCCGTCGCGGCCGGCTACGCGCTCGGCGAGCCCGAGCCCGTCACCGAACGGCTCACCGCCGCCGTACGCCTGCACGCGCGCGTGGCCACCGCCGTGCACCGCGCGGTCGTCGGCGCGGGCTGTCTGGCCCGGCCACCGAGGGTCGGTCGCCATCTGTACGTCGATCTCGGCCCCCTGCGCACCGCGCTCGGCGCCCACGGTGTCGGCGACGCCCAGGAACTGGAGGACCACCTCAGTGCCCGGCTCGGGATGCCCACGCCGGGCGGTCACCGGTTCGGGGACGACCTCGCGGCACTGCGCGTCCGGCTGGACACGGGCGCGCTGCTCGGCGACACGCCCGGGGAACGAGCACAGTCGCTCACATCACCCGAACCACTGGAACTGCCACACGTGCGAAGCGCGTTGACCTCGATGGGATCGATCTTCGACGATCTCTGTGACGACGCTCAGCGACGGGAGCCTCCTCGATGACGCAGCAGTCCGAGTCGACCACGAGCACCGGTACGAGCACCAGCACAGGCACGACCACGAGCGCGGCCACGACAAGCGAGGTGCTTCAGCCGCCGCACGGGAACCGGGTGTGGCCCCGGACCTTCGCCGACCGGCTGACCACCCCGCTGCCCGGTCTCCGGGGCATGGCGAGATTCGCCAGAGAAGGCGCGGTACGGCCGACACCGGAAGGCCTGGCCGACATCCCGCGGCTGCCCTTCGAACCCGGCCCGCTGCCCCGCGTGGACGCGCGTACCGTCGCCGTCTCCTGGGCGGGGCACGCCAGTTGGGTGGTCAGGATCGGCGGGCTCACCGTCCTCACCGACCCGGTCTGGTCCCGCCGCATCCTCGGCACACCGGCCCGGATCACCCCCGTGGGCGTCGCCTGGAGCGCGCTGCCGCACGTCGACGCCGTAGTCATCAGCCACAACCACTACGACCACCTGGACGCCCCGACCCTGCGCAGACTCCCGCGCGACACCCCCGTGTTCGTGCCCGCCGGGCTCGGCCGCTGGTTCCGGCGGCGCCGGTTCACCCACGTCACCGAGCTGGACTGGTGGGAGACGGCCGAACTGGACGGAGTCCGCTTCGACTTCGTGCCGGCCCACCACTGGTCCAAGCGCGGCCTCACCGACACCTGCCGCACCCTCTGGGGCGGCTGGGTACTCACCGACCTGGACGGGCAGCGCGTCTACTTCGCGGGCGACACCGGGTACGGCCACTGGTTCGCCCGCATCGGACAGCGCTACCCGGGCATCGACCTCGCGCTGCTGCCGATCGGCGCGTACGACCCGCGGTGGTGGCTCAGCGACGTGCACTGCGACCCGGAGGAGGCGGTGCGGGCCGCCATGGACCTCGGCGCGCGCCGGATGGCGCCCATGCACTGGGCGACCTTCGTGCTGTCGGCCGAGCCGGTCCTCGAACCGCTCACCCGGGTGCGGGCCGCCTGGGAGAAGGCCGGCCTGCCCCGCGAGGACCTGTGGGACCTGCCGGTCGGGGGTTCACGGGTACTGGGCTGAGCTGTTCTCGCCCCCGCCGCCCCTACCCGTTCCCATCCTCGGGGGCTCCGCCCCCGAACCCCCGTATCGCGCTGAACGCGCTCGTCCTCAAACGCCGGACGGGCTGAGTGGTGCCGGCCGGCGCTTGGGTATTCAGCCTGTCCGGCGTTTGAGGACAAGGCCCCTCCAGGGCCGTAGCGGGGGTCTGGGGGCGCAGCCCCCAGGGACGGGGACGGGTACGGGCGGCAGTGGTGACTGGGCCTGGCGCCCGGCCCGCTCGCTCAGGCCGCCCCGCGGATCCCGCGCACCCGCCGCCACGCACTGGGCGCCGCGCTGATCGTCAGCGTCAGGGCGACCGCCGCCACCACGCCCTGCCAGGGCTCGTCGAAGAGCGAACCGCCGAGGACGCCGATCAGCTGGTACGTCGCGGCCCACGCGAGGCAGGCCGGGACGTCACCGCGGGCGAAGCGGCGTACCGGCCACCTCGCCATCAGACAGGCCAGCATCACCGGGATACGTCCGGCCGGCACCAGCCGGGACAGCACCAGGACCGCCACCCCGTGCTCGCTCAGCTTCTCCTGGGCCTGCGCGAGACGGTCCTCCGGCGCCCGGTTGCGGATCGCCGCCAGCCAGCGCGAGCCGTTCTTCGAGTCCATGCCGCGTCGGCCCAGCCAGTACAGCGCCACATCGCCGAGGAACGCGGCCAGTGAGGCCACCGCGAACACCAGGACCATGCCGAGCGGCGTGGTCTGGTGAAAGGCCACCACGGCCGCCGAACTCACCAGTGCCCCCGTCGGCACCACCGGCACCAGCGCCCCGATCAGCACCAGCAGGAACAGCGTCGGATAGCCGATCGCCTGCCCCGCCGACCCCTGCCCCGAGGTCGAGGCGGCAGCCAGGACCACGATCACCGTGCGACCTCCAGGCGCACGCTCTCCCCGTGCTCCAGCCGGTACACGTCGACCGCGGGCGCGCGCTCCGCCGCGAGCCGCACGAACTCCTCGCCCGGCGCGTGGAACTCATGGGGGCGCACGGCGTCCATTCCGATCGGCCAGTACGTGCCGTAGTGCACCGGCACCGCGCTGCGCGGCGCCAACCGAGCCAGTGCCTCCGCCGCCCGCTCCGCGTTCAGATGCCCCTCGCCGAGATACGGTCCCCAGCCGCCCACCGGCAGCAGCGCCGCGTCGACCGGCCCGACCTCCTCGGCCATCGACGCGAACAGGCCCGTGTCCCCGGCGAAATACGTCCGCGCCTCGCCCTCGATCACATAGCCGAGCGCGGGCGCCCGCTGCGGCCCGACGTTCAGCCGCCGCCCGTCGTGCCGCGCGGAAACGGCCCGTACGACCAGGTCACCGACCTTCATCTGGTCCCCGGGGGCCACTTCCGTGATCCGGAGATGCGCCAGGCGTCGCGACAGGCCCGGTACCGCCTTCGGCGCGCCCCGGGGCACGATCAGGCGCGTGCCCGGCGCGAGGCGCGCGAGGGAGGGCACATGGAGGTGATCGGAGTGCAGATGCGAGACGAGCGCCACGTCCGCGCGCCATGCGCCGGGCGGGGGCAACTCGCCCCGGCGACGCCGCAGGTGGGCGAGCCGGCGCACGAACAGGGGATCGGTGAGCACGCGTACGCCCGAGTCCTCGACCGTACAGGCGGCGTGACCCCACCACGTGATCTCCACCGGCACCCCTTTGCCTCCTTCGCGCGACTCCCCGAAGCCTACGGGCAGGAGTAGGGTCGGCGGGAAACCCGGGGCGAGTGGGGAAACCCCGAGGTGAACGGGGAAGCCCGGAGCTTAGGGGGACGCCATGGGACACGCGCACACCGCCGTCGGCCTGCCCGGCCCGGTACCGCGGGTCACCGCGATCGCCAGCCTGACGCCGCTCGAGGAACTCGACGAGGAGCCGTTCCTCGTGGACTCACGCAGCCAGCACGCGATGTGCGCCCGCTGGGCCGCCGAGCAGGGCTACGTCGTCACCCGGGAACTGCTCGTACGGGGTCTGCGCCCCGACCACTGCGCCCTGTGGGACGGCGTCGAGCCGGGCCTCGACCTCTTCGTGGCGCCCAGCCAGCGGGTCCTGGAACAGGCGCTGACCTCGGTCGACGAGTTCACCGCCGAGTGCGAGCGGCGCGGCGTGCGGGTCGAGACGGTGGGCTGCGCGGAACCGTCGTACGACGCTCAGATGAAGGCCCGGGTCCATCGTCGTCTCTCCATGCCGACCGCCGGGTACGACGGCCGCTGAACCTTCCCGGGGCAGACCGGGCTCCGCTCCCACGTTGTGACAGGGTGTGCACAGGCCAGCCGTGGGGACGGGCCGGGACGTGAGGTGTGCGGGACGTGGGTGCGGGGCGTTGGCGGCGGATCGTCAGCCAGATCGGGCGGAGCGTCGCGGTGTGGGCCGTGTCCACGCTGACGATGCTGGTGCTCGCCGGCATCCTGCCGGACTTCCAGATCCGGTCCGGTGACGGCGACAGCGCCACCAGGATCGCGGTCACCGCGGCCATCGGCGCCGGCGCCTTCGGTCTGCTCTCCGCCCTGGCCTGGCCGGTGCTGGTGCGGCTGCTGCTGCTCGTGCCCGCCCTCGTACTCGGCCTGCTGGTCTTCTTCCTGAACGGCGCGCTGCTGCTCGTCGCCCTGCGGCTGACTCCGGCCGACCGCCCCGAGGCCGCCCCGGAGACCGCGGTGGTGGTCGCCGCGGTGATGTCCGCCGTGGCCTCCGCGACGGGCGCGGCACTGGCCGTACGGGACGACGACGCCTACCGAAGACGGCTCTACCGCCTCGCCGACCGACGCGGCACCGCACGGCGGTTCGAGGGCCCCACGACGGCCGGTGTGGTGTTCCTGCAGCTCGACGGCGTCGGCCACGACGTCCTGGTGCGGGCCGTGGAGAAGGGGCTCATGCCGACCGTGGCGAGCTGGCTGGGCGCCTCCCATCGGCTCACCCCCTGGCGCACCGACTGGTCCAGTCAGACCGGCGCCAGCCAGCTCGGCATCCTGCACGGCACCAACCACGACATCCCAGCCTTCCGCTGGTACGAGAAGGACACCGGGGAGGTCATGGTCTGCAACCGGCCCACCAGCGCCGCCGAACTCCAGCGCCGGGCCGTCGAACACACCGGCGACGGCGGACTGCTCACGGTCGACGGGGCCAGCCGGGGCAACCTCTTCAGCGGCGGCGCCGAGGAGCAGGCCCTCGTGCTGTCCATCGCGGGGCGGCGGCGCGGCCGGGAGAACCGTTCCCGCGCCGGCTACTTCTCCTACTTCTCCGACCCCGCCAACGCCGTCCGCACCGCCCTGTCCTTCTTCGCCGAGGCCGGCCGCGAGATCGGCCAGTCGACCGTGGCCCGGATGCGTAAACGGCGCCCGCGGGTGGCGCGCGGCGGCCTCTACCCCTTCATCCGCGCTTTCGCGACCGTCGTCGAGCGGGACGTGGTCGTCGCCGCAGTGATGGGTGACATGCTCGCCGGGCGCACCGCCGTCTACGCCGACCTGGTCGCCTACGACGAGGTCGCCCACCACTCCGGTCCGCACAGCCGGGACGCCGAGAAGGTCCTCCAACGCCTCGACCGTTCCGCCGCGTTGATCGCGCAGATCGCCGAGCAGGCGCCCCGTCCGTACCGGATCGTCCTCCTCTCCGACCACGGACAGAGTCCCGGCGAGACCTTCCGTGGGCGGTACGGACTCGGCCTCGGCGACCTGGTCCGAGCCGGCTGCGGACTGCCCGTACCGCGCAAGGCGCGGCGCACCCACAGCGGAGCCGAGGCGCGGGCCGCCGTGCGCGCCGCGCTGCACAGGCCCGTCGAGGAGGACGGCGGGCGCCACGTGCCCCCGGGCCGCCACTCCGAACCGCTGGTGCTCGCCTCCGGCAACCTCGGGCTCATCTCCTTCCCGGACGTGCATCACCGCATGACCAGGGAGGAGATCGACGCCCGCCATCCCGCGCTGCTCACCACCCTCGCCAACCATCCCGGCGTCGGCTTCGTCCTCGTCCGAAGCGAGGAGCACGGCGGGGTGGTGCTGGGCGCGCACGGCGCGGAGATCCCGGTGGACGAGCTGGGCGACGAACTCCCTGGTCCGCTGGCCGACTTCGGGCCCGGCGCGGCGAGCGCGGTGCGCCGTACGCACTCCTTCCCGCACACCGCCGACATCATGGTCAACTCCTGGTACGACCCGGCCGAGGGCGAGGTGCTCGCCTTCGAGGAGCAGATCGGCTCGCACGGCGGGCTCGGCGGCGACCAGGGCAGACCCTTCCTGATGGCGCCCCTCGGGCTGTCGGCGGCGGCCGAGGAGGGGGAGGAGCTGGTCGGCGCCGAGCACATCCACCGCGTACTGCGGCGCTGGCTGCGCGAGTGCAACGGGCCGCAGGTGCCCCTGGGGGTTCCCGGGGACCACCGGGTCGCCTGAGCGCCGGCCGCCGGAAATTCGGCTGCGCTCCCGAGCCTGCGTCCCCACACTGTTCGTACCGGACCTCGCGCCTTCGCGCGCTCCGTTCCCTGCGAACCCCCTGGAGTATTTGCGTGCAGGCTGCCGTCACTGTCACTCCCGCCCGGATTCCGGAACTGCTGCTCGGTCTCGCGACCGTTCGGCCCGTGTTCCTCTGGGGCGCCCCCGGCATCGGAAAGTCCTCCCTGGTGAGGGAGTTCGCCGAATCGCTGGGGCTGGAGTGCGTGAGCCTGCTCGGTACGCAGCTGGCGCCGGAGGACCTGATCGGCGTACCGCAGATCCGCGACGGGCGGTCCGTGTTCTGCCCGCCGGAGGCCATCGCCCGGGACGAGCCGTACTGCCTGTTCCTGGACGAGCTGAACGCGGCCACACCGGACGTCCAGAAGGCGTTCTACTCGCTGATCCTGGACCGCCGCATCGGCAACTACGAGCTGCCGAAGGGCTCGATCGTGATCGGCGCCGGCAACCGCGCCACGGACAACGCCCTCGCCCGGCCGATCGCCTCCGCACTGATCAACCGTCTCGCCCACGTCCACCTGGAGGCCTCGCCGAAGGACTGGCTGGTCTGGGCCGCGAACAACGACATCCACCCCTGGGTCGTGGACCACCTCACCGACCGGCCCGACCACCTCTGGTCCAAGCCGCCGAAGACCGAGGAGCCCTTCTCCACGCCCCGCTCCTGGCACATGCTCTCCGACGCCCTGCACTCCTTCGGGCCCGCCCTCGACGAGGAGACCCTGAAGGTGATCGCGCACGGCGCGCTGACACCGACGCACGCCACCGCGTTCTGCGGGTACGTCAAGATCGTGCGCAGCCGCTTCGGCATCGACGCGATCATCAAGGGCGACGCCCGCTGGCCCCACCGCATCGAGGACCGCGACCTGCTCTACTACCTCGCCGAGTCGTTCCGCGGCCGGCTCGTCAAGGAACTCCCCGTCAGCAAGGGGCACATGTCGCCGAACGGGCGGGAGGCCGCGTACCGCGCCAAGTCGCTGCTCGTACAGCTCGCCGAGATCTCGGTGGAGGTCGCGCAGAGCGTCATCGCCGCCGACGCCGACGGCAACCCCCTGCTGCCCGCCTGGTTCCTGGTCGAGGCGGCACGCGACATGCCCCGGCTCGTGGAGGCGCGGCGGTGAGCCGGGCGCACAAGCAGGCGCGGAAGAAGAAGGACCTCGCGAAGGAGGCGTACGAGGCCGGGCTGGCCCTCGTGCGCGCCAACCCGGCGCTCGGCTCGGTGGAGTTCGTCACCTGCCGGTACGAGAGCTGTGTCCTCTCGCCCGGCGACGGACTGGTGCGCGTCGACTCCGACGGGGTGCTGCACGCCCACCCCACCCGGCGCGCCGAACCGGCCGAGTGGGCGTGGGCCGTCGCGCACGGCGTCATCCACCTCGGCTTCGGGCACGTGCCCGCGGCGAAGGGCGAGCGCGTCCAGCCCGACCGCTACGACCTCGCCGCCCGCTGCGTCGTCGTCAACCGCTTCCTGCTCGGCTTCCCGGTCGGCACCGCCCCCGAACTCCTGCCGAGCGCCTACCCCGACGGCGACGAGGAGCAACTCGCCGCCCGCTGGCGGCGCGCGGGCTCGATCCCGGCCGCGTTCGAGGGCTGCGGTACGGCGGGCGGCGAGCCCGACCAGTGGCTCGAACCGTACGACAAGTGGGCCCCGTCCGTCCCGGACTGGCAGCTCGCCTTCGCCCACGCCCTGACCCGCACGATGGCGACGGCGATGGACGTGGCCGGCGGCCGACGCGAGTCCATGTCCGACGAGTCGGCCCGACCGCGGCCCTGGGAGAAGGCGTTGAGCTGGTTCGTCACCTCCTTCCCGCTGCTCGGCGGGATCGCGGCCGGCATCAGGCTCGTCGCCGACCTCGAACTCGCCCAGGCCCACGGCATCTCCGTCGCCGCCGTGAACGCGGAGGCAGGCGAGATCTACATCAACCCGCTGCGCCAACTGGACGACGAGGAATGGCGGTTCGTCCTCGCCCACGAGATGCTGCACGCCGCCCTGCGCCACGGCGACCGCTGCGGCACCCGCGACCCGTACCTCTTCAACGTCGCCTGCGACTACGTCATCAACGGCTGGCTGGCCGAGATGGACGTCGGCACGATGCCCGAAGGGCTGCTGTACGACGCCGAGTTGAAGGACCTCTCGGCGGAGGAGGTGTACGACCGGATCGCCAAGGACCTGCGCCGGATGCGCCGGTTGTCCACCCTGCGTGGGAAGGGCGCCTGCGATGTCCTGGGCGCTCCGCTGGGCTCACCGCGCGACTACGTCGACCTCGACGAGTTCTACCGGCGCGGCCTCGGTCAAGGGCTGAACCTGCACCAACAGCACGAACGCGGCTACCTGCCGGGCGGGTTGATCGAGGAGATCCGCGCCCTGAACCATCCGCCGCTGCCCTGGGACGCCCAACTCGCCCGCTGGTTCGACGAGTTCGTGCCCCGCCCGGAGCCCGTACGGTCGTACGCGCGCCCCTCGCGCCGTCAGTCGTCCACCCCCGACATCCCGCGCGCGGGGCGGTACTTCCCGCCCGAGGAGATCGCCCGCTGCACGTTCGGGGTCGTGCTGGACACCTCCGGGTCGATGGACCGGACGCTGCTCGGGAAGGCGCTGGGCGCGATCGCCTCGTACGCCGGAGCACGGGACGTACCGGCGGCGCGGGTCGTGTTCTGCGATGCCGCGGCGCACGACGCGGGCTATCTGGCGGTCACCGAGATCGCCGAACGGGTCCGGGTGCACGGGCGCGGCGGGACGGTGCTCCAGCCGGGCGTCGACCTGCTGCACCGGGCCGACGACTTTCCGCCGGGAGCGCCCGTGCTGGTCATCACGGACGGCTGGTGCGACGTCCTGCGGGTGCGGCGCGAGCACGCCTATCTGATTCCGCAGGGTGCCCGACTGCCGTTCACCGCACGGGGGCCGGTCTTTCGCGTGCAGTGAGCCGGAAGTGAGCCCAAGTGTGATCGGATGGGGGATACGGAACCCCGGCTTCGGGACCCACACGCGAAAGGAAGAACCGTGGCTACCACGCGCTCTGCACACACCGTCTGGGAAGGCAACCTGCTGGAGGGCAACGGCGTTGTCACCTTCGACTCCTCCGGTGCCATCGCCGAGCAGCCCGTGACGTGGGCCTCGCGCGCCCAGGACGCGAACGGCAAGACCAGCCCCGAGGAGCTGATCGCCGCCGCCCACTCCAGCTGCTTCTCCATGGCGTTCTCGCACGCCCTGGCCGGCGCCGGAACCCCGGCGACCAAGCTCCTGACCTCGGCCGACGTCGTCTTCCAGCCGGGTGAGGGCATCACCGGCATCCACCTCACCGTGGAGGGCACCGTGGAGGGCATCGACGAGGACGCCTTCGTCGCCGCCGCCGAGAGCGCCAAGGAGAACTGCCCGGTCAGCAAGGCCCTGACCGGTACGACGATCACGCTGTCGGCGAAGCTCGCCTGACGTTCGCTCACGCACCCTGCCGCGCCCCTCGATGTCCGAGGTGCGCGGCATCGTCGTTTTCGGGGTACTTCAAAGAGGGAGCCCGGAGGAAGGACTGACGAGCAGGCACTCAGGTTCGGTGGTGGAGGGCGGGAAGCGTCCTGGCGGAAGGGGACAGCTGTGGCACGTGCGGTCGGGATCGATCTCGGGACCACGAACTCGGTGGTGGCAGTGTTGGAGGGCGGTGAGCCCACCGTCGTCGCGAACGCCGAGGGAGCGAGGACCACACCGTCCGTCGTGGCCTTCGCGAAGAACGGGGAGGTGCTCGTCGGCGAGGTCGCCAAGCGGCAGGCCGTGACGAATGTGGAGCGCACCGCCCGCTCCGTCAAACGTCATATGGGAGACGGTCATTGGCGGTTCCCTGAGCAGGGTTCCATGGACGGCACCCACTACCGCGCCCAGGAACTCTCCGCGCGCGTGCTGCAGAAGCTGAAGAGGGACGCGGAGGCGTATCTCGGCGAGGACGTCTCGGACGCGGTGATCACCGTGCCGGCGCACTTCGACGACTCCCAGCGGCAGGCCACCAAGGAGGCCGGGGAGATCGCCGGCCTCAAGGTGCTGCGGATCATCAACGAACCGACCGCCGCCGCCCTCGCGTACGGCCTCGACCGGGGCGAGGAACAGACCGTGCTCGTCTTCGACCTGGGCGGCGGCACCTTCGACGTGTCGCTCCTGGAGATCGGCGACGGTGTCATCGAGGTGAAGGCGACCAACGGCGACACCCAACTCGGCGGCGACGACTGGGACCAGCGGATCGTCGACCACCTCGTCACACGCTTCAAGGGCCAGCAGGGCATCGATCTCGGCGGCGACAAGATGGCGCTGCAACGGCTGCGCGAGGGCGCCGAGAAGGCGAAGATCGAACTGTCGAGTTCCTCCGAGACGACGATCAACCTGCCCTACATCACGGCCTCCGCCGACGGACCGCTGCACCTCGAGGAGAAGCTGACGCGCGCCCGGTTCCAGGAGCTCACCGCCGACCTGCTCGACCGCTGCGAGAAGCCCTTCAGCCAGGCGATCAAGGACGCGGGAGTGCAGCTCGCCGCGATCGACCACGTGATCCTCGTCGGTGGCTCGACCCGGATGCCCGCCGTCACCGAACTGGTCAAGGAGCTCACCGGCAAGGAGCCGAACAAGGGCGTCAACCCGGACGAGGTGGTCGCCCTGGGAGCCGCACTCCAGGCCGGTGTCATCCGCGGTGACGTGAAGGACGTCCTGCTGCTCGACGTCACCCCGCTGTCCGTCGGCA
Source organism: Streptomyces sp. SID12488 (assembly GCF_010548275.1). GTDB lineage: Bacteria > Actinomycetota > Actinomycetes > Streptomycetales > Streptomycetaceae > Streptomyces. The sequence goes on from NZ_JAAGLT010000025.1 coordinate 44,873, forward strand.
TCGAGACCAAGGGCGGCATCATGACCAAGCTCATCGAGCGCAACACCACGATCCCGACCCGGCGCTCGGAGATCTTCACGACGGCCGCCGACAACCAGCCCTCGGTGGGCATCCAGGTCTACCAGGGCGAACGTGAAATCGCCGCGTACAACAAGAAGCTGGGCGTCTTCGACCTCACCGGGCTGCCGCCGGCCCCGCGCGGCGTGCCGCAGATCGAGGTCGCCTTCGACATCGACGCCAACGGGATCATGCACGTCTCGGCGAAGGACCTGGCCACCGGCCGGGAACAGAAGATGACCGTCACGGGCGGGTCGGCGCTCCACAAGGACGACATCGACCGGTTGATGCGTGAGGCCGAGCAGTACGCCGACGAGGACCGCAGGCGCCGGGAGGCGGCCGAGACGCGCAACCAGGCCGAGCAACTCGTCTACCAGACCGAGAAGTTCGTACGGGACAACGAGGAACGGGTGCCGGCGGAGGCGAAGTCCGAGGTCGCGGAGGCCGTCGCGGAGGTGAAGGGATTCCTCTCCGAGGAGACCGACATCAGTGTGCTGCGCGCCGGTGTCGAGAAGCTCGCCACCGTCAGTCAGCGGATGGGGGCGGCGATGTATTCGCAGGCCCAGCAACAGTCTCCGACGGAGGGACGGGACACCGGTGAGTCCGCCTCGGCGGGGGAGGACGAAGGTGTTGTGGAGGCGGAGATCGTGGATGACGAGCGGGAAGACGGTGGTGGTGGCGGGAAGGGGTAAGGGGTGGGGTGGTTCGCGGGGCGTGGGTCTGCTGTGGCTGGTCGCGCAGTTCCCCGCGCCCCTGGAAAGGGGCGCGGGGGTGCCACCTTCAGGGCTTGCGGGCTACGCCCGCGTACACCGGGACGATTCCCTCCGCCTGGGCTGCCACGTCCTCCGGGTCCGGGCGCCAGCCGTAGACGGGGATCACACCGGGGCCCAGTAGTTCCAGGCCGTCGAAGAAGCGGTGGAACTCGGCGAGGGGGCGGGGGAAGAAGGGGGTGCCGCTGCGCCGGAAGTGTTCGGCCGCCTTCGCGATGGCCTCGGGGCTGAGGTCCGGGGTGACCTGGGAGAGGATCAGATAGCTGCCTGGGGCGAGCGCGTCGACGTACTTCTTCAGCAGGCCGTGCACGTCGTCGCCCTCGGGATCGTCACCGAGGTAGTGGGTCAGAGCGACCAGTGACAGCGCGACGGGCCGGCTGAAGTCCAGGGACTCCCCGGCCAGGCGCAGGATCGTCTCGGGGTCGCGGGCGTCGGCGTGCACGTACTCGGTGGTGCCCTCGGCCGTACCGTGCAGCAGGGCCTGTGCGTGCCGCAGCACGATCGGGTCGTTGTCCGCGTACACCACCTTGGCCTCGGGGGCGACGCCCTGGGCGACCTGGTGCAGGTTCGGCTCGGTGGGGATGCCCGTACCGATGTCCAGGAACTGGCGGATCCCGGCCTCGGCGGCGGTCCGCGTCGCACGTTGCATGAACCGGCGGTTGGCGCGTGCGCCGCGAAGCACCGTGCCGTCGACGGCGAGGATCTTGCGGGCCAGCTCCTCGTCCACCGGATAGTTGTCCTTGCCGCCGAGCCACCAGTCGTAGACCCGGGCGGGGTGGGGTCTGCTGGTGTCTATGCGGGTGGGCGCGCCCTCGGGTGCGGTCATGCGGTGTGTGCTCCTCAAGTGCCGTGAGTCGTCCGGAGAGTGCTGCGGGCGGTTGTGCGGATCGGCGGCTCGGGGATCAGTAGCCGTCGCGGTACTCGGCGATGATCTCCTTGGTGCGCTGGGCCGAAGCGGCACCCGCAGTCATGTGGTCCAGGACCTCCAGGTGCGAGGCGACCTCTCGGCGGGAGTCCAGATAGAGCGCACCGGTCAGGTACTCGGTGTAGACCATGTCGGGCAGTTCCGGCTCGGCGAAGCGGAACAGTTCGAAGGGCGCCGACGTACCTGGATGCGGGCCGTCCCGGAACTCGGCGACCTGGATGGTGACATGGCCGCTCTCCGACGCTTCGAGGAGACTGTCCAACTGGTCCCGCATGACCTGGCCATCGATGCTCACGGGCCTTCGCAGCACGGTCTCGTCGATGATCACCCAGAGGTGGGGCGGGTGTTCGCGGGTCAGCAGCTTCTGCCTGGCCATGCGCAGCGACACATGCCGCTCGACCGCCTCGGGGCCCGTGTGCCCGATCGTCCCGGCCTCCATGACGGCACGCGCGTACTCCTGTGTCTGCAACAGGCCGGGCACGAAGTGCGGTTCGTAGGAGCGGATCAGCCGCGCGGAGCCCTCCAGGCTCACATGCATGCTGAACCAGTCCGGCAGGACATCGGAGAACCGCTGCCACCAGCCGGGCTCGTTCGCCTCTTCGGCCAGGTCCACGAACACGGCCAGTTCGTCCTCGGGTACGCCGTACGCCGTCAACAGCACATGTACGTAAGGGATTTTGAGGGAGACCTCGGCCATTTCCATCCGCCGTACGGTCGCCGCAGCCACCCGCAGCACTCGCGCGGCCTCTTCCCGTTTCAGCCCGGCGGCCTCGCGCAGCTCCTGGAGCCGTCTCCCGAGCACCACTTGGCCCACGGTGGGCGCAGCCCGCCGCTCACTCACGCCACGCCTCCCCTACGCGCCGAAGTAACGCGCACAGTGTGTCACGTTCCGCTCTCGGCCCGACAGGTTCGAAGCCCGGAGATTACCCCGGAGGTAATCGACCCCGGTGAGCATGCGCGGAACAGTGGTGACAACGGGTTCCGGGGCGGCGCACTCCGGTCCGGAACCCGGGTTCCGGTTCTACATCGACTTCTGCCCCGATTCTGCTTCCACTTCTGTCTCGACCTCGATGGAGGGGATCCGCCATGTCCGCAACCCAGTTCGCCACGCTCGCCGCCCGGTCCGCCGAACCGCCCGTGATGCTGCGCCGCTTCCTGGCGCTGGACGCGCTGGTGACCGGAGCGAACGCGATCGCCTACCTGGTGGCGGCCGGCCCGCTCGCCCGTCTCCTCGGCGTCGGCTCGGAGCTTCTGCTCGAACTCGGCCTGATCCTGGCCCTGTACGCCGGGGCCGTCGGATGGCTGGCCTCCCGCAGGCACCCGGCCGTGCTGCCGGTGCGGGCGGTGATAGAGGTCAACCTCGCCTGGGCGGTGCTCAGTTGCGTAGCGCTTGCTCTGTGGCTCACCCCCAGCACGGCCGGGGCGGTCTGGGCGGTGTTGCAGGCGGCCGTCGTGGCGGGGTTCGCCGCGCTGCAGTACGTATCGCTGCGGGCGAATCGCTGAGGATCATCAACGCATCAACGCATCATCGAGTGAAGGTACTTGACCGTCGCCGGGTCGGCCGGGAGGAGCGTCTCGATGGCCAGCTCGGCGACGGTGATGTCCATCGGGGTGTTGAAGGTGGAGATCGACGAGACGAAGGAGAGTACTCGGCCCTCGTGCTCGATCCGCATCGGCAGGGCGAACGCGAACGCGGATTCCGGTGCGGATGTGGATGCGGACACGGACACGGACGCCGAGTTGGCCGTACGGTCTGCCGGGCCCTCCCGTTTCTCCCGTCCCTCCGGTACCGGGTACGCGGCGACCTCCTCGTACAGCGCGCGCAGTGGGTCCGAGCGGTGCAGGGCTATCTGGCGTTCCATCTGGCCGAGCAGGTGCCCGCGCCACTCGGGAAGGTTGAGGATGCGCGGGGCCAGGCCGTCCGGGTGCAGGGTCAGGCGCATCGCGTTCAGCGGCGGCGCCAGCACGGACTCGGGGAGACCTTCGAGGAGCATCAGGATGCCCCGGTTGGCGGCCAGGACGTCGTACGTGGCGTCGACCACGAACGCCGGGTAGGGCTCGTAGCCCTGGATCAGCCGCTCGATACCCTCGCGCAGGGACTCCAGCGCCGGGTCGTCGAGCGGGGTCTCGCGGTAGCGCGGGGCGTAACCGGCCGCCAGCAGAAGGGCGTTGCGGTCCCTGACCGGGACGTCCAGGTGTTCCGCGAGCCGAAGCAGCAGTTCCTCGCTCGGGCGGGAACGGCCGGTCTCGACGAAGCTGATGTGGCGGGCGGACGAGTCGGCCCGCAGCGCCAGTTCGAGCTGGCTGACGCGCCGCCGCGCCCGCCAGACCCGCAGCAGCGGGCCGGCTCCCGTGTGCGTGTTGTGCGCCTTGCCCGTGGGGGCGATGAGGCGGGCCGCGCTGTTGGTCGGGACCGTGGTCATACGACGACCGTAGCCGAGGCGCGGCAGAGAGGGGGCGAGCGAACGAGCGGCCGGTCCCCGACGTACGAAACGGCCGTCGGACACCCTCCTGACCTGGGCCGGAACGCCCGGCCTGTGGCACGCTGGGAGAGCACCCCACATCAGGGAAGGAGCGTGGCCATGCCCGTCGAACCGCTGTCACAGAAGGAGATCGAGGATCGGCTGGCGGAACTGCCGGGCTGGTCGCTCGACGGGGACCGCATCGCCCGTTCCTACCGCCTCGGCTCGCACTTCGCCGCGACGGCGCTGGTCATCCACATCGCCCAGGTCCAGGAGGAACTGGGCCACCATTCCGACCTCACCCTCGGCTACGACACGGTGTCGCTCACCGTGAACACCCACAGTGCGGGCGGCGCTGTCACGGACCTCGACTTCCAGCTCGCCCGCAGAGTCGAGGCCCTTGCACCGGGCCACGGGGCGAGCTGACCGGGCCGAGGGAACGCGATCGTGCTGGACTACAACCAGGAGGCGGGGCGGTACGACGCCTCGCGCGGCGGCGAGCCCAGGGCGGCGGCTGCCGCGGAAGCCGTGCTGAGCCTCGTACCCGAAGCGGCGCGGAGCCTGCTCGACGTGGCGTGCGGCACGGGCATCGTGACCCGGCGGCTCGCGGCGGCGCGGACCGGGATGCGGGTGACGGGCGTCGACCTGACCGACGCGATGGCGAGGCGGGCCGCCGCTCGGCTTCCGGGGGCCGTCGTACTCGCCGACAGTCGTCAACTCCCCTTTTCGGATGGCCGGTTGGAGGCGGTGACCAGCGTGTGGCTGCTGCATCTCGCGAGGCGGCCCGAGGACGTCCGGGCCATTGTCGGGGAGTGCGCGCGAGTGCTGCGGCCGGGCGGGGTGTACGTCACCACCGTCGACAAGGGCGCCGCGCACAACGTGGGCAGTGACATCGACGCAGTCCTCGCCTCGCGCCCGTGGCGCGCGGCACCGGACGCGGCAGCCGTCGTCGAGGCGTACGCCGTCGAGCACGGGCTGGTTCCGGCCGGTGAGGCGCGCTTCCGGGGGCGAGGGCAGGGGCGCAGTCCCCGGCGGGCCGTCGCGGACCTGCGGCGCGGATGGTTCATGACGTTACCGCCGGGCGACCCGCTCGCCGACGGCTTCGCCGCCCGCCTGGAGGCGCTGCCCGACCAGGACCGGCCCCGCCCGGACCCGGTGTTCACGCTGCGGGCGTTCCGCAAGCCGCACTCATCCTGAGGGGCAGTGCTTGTGGAGAGGGGTGATTGTGCTGAACGCCATCGTCCAGTTGGTCACCCAGGTCACCCAGGTCACTCAGGTTGCCCCGTTGTCGACCGGCGAGACTGACCCTCACCGGCGGATCGGGGGGTAGGGGCGGCGGCGGTTGCGGACCGTCCACTCGCCGTGCAGGAAATCGAAGTCGTGCACGCTGCTCAAGAGCGGTCTCCAGTGGTTCCCTCGGGCAGGCTGTCTGTCAAGTAGGCGCCCAGGTCCGGGACTTGGGGTGCCAGCAGATGCCGTACCCAGGCGTCGCGTTCGTGCAGGATCGGCGGCAGCTCCCAGACGCAGCCGATCCAGGGGGCGTCAGGCGTGATGAAGTGCGTGGGGTCACGGTCCGGGCAGCCCAGCACCGGCTGGCCCGCCGCGGCGCCCCGGAAGTGCAGGACGTTGTCCCACACCCAGCTGTAGGCGTTGAGGTAGGCGCCGTCGTCGCCGCCCCGGTGCAGGACGACGAAGGTGGCGGGCGGTGTGCCGTCCGGCTCCGGGAGCAGCTTCGGCAGCATCGCGTACGCGGCCTCCTGGACGTCGGGTGCGATCCCGCCGGGGTCGGCCGTGACGTGGTAGCGCTTGATGTGCCGGCCGGCCACCTCGATGGGCGGGAGAACGGTCAGCAGTTTCTCGCTGAACGGGGTGAAGGCGGCGACGGGGGTGACCGGGGTGTTGGGCATGAGGGGACGCTAAGGCCACTTCCCTGACATCCTGTGTCAGGGAAGTGGGTGATGTTCGCGTGAGGTCCAGTCGGCTGCTGTCCGTCCTTCTTCTGCTCCAGACCCGGGGGCGGATGACCGCCGCCCAGCTCGCCGAGGAGCTGGAGGTGTCGGTGCGTACGGTCTACCGGGACGTCGAGGCGCTGAGCGCGGCGGGCGTGCCGCTGTACGGCGACGCGGGTCACGCGGGCGGCTACCGTCTGCTCGACGGCTACCGCACCCGGCTGACGGGCCTGAACGCCGACGAGGCCGAGGCCCTGTTCCTTGCCGGGGTACCGGGACCGGCCGCCGAGCTCGGCCTGGGCGCGGTCCTCGCCGCCGCCCAGCTCAAGGTCCGCGCCGCCCTGCCACCGGAGCTGCGCGCCCATGCCGACCGGATCAGCGGCCGCTTCCACCTCGACGCGCCCGGTTGGTACGCGGATGGCGAGGAGGTGCCGTACCTCCCGGCGGTTGCCGACGCGGTGTGGAACAGCCGTGTCCTGCGTGTGGTGTACCGGCGCTGGCGTGAGCCCACCGATGTGGAGCGCCGACTTGAGCCGTACGGACTGGTGCTGAAGGCGGGGCGCTGGTACGTCGTCGCGGGACCCGGGCCCCGTACCTTCCGCGTCGACCAGATTCTCGAACTCACGGCGACCGAGGAGGAGTTCACTCGACCCGATGGCTTCGATCTGGCCGCGCACTGGACGGCGTACCAGCGTGACTTCCATGACCGGTTGTACCGTGCCGAGGCGTTGGTGCGGCTCGCGCCCGGCGTGCGGCTGCCGGGGCCCGCCGCCGGTGCAGTCGAGGCCAACGGAGTTACCGATGAAGAGGGTTGGACGGTGGTGACGGTTCCGATCGAGTCCGTCGACCGTGCCTACGAGGAGTTCCTGAGACTGGGCACGGGGATCGAGGTGCTGGCGCCGGCCGAGCTGCGGGAGCGGATCGCGCGGACGGTGACGGAACTGGCGGCGCGATACGGCGACTTCGCGCACCAGAGCGGCAACTTCCCTGCGGGCGGCGGCGACTGAGGAGTGGAACCCGTCCGCCCCGCAGGAGGTAGGTACCGTGCAGCACCCGCAGCCGCATGCCCAGCCCCACCAGCCCCCCACCCGCACCAGAAGCCGGACCCTGCTGTCCGCCGTGTCCGCCGGAGCGCTCGCTGCCGCAGGGCTGGTGGCGCTCTCCGCGACGCCGGCCGAGGCCGCCACCGCCCGGCAGGTCGAGGCGCTCGACCGGGGTGTCGTCAGCGTGCACACCGACAGCGGCAACCTGGTCGGCTGGCGCTGGCTCGGCACCGACCCGAACGACGCCTCCTTCAACGTCTACCGGGCCGGTGTGAAGGTCAACTCGACGCCGGTCACCGGCTCCACGAACTACTTCCACTCGGGCGCCCCCGCCCAGGCCGACTACACGGTCCGGGCGGTCGTCGGCGGCGTGGAACAGGCCGACTCCGTCCACGCGATCCAGTTCCGCACCGGATACAAGGACGTCCCGATCACCCCGCCCGCCGGCGGCACCACCCCCGACGGAGTCGCCTACACCTACGAGGCGAACGATGCCTCGGTCGGTGACCTGGACGGTGACGGCGCGCTCGACTTCGTACTGAAGTGGCAGCCCACCAACGCCAAGGACAACTCCCAGTCGGGGTACACCGGCAACACGATCGTCGACGGGATCAAGCTCGACGGCACGCGCCTGTGGCGGATCGACCTGGGCCGCAACATCCGCTCGGGCGCGCACTACACGCAGTTCCAGGTGTACGACTACGACGGCGACCGGAAGGCCGAGGTCGCCATGAAGACGGCGGACGCGACGGTCGACGGGACCGGTGCCGTCATCGGCAACTCGTCGGCGGACTACCGGAATTCGAGCGGGTACGTGCTCTCCGGGCCCGAGTACCTGACCATGTTCAACGGGCAGACCGGCAAGGCGATGGGTACCGTCGACTACGTCCCGGCGCGCGGCACGGTCTCCTCGTGGGGCGACTCCTACGGCAACCGGGTCGACCGGTTCCTCGCCGGAACCGCCTACCTGGACGGCGCCCGGCCCTCCCTGATCATGGCGCGCGGCTACTACACGCGTACCGTGCTCGCGGCCTGGGACTGGCGGAACGGGGCGTTCGCGCGCCGCTGGACCTTCGACTCCAGCTCCTCCACCAACAGCGGCAAGGGATTCGACGGCCAGGGCTCGCACAGCCTGTCCGTCGGGGACGTCGACGGCGACGGCAAGGACGAGATCGTCTACGGGGCGATGGCCGTCGACGACAACGGCAACGGGCTGTGGACGACGAAGACGGGCCACGGCGACGCCCAGCACCTCGGCGACCTGGACCCGGGGCACTCGGGCCTGGAGTACTTCAAGGTGTCCGAGTCCAGCTCCCAGCCGGCCGAGCTGTACATCAACCCGGCCAACGGCACGATCAATTGGAGCATCGCGGCCTGCTGCGACAACGGCCGGGGAGTCGCCGGGGACATCTGGGCGGGCAATGACGGAGCCGAGGTCTGGTCGGCCTCGGACTCCTCGATCCGCGACGAGGCCGGAGCCACCAAGGGCCGCGAACCGTCCTCCGTCAACTTCCTGTCCTGGTGGGACGCCGACCCGGTCCGTGAACTCCTCGACGGCACGCACATCGACAAGTACGGCACGTCCTCCGACACCCGCCTGCTGACCGGAGCGTCCGTCCACTCCAACAACAGCACGAAGGCCACCCCGGCGCTCTCCGGAGACCTCTTCGGCGACTGGCGCGAGGAGGTGGTCTGGGCGACCAGCGACAACACGGCCCTGCGCATCTACTCGACACCGATCGAGACGACGACGCGGATCACGACCCTGCTGCACGACACGATGTACCGCACGGGCCTGGCCTGGCAGAACACCGCCTACAACCAGCCCCCACACCCCAGCTTCTTCATCGGCAACGGCATGCCGACGGCCCCGAGGCCGACGGTCTACACCCCCTGAACGAAACGGTCTGCACCCCGTGAACGAAGGTGGGTGCGTGTCCCGCCGGACACGCACCCACCCGCTCAGGCGACCGTGCAGCTCTGGTCACCCAGCTTGAACGCGGCCGGTTTTCCGTTTGTGCCCGACCAGTTGGCCGTGAAGCCGAAGCTCACGGACGAGCCGGCCGCCACGTTCGCGTTCCAGTTCACGTTCTTCGCCGTCACCGCGGCACCCGACTGGGTGTACTCGGCGCTCCAGAGCTGGGAGACGGTCTGGCCGTTCGGGAAGGACCAGCCAAGTGCCCATCCGTTCCAGGCGGTTGTGCCGGTGTTGGCAAGCTTCACGTCCGCCTGGAAGCCGCCCGACCACTCGCTGGTGACCTTGTACGTCACCGTGCAGGCCCCCGTGGGCGTCGGTGTCGGTGTGGGCGTCGGATCCGTGCCGCCTCCGCCGCCACCGCTCGTGTCCGACGACTCGCCGTAGACGACACCGCGCCCGTTCGTCGACACGTACACGCGCCCGTACACCCTCGGGTCACCGGTGATCGCCGCGCCAGTCCAACCCCACTGGTGGGCATCGTCGTTGATACGTGTCCAGCTCGCGCCCTTGTCCGTGGAGCGGAAGATGCCGCGTACGCCGCCGATCTTCGCGCTCGTGTAGAGCGTCTGGTACGTCGCTCCCGTCGCCGCCTTGCCGAAGCCGATCGTGTCGGCCTGGTCGACGTTGGACAGCTTGGTGAACGTCGTACCCCCGTTCGTCGAGTGCCACAGGCCGTACGCGCCGTCGGTCGCGCCGCCCGCCAGCCAGACGTCGCCCTTCGTGCCCGGCAGAGCCTTGAAGCGCACGCTGTCGCCGGCCGGGAGACCGGTCGCCGTCGACGCCGTGAAGGTGGCTCCGCCGTCCGAACTCACGTAGAACTTGCCCGCCTTGAATCCGTAGAACGCCTTCGGGTCCACCCGGTCGGACTCCACGATCGCGCCGGCCGGGATGCCCGTCGACGCCGACCACGACGTACCGAAACCAGTCGCGTACTGCACGCCCGTGCCCGCCGGGCTCCACACGAACCGGCTGCCGTCCGACGCCGACGCGATCGTGCCGCCGCCCGAGACACCCGAAGGATCCGTCCCCGCGAACCAGTTGGCGCCGTTGTCCGTCGAGAACGCGACATGCGGGCCCGAGTCCAGGTCGCCGACGCGGGCCACGATCCCCGGGTTCGTCTCGGCGTAGTCCAGGCTCGTGCTGGTGGTGAAGTTCGGTGAAGTGAACATCATCGAGGGGACCTTGGTGAGATCCGTGTGCCGGAAGCCGCCGATGTCGCCGAGGGCGCTGAGCAGCACCGCACCGCCCGACGGGGGAGCGGCCAGGTCGTTGACCGCCGTCTCCTCCAGGCCCTGGACCATCGGCTTGATGCTGAACTGGCTGCCGCTGTCCCAGTTGGTGAGGTTCTCGGTGCCGTAGATCGTCGCGCCCGTTCCGTACATCATGCGGTTCGAGTTGAACGGGTCGATCTCCAGTGCCTCCGTCATCCACCCCAGTTTCGGGCTCTGTTCGGGCGGCGAGGGGTTCGCGCCGAAGGTCAGCCACGGGGAGGACGAGACGTCCATCGTGTAGCGGTTCGCGCGGGTCGGGTACGAGGTGTAGTCCCAGGCCTTCGTCCAGGTGCCGCCGCTGTCCGCGGAGCGGAAGAGCTGCGTGTCCGGCCACCACGAGCTGTACGCCGTCGCCATCACCGTGCCCGGCTTCTGCCGGTCGATCGTCAGACCGCTGAAGCCGTAGTAGGTGTCCGCCTCCGCGACCGGGCTGATGTTCGTCCACGTGCCGGTGGCCGTCGCGTACCGCCACAGCTGGCCCTTGCCGCCGTCGTAGGGGCCGCCCTTGTCGCTGTACGGCAGGTACAGATAGCCGTTCTTCGCGTCGAGTACGCCCTTGTGGGCCAGATAGCCGGTGGGCTGCCCGGCGAGCCGCGACCAGGTCGCGCCCGCGTCCGTCGAGCGGTACACCGCGTTGTCCTTGTCGGCGACCCCGACGTAGATCGTGCGGGTCGCGTTGCCCGAGGTACCCGTCGACTCGTCGAAGGTGACCCAGACGATGCCCTGGTTGTCGCTCCCGTATCCGCTCGTGTCGGTCGGATCCTGGGCATAGTTGCCGACGTTGGGGAAGTTCGCCACCTGAGCCCAGGTCGCCCCCGAGTCCGTCGACCGCCACAGCCCCTTGCCGCTGGGTGCGCCCAGATACAGCACGCTGTTCCTGTTCGGGTCTACGGCGAGGCGTTCGCCCATGCCCCGGCCGGGCATGTTGCCGCCCAACTTGAAGGGCAGGTCCGCCCGTTGCCAGCTCGCGCCCCGGTCACCCGACCTCAGCACGGCACCGTTTCCGGGGTCCCAGCTGTTCGTGTACGTGCCGACAGCCGCGTACACCTTGTTCGGGTCAACGGAGTCGGACGCGAGGCTGACCACACCGGTGTGGCCCCAGCGGTCCCAGCCGACCGAGTCCGTCAGCGGGGTCCACGTCTTCGTCGACTCCTGCCAGCGGTAGGCGCCGCCGATGTCCGTACGGGCGTACGCCAGGTTCTTCTCGGTGCGGTTGAAGACGATGCCGGGGACGAAGCCGCCGCCGTCGATCCGGGCGTTCTTCCAGGTGTAGGTGTCGGTCGCGAGCTTCACCTCCGCGGCGGACGGGGCGGCGAGCGCGAGTGAACTGCCCGTCAACAGGCCTGCGGTCAGGGCCAGTACGGCCGTGAGGATACGGGTTCTTCGCATGGGTGGGGGTCCTCTCAGCAAGAGGTCTCTGGGGGAGCGAGGGGGTGTGGGGGTGTGGGGGAGAGGGAGTACGCGACGCCGGGCGGCCCCCAGTGCGGGAAGGGGCCGCCCGGCGCGGTACGCGGAGCTCAGGTCCTGTTGGACCCGGCGGGGGCTATTCGAGTAGCTCCGCGTACGAACCCATGGCGAGGGCTATGTCCGCCTGGGCCCAGAACCGGTGGTAGGTGAACGAGGGTGCGGCGCCTCCGGCCAAGTACCCCTCGATCTTCGACCAGTTGGGGTCGTTCTTGTAGAAGGAGCGGAGCGAGATGAAGGTCGACGACGAGTTGACCGTGTCGCCGTTCGGCATCTTCCCCGTCCAGCCCGACGGCACGTAGACACCGTCGTCGAAACGGTTGTAGTCCGTGCGGGTCTCCGGGACGGCGATGCCCAGGGTGTCCTGGTAGTTGGACCACATGCCGTCCAGCAGCGCCTTCGCCGTCGTCGCCGCCTCGGTGTCACCGGAGCGGTCGGCGTAGTACGTCAGCGTCTTGGCGTACGCCGCCGCCACGCCCACGTCGTTGGTGTAGTCGGCGACGGTGACGTGAAGTCCCGCGTTGGCGCCAGGAGTTGTGGCGTTCCAGGTGTCCGGGGAGCCCGACCACTGGAGCGTCGACGGGATGCGGTAGGTCCCGTCGGGGTTGATGGTCGTCTTGGACAGGGCCCAGTCGACCCACTTGTCCAGGACGGTCTTCGCCGCCGCGTTGCCCGTCTGCTGGTAGTACTCGGCGACCCGCTCCATGGACCATGCCTGGAAGCCGAACCACTGGTTGGACGGCGGGTCGTGGTACACCGGCTTCTCGTCGTAGTACATGCCGTAGAAGGTCGGTGTACCGGTCGGCGGGGTCGCGTAGCGGCCGGCCCAGCTGTTGGTCGCGCCGCCGGCGATGGCACCCTCGTTGGACTGGAGCCAGCGGTAGAACTCGACCTGCCGCTGCAGCGACTTCGTCCAGTCCGCCTGCCCTGTCGCCGACTTGGGCTTCAGGTCGGCGTACGAGCTGAGCGCGTAGGCGGCCAGGGGGTTCTGGTAGCCGCCGTGCGTGTGGCTGGAGCCGATGCGCCAGGCCCAGCCGGCCGAGGTGTCGGTGGCGCCACCCCAGGCGTAGTACCAGGACAGCAGGTAGAAGGACGCGTCCTTGCCGGTACCGGCGGGGCAGGCCGTCGGGCCGACACAGTTCCCGACCTTCTTGAAGTACTTGTCGTACATGGAGTAGCGCAGATAGTCGCCCATCTTCGCCGCCTTGCCGACGGTGGCCGAGACGTCGCTGCCCTTGCCCTGCTGCTTGGCCCAGACGTCCGCCCAGTACGCGGCCTGCACGGCGCGCGCGTCGGCGTCCGGGGCGTTGGTGAACTTCCACTGCTTGGCGTACGACGCGTCGCCGGTGAACAGGTCCAGGTACCCGTTCGTGCCGCCGTACTTGAAGGCGTCGCAGGTCGGCTGCGGCACCGTCTCCCACACCGACTCCTGCGGTCCGCGCTGGAAGGTGTTGATGTAGGAGGGGCCGGTGTCCGTCGGGCCCGCCTCGCACTTGCCGGGCGAGTTGCCGTAGCCGTACACGTTGTCGACGTCCTGGATCCAGTGCATGCCGTAGATGTCGTCTGTGCCGTACGCGCTCTTCAGCTCGGCAGCGATCGGGTCGGTGCCGACCGAGACGCCGGAGTTGAGCGCGGCCGGGTACTGGCTCGGCAGGTCCTGCTCGGGGGCGTACGTCGCCGGTTTCGACGCGTTGTAGAAGGAGTTGGTGGGCTGGTCGGCGTGGGTGGGGATCATGTACTGCTCCATGATCGACCAGGCCCCGTTGAACTTGGTCCAGTCGCCCGTCACCTTGCCGTACATGGCCTGGAGCCACAGGAGGTAGCTGTACGCCTCCGACGTGGTCTCGTGGCCGTGGTCCGGAGCCTCGACGATCAGTGTCTCCACCGAGTGGTAGGGGATGCCCTCGGGGGAGAAGTAGCCGTTGGCCGGGTTGGTGATCTTGCCGTAGAGGTCCAGGAAGCGGGCGTCGTACACCTTCGAGGCCGCCAGCTCGGTGACGGTGACCGTCGCCTTGGCGTGGCCGGTGGCCGTCGAGTCGAAGGCCGCCGATCCGGTGCCCGTCGCGTTGGCGGTGATCGTCACCTTCTGGGCGGTGTTCCAGTTCGACGGCGTGAAGGTGAGCGAGGCGCCGCCCGTCACCGACAGTCCCGTGTTGCCGCTCGCGCGAGCCGTCGCCACGGTCACGTTCGCGCTCGGCTGCGTCGACAGCTTCACGTCGTACGTGCCCGTCTTGCCCTGCTGGACGCCGAGTTGGGTCGGCACGGCGACCACGGCGGGACCCGAGGCGACCGTGATGCCGACCGGCGTGGACGGCGCCGAGGCGCCCAGGCTGTCGTACGCCTTCGCCAGCAGTGAGTGACTTCCCACGGCCAGTCCGGTGGCCGAGTACGTGTACGGCGCGGTCGTGTCCGTGCCGAGCAGCGTGGTGTCGTCGTAGAACTCGATCTTCGTGATCGTCGCGTTGTCCGCCGCCGCTGCCGTGGCGGCCATCGGCACCGCGGTGCCCTGCGAGTAGACCGCGCCCGCGACCGGGCTGGTCAGCACCGTGACCGGCGGCTGGTGGGCCCCGGCGCAGGTCGTCCCGTTGATCGCGAACGAGGTCGGCGCCGCGTTGGCGCCGCTGTACGTGAACTGCCCGCCGGTGCTGACGGCGGCTCCGGCGGCGATCGTCGCGTTGTACGTCGCGTTCTGCACGGTGACCGTCTGGCCGGACTGGGACCAGGTGCCGTTCCAGCCGTTGCTGAGCTTCTGGTTGCCCGCGTAGGCGTACGTCAGGGTCCAGCCGTTGATGACGTCCGTACCGCGGTTGGTGATCGTCAGATCCGCGGTGAAGCCGGACCCCCAGTCGTTCGTCTTGTAGTCGACGCTGCACTGAACTGCCGCCGCCTGTGCGGGAGTTGTGCTCGTCGCGAGCATGGTCAAGGGGAGGGCGAGGGCCGCCACGGCAGCGGTCCAGAACCGCCGCGCGCTGCGGCGTCCGTGTCGGGGGTGCATGGTGCTGGTTCCTCCTAGCGGGCTCGGAGGTGCTCGTGGAGATGTGGGGAGGAGCAACAAGCCTTGAACCAGTGGGAGCGCTCCCATATTGAAGACAGGCGTGTCAAGGGTCAAGGTGTTTGAAGACTCGAATTGATTCGACGACGACATCTGATGGAAACACGACACCCCCTCTGTCCTTTGCCGTCACTTGGCGCTAACTTCGTTGACACCAGTGGGAGCGGTTCCATCAGTCGACGCGTCCGAACCGACGCGCCCGATCTGCAAGGAGTCGCTCATGCGACACCCCCCGCGTTCAGGTCTTTTAGCCGTGCTCGGCGCTGCCGTCGCCCTTGTGGGCACCGCGGTCGCACCGGTCCTCACGGCGTCGGGAGCCACCCCCGCGTGCACGGTGGAGTACTCGGTCACCAGTTCGTGGGACGCCGGCTTCCAGAGCTCCGTCAGGATCACCAACAACCAGGCGGCGCTCAGCAGTTGGAGTCTCGGCTTCGACTTCGGCGCAGGTCAGAAGCTCACCCAGGGCTGGAACGCCAAGTGGTCCCAGGCCGGCACCACCGTCACCGCGGCCAACGAGAGCTACAACGGCTCGCTGGGCACGGGCGCGAGCGTCAGCGCGGGGTTCATCGCCTCACGGTCCGGGAGCAATCCCGTACCGGCGTCGTTCAAGCTCAACGGGACGACGTGCAACGTGGATTCAGGTTCGACGCCGACCCCGACACCGACTCCATCACCCACGGTGCCGCCGGCCCCCGAGGCCGGGGCACCCGCCCTGCGCGTGTCCGGCAACAAGCTCGTCGACTCCGGCGGCGCCACCCGGCGGCTGCTCGGCGTCAACCGCTCCGGCGGCGAGTTCGCGTGCGTCCAGGGCAACGGCATCTGGGACGGACCGGTCGACGACGCCTCGGTCAAGGCGATCGCCGACTGGAAGGTCAACACCGTACGCATCCCGCTGAACGAGGAGTGCTGGCTCGGCCTGTCCAACATCAAACCCGAGTACGCGGGCGCCAACTACATCGCCGCCGTCAAGGACCTGGTGGCGAAGGTGAAGGCGCACGGCATGACACCGATGGTCGAACTGCACTGGTCCTGGGGCCTGTACACGGGCAACTCGGCCGGCTGCTCCGACGTGCACGCCGGCTGCCAGAAGCCGATGCCCGACATGCAGTACTCGCCCGCCTTCTGGACCTCGGTCGCCAACACCTTCAAGGGTGACCAGGCAGTCGTGTTCGACCTGTTCAACGAGCCCTACCCGGACCGCGCCACCTCCACGGCGGCCCAGGCCTGGACCTGCTGGCGGGACGGGGGCACCTGCCCCGGCATCGGCTACGAGGTCGCCGGGATGCAGGATCTGATCGACGCGGTCCGGGCCACCGGCGCCAAGAACGTGATCCTGGCCGGCGGGCTCGCGTACTCGAACGACCTCACGCAGTGGCTGACATACAAGCCGACCGATCCGGCGGGCAATCTCGCCGCCGCCTGGCACATCTACAACTTCAACTCGTGTGCCGGCGAGAGCTGTTGGAACTCGACTCTCGCGCCGGTCGCCGCCCAGGTGCCGCTGGTGGCGGGCGAGATCGGCGAGAACACCTGCGCGCACTCCTTCGTCGACCGGGTCATGAAGTGGTTCGACGACCGCTCCCTGTCCTACCTCGGCTGGACCTGGAACACCTGGAACTGCGCCACCGGCCCATCCCTGATCTCCGGTTACGACGGCACACCCACGGCCTTCGGAATCGGTCTGCGCGACCACTTGCGGGCCATCGGTTAGCGCACCAACTCCCCATCACAGCAAGGCGCTTCTCACCCCACAGGAAAACGAGAGGACATCCGCACTCATGAGCCGTACCAGAACAGCGATCCTCGCCTCCATGGCGCTGGTCGCCGGCGCGACCGGCGCCGCGGCAGCGGTCACGCAGGCCGACCTAGGCATCGCCGCGATCCCCTGCACCGTCGACTACAAGGTGCAGAACCAGTGGTCCACCGGCTTCACCGCCGCCGTGACGGTCACCAACAACAGTGCTGCCAAGTCGAGTTGGGCCGTGAAGTGGTCCTACGCCGGTAACCAGCAGGTCACCAGCGGCTGGAACGCGAAGTTCAGCCAGAGCGGCACCGCCGTGACCGTCGCCAACGAGAGCTACAACGGGACGATCGCCACCGGTGGTTCGGTGAGCTTCGGCTTCAACGGCAGCTACAGCGGGACGAACGCCCTTCCGGCCACCTTCACCCTCGACGGCGTCACCTGCAACGTCGACGGCGGGGGCGGTCCCACGGACCCGGGTCCGACGAACCCGGGCCCGGGCACCGGCACGAAGGTCGACAACCCGTACGCCGGCGCCAAGGTGTACGTGAACCCTGAGTGGTCGGCGAAGGCCGCCGCCGAGACGGGCGGCAGCAGGATCTCCAACCAGCCCACCGGCGTCTGGCTGGACCGGATCGCGGCCATCAACGGAGCAGGCGGCAAGATGGGTCTGCGCGCCCATCTCGACGCGGCCCTCCAGCAGAAGGGCACCGGCGAAATGGTCGTCCAGCTGGTCGTCTACGACCTGCCCGGACGTGACTGCGCGGCCCTCGCCTCCAACGGCGAACTCGGCCCGACGGAGATCGACAAGTACAAGACCCAGTTCATCGACCCGATCGCGGCGATCCTCGCGGACACCAAGTACGCGGGCCTGCGCATCGTCACGACCGTCGAGATCGACTCGCTGCCCAACCTCGTCACCAACGCCGGCAGCCGGCCCACGGCCACGCCCGCGTGCAATGTGATGAAGGCGAACGGCAACTACATCAAGGGTGTCGGCTACGCGCTCAACAAGCTCGGTGACGTGCCGAACGTCTACAACTACATCGACGCCGCCCACCACGGCTGGCTCGGCTGGGACGACAACTTCGGCCCCGCCGCCGACCTGTTCAAGCAGGCGGCGACCGCCGAGGGTGCGACGGTCAACGACGTGCACGGGTTCATCAGCAACACGGCGAACTACAGCGCCCTGAAGGAGACCAACTTCACCATCAACGACACCGTGGCCGGCAAGTCGGTCCGCGAGTCGAAGTGGGTGGACTGGAACCGGTACACCGACGAGCTGTCCTTCGCGCAGGCCTTCCGCAACCAGCTGGTCACGGCCGGCTTCCCGTCGGGCATCGGCATGCTGATCGACACGTCCAGGAACGGCTGGGGCGGCGCCGCACGGCCCACCGGACCCGGTGCCACGACCAGCGTCGACACCTACGTCGAAGGCGGACGCATCGACCGACGCATCCACGTCGGCAACTGGTGCAACCAGTCCGGCGCGGGTCTGGGCGAGCGCCCGAAGGCCGCTCCGGCGACCGGGATCGACGCCTACGTGTGGATGAAGCCCCCGGGTGAGTCCGACGGCGCCAGCTCGGCGATCCCGAACGACGAGGGCAAGGGCTTCGACCGGATGTGCGACCCGACGTACACGGGTAACCCGCTGAACAACAACAACATGTCGGGCGCGCTCGGGAACTCGCCGCTCGCCGGGCACTGGTTCTCGGCGCAGTTCCAGCAGCTGATGGCCAACGCCTACCCGGCGCTCTAAGCTCCGCCGGATCGGCGGTTCGCTTTCGGCCGCGGGCCCGGTGGGGGCCGGTCGCGCAGTTCCCCGCGTCCCTGTCGGGGGGCGCGGTGCGCACCCCGACCCCACCGGGCCCGCTCAGGGGTCTCTTCTCAGGCCCAGGCGGATCGCGCGTTCCACCGGGGAGTAGTTCTCGTCCTCACGCTCCAACTCGTACGGCGCCGCCGGTTGCAGCGGTGGCTGGGCCATGAAGCGGGGTCGGGTGCCGTGGTGCGGTTGCGCGGCATGGACCAGGAAGGGGTGGCAGAGATACACGTCGCCGGGGCGGCCGGTGGCGTGCACGAGCGGGCGGTGTGCCGAGGCCGCCACCAGTTCGGGAGCTATCTCAAGCCCAGAAACACCCTCCTCACCGTACGGTTCCAGGAGTGCTGGTACGTCCAGATGCGAGCCCACCCGGATGCGTGTCGGGGCGTCCGTCTCGCCGACCTCGCTGAACAGGAACAGCATCAGCAGGGAGCGGTCCCGGGAGCGGAGGTTCGTGTACGGCCAGGTTGCGCCCTCGGGGGAGTAGCTCCCCTCGATGTGCCAGCCCGCGTCGTCCGGTTCCTCCTCGTGCGGGAACCGCAGCGGAAAACTCCCCAGCGAATAGCGTGACGCCCAGCGGCCCTCGCCCACCAGCGCGTCGAACGCCTCATGCAGCACAGGGGTGTTGACCGCGGCGGCGAACGGGCCCTGCGCCATGTCCGACACCCAGTGCACGGGCTTCGTCCAGGTGCCCGGGTCGTCCGGGTCGCATCCCGTCTCCCGCCACAGCAGCCGTGCGCAGTGCTCGGCGACGCGGGGCGGGAAGGCGCCCTCGATCTTCACGAACCCGTCTTCGAGGAAGCGCTCCACCAGCTCATCGTCCATAGGCACATCGTGGGGGAGCGGGGCGGACCCGCGCATCCTGTTTTTTTGCCGTGAGTGGGCATACGGGAGATTTCTGTTTGCCGTAACGGCAACAGAACTGGCCCGGTCGGCGAGGTCGGAGCAGGCTGGTGCCAACGACAACGGGAGGCTCGTACACCATGGCCCATCAGCACCGGCACGACCATGATCACGACCAGGCGCCTGCGCACGCCCACAGCCGTTCCCACGACCATGCCCACATCGACTTCGCCGAGATGATCCCCCATCTGGAGGGGCAGGCCGAACTGTTCGCGCCGCTCTACGCCGACGCCCTGGCCTGGCTGCGCCGGCAG
Source organism: Streptomyces sp. SID12488 (assembly GCF_010548275.1). Classification (GTDB taxonomy): domain Bacteria; phylum Actinomycetota; class Actinomycetes; order Streptomycetales; family Streptomycetaceae; genus Streptomyces. Next base: position 64,561 of record NZ_JAAGLT010000025.1, read on the forward strand.
CAGCCGGAACCGGGGCTGATCGTCGACGCGGGAAGTGGCCCCGGCGTCATCTCGGGCTTCTTCGCGCAGGCGTTCCCCGAGGCGCGCGTCGTCGCGGCGGACAGTTCGGCGGCGCTCCTGGAGCGAGCCCGCGAGAACGCCGAACGGCTCGGCACCGCCGACCGCTTCAGCACCGTGGAAGCCGAACTCCCTGACGGGCTGGGCGAGTTGGAGTATCCCGCCGACCTGGTGTGGTCGAGCCGGGCCGTCCACCACGTCGGTGACCAGCAGGCCGCGCTCACCGCACTCGCGGCCGTGCTCGCCCCGGGCGGCACGCTCGCCGTGATGGAGGGCGGCCTCCCCGAGCGGAACCTGCCGCGCGACCTCGGCTTCGGGCGGCCCGGCCTGGAGGCACGGCTCGACGTGATCGAGCAGGGCTGGTTCACCGAGATGCGCACCAGCCTGCCCGGCCACGTACGCGAGACCGAGGACTGGCAGGCTCTGCTCACCGCCGCCGGCCTGCGGCCCTCCGGCACCCGCTCCTTCACGCTCGACCTCCCCGCCCCGCTCACGGACGCGGCCCGCGCCTATGTGATCGGTGTCCTCGACCGGCGCCGCACCATGTTCGCGGACGAGCTCGACGCCGAGGACCGCGCCACCCTCGACCGCCTCCTCGACCCCGACGACAAGGCAGGTCTGCACCACCGGCCCGACATCTTCGTCCTGGCCACGTACACCGTGTACACGGGCAGCAAGCCGCAGGGGTAGCCGCGGTCGTGAGCGGGGGGAGCCGCCTGCCGAATCGGTCAGGAGGCCAGGTGCGCTCTCCCCGGGCTTGACTTCGAGAGCGCTTCAACTGATGGACTCCCCGTTGTTCACCGAGGCGCAGGCCGCCGCCACGCATGGCACATGCGTGGCACACACAGGGGGTAACCACCATGACCGACTCACCCGTCGCACTCATCACCGGTGGCGCGAGCGGCATCGGCGCGGCCGTCGCGCGCCGGCTGCTCGACGCCGGCCGCCGGGTCACCGTCACCGGCCGGGGCGAGGAGCGGCTGAACGGCTTCGCCGAGGAACTCGGGCGCCCGGACGGACTGTTGACGATTCCCGGCAATGCCGCCGAGTACGACCAGGTCCGTGGCGCCGTCGAGACCACACTGAAGCAGTTCGGGCGGCTGGACACGGTCGTCGCCAACGCCGGGTTCGCCACCCACGACACGGTCGCCGACGGAGACCCGGCGGGCTGGCCGGAGATGGTGCTGACCAACGTGCTCGGCCCGGCCCTGCTCATCAGGGCCTCGATCGACGCGCTGAAGGAGACCCGGGGCCGGATCGTGCTGGTCGGCAGCGTCGCCGGGTTCGTCCCCACACCGGGCAACATCTACGGGGCCACCAAGTGGGCGGTGACCGGCCTCGCCGAGAACACCCGCCGCCAGGTCACGGAGTTCGGCGTCGGTGTGACGCTGGTGGCCCCCGGGCGCGTCGAGACCCCGTTCTGGGACAGCTACGGCAGCCTGCCCCCGGGCCATCTGCTGACGGCCGACCAACTGGCCGACTCGATCGTCTGGGCGATCCGGCAGCCGGAGGGAGTCGACGTCAACACCGTGGTCGTACGACCGATCGGTCAGCCCAACTGACCTGTCCAAGACTGGAGTTGTCTGCCCAGGAGCCCGTTGCCGCGTGCGTGGACGCGGTAACGGGCCGCCCGGACCCCCGGCTCCGTGGCTTCACCGGGGAGGCCTGTGGCCGTACTGCCGTCATGGCTGACCGAACATCTCTGGGACCAGTTCGCGGTACTGCTCCCTGACTGACTGACTGACTGACTGACTGACTGACTGACTGAATGCCTGCCTGGCTGACCGGCCTGCGTGCCGACCCATCCGCTGGGCTGCCACCGGCCACGCGTCAGCGACCGGATCGTCTTCGACAGGAAGCAGCAGTTCCTGCGATCGGCAGCTTCCGCCAGGACGAGATGTGTGTCGGGGAATGAGCTATGCGCCGTCGTTGCCGTCGCGCAGGGAATGGATCATGCTCCGCAGGATCCGGAGCGCGTCCGACTGCTCGGTCTCGGTCATGCCGGCCAGCATTCTGACCTCGACGGACCGGACCGCCGCAGTTGCCTTCTCGAGACTCTGCCGGCCGCGAGGCGTGAGCCGCGTGGGAAGAACCTTCCCGACAGGTGCCTCCGCGGGCCTGGTCACGTAGCCCTCTCGTTCCAGGTTCTGGAGCAGCACGTTCATCGATTGCCGTGTCACGAACGCGCCCCGCGCGAGCTCCGAGTTCGACAAGCCCGGTCGTTGAGCCAGCAGTTCGAGGCAGGAGTAGTGCGTCACGCTCATCCCGAGCGGCCGCAGCACCGCCTCCATGGCCGCACGGAGCGCGCTCGACGCCTCTTTCAGCAGGTAGCCCAGTGACGTCTCCAGGTCGACGCCGACATTGTTTTGACTCATGTCAGGATTCTGACATAGCCTGACTCGTGTCAGAAAACTGACACGAATGAAGGAGTAGCGTCATGCCCGCCACCGGCCCCGACTTCATCTCGCTCCAAGCGCGCGACCTCGACGCTTCGCAGGCGTTCTACGAGCAGTACCTCGGCCTCGTCCGCTCGCAGGCCGGACCTCCGCACGCCGTCGTCTTCGAGACGAAGCCGATCGCGTTCGCACTCCGCGACGTCGTCCCCGGCACCGATCTCGCATCCGTCGCCCAGCCCGGCATCGGTGCCGCGCTCTGGCTCCACGCGACAGACGTCCAGGCCATTCACGATGCTCTCGTCGCCGACGGTCACACCATCGTCTCCGCACCGATCGACGGCCCCTTCGGCCGGACATTCACCTTCGCCGACCCCGACGGCTACCAGGTCACTCTCCATGACCGCGCCTGATACGCCCGATGCCACCGGGCGATCACCGGTCCTCGAAGGCCACCGGTTGCGCCCGGGGGTCGAGAATCCGGGCGACGTCCGTCTGTCCAGGGCGATCACTTTTGCGGCGCAGGCACAGGTCTCTCCGATGATCACAGAGCGTCGCAACTCCAGGATCGCCGGGACCTGTGCCTGTCGTGCGGCCGGGTGCCGCCATCACGCCTGTCCGCGCGACCTGTCAGTTGTCGCGAATGAACTGCTTGGCCAGCTGATCCCCCAGAGCGACCGCCGCGCTGTGGCTCTCTATGGGCGAAACCTGCGAGTTCTTGAACAGGATGTACGTCACGCCGGAGTCCGTGCCGCCGCTCTCCGGGTCGGGATCGATGCCGAGGGCCTGAGCGGTGGCGTACGACGCCTCGCCGATGATCTTCGTTGGGCCGGTGTCGCCGACGACCGCGTACTCGACCTTGTTGTTGTAGATCACGGCGACCACACCACCGCCCTTGATGCCGGCGCCGGAGTAGTTCCAGATGCTGCTGGAGCTGGGCACGACGACGTACGGCAGTGAATCGGCTTTGAGCGGCTTGCCGTTGGACTGGTGGAACGCCGTGTCGTCCTGGTACCAGGGGTCGGTGGTCTCACTGCACTTCGACGTGCGTTGTCCGTCGCAGTCGATGTCCATGTCGGCCTTCCAGAACACGGCGCCGTTCTTGCCGCACACGGGTATCGAGGCCGAGGTCTCGTCGTCGGTCCTGTACTTGCCGTTGGAGAGCTGGGAGCAGGACGTCACCTTGGCGAGCAGGCCGGCCGCGCTGACCGAGCCCTCCTTGGTGGTCGCCGGCCGGGGCGTGCCGGAGGCGTACGAGGGGAGCGCGGCGGTGGCGAGCAGGGCCGTGCCGGCGGCTGCGGTGAGGGTCAGTGTTCGAGAGCGCACTGTGGGGGGACCCTTCTGTTAGGAAAGTTTCCTTACCAGGTGCGATCCAAGGTGGACCTGTTTGCATGGCTGCGTCAACCCTGTCGACCGGGGTTCGACGCGGCCCGTTTGCCCTTGTTCCCATGGGGAGTTGGACGCGTCGGAGGCCGGGCGGGAGCCGGGGGAGGGTGGGGCGGCAGGTCGGTTCAGGGAGAGCGTGGGTGGTGGCGGCGGTGCGCGTGGGGTGATGTGCGCCGGGGTGGGGTGCGGGAAACCGCCGACCGGGTCAATGCCCCGTCCGCGCCGAAAGCCTGCGTCACGACGGCCGAGAACACACTCAGGGGCAAGCGAAACGCCCCGGAACCGCGACCGGATTCGGTGCGGGCCGGGGCGTTGCCGTGACCGTCGTCAGCCCACCTCGAAGGTGGCCGGGTCCGGGCCCAGCCGGCGGCCCTCGTGCAGTGCGCTGATCGCGGCGAGGTCCTCCGTGTCCAGGCTGAAGCCGAAGACCTCGATGTTCTCCTTGATCCGGGACGGTGTCACGGACTTGGGGATCACCACGTTGCCCAGCTGGACGTGCCAGCGCAGGACGACCTGGGCCGGGGTGCGGCCGTGCTTCTGGGCGATGGCCACGATCGCCGGGACCTCCAGCAGGCCCTTGCCGGAGCCGAGCGGGGACCAGGCCTCCGTGGCGATGCCGTGCTCCGCGTGGTACTCGCGGGACTCCTGCTGCTGGAGTTGCGGGTGCAGCTCGATCTGGTTGACTGCCGGGACGACCGAGGTCTCGGCGAGGAGCCGGTCGAGGTGCTCCGGAAGGAAGTTGGAGACTCCGATGGCCCGGGCGCGACCGTCCGCGTAGAGCTTCTCGAACGCCTTGTACGTATCGACGAACGCGCCCTTGGCCGGCCGCGGCCAGTGGATCAGATACAGGTCGACGTACTCCAGGCCGAGCTTCTCCAGGGAGGCGTCGAAGGCGCGGAGGGTGGACTCGTACCCCTGGTCACTGTTCCAGAGCTTGGTGGTGACGAAGAGGTCCTCGCGGGGGACGCCGGATGCGGCGATGGCCTTCCCGGTGCCCACTTCGTTGCCGTAGATCGCCGCTGTGTCGATGCTGCGGTACCCGATCTCCAGCGCGGTGGTGACCGCCTGCTCCGCCTCGTCGTCCGGCACCTGCCAGACACCGAAGCCCAGCTGGGGCATCTCGACGCCGTTGTTCAGGGTGATCGTGGGGACCTTGCTGCTCACGAGCTCTCGATCCTTCAGTCGTCGGTTGGGTACTCCCATCGTCAACGAGCGCGAGCCGTGCCGCATTCCTGACCGGGAGAATCCGCGCGAACCGACCGTCGGCTCGGTGCCGGTGGCGAGAATGGCCGGAAATGCATCCGAGGTCATCGGTCCGGACCATTGACCGCAGCCTGTCATGACGCGACGCTGTATGGCGCCGTCAAACATGTTGCTGAACATTGTGCATCCATGTGAACAACCGACTGGCCTGGGCATTCCCTTCCCCACCCTCCCGGAAAGCAGGTACGCACCCTTGAACAAGCCTGTGATGCCTCCCGCCCCAGGCGGGGGCTCCCTTCGCAAGACATCGGATGAAAAGGTCCGGCAAAGGCCCTGACTCCCATCGAAGGGGACGAACATGAGACACCGGCGCCTGTCCACGGCCCTCACGGCCGTTGCGCTCACCGCCGTCACCCTGACCGCCCTGCCGACGGCCGTTCCGCAACCGGCCGAGGCCGCGAGCGAGTGGCCCGCACCTCGTCCGGCCGCGGCCCCCGACCGGTCCCTGGCCGTCGTCGACTCCACCATGGCCCGCTACACCCCGAGCGCCATCGGCGGCTGGTCCTACCCGGTCGGTCTCTACCTCTACGGCCAGTACCTCACCTATCGGCGGACCCACGACGACCGCCAACTCACGTACATCAAGGACTACGTCGACGGCTTCGTGAAGAGTGACGGCTCCATCGACCAGGCCTTCAACAACCTGGACAGCATGCAGGCCGGCCGGCTCCTGGTGATCCTGCACCACGAGACGGGCGACGACCGCTACCGCAAGGCGGCCGGGAAGATCCGCGACCGCCTGAACACCTACCCGCGCACGGGCGACGGCGGCTTCTGGCACGCGGACACCGCCGGCCGCGCCCACCAACTCTGGGCGGACGGCGTCTACATGGTGAACCCGTTCCTCGTCGAGTACGGCAAGGAGTTCGGCGACAGCGTGTACGCCCACGACGAGGCGGCGAAGCAGCTCGCCGTCTACGGCAGCCATCTCCAGGTCGCGAACGGCCTGCTCAGGCACGCCTACGACGAGTCGAGGAGCGCGAGTTGGGCCGATCCGGAGACCGGGCTCGCCCCCGAGCACTGGTGCCGGGCGGTCGGCTGGTACTCCATGGCGATCACTGACGTCCTGGACGCCATCCCCGCCGACCATCCGCGCCGCCCGCAACTCATCGGTATCGTCCGCAAGTTGGCGGCAGACCTGGAGAAGTACCAGGACCCGGCGACCGGGCGCTGGTTCCAGGTGATCGACAAGGGCGGACAGAGCGACAACTGGACCGAGACCTCCTGCTCCAGCATGTTCACCTACGCCCTCTCGCGCGGCGTCCAACACGGCTATCTGCACCCGCACTTCAAGGCTGTCGCCCGACGCGGCTACCAGGGCGTCCTGGCGAAGCTCTCGACCGGCGCTGACGGCCGGACCGAGCTCGCCGACATCTCCGTCGGCACGAACGTCGGCGACTACGCGTACTACATCGCCCGCACCCGGGCCACCAACGACTTCCACGGCCTGGGTGCCTTCCTGATCATGAACGAACAACTGCGAGGTGATTAGTGTCATGAGCACATCCAGAAGGGCGCTGCTGGGAGCCGCCCTCGGCGGAGCCGCCGGAGCAGCCGTCGGTCTGCCGACCGCCACCACCGCCCACGCCGCCTCCTGGCAGCAGAAGTGGGCCCCGTCGGCGAGCGCGGACGGCCTCGGCGCCTTCGAGACCATCGAGGACGACCGCGCCGACTCCCACACCGCCGCGCACCCGCACATCTACGCCACCGGCAACAACTGGCGCTTCAACATGCACACCGTCGACCGTGACACCTCGACCGACCGCCAGCGCCAGGAGGTCACGGGCCTGCGCAACGGAAGCGGCGGCGACTACCTCAAGTGGACAGCGGGCCAGACCTGGCGGGTCACCTACTCGATGTACATCCCGAGCTCGCTCAAGGCGACCACCACCTTTACCCACATCATGCAGATGAAGCAGCCCGGAAGCGGCACCTCGCCGCTCGTCGTGCAGTCGCTGCGCCGGGTGAACGGCGTGCAGACCATCGAACTGAAACTGGCCATCGACGACATCCTGATCGGCCGTACCAACCTGGACCCGCTGCACGACAAATGGACCGACGTCGACTTCCAGATCAAGGTCGGCAACGGCTCGGCGGGCACGGTCCGCTGGATCCTCAAGTCCGGCGGCTCGACCGTGATCGACGCCTCGAAGACCGGCGTCGACACCTTCCTGGCCGACCGCGTGCGCCCGAAGTGGGGCATCTACCGCTCCCTCGGCGACACCTCAGGGTCTTTGCAGGACACCTACCTGCTGCTCACCAACCTCCGCGGCTACCAACTCGTCTGAGGAGCCGTCACATGCGACCCCCCACCCCCCGCACCCGCGGCGCGGCGACGATCGTCCTTCTGGTCCTCGCCGTCCCGCTCGTCGGCCTGGCCGGCTCCGTCGCGCGGGCCGCCACCGACTACCAGGCCGAGGACGCCACCGTCGTACAGGGCGCGGTGGCCACCAACCACACCGGCTACACGGGCACCGGCTTCGTCGACTACACCAACGTCACCGGCTCGTATGTGGAGTTCACGGTGAGTGCCGGTACCGCCGGAACCTCCGCGGTCGTCCTCCGGTACTCCAACGGAACCGCCGTCGACCGCCCGATGGACATCTCCATCGGTGGCACGGTGGTCGCCTCCGGTGTCTCCTTCCCGGCCACCGCCGACTGGAACACCTGGGTCACCAAGTCCGTCGACGTCCCGCTGACCGCGGGCTCCAACAGGATCCGCGCGACCGCCACCACCGCGGGCGGTGGCCCCAACCTCGACCGCATCAGCGTGGCGGCGGCCACCGACACCCAGGCCCCGACCCGTCCCGGTCAACCGAGTTGCCCGGACATCGGCGAGAACGGCCTCACCCTCGCCTGGGGCGCCTCGACCGACAACGCGGCCGTGGCGGCGTACGACCTCTACGAGCACGGCAACAAGATCGGTGAGGCGCCCGGGAGTTCGACCTCGAAGGCGCTGACCGGCCTGACACCCGCCACCACCTACAACCTGACCGTCATCGCCCGTGACGCGGCAGGCAACACCTCCGCCGCCAGCCCCGTCGTCGACTGCACCACCAAACCCAGCTCCGACACCACCCCGCCGACCAGGCCAGGCACCCTCTCGGCCGCCAACGTCACCGCGAACAGCGCCGAGTTGAGCTGGGGTGCCTCGACGGACAACCGGGCGGTCGTCGCGTACGACCTGCGTAGCGGGTCCACCGTCTACAAGTCCGTCACCGACGGCACCTCGACCACCCTCACCGGCCTCGCCTGCGACAGCCCGTACACACTCAACGTCGTCGCGCGCGACGCGGCAGGCAATGTGTCCGAGCAGAGCAGCACGGTCGCCCTCACCACCAAGGCCTGCGCCACCGACGGAGGCGTCCCGTCCTCCGTCGCCACGCTGTCCACGGGCTGGACGATCCCGTGGGGCACGTACTGGATGCCCGACGGCCAGACCGCGCTGATCACCGAGCGGGACGGCTTCGGGGTCTGGAAACTCGCCAAGGACGGGACACGCACCAAGGTCGGCACCGTCCCCGAGGCCGTCACCACCAACGGTGAGGGCGGACTGCTCGGCGTCGCCGTCGACCCGAAATGGGCGACCAACCACCACGTCTACTTCATGCACACCGCGTCCGAGGGCAACCGTGTCGTCCGCATGACGTACGACGGGACGAAACTCAGTGACTACAAGGTCCTTCTCCAGGGCATCAAGAAGAACCGCTACCACAACGGCGGCCGTCTCGCCTTCGGCCCCGACGGATATCTGTACGTCTCCACCGGCGAGGCCCAGACGCCCGATCTCGCGCAGGACAAGAGCTCCCTCAACGGCAAGATCCTTCGCATGACGACCGACGGGAAGGCGGCCCCTGGCAACCCGTTCGGCAACCACGTCTACAGCCTCGGCCACCGCAACCCCCAGGGCCTCGCCTTCGACCGCAACGGCCGGTTGTGGGAGGCGGAGTTCGGCAACAGCTCCAAGGACGAGCTGAACCTCGTCAAGCCGGGTGCCAACTACGGCTGGCCCACCTGCGAGGGGTCGTGCAGCGTCGCCGGGATGACCAACCCCAAGGCGACCTGGGGCGTCGCCGACGCCTCGCCCAGCGGTATCGCCATCGTCCGCAACGTCGTCTACATGGCGTCTCTTCGCGGTGAGCGCCTGTGGCGCATCCCCATCAACGGCGACAACGAGAGCGTGGGCACGCCGACCGCGTACTACGTCGGGACCTACGGCCGGCTGCGCACGGTCACCAAGGTGCCGGGCGCCGACCAGCTGTGGCTGTCCACCACCAACAGCGACAACAACGGAGGCGAGCCGGACGGAGCCGACAAGATCTTCCGCGTGAACATCGGTTAGAGCCGATGGAGGATCAGGCCGGGTGAGGAGCCGGGCCCGGTAGGGAGTCAGGCCTTGTACAAGGCCTCGACCTCCTTCACGTACGCGTCCTCGATCGCCTTGCGCTTCAGCTTCAGGGACGGGGTCAGCAGACCGTGTTCCTCGGTGAACGGCTGGGCCAGGATGCGGAACGTACGGATCGACTCGGCCTTGGAGACCAGGGTGTTCGCGGCGACCACCGCACGCCGTACCTCCTTCTCCAGGTCCGGGTCGCGGACCAGTTCCGTCGAGGTCAGCTGGGGTTTGCCGCGCATCGTGAGCCAGTGCTCGACCGCCTCCCGGTCCAGGGTGAGCAGGGCCGCGATGTACGGGCGGTCGTTGCCGACCACGATGCACTGGGCGACCAGGGGATGGTCCCGGACGCGTTCTTCCAGGCCGCCCGGGGCGACGCTCTTGCCGCCCGACGTCACCAGGATCTCCTTCTTGCGGCCGGTGATCGTGAGGAAGCCGTCCTCGTCGAGGGAGCCCAGGTCTCCGGTGGCCAGCCAGCCGTCGTGCAGGGTCGCGTCCGTCGCCTTCTGGTTGTTCAGATAACCCTGGAAGACGTTGTCGCCGCGCAGCCAGACCTCACCGTCCTCCGCGATGTGCACGGTCGTGCCCGGGATGGCCTGGCCGACCGTGCCGTACCGGGTGCGCTCGGGCGGATTCGCGGTGGCCGCGGCCGTCGTCTCCGTCAGGCCGTACCCCTCGTAGATGTGGACGCCGGCGCCCGCGAAGAACAGGCCGAGCCGCCGGTCCATCCCCGAACCGCCCGTCATGGCGTGCCGTACGCGCCCACCCATCGCGGCCCGGATCTTGGAGTACACGAGTTTCTCGAACAGCTGGTGCTGCATCCGCAGGCCCGCCGACGGGCCGGGGCCCAGGTCCCAGGCCTTCTCCTCCACGGCCTCCGCGTACCGGACGGCGACCTCGACGGCCTTCTCGAAGGGGCCGTCCCTGCCCTCCCGCTCGGCCTTGCGGCGGGCCGCGTTGAAGACCTTCTCGAAGATGTACGGCACGCCGAGGAAGAACGTCGGCCTGAACGCGGCGAGGTCGGGCAACAGGGCCGCCGCGTTCAGCTGCGGCTGATGGCCGAAACGGACCCCGCCGCGGATCGCGGCCACCTGCACCATCCGGCCGAAGACATGCGCGAGGGGGAGGAAGAGGAGGGTCGCCGCCTCGTCGCCCTTCCTGGAGTGGAAGACCGGTTCCCAGCGTTCGATGACGGTGTCCGCCTCGAACATGAAGTTCGCGTGGGTGATGACACAGCCCTTGGGGCGGCCCGTGGTGCCGGACGTGTAGATGATCGTCGCCGTCGACTCGGGCGTGACCGCGAGCCGGTGCCGGTGCACCACGTCGTCGTCGAGGTGCGCACCGGACTCGTACAGCTCCTGTACGGCGCCGACGTCGAGCTGCCACAGTCGGCGCAGCTCGGGCAGCCGGTCGATGACCGTGGCGATGGTCATCGCGTGGTCCTCGTGCTCCACCATCGCCGCCGTCACCTCGGCGTCGTACAGCATCCAGAAGACCTGCTCGGCCGAGGAGGTCGGATAGATGGGGACCACCTGCGCGCCGATCGTCCACAGCGCATAGTCGAACAGCGTCCACTCGTAGCGTGTACGGGACATGATCGCGACCCGGTCCCCGAACCGGACGCCCTGCGAGAGCAGGCCCTTGGCGAGGGCGAGGACCTCGTCGCGGAACTCGCCCGCGTTCACGTCCCGCCATCGGCCGGCGTCGTCCTTGCGGCCGAGCGAGACATGGAGGGGGTCTTCCTGGGCACGTTCGAACACCACGTCGGCCAGTCCGCCCACGGGCGGTGCCAACGCCAACGCTGGGTTGGTGAATTCGCGCAAACCCGCTCCTAGTGACGCTTTGCACAGCGCCGTGAAAGCTACCCCACGCCTTCACATTGCGGGAGGGGTTCCAAGCCGAGGGGTGTTCACCTTCGGTGCCGTCCCGGGGCGGAAAATACGTCTGTATGGGTAGGGGGCGGACAGAACCGCCTCCGTCGGAGAAGCTCTCGGTTCGGTAATCTCCACGGAATCCGACCGACCCGCTCACTCCCCGTGCCAGGCCTCTTGGGACTGTCTTTAAGGTTGCGGAGGCAGCCGTCAACGCCGGTGCAGCCGGTCCCCGCTCGTCAGGATCGCCGCCGCCAGCGCGTCCGCCGCGCTCTGGGCCGACGTACGGCGGTGGCCGTGGACCAGGACGAAGTCGACCCGGCCCAGCTCCGGCAGTCCCGCGCGATCGGGCACCCGGACCAGGCCGGGCGGGACCATCCCGCGCGAGTGGGCCATCACGCCGAGACCCGCCCGGGCCGCCGCGATCAGGCCGTTCAGGCTGCCGCTCGTGCAGGTGACGTGCCATGCCCGGCCCTGCCGCTCCAGGGCCTCCATGGCGAGGGCGCGGGTGATGCCCGGCGGGGGATACACGATCAACGGCACCGGGCGGTCCGGGTCCAGCCGGAGCCGTTCCGCGCCGATCCACACCAGCTCGTCGTGCCAGACCGGCTCGCCGCGCGGATCCTCGGGGCGCCGCTTGGCCAGCACGAGGTCCAGCTTCCCGGCGGCCAGCTGCTCGTGCAGGGTGCCCGACAACTCGACCGTCAGTTCCAGATCGACCTCGGGATGGTCGTACCGGAAGGCCTCCAGGATCTCCGGCAGCCGGGTCAGCACGAAGTCCTCGGACGCGCCGAACCGCAGCCGGCCGCGCAGCCGCGTGCCCGTGAAGAAGGCCGTCGCCTGCTCGTGGACCTCCAGGATGCGGCGGGCGAAACCGAGCATCACCTCGCCGTCCTCGGTCAGCTCCACGGAGTGGGTGTCCCGGGAGAAGAGCTGCCGTCCGGCCGCGTCCTCCAGGCGCCGTACGTGCTGGCTGACCGTCGACTGCCGCAGCCCGAGCCGACGGGCGGCCTGCGTGAAGCTGAGCGTCTGGGCCACGGTCAGGAAGGTCCGCAGATGAGAGGGGTCGTACACGCCTCCACGCTACCCCGTTATCGCGAAACGCGATGACAGTCAGAGCGGTGTGCGGGATTCCCGATCACGAACCGGAGGAGGACGATGGAAAGGGCACGACCGTCCTCGTATTCGGCGCCTGTGTCGTCGCTGTCCTCCCTGTTGTCCCTGTCGTCCCCGCACTGAGTAGTGGAGCACCGTGAAACGCCTGAAGTGGCCGAGCTGGATGCCGATCGACCCCTACATCCTGCTGTTGCTCGGGACGGTGGGCCTCGCGGCGCTCCTCCCGGCGCGCGGGACGGGTGCCGACGTCGCCTCGGGTGCCTCCACGGCCGCCATCGCCTTCCTCTTCTTCCTCTACGGCGCCCGCCTCTCCACCCGCGAGGCGCTGGCGGGGCTGAAACACTGGCGGCTGCACGCCACGGTCCTCGCCTGTACGTTCGTCGTCTTCCCGCTGCTCGGTCTGGCCGCCCGCGGACTCGAACCGGTGTTCCTGACCCACGACCTCTACATCGGCCTGCTCTTCCTCACCCTCGTCCCGTCCACGATCCAGTCGTCGATAGCCTTCACCTCGATGGCCCGGGGCAATGTGCCCGCCGCGATCTGCGCGGGCTCCTTCTCCTCCCTCGTCGGCATCGTCGTCACCCCGCTGCTCGCGGCCACGCTGCTCGGCAGCACCGGTGGCGGCTTCTCTCTCGACTCGCTCCTGGAGATCGTGCTCCAGCTGTTGGTGCCGTTCCTCGCCGGGCAGGTGCTCCGGCGCTGGATCGGAGCGTTCGTCACCCGGCACAAGAAGGTGCTGGGGCTGGTCGATCGCGGTTCGATCCTCCTCGTCGTCTACACCGCGTTCAGCGAGGGCATGGTCGAGGGCATCTGGCACCAGGTCAGCCCCGCCCGGCTCGGCGGACTCCTGGTCGTGGAGGCCGTACTGCTCGCGGTGATGCTGGCGCTCACCTGGTACGGCGGCAAGGCTCTCGGCTTCGGCCGCGAGGACCGGATCACGATCCAGTTCGCCGGCTCGAAGAAGTCCCTGGCGGCCGGACTGCCCATGGCGAGCGTCCTGTTCGGCGCCCAGGCCTCGCTGGCCGTGCTGCCGCTGATGCTCTTCCACCAGATGCAGCTGATGGTGTGCGCGGTCATCGCCAAGCGCCGCTCGCAGGACCCGGCGACCACCGACCCGGCGACCACCGACCCGGCGGCCACCGAGCAGGAAACGGCGGAACGCTCACACATTCTGGCCGAGCCGCGGACCGGATGAACCCGGGTGCGCACCCGGGTTCATCCGGTCCGCGGCAAGCACTCTGCCTGTCACGTGGAGCTATTCGCGTTCACCTCGTCCATGGGGAGCCACAGAACCGTGTCGCTCGTCGCCGCGGTCGCGTCCGCCGTCGCCGACACGGACGCCGCCGACAGGTCCGTGTTGCTCAACGCCCGGTCCCACACCCGAACATCATCAAGCGCACCACTGAAGTGCTGCAGACTGTCCACTCGTTGCCCGACGTGCACCCCGAACACCGAGTTGCGGCTGACGGATCCGGTCACGTCCGCCACGCTGACCGCCGTACCGTCGACGAAGAGGGTGAACTGTCCGCCGCCACGACGCAGAGCGACAAAGTGCCACTGGCCGTCGTTGTAGGTGCCCACGGAGGTCGCGGACGCCGTCCTGACGGCCGACACGCCGTCCCGGACGGTCATCAGGCCCCGTACCCGGTTGGTCGCGGGCTCGGCGCGGAGCCAGACCTGGGGCTGGGTGGAGCCGACCCCGCCCATCCACAGCAGCGGCCGGTCACCGGTCGTCGCCGTGGAGCGGAACCAGAGGGCGACGGTGAAGTCCTCGGTGCCGAGCGGCAGCCGGTCGCTGTACGGGAGGCGTACGGCGTCGTCCACGCCGTCGAACTCCAGTGCGCCGCCACCGAACACCCCGGTGGTCGCCGTGGCACCGCCCAGCACGGCGGCCGGGCGGGCCTGCGGGGCCAGGTCGGGGGTGGTCGGGTCCGGGCCGCGCGCCGGTGTCAGCCAGTCCTCGGTGAAGCGGGCGAAGCGGATCTCGTCGCGTGCGTCGACGGTGCCGGCCTCGTACATCAGGCCCACCGTCCCGCTGTCGATCTTCACCAGGTCGGAGTAGCCCGACCAGTCCCGGGTGACGACCGTGCCCCGGTCCACGCTGTCCCAGGTGCGTCCGCCGTCGTACGAGGAGCGGATCATCATCGTCCGGCGCCGGTCGGGATCGCCCGGGCAGGCCAGCAGCAGGCGGGCGCCGAGGCCCACCGTGGAGCACTGGACCTGGGGTGCGTAGAGATCCGGGAGGGCGCGGAAGGGGGTGACGAAGCTGCTGCCGCCGTCCGCGCTGAAGGCCTGGGTGCGGTGGCCGAGATCGGTACCGTCCTGTTCTCGGCCGCTGACCAGGATCACGCCGTCGGAGCGCTCCGTGAGCGTCACCTCGGAGGGTTTCTGCCGGAAGGTGCCGTCCGCCGCGATCGGCCAGCTGTCGGTGGCGCCGACCTTCCAGTGGTCGCCGCCGTCGTCACTGATGATCAGCGCGGCGTGGTTGGCGCTGATCCGACTGCCGTCCCACGACTCGGTGTTGACGCCGAAGACGAGCCGGCCGGCATGCTCGCCCCGGGCGAGCTGGATGCCGTGCACGGGGCCCGTCGCATACCAGGAGTTCCACTCGGGCGGCATGATCTCGGCGCTCAGGTCGCGCGGCTGGGACCAGGTCAACCCGTCGTCGTCGCTGTACTGCAGATGGGGGGTGCGGTCGCACGGCACCGGGCAGTTGCCGCCGCCCCGGCCCGTGTTCCAGCTCTCCGCGAGGAGGATGCGGCCGGTCTCCCGGTCCACGATCGGAGCCGGGTTGCCGTGCGTGTCGACCCCGCCGTCGTCGACGACCTGGACCGGGCCCCAGGTGCGCCCGTCGTCGGTCGACCGCTTGACGACGATATCGATGTCACCGGCGTCCCCGCAGTTGTCCTTCCGCCCCTCCGAGAAGGCCAGCAGAGTGCCCTTCAGGGTCCGGACGATCGCGGGGATCCGGTAGCAGGAGTATCCGGGGTCCTGGGAGGCCCGGAAGAGCACCTGCTGCTCGAACGTGGCCGTCTCGGTGGCCTGTTCGGCGCCTGCGGGGCTCGGCATCGCGAGCAGCAGAGCGGCCGTGGTGAACACGGCCGTGAGGGTGGATCTGAATCGTGCGCGAAGACTTGACGGCATGTGCGGCCCTGCCCTTCAACGTCTGGACTTCATGCGTCTGGACTTCAGAGTTCGTGACTTCAGAGGTCTGGACATCTGAACATTCGGGCATCCGGAAATCTGGACATCCTGCGTCCAACGTGCGCGCATCAGACGGTAGTTGGATGCTCAGCCGCCCCACAAGAACCGTGTGTCAAGGGATCAGGACAACCTTGCCGAGGTTGGTCCTGGACTCGATGACCCGGTGTGCGCCGGCCGCGTCCGCGAGTGCGAACTCCCCGTGCACCACCGGTCGTACGGCTCCTTCGGTGAACAGCCGCCACAGCTCGCGGCGCCACCGCTCGTACAACTCGGGTCGCTCGCGGGCTATTCGGCGCAGCTGAAACCCGATGACGGTCGTGGAGCCCACCAGCAGGTCGTACGCCTGGACAGTGCCGCCGCCCGAGCTGTACGCGACGAGCCGCCCGCCGGGGGTGAGGGCGGCCAGTGCCGGGGTGAGCAACGCACCGCCGACCGCGTCGAGGACGTAGTCCACGGAGGCGAACCCGCCCTGCCGGCCCCCCTCGGTCGGCCGGTCACCCTGGCTGTCCCGACCGTTCTGACCCATCCGGTGGCACGTGACGACCTCGTCGGCTCCCAGGCCGCGCACGAAGTCGGCCTTGGCCGGGTCGGAGACGGCGCCGACGACCCGGGACGCGCCGCGCGTCCGCGCGAGCTGCACCGCGAGATGCCCGACACCGCTCGCGGCCCCCGTGATCAGGGCTGTTTCACCCGGTGCGGGGCGGGCGGCGGACAGGGCGCCGAGGGCGACCAGCCCGCTGCGGACGAGCGCGACCGCGTCGACCGGCGAGGCGCCGTCGGGCACGGGGGAGGCCATGACTTCCTGGAGCACCGCGAAGTCGGCGTAACCGTGGCCGAAACAGAGCCCGGTGACCCGGTCACCCGGCCGGAAACCGGTCACTCCGGCGCCCGACGCCACGATCTCCCCGGCGATCTCGCCGCCCAGCGGGACCGGTTCGGCGGCCTCGGTCACCTTGCGGACGACAGGGAGGGTGACGCCGATCGCCTCGCAGCGCACGAGGAGCTCACCGGGCCCGGGCTCGGGCACGGGGGCCTCTTCCAGGAACAGGGGACCACCGGTGTGCCCGTACCGAACGCGGCGCATCAGCACCTCCTGTCTCGCACCTCTGAGAAACCGTTGGGAGCCCCAACGATAAACGTATAACCATTGGGAGGTCCAATGATTATTGGCTAGTCTTTCCGCATGTCTGTCGAACTTCGTTCCATACGCGTCCTCCCCAGCTGGATCCTGGGGAGGGCCGCCGACCGCGGGCGGGCGCTGGTCGCCGCCGCGCTGGCCGGCGAGGGGCTGAAGATGTGGCATCACGTGGTGCTCTCCGCCGTCGCGGAGCTGGGCCCGGTCGCGCAGGCCGAACTGGTGCGCGGGGTGGGACTCGACGCCAAGGACATGGTCGGCGTTCTCAACGACCTTCAGGACGCCTCACTCGTCGTGCGCGCACCCGATCCGCACGACCGGCGCAAGAACGCGGTGACGGTCACGCCGGACGGGCGGCGGCTGCTGGCCCGCTGCGAGCGGGCCGCGCGCAAGGCCAACGACGAGCTGCTGGCGCCGCTCACGGTCGTGGAACGCGAGATCTTCATGGGCCTGCTCGCCCGGGTTTCGGGTACGACGTAGCCGGTAGGTAGGTAAGCGGCCAGGTGGCAGGTAGAGGCGGGGTCCCACCGGCGCAGGGGGCGCTCCCCGCCGTTCGGCACCCCGCCGCCGTGTCGCGGGGAAGCCGGTCAGCCCTGGGAGGCCGCGGCCCGCAGGGCGATACGGTCCTCGCCCGCGTACACGTTCATGTTGGCGCCCCGGAGGAACCCCACCAGGGTCAGCCCCGACTCGGCCGCCAGGTCGACGGCGAGCGACGAGGGCGCCGAGACGGCCGCCAGCACCGGAATCCCCGCCATGACCGCCTTCTGTGCCAGCTCGAACGAAGCCCGGCCGGAGACCAGCAGGATCACGCGGGACAGAGGGAGGTCGCCGTTCTGCAGCGCCCGGCCGACCAGCTTGTCGACCGCGTTGTGCCGGCCCACGTCCTCCCGGATGTCGATCAGCTCGCCCTCCTCCGTGAACAGGGCCGCCGCGTGCAGACCTCCGGTCCGGTCGAACACCCGTTGGGATGCGCGGAGCCGGTCGGGGAGGCTCGAGAGTAGTTCGGGTGTCAGCCGGACCGGGGGAGCGTCGGCGCCGTCGTCGATGGGCCGGCGGGCCGTCGTACGGACCGCGTCCAGGCTCGCCTTTCCGCACAGACCGCACGAGGACGTCGTGTACACGTTCCGCTCCAGCGTGATGTCGGGCAGCACCACGTCCGGGGCCGTTCGGACGTCCACCACGTTGTACGTGTTCGAGCCGTCCTCCGTTGAGCCCGCGCAGTACACGATGTTCTGGAGTTCGTGCCGCTCGGCCAGCACGCCCTCGCTCACCAGGAAGCCGGCGGCGAGCGCGAAGTCGTCGCCCGGTGTCCGCATGGTGATGGCGATCGGCTTGCCGTTCAGCCGGATCTCCATGGGTTCCTCGGCGACGAGCGTGTCCGGTCGGGTGGAGATCGCCCCGTCCCGGATCCGGATCACCTTGCGTCGTTCGGTGACTCGTCCCATGTCGTGATCAGCCCCGGTTCTGTACGTGCTGGTAGGTGACCTTCGCGATCCATTGTCCTGCACGTGCGCAGTGGCTCTGCGGCCCACCGGGCTCCGCTGCCGCAAGGGAATGGGGTGACGGCATATTGTCTACAGTGTGGAGGTAGGGTCGGCAAGAGGTGCGGTACGGGTCGGAGCGATGGCGGCGTGGGCCGGAACGCCACCCCGTGTGTCCCGGGATGCCGTTCGTCCGGTCCGAACTACCGTTCGGCGCAGCCCGGATACCGTTCACCGCATACGGTCGGCGAGTTCGACCGGCCGCCTTCCCAACCGTGCGGCCGGTTCCTATCGTCCGGGATCATGAGTCCCCCCATCGCACCCCCCGGCTGGAGCCGCTGGCTCGTACCTCCGGCCGCCCTCTCCGTCCACCTCTCCATCGGTCAGGCCTACGCCTGGAGCGTCTTCAAGCCGCCGCTGGAATCCGCGCTCGGCCTCAGCGGCACACAGAGCGCCCTGCCCTTCCAGCTCGGCATCGTCATGCTCGGCCTGTCCGCCGCGTTCGGCGGCACCCTGGTCGAGCGCAACGGTCCGCGCTGGGCCATGACCGTCGCCCTGGTCTGCTTCTCCTCCGGTTTCCTGATCGCCTCGCTCGGCGCCGCCACCGAGCAGTACTGGCTGATCGTCTTCGGCTACGGCTTCGTCGGCGGCATCGGGCTCGGCATCGGCTACATATCGCCGGTCTCGACCCTCATCAAGTGGTTCCCGGACCGGCCCGGCATGGCCACCGGCATCGCGATCATGGGCTTCGGTGGCGGCGCGCTCATCGCCTCGCCCTGGTCGGCGCAGATGCTGGAGTCGTTCGGCTCCGACAGCTCCGGGATCGCGCTCGCCTTCCTCGTGCACGGACTGACGTACGCCGTGTTCATGTCGCTCGGGGTGCTCCTGGTGCGGGTGCCGCGCGGCGAGAAGCCCGCCGCCGTCGGCGGGGCGAGCGGGCCGAGCGCCCTCACGGGTGTCCAGGTCTCCGCGCGAAGCGCCGTGCGGACCCCGCAGTTCTGGTGCCTGTGGGTCATCCTCTGCATGAACGTGACCGCGGGCATCGGCATCCTGGAGAAGGCCGCGCCGATGATCAAGGACTTCTTCGCGGACAGCTCCACACCCGTCTCGGTGTCGGCGGCGGCCGGATTCGTCGCGCTGCTGTCGGCGGCCAACATGGCGGGCCGGATCGGCTGGTCGTCCACCTCCGACCTGATCGGCCGCAAGAACATCTACCGCGTCTACCTCGGCGTGGGCGCGCTCATGTACGCGTCGATCGCCTGGTTCGGGGACTCCTCCAAGCCGCTGTTCATCCTGTGCGCCCTGGTGATCCTCTCCTTCTACGGCGGCGGCTTCGCCACCGTCCCCGCCTATCTGAAGGACCTCTTCGGGACCTACCAGGTCGGCGCGATCCACGGGCGGTTGCTCACCGCCTGGTCCACGGCCGGTGTCCTCGGCCCGCTGATCGTCAACTGGATCGCCGACCGGCAGGAGGAGGCCGGCAAGCACGGCTCGGCGCTCTACGGGATGTCGTTCTACATCATGATCGGACTGCTCGCCGTCGGCTTCGTCGCCAACGAACTCGTCCGCCCCGTCGACCCCCGCCACCACGTCACCGCACCGAAGGAGGCCGCCGATGTCCAGCGACAGCAGTCCGTCTGAGAGCGCGGGCCCGCCGCCCGACCGCCGGCCCCTGATCGCGTTCGCCTGGCTGTGGGTGGGGGCGCCGCTCTGTTACGGCGTGTACGAGCTGGTGCAGAAGGCGACACAGCTGTTCACAGGGTAGGTGTTCGGTCACGCCGGACTCTGATAGAAGCCGACAACACGGCCGCGTTAATCCTGTGGCATCGCGTGCCGTCGTACTGGTGAGTCACTCATCAGACTGGTGGATCCCGCTACCGAAAAGCAGCAAGGGGGACCCACCCATGAACGGCTCGCGCATCGCCGCTGTCGGTCATTATCAGCCCGCCAAGGTGCTCACCAACGAGGATCTGGCGGGTCTGGTCGACACCAACGACGAGTGGATCAGAAGCCGGGTGGGCATCCGTACGCGCCACATCGCCGGTCCCGACGAGCCCGTCGACGAGCTGGCCGCGCACGCCGCCGCCAAGGCGCTCGCGGCGGCGGGCCTGGCCGCGAGCGACATCGACCTCGTCCTCGTCGCCACCTCGACCGCCGTCGACCGCTCCCCGAACATGGCCGCGCGGGTCGCGAACCGGCTGGGTATGCCCTCGCCGGCCACCATGGACCTCAATGTCGTGTGCGCCGGCTTCACCCACGCCCTGGCCACGGCCGACCACGCGGTACGGGCCGGGGGATCGGTGCGGGCCCTGGTCATCGGCGCCGACAAGATGTCCGCGGTGGCGGACTGGACCGACCGTACGACCTGCGTACTCGTCGGGGACGGTGCGGGCGCGGCGGTCGTCGAGGCCTGTCCGGCGGATGCCGCCGGACCCGCCGGTATCGGGCCCGTGCTGTGGGGCTCGGTGCCCGAGATGGGGAACGCGGTACGGATCGAGGGCACGCCCTCGCGGTTCGCGCAGGAGGGGCAGAGTGTCTACCGCTGGGCCACCACCCAGCTGCCGCGCATGGCCCGCCAGGCCTGCGAGCGCGCGGGACTGGCCCCCGAGGAGCTCGCCGCCGTCGTCCTGCACCAGGCCAATCTGCGCATCATCGAACCGCTGGCCGCGAAGATCGGCGCGGTGAACGCCGTCGTGGCACGCGATGTCATCGAGTCCGGCAACACCTCGGCCGCCAGCATCCCGCTCGCCTTCTCGAAGCTCGTCGAGCGTGGCGAGATCTCCACCGGCGACCCGGTCCTCCTGTTCGGCTTCGGCGGCAACCTCTCGTACGCCGGACAGGTCGTCCGCTGCCCGTGAGCGGGGCGGGCCCACCGGCCCACCATGGACGGGTGGGCCCACCGAGGCTCGCCCAGGGGCGCCTTCTTGGCGGCTTGCCGGCACCCTCTCCTTTGTCCTCTTAGTGGAAGAAGTCGGTGCCAATCTGTGCCCAACTTCTTCCCAGCCCCGGCAGCCACTGCTACGTTCCACTCGAAAGCCCGGCGAAGTGGCCGGAAAGAGTGGCCGGTTGGTGCCTGACTAGGCGGGGAGGGGCTTGTGAGACGTATGACCGCTCGACCCGCGAACGCCCACCAGGCCCGGCTGCTGCGCCTGTTGCGTGACGGCGGGCCCAACTCCCGGGCCCAGCTCGGGGACCAGATCGACCTGTCACGGTCCAAGCTGGCCGTGGAGGTGGACCGGCTCCTGGAGACGGGCCTGGTCGTGGCCGACGGACTCGCCGCCTCGCGAGGCGGCCGCCGCTCCCACAACATCCGGCTCGCCCCCGCCCTGCGCTTCCTCGGCGTCGACATCGGCGCGACCTCGATCGACATCGCGGTCACCAACGCCGAACTGGAAGTGCTGGGACACCTCAACCAGCCCATGGACGTACGCGAGGGCCCGGTCGCGGTCTTCGAGCAGGTCCTTTCCATGGCGGCCAAGTTGAGAGCCTCCGGACTCGCGGAGGGGTTCGACGGCGCCGGTATCGGCGTCCCGGGCCCGGTCCGCTTTCCCGAGGGCGTACCGGTCGCCCCGCCGATCATGCCCGGCTGGGACGGCTTCCCCGTACGGGAGGCACTCAGCCAGGAACTGGGCTGCCCGGTGATGGTCGACAACGACGTGAACCTGATGGCGATGGGGGAGCAGCACGCGGGCGTCGCCCGTTCCGTCGGCGACTTCCTCTGCGTCAAGATCGGCACCGGAATCGGTTGCGGCATCGTCGTCGGCGGTGAGGTCCACCGCGGGGTGACGGGCAGCGCCGGCGACATCGGGCACATCCAGGCGGTGCCCGACGGGCGCCCCTGTGCCTGCGGCAACCGAGGTTGCCTGGAAGCCCACTTCAGCGGCGCCGCACTCGCCCGCGACGCCAAAGAGGCCGTCCAGCAAGGACGTTCGGCGGAACTCGCGGCCCGATGGGAGGCGAGCGGCGCCCTGAGCGCCGTCGACGTCGCCGCCGCCGCTGCCGCCGGGGACGCCACCTCGCTCGACCTGATCCGCGAGGGCGGCAACCGCACCGGCCAGGTGATCGCCGGTCTCGTCAGCTTCTTCAACCCCGGCCTGGTGGTGATCGGCGGCGGGGTGACCGGCCTCGGCCACACCCTGCTCGCCGCGATCAGAACCCAGGTCTACCGCCAGTCGCTGCCACTGGCGACCGGCAACCTGCCCATCGTGCTGGGGGAGTTGGGCCCCACCGCCGGAGTCATCGGCGCGTCCCGCCTCATCAGCGACCATCTGTTCTCACCCGCGTAGACCGACTCCGTATCCCCGTTTCCCCGCGTCACCCGACTCCGTATCCGCGTCACCCGACGCACACCACCAGTACAGCGCCCTGCTCTGTCCTGCCCTGCGCAAAACGCCTGCCCGGCAAGCGATCCACCCTGCAACCGGCCCGCACGCCCGCCAAGGGGAACCGTCATGGCACCAGAACCACCGCTGCTCAGCATGTCCGGCATCACCAAGTCGTTCCCCGGCGTCCGGGCCCTCGACGGCGTCGACCTCGACGTCCAGGCCGGCGAAGTGCACTGCCTGCTCGGCCAGAACGGGGCCGGAAAGTCCACACTCATCAAGGTCCTGGCCGGCGCCCACCAGCCCGACGACGGCACGATCAGCTGGCGCGGCGAGCAGGTCACCCTGCGCTCGCCCATCGCCGCAATGCGCCTCGGAATCGCCACCATCTACCAGGAACTCGACCTGGTGGAGGGCCTGTCGGTGGCCGAGAACGTCCACCTCGGCCATGAACCCACGGCCGCCGGATTCGTCGTACGGGGAAAGGCCGCCAAGGCGTCGACCGCCGCGCTGCTCAGGCGACTCGGCCATCCGGAGGTCGAACCAGGCCGCCTGGTGGGGGAGTTGTCGGCGGCGCAGCGGCAGATCGTGTCGATGGCGCGGGCGCTCTCCCACGACGTACGGCTGATCGTCATGGACGAACCGTCCGCCGCGCTCGACCCGGAGGAGGTCGACAACCTTTTCAGGATCGTCGGCGACCTGACCGCCGACGGGGTCGCGGTCGTCTACATCTCGCACCGCCTGGAGGAGATCCGCCGCATCGGCGACCGCGTGACCGTACTCAAGGACGGCCGGGCGGTGGCCGGCGGTCTCCCCGCCAAGTCCACACCGACCCGCGAGGTCGTCGCCCTGATGACCGGCCGCAACGTCGAGTACGTTTTCCCGGAGCGCCCCGCGACACCGGGGGACACGGGCGTCGCACCGGTCCTCGAAGTCCAGGGGCTGGCCAGGGAAGGGGAGTTCGCGCCCGTCGACCTCACCGTGCGACCCGGTGAGATCGTCGGCCTTGCCGGACTGGTCGGGTCGGGGCGCTCGGAGATCCTGGAGACGATCTACGGCGCCCGCAAGCCGACAGCCGGTCAAGTCCTCGTCGACGGAAAGGTGTTGAAGCCGGGCAGCGTGCGGGCCGCAGTGCGCGCCGGGCTCGGACTCGCCCCCGAGGAGCGCAAGGCGCAGGCCCTGCTGATGCTGGAGTCCGTCACCCGCAACGTGTCGGTCTCCTCCATGTCCCGCTTCGCCCGGGGCGGTTGGATCGACCGGGGCGCCGAACTGGGCGCCGCCCGCACCGCCACCCGCGAGCTGTCGCTACGGCCCGACAACCCCTCCGTGCCCGTACGCACCCTCTCCGGCGGCAACCAGCAGAAGGCGGTGCTCGCCCGCTGGCTGCTGCGCGGCTGCCGAGTCCTGCTGCTCGACGAACCGACCCGGGGCGTCGACGTCGGCGCCCGCGCCGAGCTGTACGCGGTGATCCGACGCCTTGCCGACGAGGGCCTCGCCGTCCTGCTGGTCTCCAGCGAAGTGCCCGAGGTGCTCGGCCTCGCCGACCGTGTCCTGGTCCTGCGCGAGGGCCGGGTCGTCCACACGGCACCCGCCCGCGAACTCGACGAACACCGCGTGCTCGACCTCGTGATGGAAGGAGCCCCTGTGGCCAGCGCATCCTCTGCGGCCGGCAGCCCTGCGGCCGGTGAAAGGGGCCCCGCATCATGACGCAGCCCGTGTCCCCGCCGCGCACCAGCACCGACAAGGTCCCGTCGACCGGTCAACTCCCGGCCTGGCGAGGCGTGGTGGCCCGCGCCGACATCCGCACCCTCTCCCTCCTCGGTGTCCTTGCCGCACTGATCGTCGTCGGCGGGATCACCAAGCCCGACGAGTTCCTCGACACCCGCAACCTCCAACTGGTCCTCACCCAGGGCTCGGTGATCGGTGTCGTCACCGTCGGGATGACCTTCGTCATCATGTCGGGCGGCATCGACCTGTCGGTCGGCGCGATCGTGGCCCTCTCCTCGGTGTGGGCGACCACCGTCGCCACCCAGGAGTACGGCTTCGCGGGCATCCTCTTCACCGCGGTGCTCGTCGGAGTGGGCTGCGGACTGGTCAACGGACTGCTCATCGCGTACGGCGGGATGGTGCCGTTCATCGCCACGCTCGCCATGCTGGCCTCGGCGCGCGGACTCGCCCTCCAGATCACGGACGGTTCGACGCAGATCGTCTCGATCGACAGCGTCCTCGACCTGGGCGAGCGCGACGCGTACATCCTCGGTGTCCCGCCACTGGTGCTGGTCTTCGCGGTAGTGACGATCATCGGCTGGCTGATTCTGAACCGCACCACCTTCGGCCGCCGCACGGTCGCCGTGGGCGGCAACGCGGAGGCGGCCCGCCTGGCAGGCATCGACGTACGCCGCCAGCGCCTCTATCTCTACCTCCTGTCCGGACTGTGCTGCGGGATCGCCGCTTTCCTGCTGATCATCCTGTCCGGTTCGGGCCAGAACACCAACGGCAACCTGTACGAGCTGGACGCCATCGCCGCCGCGATCATCGGCGGCACCCTGCTCAGCGGGGGTCGCGGCACCATCGTCGGCTCCGTGCTGGGCGTCCTGATCTTCACCACGATCACCAACATCTTCGCCCTGAACAACCTGCAGAGCGATGTGCAGCAGATCGCCAAGGGCGCGATCATCGTCGCCGCCGTGCTCGTCCAGCGCCGTACCGCCGGCACGACCTGAGGGAAGGGTTCACCGCCATGCCAGAACCGACGCCTTTCACAAGCCGCAGAGGACTGCTCTTCGGGACCGCCGCCGTCGGGGCGGGAGTCCTGCTCGCCGGTTGCACCAGCAACGAGCCCGACGACGAGCCCGCCGCGAACGACGACCAGCCGGCCGCCGCCGACACCCCCGGCAAGGCCGTCACCATCGGCTTCGCCGGACCGCAGGCCGACCACGGCTGGCTCAACGCGATCAACGACAACGCCAAGAACCGGGCGAAGAAGTACTCCGACGTGACACTGGAGATCACCGAGGGCTCGAACGACACCGCGGCCCAGATCGGCCAGATCGAGACGCTGATCAACAAGAAGGTCGACGTGCTGGTGATCCTGCCCGCCGACGGCAAGGCGCTCACCCAGGTCGGCCTGAAGGCGATGCGCGCCGGCATCCCCGTCGTCAACTTGGACCGGATCTTCAACACCCCGCAGGCGTACCGCTGTTGGATAGGCGGGGACAACTACGGCATGGGCCTCAACGCCGGTCACTACATCGGCGAGCAGCTCAAGGACGTGGACGACGCCAAGGTCATCGAACTCGCCGGCCTCGACAACCTGGAACTGACCAAGCAGCGCACCCAGGGCTTCGACGACGCCCTGAAGAACTACCCGAACATCAAGAAGGTCGCCCGCCAGGCCGCCGAGTTCACGGTCGAGTCGGGCCAGGCCAAGATGGCCCAACTCCTGCAGGCCCAGGCCAAGTTCGACGCCCTGTGGAACCACGACGACGACCAGGGCGTGGGCGCACTGCGGGCGATCGAACAGGCCGGCCGCGACGACTTCCTGATGGTCGGTGGCGCGGGCGCCCTCTCCGCCTTCCAGGCGATCAAGCAGGGCAACAGTGTCCTGAAGGCGACGGTGCTCTATCCGCCCACGATGGCCGCGTCGGCGATCGACCTGGCCCGCGCGCTGGGCCAGGGCAAGGGAGTCGGCGGCCTCTCCGAGTTCGAGATCCCGTCGTCCCTGACCCTGTACTCGGCGGTCGTCGACAAGGACAACGTCGACCAGTACATGCCCACGGGCTTCAAGTAGGACGACCGGCGGGGGCTTTAGGGGGCGAGGTTTTCACGCGTGCGGTTCTGCCGCGCCCTTAAGGGGCGCGGGGAACTGCGCGACCAGCCACGACGAACCCGCGCCGACCCGCTGACCTCACCCCCCCACCACGAGGAGGACCTCCGAATGGCACAGCCGCAGGCAGACGCCGCCGAGGACGGAAAGCCGGTCCTGGGCGTCGGCATGGTCGGATACGCGTTCATGGGCGCAGCCCACTCCCAGGGCTGGCGCACCGTTGGCCATGTCTTCGACCTGCCCCGGCGCCCGGCGCTCGCCGCGATCTGTGGCCGGGACGCCGGTGCCGTCCGAGCGGCAGCGGACCGGCACGGCTGGGCGGCGGCCGAGACCGACTGGCGTGCCCTGATCGAACGGGACGACGTCGACCTTGTCGACATCTGCACCCCCGGCGACAGCCACGCCGAGATCGCGCTCGCCGCCCTCGCCGCAGGCAAACACGTACTGTGCGAGAAACCCCTCGCGAACACCGTCGAGGAAGCCGTTGCGATGACCGTGGCAGCCGAAGAAGCCGAGCAACGCGGCCAGTTGGCCATGGTCGGCTTCAACTACCGTCGTCTGCCCGCCACCGCGCTCGCCCGTTCCATGGTCGCCGAGGGCAGGCTCGGCAGCCTGCGGCACGTACGGGTGACGTACCTTCAGGACTGGCTGGTGGACCCGGAGTTCCCGCTGACCTGGCGGCTGCGCAAGGAGACGGCCGGGTCGGGCGCGCTCGGCGACCTGGGTGCCCACATCGTCGACCTCGCCCAGTACCTCGTGGGCGAACTCCTCGCCGGGGTCTCCGCCCTCACCGAAACCTTCGTACGCGAACGTCCGTTGCCCGGTGGCCCGACCAGTGGCCTGACTGCCACCGCGACCGCCGGCGCCGGACAGGTCACCGTGGACGACGCCGCCGTCTTCACCGGCCGCTTTGCCTCGGGCGCCCTCGCCTCGTTCGAGGCAACCCGGTACGCGACCGGCCGCAAGAACGCCCTGCGTATCGAACTCAACGGCGAACGCGGTTCGTTGGCCTTCGACCTGGAACGCCTCAACGAGCTCGCCTACCACGACGGCACCGAACCCGGCACCCACGCGGGCTTCCGCCGCATCCTTGTCACCGAGCCCGACCATCCCTACCTGGACGCATGGTGGCCGCCGGGTCACGGCCTCGGCTACGAGCACTCCTTCGTCCACCAGGCCCGCGATCTGGTCCTCGCGATAGCCGAGGGCAGCCGGCCCCGGCCGTCCTTCGCGGAGGGTCTCCAGGTACAACGCGTCCTGGCGGCGGTGGAGGAGAGCGCGGAGAAGAACTCCGTCTACACGCCCATAGCGGGCTCACCCACATCGGTCTCGCCCGTATTGACTTCATCCCTGTCGACTTCACCCCTGTCGGACTGAGGAGGCTCGACGAGAATGCCGCGCGACTTCACACTCTTCACCGGCCAGTGGGCCGACCTGCCTCTCGAAGAGGTCTGCCGCCTCGCCCGTGACTTCGGCTACGACGGACTCGAACTCGCCTGCTGGGGCGACCACTTCGAGGTCGACAAGGCCCTCGCGGATCCTTCCTATCTGGCGGGCCGCCACCAACTCCTCGACAAGTACGGCCTCAAGTGCTGGGCGATCTCCAACCACCTGGTCGGCCAGGCCGTGTGCGACGCCATCATCGACGAACGGCACCAGGCGATCCTGCCCGCCCGTATCTGGGGCGACGGCGACGCGGAGGGTGTGCGGCAACGGGCGGCGGCCGAGATCGCCGACACGGCGCGGGCAGCCGCCGCCTTCGGCGTCGACACCGTCATCGGCTTCACGGGCTCCGCGATCTGGCACCTGGTCGCGATGTTCCCGCCCGCCCCCGAGTCGATGATCGACCGTGGCTACCAGGACTTCGCCGACCGCTGGAACCCGATCCTCGACGTCTTCGACGCCCAGGGTGTGCGGTTCGCACACGAGGTCCACCCGAGCGAGATCGCCTACGACTACTGGACAACCCAGCGCGCACTGGAGGCAGTTGACCACCGAACCGCCTTCGGCCTGAACTTCGACCCCTCGCACTTCGTGTGGCAGGACCTCGACCCGGTCGGCTTCCTGTGGGACTTCCGCGACCGGATCTACCACGTCGACTGCAAGGAGGCCCGCAAACGGCTCGACGGCCGCAACGGCCGCCTCGGCTCGCATCTGCCCTGGGGCGACCCGCGGCGCGGCTGGGACTTCGTGTCGGCCGGCCATGGCGACGTCCCCTGGGAGGACGTCTTCCGCATGCTGCGCTCCATCGACTACCGGGGGCCCATCTCCGTGGAGTGGGAGGACGCCGGCATGGACCGGCTCCAGGGCGCCCCCGAGGCACTGACCCGCCTCAAGGTGTACGACTTCGACCCGCCGTCGGCCTCGTTCGACGCGGCGTTCGGCAGCAACGACTGAGTCGTTCCTGACTGTTCCGGGGTGACGGCGCACCCCGGCGTATCGCACCCGCATGTACCACGAGCTCCATTCTGGAGGCATTCGTGCACGCGAAAGACGGCCCCACCCGCACCGGAAGAATCGCGAGTCGCAGACGACACCCCCAAGTCCGCAGAGTGCTCGCCCTGTTCACGGGCGCGCTGCTCGCGGGAGCGTCACTGACCCTGGTCGCACCCCAGGCCGGCGCAGCCGTCGCCGACCCGGCAACAGCGCCCGCCCCAGCTGCTGCCGAGGACTTCCAGCAGGTCACGCTGGCGAAGGGCGAACCGGAGGTCGGTGAGCCCATGTCGCTCGCCGTCCTCCCCGACCGCTCGGTCCTGCACACCTCGCGCGACGGCGAACTCCGCATCACCGACGCCGCCGGAAACACCCGGCTGGCAGGCAAGCTCGACGTCTACTCCCATGACGAAGAAGGCCTCCAAGGCATCGGCGTGGACCCGCAGTTCAGCTCCAACCGCTTCATCTACCTCTACTACGCACCCCCGTTGAACACCCCGGCGGGCGACGCCCCCGAGACGGGCACCGCAGCCGACTTCGCGCCCTTCGACGGCGTCAACCGGCTCTCCCGATTCGTCCTCAACGCCGACGGCACCCTGAACAAGGCCAGCGAGACGAAGGTCCTCGACGTCCCGGCCTCACGCGGCCTGTGCTGCCATGTCGGCGGCGACATCGACTTCGACGCGGCGGGCAACCTGTACCTGTCGACGGGCGACGACACCAACCCCTTCCAGTCCGACGGCTTCACGCCCATCGACGAGCGCGCGAACCGCAACCCGGCCTTCGACGCACAGCGTTCGGCCGGCAACACCAACGACCTGCGCGGCAAGATCCTGCGTGTCAAGGTCGACGCCGACGGCACGTACACCGTCCCGGCCGGCAACCTGTTCGCGCCCGGCACGGACAGGACGCGCCCCGAGATCTACGCGATGGGCTTCCGAAACCCGTTCCGCTTCAGCGTCGACAAAGCGACCGGCATCCTCTACATCGGTGAGTACGGTCCCGACGCGGGTGCGGCTGATCCGGCCCGAGGCCCCGCAGGCCAGGTCGAGTTCGCCCGTGTCACCGGCCCCGGCAACTTCGGCTGGCCCTACTGCACCGGCGCCAACGACCCTTACGTGGACTACGACTTCGCGACCGGCACATCAGGTGCGGCCTTCGACTGCGCCGCCCCGAAGAACAACTCGCCCCACAACACCGGCCTGACCGACCTTCCCCCGGCGCAGGCCGCCTGGATCCCGTACAACGGCGCGTCCGTACCGGAGTTCGGCGACGGCTCCGAGTCACCAATGGGCGGCCCGGTCTACCACTACGACGCCTCGCTCGACTCCCCGGTCAAGTTCCCGGAGGCCTACGACGGCGACTTCTTCGCCGGCGAGTTCGGCCGCCGCTGGATCAAGCGGATCACCAGCGACGGCGACGGGACCGTCCAGTCCATCAACGACATTCCGTGGACCGGCACCCAGGTGATGGACATGGCCTTCGGGCCGGACGGCGCACTGTACGTCCTCGACTACGGCATCTCGTGGTTCGGCGGCGACGAGCACTCCGCCCTGTACCGCATCGAGAACGCCACCGACGGCCACTCCCCGGTCGCGCAGGCCGCCGCCGACGTCACCTCCGGCCAGGCCCCGCTGAAGGTGAGGTTCTCCTCCGCCGGCACCACCGACCAGGACGGCGACGCCCTCACGTACAGCTGGGACTTCGGCGACGGCGGTACGTCGACCGCCGCGAACCCCTCCCACAAGTACAGGAAGAACGGGACGTACACGGCGACGGTGACCGCCAAGGACACCACCGGCCGTACGGGTGGCGCGAGCGTCCAGGTCGTGGTCGGCAACACCGCACCCAAGGTGGTCCTGCAACTCCCGCAGGACGGGCAGCTGTTCGCGTTCGGTGACGCGATCCCGTTCAAGGTGAAGGTCACCGACCGGGAGGACGGCCGGTCCATCGACTGCACCAAGGTCCAGGTCACCTTCATCCTCGGTCACGACAGCCACGGCCACCCGCAGACCTCGGCGAACGGCTGCTCCGGCACCATCCAGACCAGCGCCGACGGCGGCCACGACCCGGACGCCAACATCTTCGGGGTCTTCGACGCCCAGTACACCGACCTCGGTGGTGGCGGCCAGGCACCCCTGACCACCCACGACCAGAACGTCGTCCAGCCCGACCACCGTCAGGCCGAGCACTTCAACAACTCATCAGGCGCAGTGGTGAGTTCACGGGAGTCGGCAAACGGCGGCAAGGCGGTCGGCGACATCGACAACGGCGACTGGATCGCCTTCACCCCGTACGTCCTGAGCAACGCCAAGTCGCTCACGGCACGCGTCGCCTCGGCCGGCCCGGGCGGCAGGCTGGAGATCCGCGCGGGTTCCCCGACCGGCAAGGTGCTGGGCCGCGCGACCGTACCGGCGACCGGCGGCTGGGACACCTACCAGGACGTCACCGCCGGGCTGTCCCACGCCCCGCAGGGCACGACCACGCTCTACCTGGTCTTCAAGGGAGCCGCGAGCGGCGACCTGTACGAGGTGGACGACTTCGCCTTCACCACGGGTTGAGGGGAGTGCGCCATGCGATCAACAGGACGTACCGTCACCGCTGTTGTGGGCGCGGCACTACTCCTCGGAAGCGTGTCGACCCCGGCCGCCTCCAAGCCCGTACCACGGCACACCGACCGTGTGCTGGTCTTCTCCAAGACGGCCGCCTTCCGGCACGACTCGATCCCCGACGGCATCACGGCACTCAAGGAAATCGGCGCGAGCGTCGGCTTCCGGGTCGACGCGACGGAGGACGCGGCGGCGTTCACCTCGGCGAACCTCCGCCGGTACGCGGCCGTCGTATTCCTCTCGACGACCGGCGATGTCCTGACGAACCGTCAACAGGACTCGTTCGAAAGCTACATCCACCACGGCGGCGGCTATGTGGGCATCCACGCGGCGGCCGACACCGAGTACGACTGGGCGTTCTACGGCGGCCTCGTCGGCGCCTACTTCCAGGGGCACCCGGCGATCCAACCGGCGCGGACGGTGGTGGAGGACCGCGCCCACCCGGCGACCGCCACTCTGGGCGCGGACTGGAACCGTACCGACGAGTGGTATAACTACCGCTCCAATCCACGGAGTTCAGTGCACGTCCTGGCCTCCCTCGACGAGTCGTCCTACACCGGCGGCACGATGAACGGCGACCACCCGATCGCCTGGTGCCAGAACTACGAGGGCGGACGCTCCTTCTACACCGGCGTCGGCCACCTGTCGTCCGCGTACACCGAACCGGCGCTCCGGCAGCATCTGTTGGGCGGACTGCGCTGGGCCACCGGCAGGGCCCAGGCGGACTGCCGCCCGGAGAACGGTTATCAGCCGCTCTTCGACGGCACCTCGCAGGAAGGGTGGAATCAGGCGGGCCCCGGCACCTTCACCGTCTCCGACGACGGCACGCTGACGTCGTCCGGCGGCATGGGCCTGCTCTGGTACGTCGGCCGGAGCTTCGGCGCCTACTCGCTGAAGCTGGACTGGAAGGCCCGCGGCGACGACAACTCCGGTGTGTTCGTGGGCTTCCCGCCCTCGGACGACCCGTGGTCGGCGGTCGACAAGGGCTACGAGATCCAGATCGACGCGACCGACGCCCCCGACCGCACCACCGGGGCCGTGTACGGCTTCCGCTCCGCCGACCTGCGTAAGCGCGACCGGGCGCTGAATCCGCCCGGGGAGTGGAACACGTACGAGATCCGCGTGGAGGGCGAACGCCTCCGCGTCTGGCTCAACGGTGTGCGGATCAACGATTTCACCAACACCGATCCGGCCCGCAGCCTGCGGGACGGTCACATCGGCATCCAGAACCACGGAGCCGACGACCAGGTGTCCTTCCGCGACATCCGGATCAAGGAACTGCCCGCGAACGCGCCGGCGAGCCCGGCTGCCACGGGCGACTGAGCGGCGGCGGGCGGGGGACGCCGGATCTCCGCCCGCCGCCTTCCCTCCCCTCTCGGCCTGCCGCCGGAGGGTGCGAACACCGTGAACGACAAGCCCTGAACGACCAACCGTGAACGACAAGCCGTGAACGACAAGGAGGCTGCCCATGTCCACGTCGTCGTCTCATCCTCGAACTCGTGTGGGGGTATGGCTGATCGGAGCCCGCGGCTCCGTCGCCACCACCGTCGTCGCGGGGTGCGCCGCCGTGACGGCGGGACTGCACCGCCCCATGGGCATGGTCACCGAGACACCCCCGTTCACGGACTGCGACCTCCCACCCCTGTCCGCGCTCGTCTTCGGCGGCCACGACACCGTGGACTGCCCGCTGCCCAAACGCGCCGAGGCACTGACGGCGGCAGCCGTCCTGCCGTACGGCCTCACGTCGGCCATCGCCTCCGAACTGGCCGCCGCGGACCGGGAGATCAGGCCCGGCGGCCCCGCCCCGGGCGACACCACCCGAACCCCGGACGACCTGGTGACGGCCTTCGCCGCGGACATCCAGGACTTCGTACGACGCCACGACCTGGCCCGAGCCGTGGTGGTGAACGTCGCCTCCACGGAGCCCGCCCCGACCGGCACCGCCCTCCCGCCGAGCTCGCTGTACGCGGCGGCTGCCCTCCGTACCGGCTGCCCGTACGTCAACTTCACACCGTCGACAGGGCTGCACCACCCGGCGCTCGCCCACGCTGCGGCGACCAGCGGGCTGCCCTACGCGGGCCGCGACGGCAAAACAGGTCAGACGCTGCTCAGGTCGGTCCTCGGCCCGATGTTCACGCAACGGGCACTGGAGGTCCGCGCGTGGTCGGGCACCAACCTCCTCGGCGGGGGAGACGGCGCGTCCCTCGCCGACCCCTCCGCGGCGGCGGCGAAGAACGCGGGCAAGGAACGCGTCCTCACCGACACCCTCGGCACGACACCGGAGGGCGTGGTCCACATCGATGACGTCCCGTCCCTCGGCGACTGGAAAACCGCGTGGGACCACATCGCCTTCGACGGCTTCCTCGGCACCCGGATGATCCTCCAGACCACCTGGCAGGGCTGCGACTCGGCCCTGGCGGCACCCCTGATCCTCGACCTGGCCCGACTCACCGCCCGCGCCCACGAGACTGGCCTCTCGGGCCCCTTGAGCGAACTCGGCTTCTACTTCAAGGACCCGATGGGCGACGGCCCGCCGGGACTGGCGGAGCAGTACGCGGAACTGGTGCGGTTCGCGGCGCGGCTACGGGGCGGGGGAGGGGCGGCGGCTCCGGCTGGGCCGGCGGGACCAGCGGAACCGGCGGGACCAGCGGGAGCGACAGGACCGGCGGGGCCTGCTGCACCCGCGCAACCGGCGGCACCGGCGGACAAGAAGTCGCCGGGACCAGCGGGCAAGGAGCCCGGCCGGGAAGCGGGCACCGGGACAGAGGGCAGCCGTCGGAGCGGGCCTCTGGGCGGGCCACCTGCTGTCGGCGAGGGAGAACGCCGATGAGCACGCCGGCCGACCCACGGGCCCGAGGTGGTGCACGGGACCGGAGCAACCGGGGACGCGCCCGGTCGAAGACGCCGCGCGACATCACCACCCCCCTCCGCTTCGGCTACGGAACCAACGGCCTCACCGACCTCCGCCTCGACGACGCCCTCGGCCTGCTGGCAGGCCTTGGCTACGACGGTGTCGGCCTGACCCTCGACCACATGCATCTCGACCCGCTCGCCCCCGACCTCCCCGCCCGCACCCGACTGATCGCCCGCCGCTTGAACACCCTCGGTCTCGGCGTCACCGTGGAAACCGGCGCCCGCTATGTACTCGACCCGCGCCGCAAACACGGCCCGTCTCTCCTCGACCCCGACCCGGACGACCGCGCACGACGTGTCGACCTCCTGCTCAGGGCGGTACGAGTCGCCGCGGACCTGGGCGCCCACGCCGTGCACTGCTTCAGCGGCATCACCCCCGCCGACACGGATCCGGACACGGCCTGGCACCGCCTGACCGAAGCCCTCGCCCCGGTCCTGGTCGCGGCCACCGCTGCCGGCGTCCCGCTCGCCGTCGAACCCGAACCCGGCCATCTCCTCGCCACCATCGCCGACTTCCACCACCTCCGGCACGCACTCGACGACCCCGGAGCCCTCGGACTCACCCTCGACCTCGGTCACTGTCAGTGCCTCGAACCACTCCCTCCCGCCGACTGCGTCCGCGCCGCCGCGCCCTGGCTGCGTCACGTCCAGATCGAGGACATGCGCCGCGGGATCCACGAACATCTCCCCTTCGGCGACGGGGAGATCGACTTCCCGCCCGTGCTCGCCGCGCTGGCCGCCACCGGCTATCAGGGTCTGACCGTCGTGGAACTGCCCCGCCACTCCCACGCGGGCCCCCACCACGCCGAACACTCCCTCCGCTTCCTCCACGATGCGGTCCGGGCCACCCCGGCCTCTTCCGTCGGCTCCTCCGATGCCGTAGCGCCGACCGCCAGGGCACCCCGGTCCGCCAAAGCCCCGCAGACCACCCCTCCGCATGCCGTCACCTCGATCACCGCAACCGCGACGGCCGCTTCCGCCACCTCCTTCACCACTCCGCCGCCCATGTACCCCGAAGCCACCCCCGCCGAAGGGAGCACCCCATGACCCGGCCCCACCCCGTCCCGGGCACCCCGGCGGCCGACATCCCCCTCTCCCGTACCCCGCTGGACGTCCTCCGCGCCCAGGTCACCGCCTGCCTCGGCGAAGCCGCCCGCAGCTGGCTCGCCCTCGCCCTGGACGAGGCAGCCGCCCGCTCAGGAGCCCACGGACCCATCTCCGTCTGGGAGTTGCGCCTCGCCGAAGCCGGCCGCCGCTGCGGCACCGACCACGCGGACGCCGTACGCGTCCTGATCCTGCACGCCGCCCATGCCGGCCCGGACGCCCTCACCCGTGTCTACCGGCAGGGCACCGCCGCCGAACGCCGAGCCGTCCTGCACGCCCTGCCCCACCTGGTCGCCGGCCCCGACGCCCTTCCACTGGTGGAGGACGCCCTGCGCACCAACGACACCAGCCTCGTCGCCGCGGCCGTCGGCCCGTACGCCGCCCGTCACCTGGACGCCCACAACTGGCGCCACGCCGTGCTGAAGTGCCTGTTCACCGGAGTGCCCGTCGACGAGGTGGCCGACCTCCGCCACCGGGCCCGGGCCGACACGGAACTCGCCCGCATGCTCGACGACTACGCCGCCGAACGAGCCGCCGCCGGCCGCCCCGTCCCCGAGGACCTCTACCGCGTCCTGGCCCTGACGGCGACCGAAGCGAAGGAGTCCTGATGCGCATCTTCGACCCCCACATCCACATGACGTCACGGACCACCGACGACTACCAGGCCATGTACACCGCAGGGGTCCGTGCCGTCGTCGAACCCTCCTTCTGGCTCGGCCAGCCCCGCACCTCGCCCGCCTCCTTCTTCGACTACTTCGACTCCCTCCTCGGCTGGGAACCCTTCCGCGCCGCGCAGTACGGCATCGCCCACCACTGCACGATCGCCCTCAACCCCAAGGAGGCGAACGACCCCCGTTGCGTCCCCGTCCTCGACGAACTGCCCAGGTATCTCGCCAAGGACCGCGTCGTCGCCGTCGGTGAGATCGGCTACGACTCGATGACCCCCGCCGAGGACACGGCCTTCGCCGCCCAGCTCCAGCTCGCCGCCGACCACGGTCTGCCCGCGCTCGTCCACACCCCGCACCGGGACAAGCTCGCCGGCCTCCGCCGCACCCTCGACGTCGTACGGGAGTCGGCCCTGCCACCGGCGCGGGTCCTGGTCGACCATCTCAACGAGACCACCGTCAAGGAGGCCAAGGACAGCGGCTGCTGGCTCGGCTTCTCGGTCTATCCGGAGACCAAGATGGACGAGGAACGAATGGTCGCGATCCTCCGCGGCCACGGCCTTGATCAGGTGCTGGTCAACTCCGCGGCCGACTGGGGCAGAAGCGATCCCCTCAAGACCCGCAAGGTCGGCGACCTGATGCTGGCGGAGGGTTTCACCGAGGACGACGTCGACCGCGTCCTGTGGCGCAACCCGGTTGCCTTCTACGGGCTCAGCGGCCGGCTGGACCTCGACGTCGACGCGACCGACGCCACCCACGAGGGCAACTCCGTCCTGCGCGGCGGGGAGTGACCGATGCGCTTCCGCCACCCCGACGGCTCCACCGTCCACCTCGCCTACTGCACCAACGTCCACCCCGCCGAAACCCTCGACGGTGTCCTCGCCCAACTCCGCGACCACTGCGAACCCGTACGCCGACGCCTCGGCCGTGACCGGCTGGGCATCGGACTGTGGCTGGCCAGAGACGCCGCACACGCCCTGGTCACCGACCCCTCCGCCCTGCGCGGCCTGCGCACCGAACTCGACCGGCGCGGCCTCGAAGTCGTCACCCTCAACGGCTTCCCCTACGAGGGTTTCGGCGCCGAGAAGGTCAAGTACCGCGTCTACAAGCCGGACTGGGCCGACCCCGAGCGCCTCGCCCACACCACCGACCTGGCCCGGGTCCTCGCCGGTCTTCTCCCCGACGACGTCACCGAAGGCAGCGTCTCCACCCTGCCGATCGCCTGGCGCACCGCCCACGACACCGAGCGCGCGGCCACTGCCCTGACCGCCCTGGGCACTCTCGCGGAGCGCCTCGACGCCCTCGCCGAACTCACCGGCCGCTCCATCCGCGTCGGACTGGAACCGGAACCCGGCTGCACCGTCGAGACCACCGCCGACACCATCGCCCCGCTCACCGCGATCGGCCACCACCGCATCGGCGTCTGCGTCGACACCTGCCACCTCGCCACCTCCTTCGAAGATCCGCACACCGCCCTGGACGCGCTCACGCGGGCCCGCGTTCCTGTCGTCAAGTCCCAGCTCTCCGCCGCCCTGCACGCCGAACACCCCCACCTCCCCGAAGTCCGCGAAGCACTCGCCGCCTTCGACGAACCCCGCTTCCTGCACCAGACCCGCACGGCCACCGCCGCCGGACTGCGTGGCACGGACGACCTCGGCGAAGCCCTCCACAGCGACGCCCTGCCCGACGCCTGCCCATGGCGCGCCCACTTCCACGTCCCGCTCCACGCGGCCCCCGCCGCACCTCTCGCCTCCACGCTCCCCGTACTCAAGTCCGCGCTGACCCGCCTCGTCGGCGGCCCGCACCCCCTCACCCGGCATCTGGAGGTCGAGACCTACACCTGGCAGGCACTCCCACCCGAGCTGCGGCCCCGCACCCGCGCCCAGCTCGCCGACGGCATCGCCGCCGAACTCACCCTCGCCCGCGACCTGTTGAGCGACCTGGGCCTGAAGGAGCTGCCATGAGCCCCCGCCCCGCAGGCGAAGCCGGCGTGGAACAACTCCTCGACGACGAGGGCAGGAAGACCCACCGCCTCGAGACCATCCGCGCTCCGGCGAACTCGGCGCCGTGGCGGAGCCGGACGCCTGGTTCACGTACTACTGCTGGCTCGACGACGCACACGCACCCGACTTCGCACAGCTCGTCGAGATCCACCGCAGACCCGGATACGACCCGGTCGAACTCTTCATGGATCCGCACGACCCGTTGGTCAAGGTCAAGGCGGCCACCGTGCCGGCCCGCAAGAAGCTCGCCCTGCGTTACCGCATGGCGGTCGTCCCCCAGGATCCCTCGCCTGTTCGCGGCAGCCACGGCCGCCCTCCGGCGAGCGACGACGACGGTCCGCTCCTCATCTGCTCCACCCCCCGTGCCGTCGACGGCCGCATCGCGGCCACCGATGTGAAGTCGCTCCTTCTCCAACTGACCGGTCACTCCTGACTGGTCACAAGTGAAGCACTCACCACTGACAACGCCTTCCCCATCGAGGAGTTCCACATGACCCGCACACCCCGCCCGACCGGCAGCAGCAAGGCGCACGACCCCGAACTCGCCCACCGCCTCAGCCGAAGAGGCATGCTCGGCGTGGCCGCCGGAGCCACCGCCGCCGCTCTCCTCGGCGCCGCCTCCCCGGCCACGGCGGCCACCTCCGCACAGACCGCCACCGCGGGCCGGGGCCGTCCCGTCCTGCCGCCCGGCCGGCTCGGCATCCAGCTGTACAGCCTGCGCGACAAGGTCTCCACGCTGGGCTTCGCCCCCGTGTTCGCCGAGCTGAAGAAATACGGCTACGACGAGGTCGAGTTCGCCGGATACACCCAGGGCTCCGCGGGCCCCATCACCCTCGCCCAGCTCAAGCGACTGGCGCGCGATCACGGCCTCAACCCGATCGGCAGCCACGTCGGCTACTACGCCGACGACCCGAACGCGTACACCTTCGCGCAGAACCTCGACAAGGTCCTCGACGACGCCCAGGCCCTCGGTCTCAAGCACATCGGCACCGCCTCCGGCCCGTTCCGCTACGGCTCCACCGTCGACGCCTGGAAGCGGGCAGCGGAGGAGTTCAACACGTACGGCGCGGCGGCCAGGGCACGCGGCATGAAGTTCTACCAGCACAACCACTCCGAGGAGTTCTCCTTCGCCACCGACAACCCGAAGGTCCGGCTCTACGACGTGCTGCTCGCCGAGACCGACCCCAAGCTCGTGTACCTGGAGATGGACATCTTCTGGGCGTACTCGGGCCAGTTCCGCTTCTCGAAGCGGCCCGACGGCACACCGGCGCCCTTCGAGCCCCTCGACTACGTCCTCAGGCAGCCCGACCGCTACCCGCTCTTCCATGTCAAGGACGGCGTGAGCGACCCGGGCAACCAGTACGGCTACCGCATGACCGACGTCGGTGACGGCGACATCGACTACCAGCGGTTCATCTCCGGCGTCACCCGACTGCACGGCCACCGCCTCGCCCACCACTGGCAGGCCGAGCACGACAACCCGGCCGAGTCCTTCACCTTCGCGCGCCGCTCCAGCGAGCACCTCCACTCACTGCGCGAGAAGTGCTGACGGCCCGCGTATATGTGAGGAGGCCCTCCCGGAACGGCGAATCCCGGGAGGGCCTCCTCACGCGCGCGTGCCGCGAGGGCGGAGGACCCGTACGCCGTGTTGCCTCATGGCCGCGAGGTGCGGTCCACGGGCGACGAGTTGGACGTCGGCGCCTGCTTGGTGCAGGGCGGCGCCGACATAGGGGCCGATGGCTCCGGTGCCGGGATGGCGACTCACACTGGGTGGCGCTCCGTTCGGTCGAGGGTGTACTGCGGAACTGTCGAAAACCGTCGGCGAAATATTGCCTACAGGATGCAGATGCTGGCGGCAAGGGCTTGTGGCGCCGCCCGGACGGCCGCCCGGACGGCCACCCGGGCCGCGTGAGCTCAGGATTCCGGGAGTTTGTGCGCCGTAGACTGTAGGCGAAAGCCAATTCACACTGGGCTCACAGGTGGCGACGGTGCTGCAGAGGAGGGGCTGTGATGTTGTCGACGACAGGACTGCCGCAGGGCGCGGTGCCCAAGCTCGAACGCCCCGGTCCATTGCGCGACCGTGTCTACGAGGCACTGCTCGAACTGATCACCACCCGCGCCCTGCAGCCCGGGCAGCATCTCGTCGAGAGCGAACTCGCCGGCCATCTCGGAGTCTCCCGGCAGCCGGTTCGCGAGGCGCTGCAGCGGCTCAACACGGACGGGTGGGTCGATCTGCGGCCCGCGCAGGGCGCCTTCGTGCACGAGCCGACGGAGGCGGAGGCGGACCAACTCCTCACCGTCCGCACGCTGTTGGAGGCGGAGGCAGCCCGTCTCGCCGCGGCCAACGCGGGCGCCCCGGCCATCGCCGTGCTCGAGGAGCTGTGCACGGAGGGCGAGCGCGCGGTCGCCGCCGACGACGTGGACGCCGCGGTCGCCATGAACGCCCGGCTCCACGCGAAGATCATGGAGTTGGCCGGAAACACGGTCCTCGCCGAACTGGCGGCGCAGGTCGACCGTCGGGTCCGCTGGTACTACACGCCGGTCGCCCGGCAGCGCGGACAGCAGTCCTGGATCGAGCACCGCGAGCTGATCGCGGCGATAGCGGACCGCGACGAGCGGCGCGCGACCGAGATCATGCGGGCCCACACGGAACACACGCGGAAGATGTACCACCAGCGGGAGAAGTAGCCGCTGCGCACCCACCCCCCACCCCGTAGCCGTCCGGTCGCTCGGCTCGAGAGATATGCAGGTGAAAGCCAGTCCGAAAGCTTGGTATTGTTGGTCATGTCGCCGCCGGGAAACACCTCCGAGCTGCGGCAGACACCTGGTCCGGGTGGCGGAATGGCAGACGCGCTAGCTTGAGGTGCTAGTGCCCTTTATCGGGCGTGGGGGTTCAAGTCCCCCCTCGGACACACTGTGGGACCTTTGCGAGTTGCCGGTTGAGCCTTGGGGCTCGCCGGTAATTCTGCGTTTAGGGGGCTCTCAGGCTTCCGCTGTCGGCGGGGCACCGAACCCGCCGTACCTCGTGGCCCCTTCTCTGGTAGGACCGACCCCATGGGGATTGAGCGGTTCATCGGTGTTGACCTCGCCTGGGCGGTGGGTGGAACTCGTGCCAGAACCAATGAGACGGGGGTCGCCGCCGTCGACCGGCTCGGCATGGTGATCGACTGCGGCTGGACCCGTGGGATCGAAGAGACTCTGTC
Source organism: Streptomyces sp. SID12488 (assembly GCF_010548275.1). Lineage (GTDB taxonomy): Bacteria > Actinomycetota > Actinomycetes > Streptomycetales > Streptomycetaceae > Streptomyces. The sequence goes on from NZ_JAAGLT010000025.1 coordinate 105,938, forward strand.
GTGGCTTGCCGGGATGGCCGTCGACGGATCGACCCTGGTCTTCGTCGACGCACCGCTGATCGTTGACAACCCGCAGGGTCAGCGACCGTGCGAGCGGGAGGTCGGTCGGCGGTACGGCCGGTGGAAGGTCAGCGCGAACAGCACCAACCAGAGCTCTCCCCGGCAGGCCGGAGTGCTCTTGCGTGGACGGCTGGAGGAGCTGGGCTGGACTTACGACGACGGCAGGGACGGACCGCCGACGGGCGGACTGGTCGTGTCGGAGTGCTATCCGTACACGACGTTGGTCGGAGCCGCCGAACTCGGCTACGACCAGGAGCGCCCCACGTACAAGCGCCGGCCCGCGAGAGTGCCGACGGCACAGTGGAGATCGGTCCGTGCGGCTGCGTGCGACGAGTTGATCGCACGCATGGCGGGTCTGGCCACCGCTGATCCACCTCTCCTGCTCTCCTCCCACCCGCTCTCCCGTCAACTCCTCGACGAGCCCACACCGCAACGGGCCGCCGAGTACAAGCATCGGGAAGACCTGATCGACGCACTGCTCTGTGCGTGGACGGCGGCACTTTGGGGAGGGCGCGGATTCGCGCGCTGCCAGGTACTGGGACCTGATGACGGCCTCGTCCCGCGTGGATCTGCTCCTACCATCATCGCGCCTGCCCGTCCCGAGCAGCGGCGTGATCACTAGTGCCTGCTGCGAAAGTAGATCTTGGCCGTGCATGACGATGAGCCGTGGAGTGTGGTGGTCTGACGAATGGCCAGTGAGCCCCGACCGACGCTGCTGCTGCCGCAGGGCAAGGAGCCGGGCCGTCCGCAGGTGTGGACTCGCCTGGTTCAAGTCCAGGTACGGCGGTACCCAGGGGGACGACTGCGTTGAGGTCGCCTGGCAGAACATGTCATCTGTGTAAGGGACTTCAAGGGCCTGACGCACCCTCACCTCGTGGTCGGCCGTGACGGCTGGACCTCGTTCGTGCGGTACGCCTCGCATGGCTGAGCCCGATCGGGCGGGCCCAGCCGTGCGGCGGGTGGCTCAGTCCCGCAAGCGGTCGATCTGGCGCAATTTGTTCGTCGCGTCCAGAGCCGCCACCTTGTAGGACTCCGCGAGCGTCGGGTAGTTGAAGACCGCGTTGACGAGATAGTCGACCGTGCCGCCGCAACCCATCACGGACTGGCCGATGTGGATCAACTCGGTCGCTCCCGTGCCGAAGCAGTGGACGCCGAGGAGTTTGCGGGTCTCCGGGCAGACCAGCAGCTTGAGCATGCCGTGGGAGTCGCCGATGATCTGGCCCCGGGCCAGTTCGCGGTAGCGGGAGACACCCACCTCGAACGGGATGCTCTCCTCGGTGAGTTGGTCCTCGGTTCGGCCGATGAAACTGATCTCGGGGATGGTGTAGATACCGATGGGCTGGAGGTTGTGCATCCCGTCGACCGGTTCGCCGCACGCGTGGTACGCCGCCGCCCTGCCTTGTTCCATCGAGGTGGCGGCGAGGGCCGGGAAGCCGATGACGTCGCCGACGGCGTAGATGTGCGGCACCTCGGTGCGGTAGTGCTCGTCGACCGTGATCCGGCCGCGCCGGTCGGCGGACAACCCGGCTTTGTCCAGGTCGAGTTCGTCGGTGAGGCCCTGGCGGCCCGCCGAGTACATCACCGCGTCCGCGGGGATCTTCTTGCCGCTCTCGAGGACGGTGAGGGTGCCTCGGGCGTGGCGTTCCACCGCCGCGACCGTCTCCCCGAAGCGGAAGGTGACGGCCAGGTCCCGCAGGTGGTACTTCAGCGACTCGATCACCTCGACGTCGCACATGTCGAGCATCCCGGCCCGCTTCTCGACCACGGTGATCTTGCTGCCCAGGGCGGCGAACATGGAGGCGTACTCCATGCCGATCACCCCGGCCCCGACGATGACCATGGAACGCGGCACACCTTCGAGGTTGAGCACGTTGTCGGAGTCCATGATCGTGCGTTCGTCGAACTCGACGGTGTCCGGGCGGGCCGGCCGGGTCCCGGTGGCGATGACGATGTGCTCGGCGCTCAACAGCTTTTCGTTGCCGTTGACTTCGTGCACGGCGACGGTGTGGTCGTCGACGAAGCTGCCGGTGCCGGCGAACAGGGAGACGTGGTTGCGGGAGAGCTGGCTGCGGATGACGTCGACCTCGCGACTGACCACGTGCTCGGTGCGCGCGGTCAGGTCGGCGACGGTGATGTCCTCCTTGAGACGGTAGCTCTGGCCGTACAGATCGCGCTGGGTGAGGCCGGTGAGGTAGAGAACCGCCTCGCGCAGTGTCTTGGAGGGGATGGTGCCGGTGTGGATGGAGACCCCACCGACCATGTCGGGGCGGTCGATGACGGCGACGCGGCGGCCGAGCTTGGCCGCCGCGATGGCAGCCTTCTGGCCGCCGGGGCCGGATCCTATGACAAGCATGTCGAAGTCGGGCACCCTGGTGAGTCTGTCAGCCCGAGGCCGCCGCCCGAAAGGGTGAACGGGCAACAGTTGATGTCATCACCGCCGGTCCGGACCCCGATTCTCCCGGGCGACTGTCCCGCGCCTCGGCTCAGGAAGGCTGCGGAGTGAGGCGTTCGAGGCCCTTTCGGTCGTAGTAGCGGGCCATCGCGAAGCCGAAGAGGAGCGCGAGCGCCGCACCTACCGCGATCATGATCCAGGCGCGGGTCAGGCCGGCGTCGCCGCGGGCGTCGAAGTAGAGGATCGCGCGTGCCCCGTCGCCGAGTTGGCGCATGGGCTCGAACACGGACAGGAAGCGGTAGAAGTCCGGGACCGCCTGGAGCGGGACCGTGGCCCCGGACGAGGGCAGACCCAGGACGATGAACACGAACATCGACACGAGCTGCCCGATGCCGCCGAACGCCGCGTTGATGGCCTGGACGCCGAGGCCGACCGCGAGGGTGGCGCAGTACGAGTACAGCCACAGCAGGGGCAGGTGATCGGCGTCCATGTCGAGGATGCCGACGGTGGCGACCATGATCAGGGAGACGCTCAGGAGTGTGATCCCGGCGGTCATGCCCATCTTGAGCAGCAGGGTCTGGGTGCGGGTGATGGGCACGGTGGGGCGGCGCGTGTGCCAGGGGCCGATCTCGTTGTCGGCGTAGCCGAGGGAGGTGTCCACTCCGTTGCTGATGACGTTGGCGCCCAGGAACCCGGCCAGCACGAGCAGCAGCGTGTAGTAGAAGGTGCTGAGGCCGAGGCCGCTGTTGGTACCGATGGGGTGGCCGACCTGAGGAGTGACCGCGACCGGGTCGGCCAGCAGCAGCTTCGTCGTGGCGCTCGCACCCTTCGCGCTCGCCGTCAACTGCTCGCCGATGGTCTGGGACGCCTGGTGGGCGGCGGCCGTGGTGATCTGACTGGCGAGGGAGGAGCCGAGGCTGCCTTTGCCGGGGTTGGTCAGCACGGTCAGCGCCGGCCGGGCGGTGGCGCTCGTGCCGGTCAGCGCGCCGACCGAGGCGGTGAAGCCGTCGGGTACGACCAGCGCGCCGTAGAGCTTGCCCGAGTCCAGCTCGTCCTGGGCCCGGGCGAGGCTCAGTTCACGCCACTCGGCCTTGTCGCCGCCGGAGGTGTCGGTCGTGATCGCCTGGACGATCTGCGCACCCAGGTTCTCCTTCTGCCCGGGCAGTGGCGTGCCCCGGTCCGCGTTGACGATGCCGATGGGCAGGTCGTGCAGGTCGCGGTTGGGGCTCACGATGCCGCCCATGTAGAGCAGCGACAGCAGCAGTGCCAGCAGCCCGGTCAGGACGGTGGGCAGCAGCCACAGCTTGGGCCGGCCCAACAGGGCGGTGGCACGCGCCTGAACGCCGGTGGTGGGGGAGGGGGAAGGGGCGGGAGCGGGGGACGGGGATTCGGACGTGCTGTCCTCGGTAGCCATGGTTCTCCGGTGGCTCTGGAGCGGTTCAGGACCGTGCGGGGGGAACGGTCGTCGTAGCGGCGTGGGACCGGCAGGTTGCCGCCTGCCGGCCCAGGATCGTGCGTACGGCGGCACAGCCGCGTCAGCGACTCGCCGAGCCGGAGACTACGTCCCCCGGGTGAACACCGATCGTGGTGGGGTCCCGGCGCGGAGGGCCGGTGCCGGCAGCCGTTCACGTCGGCTGTGAGCAGCCGGACGAGCCGGGCGGCGAGGTGTCCAGCTCGGGGGGCGGGCCCATGGCGTCGCCGACCGTCAGGTCGCCGACCACCAAGCCGACCACCAAGGGGACCGCGCGTGCGTGTTCGCGCGGCGTGAGCCGCGTTCGCCCGTCACCGCAGTCCGGAACCGGCCGGGCAGGACATCGTCCACGACTCCGTGCGTGATGCCCGGCGCCCCGCGCGGGACCCACGCCGCCAAGACTGCCATCGGCCGGGCTGTCAGCACCCGCACGCACGGCACGCGGCGCCGTCTGATGCCGTGACCCTGAGGGCGGCCGGTTCACATGGCGTCGAGATAGTCCCGCAGCACCTGGGAGCGGGACGGGTGGCGGAGCTTCGACATCGTCTTGGACTCGATCTGGCGGATCCGTTCGCGCGTCACGCCGTACACCTGGCCGATCTCCTCCAGGGTTCTGGTCCGGCCGCCGGACAGGCCGTAGCGCAGGGAGATGATGCCGGCCTCCCGGGGGGACATCTCCGCGAGGATGGACTGGATGGTCTCCTGGAGCAGCAGGAAGGTGACCATCTCCATGGGGGTGACGCTGTCCCGGTCCTCGATCAGGTCGCCGAGCTCGCCGTCACCGTCCTCGCCGAGGGCGGTGTGCAGCGAGACGGGCTCCCTGGTGTAGGCGCTGAGTTCCGGCAGCCGCTCCACGGGGACACCCGCCTTCTCCGCCAGTTCCTCGGGCGTGGGTTCCGTCCCGAAGTCCTGGATCAGCTCGCGGCGGGTGCGGGCCACCCGGTTGATGACCTCCACCAGATGCACGGGGATACGGATGGTCCGGCCCTGGTCCGCCAGCGCGCGCGAGATCGCCTGCCGGATCCACCAGGTCGCGTACGTCGAGAACTTGAAGCCCTTCGCGTAGTCGAACTTCTCGACGGCCCGGATCAGGCCCGTGTTGCCCTCCTGGACCAGGTCCAGGAACAGCAGTCCGCGGCCCGTGTAGCGCTTGGCGACGGACACGACCAGGCGGAGGTTGGCCTCGATGAGGTGGGACTTGGCGCGTTCACCGTCCGCGGTGAGGATCTCCAACTCCCGTTTGAGCACGGGGTCCCCGGGTGGGTCTTCCAGCAGTTTGTGCTCGGCGTACAGCCCGGCCTCGATCCGTTTCGCGAGGTCGACCTCCTGCTCGGCGCCGAGGAGCCGGACCCGGGCGATGAGCCGGAGGTAGTCCCGCACCTGGTCGACCGACCCTCCCCCGGTGGCAAGCCGGGGCAGGGGAGCATCGCTCTCGTCCTCGGTGGCCGGGTCGAACACATCGGTCACCTCGGTATCGGTCGCCATCGTGCTCACTTCCTCTCCAGGAGTGCACGCAGGAACGTCCCTGTAGGAGAACGAGGCACCGCCGCCACGTGTTCCGGAGTCTCCTGGGCAATCACCAGGCCACCGACGGTCCCGCCCTCCGGGCTGATATAGATCACCCGTTCGACCCTAGGATACAGGGGGCCGTGGGGTTTCCGAATCGTTATCGAATTCGGGAGGGCGGGAATTCGGATACCCGGATGTACGTGGATGCACACGGAAATGCGGCATTGTCAATTCCCCGGGGAATCTCCATTTCCCCTTCCTGTTCCTCACTCCGGGGAATTGCCGTCGGGCGCGCCGGCCCGGTGGGTCAGCAGTCGCGGAACTCCGGCGACTGGTTGAGGACCTGCGAGCGTGGCGAGGTGAAGCGGGCGTAGGTGGGGCCGCTCTGCGCGCCGGGGTGGAAGGCCGCGACCCGGTGGCAGTTCTGGAAGGCGAGCGCGATGCCGAAGTGCCGCTCCAGGCTCCCCCGGATCGCGTCGCTGGCCAGCGCCCGCAGCAGCTGACCGCGCTCCTTCTCGGAGGCCGGCGGGGTCTGGTTGTCGGCGAACTCGGCGGTGCCGCCCCGGAGCTCGGCGGCGAGGCCGGCGATGAGGCCGTAGGCGTACGGAAGCGAGGTGCGGACGGTTTCGACGAAGTCGTCCTCACGGATGTCACCCTGCTCGGCTTCGGCGAGGAGCTTGGGGGAGACGTCGAGCGACATGTATGGGTGTCCTGTTCTTTTTCTGTTTCTCTGGTTTTCTTGCGTTCTCGCGGGTGGCGAGTACGGGGTGCGACAGAGGTGGGATCAGGTGAGAGCGGCAGGCCCGTGCACGAACTCCGGATCCACCTGCTCGGCCAGGTCCAGGCCCGTCGCCCGGTCCGCCCACGCGCGGGCGTTGCGCAGATGGAACTCGACGGCGTGCCGCTGGAAGGTGGCCCAGTCCTTGGGCCGGGCGTCGACCGCGTCCCGGAGCTGGTTCAGCGCGTGCAGGTTCTGCGGTTCCAGCACGCCCTGGTCGCGGCCCTGTTCGGCGGCGCGCACCCAACTGGACTGGACAAGGTGGGTGAGCAGGTCGTCGCCGGTCTCCTCCTTGAGGAAGAGCAGGTCGTCCTCGCCGGTGACCTTGTTGCCGATCACCGCGAGCGGAATCCCGAACTCCCGGGCGTGGTCGCGGTACTGGCGGTAGACGGAGACGCCCTTGCGGGTCGGTTCGGCGACCAGGAACGTCATGTCGAACCGGGTGAACAGCCCGGAGGCGAACGCGTCCGCGCCGGCGGTCATGTCGACGACGACGTACTCGCCGGGGCCGTCGACGAGATGGTTGAGGTACAGCTCCACCGCGCCCAGCTTGGAGTGGTAGCAGGCCACGCCCAGGTCGCTCTCCTCGAAGGCACCGGTCGCCATCAGCGGTACGCCGCCCACGCGTTCGACGTGCCGGGAGTGGATCTCGTCGTCGCCGAGCGGGCGCAGCAGCCGTGAGCCCCGGCCGGCCGGGGTCGTCTTGACCATGGCCTCGCGCGACTCGATGCGCGGGTTGGTGCCGCGCAGATAGTCCTTGATGTCGCCGAGGCGGGAGCTGAGCGGTGGCGCGGTGAACGCCTCGCCGCCGACCGGGTCGAGCGCCTCGGCCAGGTGCTGGTTGATGTCGCCGTCGATGGCGACCACGGGCGCGCCGGAGCGTGCGAGATGACGGGAGAAGAGTGCGGACAGCGTGGTCTTGCCGCTGCCGCCCTTGCCGACGAAAGCGACGCGCATCAGTGGGCCGCTCCTCGTTCTTCAGTGGCCGGCTCCGTGCCGACCGTTTTGAAAATGAATGTCATGTGGCAAGTTTTTATGCGGCCTCCGGGACTCTGTCAAATCGCCTCGCCCTCAACTGGGCTGCGAATGTGTGGAGTTGGTGCCCGCTTGTTCGATCAACCTAAATGCATATGATATGCAGGTGCATAAATACTGCATCAGGACGGCGACCCCCGGCGACCTCGACGGCGCGCGGGCGGTCATGCTCGACACCGTCTACCGCGACTTCGAAACGGGCTATGTGCCGCGCTGGCACGGTGACATCGTCGACCCGGCGTCCGCCTATCTCGCGCCCGCCCGTCACACCCTCCTGGTCGCGGTCGACGAACGCGACGCGAGCATCGCGGCCACTGCCGCCCTCGACTCGCGCGGCCCGCTCCATCCGCCGAACCCGCGCCATCTCGCCGAGCGCTATCCCTCGGGCGCCACCGCGCAGTTGCGTCGGGTGTACGTCCGTCCCGAGCACCGCAGGCGCGGGCTGGCCCGGCGACCCGTGGACGAACTGCTGGCCTTCGCGGCGGCCGACGGCGGCTATCGCGCCGTGTATCTGCACACGGACCCGTCGGTGGCCGGTGCCGAGGGGTTCTGGCGGTCGCTGGGGAAGGTCGTGCACGACGAGCGCGAGGACGCGTGCGGCGGGCAGGGTGTCGTGCACTTCGAGGTTCCACTGGCGCGGTGACCACCGCGCCAGTGGCAGTCGGCGGTGGTCGGCGGTGGTCGGCTCGGGCTGGCTATTGGAAATGATTATCAGCTAGGCTCCCGTTTCTGTACGGCCGACCCGTCCCTGTACGGCTCCTCCGTGCTGCCCACCCCTGTGTGAAACCCCCTGTGTAGACCCCTTACGGAACCGAGGACCATGCGCACCCCCCGCCGTCGCCGACTGCTCGTCGGACTGCTGCTCTCCCCGCTGCTCACCGGCTGCTTCGCCGCCGGCGGCGACGACAGCGACTCGTCGTCCGGCTCCGCCTCCGACTCCGGTTCCCGGCTGCGGGTCGCGCTCGCCTTCCCGCCCGCCGAGAACCTCTCGCCGTACGGTGCCGACGCCACCCTCCTCAGCCGGCTCGGCGTCACCGAGGGCCTGACCGCCCTGGACGCCAACGGCTCCGCCGCTCCCGCGCTCGCCGAGTCCTGGACCCGCAAGGACGCCCGCACCTGGCTGTTCACCCTGCGCGAGGCGACCTTCCAGGACGGCACCGACGTCACCGCGCCCACCGTCGCCGCCGCCCTCGCCCGCGCCACCCAGGCCGAGCCCGAGCCCGCCGCCCTCACCGGCGTGACCCTCACGGCGAAAGCCGCCGGTGAAGGACGTATATCCGTCACCACCGCCGAACCCGACCCCGTGCTCCCGCTGCGCCTGTCCAGTCCCGGCCTCGCCGTGCTCGGGCCCAAGGCGTTCGCGAAGAAGGGCGCCGTCGACCCGGTCGGGACCGCCACCGGACCCTTCGAGCTGACGAAGACCACCGGCTCCACCGCCGCCACCCTCGACCGCTTCGACGACTACTGGGGCGGACGCGCCCAGGCCGCCGGGATCGACGCGAGGTTCATCGCCGACGGCACCGCCCGCGCCAACGCCCTGCGCACCGGCCAGGTCGACATCGCGGAGGCGATTCCCGTCGCCCAGGCCGCCTCCCTGGACAAGGCGACCCGCCGCGAGACCGCCACGGCCCGCACCACCTCCCTGCACCTCAACACCAGGTCCGGCGTGTTCGAGGACGCGAGGCTGCGGGCCGCCGCCCGCGCCGCCGTGGACACCTCCGCGCTCGCCGACGGTGTCTACGAAGGCCACGCCGACGCCGGTCAGGGCATCTACGGCCCTGCGCTCACCTGGGCCGAGGGCAAGCGCGTCCAGCCCACCGGACGCGCGAAGGCGGCAGCGTCCAAGGGCGCGTCCGTCACCCTCGCCACGTACGACAATCGGCCCGAACTCCCGGAAGCTGCCCAGGTGTTGAAGCAGCAGCTGGAGAAGGCGGGGTTCAGGGTGAAGCTGGAGGTGCGGGAGTACTCGCGCCTCGAAAGCGACGCGCTCGGCGGCAAGTTCGACGCCGTCGTCGCCGCCCGCAACACCATGCTAGACACCGGCGACCCCGTCTCCGTCCTCGCCGGCGACTACACCTGCGACGGCGGCAACAACCTCTCCCTGCTCTGCGACAGGAAGGTCGACCAGGCCGTCGCCGAGGCCGAGGGCATCGAGGACACCGCCGAGCGCCAGGACGCGGCCATGGCGGCCGAGGCGCTGATCCTCGGCGACGACGCCGTCGTCCCCCTGGTCCACCAGCGGATCATCACCGGCGTCGACGCCGGCGTACAGGGAGTGCTCCTCGATCCGTACGAGCGCACGCTGGTCGGTACCGGAACGCGGCGCTGACCCGTGCGAGGTCGTGTGGGCACGCTCCTGTGGCGTGCCCTGCTCGCCGCGCTCCTCGTGTGCGGGATCGGTCTGCTGCCCTGGCTGACCCGCACCGACCCGGCGTTCACCGTGCTCAAGGCGCGGTCGGCAGAGCGCGAGGCCACCCCGGCCGTGCTCGCCGACATCCGTGACCAACTCGGTCTCGACGCCGGTCCGTTGCGGCTGCTCGGGGACTGGCTCGGCGGGCTGCCGCGCGGCGACGCCGGGCGGTCCTGGATCTCCGGGGCCGAGGTCATGCCCGATGTTCTGCAGGCGCTCGGCGCCTCGCTGCTGCTGATGGCCGTGGCGCTGACCATCGCCATCCTCGTCGCCGCTCTGGTGTGCGCGCGGACGTTGTGCGGCGGTGGGCGGCGGCGCGGTGGTGGCAGCGGGTCGGCGATGGTCGCCGCGCTGCCCGAGTTCCTCACCGCGTCCGTGCTGGCCACCGTCGTCGGCGTCCAGCTCGGCTGGCTGCCCGCCCTCGGCTGGTACGGACTCCAGTGGACGATCCTGCCCGGCCTCGCCATCGGTCTGCCCGCCGGTGCGCTGCTCGGACGCCTCCTCGACGATCTGCTGCCCGGCGCCTTCGCCGAGCACTGGGCACTGGCCGCCGCCGCACGCGGTATCCCGGCCCGGCGCATCGCGGCCCAGGCCGTCCGGCGTTGTCTGCCCGCACTGCTCCCCAACGCCGGGCTGTTCGTCGTCGGGCTCACCGGCGGCTCGGTCGCCGTCGAGCAGATCTTCGACATCCCCGGGCTCGGCCGCACCGCCCTCCAGGCCGCCATCGCGCAGGACCTGCCCGTCCTCCAGGCGAGCACCCTCGCCCTCGTCCTGCTCGCCGCCCTCGCGGCGGGCGCGACCAGGGTCACGGCCCGGCTGCTCATCGGCCCCGCCCTGCGCGACGGCGGCCTCTCCTCCCTGCACCGGCCCGCACCCCCCGCCCGCCGCACCCCGCCCCTGCTGTACGCCGGGGTGCTGTTCGGCGTCGTCGCCCTCGGCCTGCCGCGCGATCCCCTCGCGCTTGACACCCGCGCCCGGCTCCAACCCCCTTCCTGGACACACCCGTTCGGCACGGATGCCCTCGGCCGCGACGTCCTCGCCCGCGTCGGGCACGGCGCCCTCGACACGCTGCTGCTCGCCTCCGCGATCAGCGCCGCCGCCCTCCTGGCCGGGCTGGTGCTCGGGCTGGTGCCCCGGCTGTCCGGACCGCTCGTCGACACCGTCAACGCGATACCGCCCGTACTCGCCGCGCTGCTGGTCACCGCGGTCGTGGGCAGTGGCGGGGCCACCCCCGCGCTCGCCGTGACCGTCGTCGCCTGGGCGCCGCTGGCCGCGCACACCGCCGCCCTGCTGCGCCAGGAACGGGCCACCCTCCATGTCACGGCCACCCAGGGTCTGGGCGCCGGACGCTGGTACGTCCTGCGCCATGAACTCCTGCCCGCCGCGCTGCCCCCGGTCACCCGGCACGCCCTGCTGCGGCTGCCCAGTGTCGCGCTCGCCCTGGCCGCCCTCGGCTTCCTCGGCCTCGGCGCCCAACCGCCGTCCCCGGAATGGGGGTTGCTCCTCGCCGAGAACCAGCCGTACGCCGAACGCGCCCCCTGGGCGGTCCTCGCCCCCGCCGCCGTACTCGCCCTGCTCGGCGCCCTGGCCGTCACCGCCACGGGCCTCACGGTCCGGCGACCCAGGAAGGCGCTGCGAACGACCCAACCACGCCCGGGGGCATGGGAGTTGGCCTTCCGGTGACCATCCCCTCGACTGTCGGCCTGCAGGGCGAGGCACCCGCCCGGACTCGACTCTCACCGCTGCTACGGCTGCTGATCCTGACCCAACTCGCCTTCAACGTGGGCTTCTTCGCCGTTCTGCCTTTCCTCTCCGAGCACTTGGGGCAGGCGATCGGTATGGCGGGGTGGCTCGTCGGGTTCGTCCTCGGGCTGCGCACCTTCAGCCAGCAGGGCCTGTTCGTGGTGGGCGGCGCGCTCGCCGACCGGTACGGGATCCGGCCGGTGGTGCTCGTGGGCTGTGCCCTGCGCATCGCCGGCTTCGCCTGGCTCGGCTACGCCGACTCGACCGCGACCGTCATCGGCGCCGTCCTCCTCATCGGCTTCGCCGCCGCGCTGTTCTCGCCCGCCGTCGAGTCCGAGGTGGCCCGGCAGGCGGTGGCCTGGGAGGAGCAGGGCAACGGTTCGCGGACCCGGGTCCTCGCGCTGTTCACCGTCGCCGGACAGGCGGGCGCCTTCGTCGGGCCGCTCCTCGGCGGGCTGCTGCTGTCCGTCGACTTCCGGGTGGTGTGCCTCGCGGGCGCCGGAATCTTCGTTCTCGTCCTCGCCGGGCACGCCCGGCTGCTCCCGCAGCACATACCCGGCCGGGAGCGCATACGCGTGAAAGGGGGCGTGCGCACACTGCTGCGCAACCGTCGGTTTCTCGCACTCTGCTCGGCCTACGGGGCCTATCTGCTCGCGTACAACCAGCTTTATCTGGCGCTCCCCGCCGAGGTGGAGCGCGCGACCGGCTCCCAGACCGCGCTGGCCTGGCTGTTCGCCCTGTCCTCGCTGCTCGTCGTGACCGCCCAACTGCCGGTCACCCGCTGGGTCGGCGAGCGGCTCGCCCTGCGCCGCTCGATGGTCGCCGGGATGCTGCTGATCTCCGCCGGGTTCACGGGGGTGGCCCTGGCCAGGCCCGCAGGGTGGACCGGCACGGCCGGGCTGCTGCCCGCGGCCGGCTTCGTCGTACTGCTCACCTTCGGCCAGATGCTGGTCGCCCCCGTGGCCCGCGCGTGGGTGCCCGACCTCGCCGAAGAGGGGCGGCTCGGCCTCTACACCGGCGCCCTTTCCTCGGTTTCCGGCCTGATCGTGCTGCTCGGCAGCTCGCTGACCGGCACCCTTCTCGACACCGGACTGCCTGCGGCCGTCCCCTGGCTGGTACTGGCCGCCGTACCTCTCGGGGCGATAGCGGTGCTGCCGCGCCGGGCCTGAAGCGTGGCCGGGGGAGCACCCCAGGGGGCCGGGTGGCACAGCCGTGGGGCACGCCGAATTGGTAGCGTCACACCACTCGCGCCGACAGGTACGGGTGAGCGTCGACCAGCACCACCGAGCAGCACCACCGAGCACGACCAAGCACCACGACCATGCACAACGACCACTGATACGCGTACGCGCTTTCGTACAGGGGGGCCCATGGCCACGATTCGCAGGGCAGTCATTCCCGCCGCCGGACTGGGGTCCCGGCTGCTGCCGCTCACCAAGGCGACACCGAAGGAGATGCTGCCCGTCGGTGACAAACCCGTCATCGAACACACCGTCCGGGAGCTCGTGGCATCCGGCATCACCGACATCACCATCGTGGTGTCCGGCGGGAAGGGCCTGATCCAGGACCACTTCCGCCCCAACCCCGCCCTGGTCGACCAGTTGCGCGCCGACGGCAAGGCCGCCTACGCCGACGCCGTCGAGGAGGTCGGCGAGCTGTCCCGGCTCGGCCACATCACCTACCTCGACCAGCACGGTCCGTACGGCAACGGCACCCCGGTCCTCAACGCCGCCCGCAACTTCGGCGACGAGCCGATGCTCGTGCTGTGGCCCGACGATGTGTTCGTCGCCGAGGTACCGCGTGCCCAGCAGCTGATCAAGGCGTACGAGGCGACCAACTCCCCGGTCCTCGCCCTGATGCCGATGGACCCGGGCGACTCGCAGCGCTACGGCGTCCCCGTCGTCAAGGAGGACCTCGACGACGGTCTGCTCCGCATCACCGGCCTGGTCGAGAAGCCGCGCCCGCAGGACGCGCCCTCCTCGTACGCGGCCATCGGCGGCTACGTCATCACGCCCGGCATCATCGACGAACTCCGCGACCAGACCAAGCGCTGGTACGACCATCGCACCGGTGAGGTCTATCTCACGGACGCCATCAACGCCTACGCCGCCAGCCGGGCCGTCTACGGCCAGGTGATCCACGGCCGCTGGTACGACACGGGCAACCCGCTCGCCTACCTCACCGCCCAGTTCGCGGCGGCGCTCAACGACCCGGAGTACGGGCCGCACCTGCGCCGCCTGGCGAAGGAACTGGAGGGCGAGGAGACCGGCGGGGCCGAGTGACCCCGGGTCCCTTCCTGGGGGCTCCGCCCCCAGACCCCCGGTCGCGCTGAACGCGCTCGTCCTCAAACTCCCCCAGAGGGGGTACCCCCGGACGGGCTGGAAGGCGCCGGAGTCGGCCGTGGGAGGATCCCCACACAATGAGCGCTTCCCCGGCGGTACGGAGTCTGCGCGCCGCGGTGTTCGCCGCGGTGTGCGTGCTGCTGGCCGTCGCGGCGCACGGTCTCGGGACCGGCGGTACGCCGTCGGCGGAAGTAGGCGGCGTCGGGTTCGCGGCGGTGTTCGCCGCCGGGTGGCTGCTCGGCGGCCGGGAGCGGTCGCTGCCCGGGATCGGTGCCTTGATGCTGGTCACCCAGACGGGGCTGCATGCGGGGTTCGGGGCGGTGCGCGGCCGGGCCGTGGCGCACGCGCATCATTCCGGGATGCGGATGCCCCACGCCCATCTGCACGCCATGAGCGCCCACGCGGTCTCCGCGCACGTCGTCGCCGCTCTGGCCGCCTCCTGGTGCCTGCGGCGGGGCGAGGCGGCGTTGTGGTCGCTGCTGCGCTGGGCGGTCGCTTTCGTACCCGGCCTCGTCGCCTGGTGGCGGGACGCGCCCGTCGGGCTGCCCCGCACGGCTCCGGGGCGGGTGTCGTCGCTGGTGGCCGGGGTGCGCCGGCTTCTCCTGCGGTACGCGGTGAGCGGTCGAGGGCCGCCGACAGGGATTCCGTACACGCCCTGAAGGTCCCCGACACCAGTCACCAGTACGAAAGTACGGAGTTCCGCTCATGTTCCCGACATGCATCATTCTGCGCCGCGCCGGCGTCGTCACCGGTCTCACCGCCGCCGGTGTCCTCGCCGCTGCGGGCGCCGCCTCCGCGCACGTCACCGTGCACCCCGAGAGCTACGCCAAGGGTGCCACGGACGGCGTTCTGACGTTCCGGGTCCCCAACGAGGAGGACACCGCGAGCACCACGAAGGTCCAGGTCTTCCTGCCCACCGACCACCCCGTCCTCGGCGTGCTGGTCACCCCGGAGGCGGGCTGGACCGCGAAGGTGACGACCACCAAACTCAAGACGCCGGTCAAGACGGACGACGGGACGATCACCGACGCCGTCTCCGAGATCACCTGGACCGGCGGCCGGATCCGGAACGGGGAGTACGAGGACTTCGACGTCGCGTTCGGTCAACTCCCCGACAACACCGACCAGCTGGCGTTCAAGACCCTGCAGACGTACTCCGACGGCAACGTCGTCCGCTGGATCGAGACCGCTCAGGAGGGCCAGGACGAGCCGGAGAACCCGGCTCCGACAGTGAAGCTGACGGCGGCGGTGGCTGCGGAAGAGGGCGCTGGTGCCAGTCCCTCGGCGGCGGCCTCCGTGAAGAGCGACGCCGGTCAGGCCTCGGACTCGGCCAGTGACTCGACGGCTCGCGGGCTGGGGATCGCCGGGCTCATCGTGGGGGTACTGGGCCTGGCCGCGGCGGCGTTCGCGCTGGTCAGGACTCGGACTGCACGTTCGTAGAACAGGAGTTGCAGGAACTGCAGTAGTTGCAGGAATTGCGGGACCTTTGGGAGTTGCCGAACACGCGGTCCGCGCCTTGTCGCGCGGGCCGCACCACCTCAGCGGGAGACGGACTCGGGTACCAGTGCGCGCAACTGCTGCTCGACCGAGGCCATCGACGCGACGGGCGACGCCGTACGCGGACGGGATGTGCGGTACAGCCACAGGATGTCCCGGCCGAACGACCAGACCAGCGTGCCCAGGGCCAGCGCGATCACGGCCTCTGTGGCGCCGAGGGGCAGGTAGCCGGAGGCGCCGAGCAGCAGCAGGATGCCCTGGAGGGCGGCCACGGTCTTGCGGGCGGTGCTCGGGGGGAGCGGGGCGTTCAGCCAGGGCAGAACGCGGGCGGCGGCGACGAAGGCATAGCGCATTCCGCCGATCAGCAGGACCCACGGGCCGAGCGACATCGACACGTACACGCTGAGCACGAGGATGAGGAACGCATCGACCTCCATGTCGAAGCGCGCGCCCAGCGTCGAGCAGGTGCCCGTGCGGCGGGCGACCTTGCCGTCCACGCCGTCGAGGATCAGGGCCACGGCCGTCAGGCCGACGAACAGCGTGACGGGCGGCGAGCTGACATACGAGTCCGCGACCAGCGCCGTCACTCCGCCGACCAGCGTCGCCCGGCCGAGGGTCACCCGGTTGGCCGGGCCGAACGACTTCGACCCGGACCGGTGCAGCGCGCGGGAGAGAACGGCCCAGGTGGCGATCGCGAACGCCAGTCCGGTCAGCCAGCCCACCGGGCCCAGGCCGATCGCGGAGCCGAGCAGGACCAGCAAGAGGACCTGCAGGCCCGCCCCCAGAGCGGTCTCCTGCTGAACCAGCCTCGCCTCGTACGTGTTGATCAGGGCCACCGCGAGTCCTCCGCCGTATGTACAGAGTGGATCATGCCGCGTACTGTGCGCGGACTGTGCACCCCGCAGTACGTGAGCAACTTCCCAAGCGTTCAGGAGGACTCCGATGAAGCGCGCCGCACGTGCGTTCTGGCTCGGTTCGCCGGACCACGGAGAGATCCGTGACGTCGAACTGCCGGCGCCCGGCGAGGACGAGGTACTGGTCCGCACCCTGTTTTCGGGCGTGAGCCGCGGCACGGAGACACTCGTCTTCCGTGGTGGCGTCCCGGTCAGCCAGTACGCGGCCATGCGGGCGCCGTTCCAGGAGGGCGACTTCCCGGGCCCGGTCAAGTACGGCTACCTCAACGTCGGTGTGGTGGAGAAGGGCCCGGACGCGTTGGCAGGCCGTACGGTCTTCTGCCTCTACCCGCATCAGACGCGATACGTAGTCCCGGTGGGCGCGGTGACAGTGGTGCCGGACGGGGTGCCCGCCGAACGCGCGGTGCTCGCCGGGACCGTCGAGACCGCGGTGAACGCCCTGTGGGACGCGTCGCCGCTGGCCGGTGACCGGATCGCGGTGGTCGGCGGCGGGATGATCGGGTCCTCGGTCGCCGCGCTGATCGCCCGGTTCCCGGGGGTGCGCGTCCAGTTGGTGGACGCCGATCCCGGGCGGGCGAAGACCGCGGAGGCGCTCGGCGTCGACTTCGCGCTGCCGGGGGACGCCCTGGGGGAGTGCGACCTGGTCGTCCACGCCAGCGCCACGGAGGCGGGACTGGCCCGCTCGCTCGAACTCCTCGCCGCCGAGGGCACGGTCATCGAGCTGAGTTGGTACGGCGACCGGCGCGTCAGTCTGCCGCTGGGTGAGGCGTTCCACTCCCGGCGCCTCACCGTCCGCAGCAGCCAGGTGGGGACCGTGTCCCCGGCCGCGCGGCCCGGCCGCACCTACGCCGACCGGCTCGCCCTGGCCCTCGACCTGCTGGCCGACCCGGCGCTCGACGCCCTGATCACCGGTGAGTGCGCCTTCGAGGAACTCCCGGACGTGCTGCCGAGGCTCGCCTCCGGGGAGCTGCCGGCGCTCTGTCATCGCGTCCGCTATCCGGACAACGGCTGACGGATTCGCCCGGCCTCCGAAAAGTGGTTCGGGTGCATGAACAAGTCGTTGAACAAGCTGCCGTGGGTAGCCGTACTACTCGGCATGCCCCGGCAGCGATCAGCACGGGGCAAGACGCGCCGCACCTGGAGGGTCGTCCGTTGTTCAGCATCACCGTCCGCGATCACATCATGATCGCCCACAGCTTCAGCGGAGAGGTCTTCGGACCCGCCCAGCGCCTGCACGGAGCGACGTTCCTCGTCGACGCCACGTTCCGACGTGAACAGCTGGACGACGACAACATCGTCGTCGACATCGGTCTGGCCACCCAGGAGCTCGGTGCCGTGGTGAGCGAGTTGAACTACCGCAACCTCGACAACGAGCCCGACTTCGCCGGGATCAACACCTCCACGGAGTTCCTGGCCAAGGTCATCGCCGACCGGCTCGCCGCGCGGATCGAGAAGGGCGCCCTGGGTGAGGGCGCCCGAGGCCTGGCGGGCCTCACCGTCACGCTGCACGAGTCCCACGTCGCCTGGGCCAGTTACGAGCGTGCCCTGTGACCGACACGACCCTCGACCGTCCGGTTCCCCTCTCCCCGGCGGCCACTTCGGCCGCCCCGGCCCAGGTACAGGCTCACGTGCAGACGACGCTCAACTACGTGCCCGTCCAGAACGCGGCCCTCCAGAACGCGGCGATCATCCCCATGTCCTTGCGCTCCGTGCACTTCGTGATGCCGGGCGGTGTCGACGACCCGGCCAGGCCGAGCGGCGGAAACGCCTACGACCGGCGGATCAGCCTCGACCTGGCCGGCTTCGGCTGGCAGGTCCACAAGCACGCCGTCGACGGTGACTGGCCCCGGCCCGGCGCGGACGCCCGTGCGGAACTGGCGCGGACCCTGCGCGAGCTGCCGGACGGCACGGTCGTCCTGCTCGACGGCCTGGTGGCCTGCGGGGTCCCCGAGATCATCACCCCGGAGGCCGAACGGCTCCGCCTCGCCGTGCTGGTGCACCTCCCGCTCGGCGACGAGACGGGCCTCGAACCGGCCGTCGCGGCCGAGCTGGACGCCCTGGAGCGGGCCACCCTGAGGGCGGTGCCGTCGGTCATCGCGACCAGCGACTGGGCCGTCCGGCGCCTCGTCTCCCACCACGGACTCGCCCCGGACCGCGTGCACATGGCGGCCCCCGGCGCCGACATCGCCCCCCTCGCCTCCGGCACCGACGGCGTCTCCCGCCTCCTCTGCGTGGCCGCCGTGACCCCGCGCAAGGGCCAGCACCGACTGGTGGAGGCGCTGGCCGCGGTGACCGACCTGCCGTGGAGCTGCGTCTGTGTCGGCGGGCTCGAACAGGATCCCGAGTACGTCGCCGAGCTGCGCTCCCTGATCGCGAAGCACGGTCTGCAGGACCGGCTGCACCTGGCCGGCCCGCAGGCGGGCGCCCAGCTCGACGCCAGCTACGCCGCCGCCGACCTGATGGTCCTCACCTCCTACGCGGAGACGTACGGCATGGCGGTCACCGAAGCCCTCGCGCGCGGCATCCCGGTGCTCGCCACGGACGTCGGCGGCCTCCCCGAGGCGGTCGGGCGCGCGCCCGACGGCGGCGTCCCCGGCATCCTCGTACCGCCGGAGAACCCGGCGGCACTCGCGGCGGAACTGCGCGGCTGGTTCGGCGAGGCGGACGTCCGCCGCCGGCTGAAGGCGGCGGCACGAGGCCGCCGGGCAGCCCTCGACGGCTGGGCGGCCACGGCACGGAACCTGGCCGGCGTACTGGGCCGGATTCCCTGGGAACCCCGGAGGGCGGCATGAGGACAGCTGCAGCTACGACGATGACGGGCGCGGGTATCACGCCGGTCTCCTCCCGGGGGCTCCGGGCAGCCGCGCTGCGCAGTGCCGTCGGGGTGCGGGGGCCGATTCCCTCGGGAACCCCGGAGGGCGGCGGCACGACCAAGGTGACGACGATGCCGGCCTCGGCCGGTCCGGCGACGCCCATGGACGCCGACATCGAGCTGGTCGCCGCTCGGGGACGCCGGGTGGCCGCGCTGCGGGGTCTCGTAGGCGCACTGGGGCGGACTCCCCGGGAAACGAGGAACGCGGCATGAAGAAGACGACGATCACGACTTCGGCGGCGTCGGACATCCAACGACGGGGACCGGTGACTCCGGTGGACACGAATGCCAAGCCTGCCGCCGGGATTCCGGCCCAGCCGACACACCGGGACGTGAAGCCCGGTGCCGGGCCGGTGGGCCCGGGGGAGCGGGGCACGGTCCGGCTGCGTGAGGCCGGACCCGACGACCCGCCCCGGTACGCGCCCGACTGGCTGGAGCTGCGCGAGGGCCCGGACGCCGCCGCGCGCGCCGTCGAACTCCTCGTGCCGTTGCGCGGCCGACTGGCCGACCTGCCCGGAAAGCCGGGCGGGCACGTCATCCACGACCTGGGCTGCGGCACCGGCTCCATGGGCCGCTGGCTCGCGCCCCGGCTCGACGGTCCCCAGCACTGGGTCCTGCACGACCGTGACCCCTACCTCCTGCACTTCGCCGCCGTTGCCTCGCCGCGCTCCGCCGCCGACGGCAGCCACGTGACCGTCGAGACACGGCGCGGCGATGTCGCCCGGCTGACCGCCGACGCGCTGGCCGGCGCCTCCCTGGTCACCGCCTCCGCGCTGCTGGACGTCCTCACCCGTGAGGAGGTCGACGCCCTCGCCACGGCCTGCGCGGGCGCCGGCTGCCCGGCCCTGCTGACCCTGTCCGTGGCCGGCCGCGTCCAGTTCGGCACCCCCGACCCGCTGGACGACGACATCGCAGACGCGTTCAACACCCACCAGCGACGGGCGGGCCTGCTCGGCCCCGACGCGGTGACGGCGGCCTGCGAGGCCTTCGACCAGCGGGGCGCCACGGTCCGCGTTCACCCGAGCGCCTGGCACCTCGGCCCCGTGGAGGCCCCACTCACGGCGGAGTGGCTGCGCGGCTGGGTCGCGGCGGCGGTGGAGGAACGTCCGGCACTGAAGTCCCGCGCCGAGACCTACCTCACCGAGCGCCTGGAGGCCTGTGCGGCCGGAGAGCTCCGGGTGGAGGTCCACCACAGCGACCTCCTGTCCCTCCCGAGGCCGACGGACGGGACAGCGTCATGAGCGTGCAGACGGTGGAAGTGACGGAGGCTGTGCTGAGCGGCTTCGGGGAGGTCGGGCGCGGACCCGCGCCCCTGAAGGGGCGCGGTGAACGGCGCGACCAGCCCCCACTGGCCCGCGGCCGACGAACCGCATATCCCGAGGCGCGCTCCTCGGCCGGCCGCGCCGGAGTCATCGGCTTCGTCGGGCCTCGGGAAGCCGCCCCGCAGGCAACCGAGCCGAGCCGTCTCCGCCGCGCGGCCAAAAGCCTCCGTCCTCATCTGGGAACCCTCGCCGGAGTAACGATTCTCGGCGTGCTGCTCTGGCGCCTCGGCACTGGTGTCTTCCTGGACGGGCTGCGGCGGATCGACGTACCGATCCTGTTCGTGGGCCTCGGGATCGGGCTGCTCACCACCGTGTTCAGTGCCTGGCGCTGGGCCCTGGTCGCCCGGGGTCTGGGGATCAGGCTGCCCCTCGTCCCCGCGATCGCCGACTACTACCGCTCGTTGTTCCTGAACGCGGCCCTGCCCGGCGGCGTCCTCGGCGACGTGCACCGTGCGGTACGGCACGGGCAGAGCGCCGGTGACATGGGGCGCGGAGTCCGTGCGGTCGTTCTCGAACGGGTCGCCGGGCAGATCGCGCTGATCACCGTCGGCGGAGTGGTACTGCTCACCCAGCCGTCCCCGGTGCTGGCCGAGGCCCGCCGGGTAGCCCTGATGGCGGCCTTCGTCGCCGTGGGCGCGGTCGCCGTCGTCGTCGCCGTCCGGATGAACCGCGCCCCGAGTGTCGCGGCCCGCCGGACCCGCGCTCTGCGCGCGACGCTCACCGAGGCCCGCGGCGCCCTGCTCTCCCGCGAGAACCTGCCGGGCGTCGCGCTCTCGTCCGTGGTCGTTCTCTCCGGCCACCTCGGGATGTTCGTGGTCGCCGCCCGGGTCGCCGGATCCCACGCCACCGTCGCCGAGCTGCTGCCGCTGGCCGTACTGGCGCTGCTGGCGATGGGAGTTCCGTTGAACGTCGGCGGCTGGGGCCCCCGCGAGGGTGTCACCGCCTGGGCGTTCGGCGCGGCGGGACTTGGCGCCAGCATGGGGCTGAGCGTCGCCGTCGTGTACGGCGTGCTGAGCTTCGTGGCCGCCCTGCCCGGCGCGGTCGTCCTGGTCGTCCGCTACTTCTGGTCGCCGGCCCCAGTAGCAGCTCCGGCAACGGCAACGGCAGCGGCATCGCCATCGGCAGCGGTGAGCATCGAGAAATACGCCCCGAAGGACTCGGCGAAGCTCGCCAGCAACGCCTTCCCCTTTTCGGCGGAGCCGAGCGAAGGGCGGCCGATGACACCGGAATCGGTGTAACCGGCCATGCCGAGGGTGAGGAGATGCCGGCGGTCGTCGGCGATGAAATCAGCGGTTTCATAACCGGGACGGAGCAATTCGGGATGAGCGTGCAGCAGGATGGAGGTCTCGATTTCCCCCGCGTGCATGTCGGTGAGCAGCGAGGTCACCACTCCGGCCTGCTCACGCGCCGTCTCCCAGTCCTCCCCGGCCGGGAACAGCGCCATGTGCTCCCCGCGCGCGGAGGATTCCTGAACGACGTTGCCCAGTACGTAGTTTCCACCGTGTCCGTTGACGACAACCAGGGCGTCCACGCCCGAGCGGCGCAGCGAATCGGCGATGTCCCGTACTACCGCGTGAAGGGTCACGGAGGAGATGCTGACGGTTCCCGGCCACTTGGCGTGCTCGTGCGAGCATGCGATGGTCACCGGCGGAAGGAGGTGCACCGGGTATGCGGATGCGATCTCCCGGGCAATGGCACAGGCGACCAGGGTGTCGGTCGTCAACGGAAGGAAGGGACCATGTTGTTCGAAGCTCCCGACCGGAAGAACGGCGACCTGCGTTGAGACGCCGGCGGCTCGTGTCCGTACGTCTTCCGTAGTGTCCACCGGCAACAGGCCGCCAGTGGGCAACGCTACGGACGCCGTCGACCGCATTCCCGAATCATCCATGTTCTCCCGGCCTTTCGTCTCTGCTTAGGAACCAGATCATGACAGAAAAAATTGGCGTACTCGGCAAAGCCTCCCAGGCCTCGGGAGTGGAACGCGTGGTGAATGCGCCGTTGCCCACCGTGTACGGCGATTTCCAGGCGGTCGGATACATGGACCACGATCGCGGTGACGAGCAAGTGGCGCTGGTCTACGGTGAGATCGCCGAGGACGACGTTCTCACCAGGCTGCATTCCGAATGCCTGACGGGCGATGCCTTCGGCTCCCAGCACTGCGAATGCGGCGATCAGCTCGACTCCGCGCTGCGCGCGATAGTCGCCGAGGGAAGCGGCATTCTCGTCTACCTCAGAGGGCATGAGGGCCGTGGCATAGGTCTGCTCGCCAAGCTGCGCGCGATGCAGCTCCAGGCGGAGGGCCTGGACACCGTCGAGGCGAATCTCGCGCAGGGTCTGCCGGTGGACTCCCGTGACTACGGCGTCGCGGCGGAGATCCTCCACGACCTCGGTGTCCGTTCGGTGCGCCTGATGTCCAACAACCCGCGCAAGCGGGAGGCGTTGCTCCGCCACGGCATCAAGATCGCCGAGGATGTGCCGCTGCTGATCCCGCCGTGCGAGAACAACATCACCTACCTGCGGACCAAGCGCGAGCGTCTCGACCACGTCCTGCCGCACCTGGACGCGGTGGCGCACTGGTCCTGACCTGACCGGGAGACCCGGCCGGGAGTCCCGAACAGGGGGCGCGCGTCACTCGGACGCGCGCGGGGGGTGCCAGAAGCCCCGATTCCGGAAAGGAAGAGGGAATGACCGATGACGTCCTCTTCCTCTCCCGGGACCAGGTGACGGCCCTCCTCGACCCCGACACGGCGATCGCCTCGCAGCGCGCGGCGTTCGGCGCGCTGGGTGCGGGCGGTGCCAGTACGCCCGATCCACCCGATCTACCCGATCTGCCGGGAAAGATCATGCATCCCAGCCACTTCGACGACAGTGTGGTCTTCGCGTACGTCTCCCGGCTGTCCCGGGACACCGGCGCGGTGGCGAAGTTCGGCAGCGTCAACCCCGGCAACGCGGCGGCAGGTCTGCCGACCGTGCACGCCGTCATCACCGCCCTCGACCCGGTGACGGGCGAACTCGTCGCCGTCATGGACGGCACGGCGGTCACCACCCTGCGTACGGCCGCCGCTAGCGCCGTGGCCTTCGACGCGCTGTCCACCGCCGACAGCGCCGAACTGGCCCTGATCGGCTCGGGCACCCAGGCACTCGCCCACGCGCGGGCCGTCGCCCGGGTGCGGGACCTGAAGTCCGTACGGGTGTGGAGTCCGAACCCGGAGCGGCGCGCGCGGGCGGCGGAGCTGCTCGCGGCCGAACTCGGAATCGCCGCCGAGGCGACCGGCACACCCCGGGAAGCGGTGACCGGGGCGTCCCTGGTCGCGGCCTGCACCCTCAGCACCACCCCCGTCGTGCGCGGCGCATGGCTCGCGCCGGGGTGCACGGTGGTCAGCGTGGGCTCGTTCGAGCCGACCCGCAGCGAGGTGGACGCCGAGGTCGTACGGCGGGCGGCTGCCGTCGTCGTCGACGACCCGGAGACGGCGGCGGAGCACGCCGGACCGGTGGTCGACGCGCTGCGGGACCGACTGCTGACCCGCGAGGACCTGATCGGGCTCGGCGACGTCCTCACGGGCGCGCGGACCGCCCGTACCGGCCCGGACGACATCGTCTTCTACAACAGCGTGGGGCTCGGTGTGCAGGACGCGGCGGCGGCCTGGGCCGTCGTCCACGCGGCACGGGGAGCGGAGCGATGACCGCCCGGCTGTGGGCGGACGCCGTCGTGATCGCCGGTGGGGTGGTGGGCCGGGGTGCGCGGATCGCTCGTACCGATCCCGACGACAACGTCTTCTTCAACTGTGCCGGGGTTGGTGTTCAGGACGTGGCGGCGGCCTGGGCCGTCGTTCACGCGGCACGCGGGGAGGGGCGATGACCGTGACGCGGGCGGACGTGGTCGTGATCGGCGGCGGGGTGATGGGTACGAGCATCGCCTACCAGCTGGCCCGGGCGGGCGTCCGGGAAGTGGTCCTCGTCGAGCGTGACGAACTGGCCTCCGGGTCCACCTCACGAGCGGCCGGCGGGGTCCGGGCGCAGTTCTCCGACGAGCTCAACATCCAGCTCGGGGCGCGGAGTCTGGAGGCGTTCGGGCGGTTCGGGGAGGAGATCGGGCACGACATCGGACTGCACCGGGTCGGCTATCTCTTCCTCCTCTCCACACCCGAGGACGTCGCGTCCTTCGAGGCGGGGGTCGCGCTGCAGAACGGCCTGGGCGTGCCCAGCCGGATGCTCACTCCGGCGGAGGCACACCGTCTCTCGCCGCTGATCAGCACGGACGGCCTGCTGGCGGCGGCCTATTCGCCCGACGACGGCCACTGCACCCCGGAGGCGGTGGTCCACGGCTATGCCGCTGCCGCCCGTCGCCACGGCGCGACCGTACTGCGTCACACGGAGGTCACCGGCATCGAACGCGACGGCGACACCATCACGGCCGTCGTCACGGACAAGGGACGGATCGCCACCGACACCGTGATCTGCGCGGCCGGTGCCTGGTCACGGGCGGTCGGCGCGATGGCGGGCGTGGAACTGCCCGTGGACCCCCTGCGCCGCCAGATCGCGGTCACCGAACCGGTCCCCGGACTGCCGCCGACGCTCCCCATGACCATCGACTTCAGCAGCAGCCTCTACTTCCACACCGAGGGACCCGGTCTGCTCCTCGGCATGTCCGACCCCGACGAGACGACCGGCTTCGCCACCGACACCCACGACCGCTGGATCCCGCGCCTGTACGAGGCGATGGAACACCGGGCGCCCGCCCTGCTCGACCTGCGCCGCACCGGCGGCTGGGCGGGCCTGTACGAGATCACCCCGGACCACAACGCGCTAATAGGCGAGGCAAGTTCACCCTCCCGTTTCCTCTACGCGACGGGGTTCTCCGGCCACGGTTTCCTCCAGGGACCGGCGGTCGGTGAGGTGATCCGCGATCTCTACCTCGGCCACGTACCCTTCGTCGACATCAGCCCCTTGAGCGCCGGCCGTTTCGCGGCCGATGCCCTGCGCCCGGAGGTCAACCTCGTATGACCGAGCTCCACTTGTGGCTGCGCCACGAGACCCGTACGACCGAACGCCGCACGCCCGTCGTCCCGTCCGACGCCCGGCGGCTCGTCGAGCAGGGGGTACGCCTGACCGTCGAGGAGTCCCCGCAGCGGATCTTCCCGACCGATGAGTACGAGGCGGTCGGGGCGGGTGTCGCCGACGCCGGGTCCTGGGTCTCCGCACCCTCGGACGCGGTGATCGTCGGCCTCAAGGAACTCCCCGACCAGCCGGGCGAGTTGCGCCACCGGCACATCTACTTCGGGCACGCCTACAAGGGCCAGCCGGGCGCGGCCGAACTGCTGGGCCGCTTCGTCACCGGGGGCGGGGCGCTGCTGGACCTGGAGTACCTGGCGGACGAACAGGGGCGCAGGCTGGCCGCCTTCGGCTACTGGGCCGGATATCTGGGGGCGGCCCTCGCCGTTCTCCAGCACCGGGGGAGGCTGGCGACTCCGTTGCTGCCGACCACCAAGGACGTGCTGGAGGCCGAACTCCGGACACCCGGGACGCGGATGAGCGCGCTGGTGATCGGCGCCCTGGGCCGCAGTGGCCGGGGTGCGCGGGTCGCGCTCGACGAGGCCGGGGTCGACCCCACCTGCTGGGACCAGGCCGAGACGCGGAATCTCGACCGACCGGCCCTGCTGGCCCACGAGTTGCTGGTCAACACCGTCCTCACGACCCGCCCGGTCCCGCCCTTCCTGACGGATCAGGACGTCGACACCCCGGGTCGCCGTCTCCGCACCCTGTCGGACGTCACCGTCGACGTCGGCTCGCCCATGAACCTTCTCCCGGTCTACGACACCGCGACCACCTGGGACGACCCCGTGCGACGGCTGCGGGACGAGCCGCCGCTCGACCTGATCGCCATCGACAACCTGCCCTCCCTGCTGCCCCGCGAGGCGAGCGCGGACTTCTCGGCCGACCTGCTGCCCCAGCTCCTCGACTTCGAGGTGGGCGGCCCGGTCGGCCCCTGGGGGCGCTGTCTGGAACGGTTCGACGAGACGTGCCGTGAACTCGGCCTGGTGAAGGGCGAGTCGGGAAGTTCGGCAAGTGCGGGAAGCTCCGGAAGTGAAGGGGGAGTGGGCGTATGAGTGACACGGTTCCCGCGAGCGGCACCGTCCACTGGATCGGCGCGGGTCTGTCCACGGGCGGCGGACTGGCCGCACTGTGCGACAGCGACGCCGTGCGACACGTACGGCTGTGGCACCGCACGGAGGGCCGCGCGGCCGAGGCGCTGGCCCATCTGGGCCTCACCGGCCGTGCCGAACCTCGCGCGTACAGCCTCCCCGCGCTGACGGCCGAGCTGGCCCCCGGAGACGTGGTCGTCTCCATGCTCCCCGCGCCCGAGCACGCCCCGCTGCTGGCGGCCTGTGTGCGGGGCGGGGCCCACTTCGCGTGTTCGAGTTACGTGTCGGAGGCAGTACTCGAGCATGTGCCGGCGGCCGAGGCGGCCGGGCTGGTAGTCCTCACCGAGTGCGGGCTCGACCCGGGCATCGACCACCTCTTCGCGCACAGCCTGGTCACCCGCGCCGAGCACGCGATCGGCGCGGGCACGCCGGCCTCGTACCGCCTCACGTCGTACTGCGGAGGGATCCCCGCGGTGCCCAACGACTTCAGGTACCGGTTCAGCTGGGCGCCTGCCGGAGTCCTGAACGCCCTTCGCTCGCCCGCCCGTTACATCGAGAACGGTGCCGAGACCGTCGCCGAGAGGCCTTGGGAGGTTACGCGTCCGCATGTCATCGACGGTGAGACCTTCGAGGTGTACCCGAACCGGGACAGCGTGCCGTTCGTCGAACAGTACGAGCTGCCGACGGCCTGGAAGGCGCTGACCTTCGTCCGGGGCACCCTGCGCCTGGACGGCTGGCTGAGCGCCTGGGACTCCGTCTTCGAGGAGCTGAAGGGCGGCGACGACGAGCGGATCGGCGCCCTGGCAAGGGAGTTGGCGGCCCGCTACCCGACGACCGACGCCGACCGCGACCGCGTGGTCCTCGCGGTCTCCCTGGAAGTGGAAGTGGACGTGAACCCTGAGGGGGAGGGGAACAGCGATTCCGGGCGGCGGCGGAGCTGGTCCGGCCGCTATCTCCTCGACCTGGAGGGCGATGCGGCCGAGAGCGCGATGGCCCGCTGTGTCTCCCGCACACTGGCCCTGGGCGTCCGTCACATTGTCGACGGTTCGCTGTCGCCCGGCCTGAGCCGCGCCGCGGAGACGGCACGGCGTTCGGAGGACTGGCTGCGTGAACTCGGCGGGGAGGGACTGGAGTTCAGGCTCACCGTCGGCTGACGGCGGCGCGCTCCCCGCCAACTACTTCTTACCCGGCACCCATTACCCGTTACCTGCTACTCGGTGACGACCGCCTCGTGCACCAGACGCTTGAGGTCCTGCCAGTACGACCGACTCGTCCTGTGTCGTACCTGGGTCATGAACTGCACTGTCAGATCACGGCTCGGGTCGACCCAGAACGTCGTCGTCGCCACCCCGCTCCAGCCGTACGTGCCGAGGCCGGCCGGGGCCTGGGTACGGTCCGGGTCGATCACCACCGAGACCCCGAGGCCGAATCCGACGCCCGCGTTGCCGGGTTCGTCGTGGGGACGGGCGCCGAAGGTGCGCAGGTCGGCGCCGCCCGGAAGGTGGTTGGAGGTCATCAGGGTCACCGTCTCGGACGACAGGACGCGCACGCCGTCGAGTTCGCCGCCCCGGCGCAGCATCTCCATGAACCGGTGGTAGTCGTGGGCGGTGGCGACGATCCCGCCGCTGCCGGACAGGAACCGGGGCCGGCTCTTCAGCGGCAGGCCGAGGATCGGCTCGATACCGCCGTCCTCGGTCTCTCCGTACAACTCGGACAGCCGGGGCGCCTGTTCGGCGCTCACACAGAAACCGGCGTCCGTCATGCCGAGCGGCCGGAACACGCGGTCGGCGATGAACTCGTCCAGTGGCTGCCCGGACGCCACCTCGATGACCCGGCCCAGGATGTTCGTGGCGACCGAGTAGTTCCACTGGGTGCCCGGTTCGAACTGGAGCGGCAGCCCCGCGTACACCGAACACGTCTCGGCCAGGGTCGAGCCCGGAACCACCGACGACTCCAGGTTGGCGGCGCGGTACAGGGCGTCGACGGGGTGCGAGTGGTAGAAGGCGAAGGTGAAGCCCGCCGTGTGGGTCATCAGGTGCCGGATCAGGAGAGGCTGGGCGGGTCGGGTGCTGAGGTCGCTCCCGGAACCGCTCACATGTACCCGCGGGTCGGCGAACTCCGGCAGGAAGCGGGAGACGGGGTCCGTGAGCGCGAGCCGCCCCTCCTCCAGCAGGATCAGGGCAGCGACCGAGGTGACCGGCTTGCTCATGGAGTAGATCCGCCACAGCGTGTCGGACTCGACCGGAAGGTCCGCCGCCCGGTCGCGCCGGCCGTGCGTGGTGAGGTGTGCGACGCGGCCGGAGCGGGCCACTGAAACGAGGAAGCCGGGCAGGCGTCCTTCGTCGACGCAGTGGGCGAAGTGCTGGTCGAGGCGGTCCAGCGCCTTCGCGTCCAGTCCTACCTCGCACGGGTCGACCTCTTGTCGCAGCTGTGCCATCGTTCCCCTCCGGTCGCTTGAAGTGCCGTCCTGTCATACCCCGACAGGATCACCTCAGGCCTCAGACCCCCCATGGTGACGCAGGGATCCCGCAGGCGTCGCCCGCAGGTCACCCGGGTCCGGCAGTTTCAGGGCGGCCAGTGCACCTACGAGTGCTATACCCGCCAGCACGGGCAACGACATCCGAAGTCCGTCGGTGACGGTGGCGAGCGTGGCCGCGGTGGCCACCCCGAGGACCGGTCCGACGTTCATCGCCGTCTGCTGCAACCCGCCCGCCACCCCGGCGGACCCGGCTGACGCTTGCCGTACGACGACGGCCGTCGCGGTCACCATCACGGTCCCGAAACCCGCTCCGAGCAGCAGGAATCCACCTCCGACCGGCTCGGTCCCGGACGCCCGGAACAGCACGAGCACCCCGAGCGAGAGCAGCAGCAGCGCGACGACGGTCGTACGCCGGGCCCCGTACCGCCGCAGGAGCACGGCGGCCGACGGGGCCCCCAGCACCATCGCCACACCGCCGGGCAGCGCGGTCAGGCTGGTGCGCAACGGGTCCATGCCCAGCTCGTCCTGGAGTACAAAACTGGCCACGAAGAGTGTGCCGAACATCGCAGCCGACGCGGCCACGAGAATGCCCAGCGCGGCGCCCACGACCCCTGATCCGAGCATGTCGGGCGGCAGCAGCGGGTCGGCGGTGCGCCGCTCGTGGCGTACGAGGACGAGGCCCGCGCCCGCCGCCGTGAGCAGCCCGAGGACAGCCGACGCACTCCAGCCGTGCTCCGGGACGTCGACGAGGGTGTGCACGAGGCAGGCGAGGGTCAGGGCGAGCAGGGCGGCGCCGGGGAGATCGAGCCGCCCATGTCCGGGTACGGGTGACGACCCGCGCGGGCCGGGAGTACGGACGACCAACGCCAGTACGCCCAGCACCAGCGCCGGTACGACGTTGAGGAAGAACACCGCACGCCAGCCCAGATGGGTCACCAGGACGCCGCCCACCAGCGGACCGGCCGCCGCGGCCACCCCGATCGCACTGGCCCGCAACGCGATCGGCATCCCCAGCCGGTCGGGTGGGTACGCGGCGCGCAGCATCCCGAGAGTGGCGGGTTGCAGCAGCGCGCCGAAGACGCCCTGGACGACCCGCAGTCCGATCACCCACCCCACCCCGGACGCGAACCCGATGCCCGCCGACACCACCCCGAAGCCCAACACCCCGATGATGAACAGTCGTTGGTGCCCGTACCGGTCCCCGAGCCGCCCGGCGAACACCAGCAGACTCGCCACCGCGATGAGATACCCGGTGCTCGTCCACTGGACCTCGGCGAAGGAGGCGTGCAGATCCCGTTGCAGGGTGGGCTGCGCGATGGTCAGCACGGTGCCGTCGAGAGCGACGACCACCGCCCCGATCACGCTGCTCGCGAGGGCACTGCGCCTTCCCGGGGGATGCCCCCCGGACCCCCGGAGCCGATGCGCGTTCACCGCTCCTCCGGTCCGAGGTGCGCGTCGAGGGCCGTACGCAGCAGGGGTGCGAAGTCGTCGGCGCCCGTGGTGAGCTGGAGGCTGCCCCAGGTCCACAACTGGGCGATGCCGTAGAGGTTCGCCAGCAGCGCCCCGGCGACGAGCCGGGCGTCGGTGTCCGGCCGGGCCTGCCCGACAAGGTCCACCAGCAGGTCGAAGACAGGCAGGCTGGCCTCACGCAGACCCAACCTGTTGCTCTCCAACAGGTCGTGACGGAACATCAGTTCGTGCATGCCCCGGTTGGCGAGCGCGAAGTCGAGGTACACGCGCCCGAGTGCGGCGATCCGCTCCCGGGGGGCCGCCGTACCGGGCCCGATCTCCTCGATCGCCCGCGATCCCCTGGCCGCCAGCTCCGTGAAACCACGGCGCGCGATGGCGGAGAGCAGCTCCAGATGGGTCGGGAAATAGCGGCGTGGGGCGCCGTGCGAGACACCGGCGCGGCGGGCGATCTCCCGCAGGGTCAGCGCGTGAGCGCCCTCCGTGGTCACCAGGTCGACGCCGACATCGATGAGCCGGGTACGCAGCGAATCACTCATAGACACTGTCTACCAGCGACCAGTAGACAGTGTCTACTGGAATGAATGGCCGGTGCTGTCCTGTTGCACGAGACATGACTCAGGACGACGCGCAGGATCCGCTCCTCAAGCTGCTCTCCGAGTACGGCGGCGGAGTGCTGACGACCATCAAGGCCGACGGCCGCCCCCAGCTCTCGAACGTCAACCACACCTACGACCCCGACGAACGCACCGTCCGTGTCTCCCTCACGGACTCCCGGGCCAAGACCCGCAACCTGCGCCGGGACCCGCGGGTCTCGTACCACGTGACCAGCGACGACCGCTGGGCGTACACCGTGGTCGAGGGCGTGGCCGACCTGACGCCCGTGGCCGAGGACCCCCATGACGAAACCGTCGAGGAACTGGTCCGGCTCTACCGGGCCGTGCAGGGCGAGCACCCCGACTGGGACGGCTATCGCGCGGCCATGGTCCGGGACCGGCGCCTCGTGCTGCGGATCAGGGTGGAGAGGGCGTACGGCATGCCACGCGGATAGGCCGACCGAGTCGGGTGACTCTCCGTCAGCGTGCCCGCACTGCCGCTAGGGTTGATCCACAAGGCGGCCCAACAGCCGCGCGGGGCGTGGGAGACGGGGAGTGCGCGGGATGCTGGATCCGATTTCGCTGGGCGCCATCAGTGCGGTACTCGGAGCCGTCGGGTCGGGCATGGGCGGCGAAGCCGGCAGGTGGGCCTGGGAGTCCGCCGGAGGCATGGTCCGCCGTATCGCCGGGCGCGAGGTCGCCGCACCCACCACGCCCGGCCGGCTGACCGAGGTCGCCCGGATCGTGCACGACGGCGTGCTGCACGATCCGCAACTCGCCCACGCCTGGACCCTGTTCGCCCAGGGTCTGCCCGTGCACGGCGCCCTCGCCGGCACGTTCGCGCGCCGGGCCGGACTTCCGGCCTCCCCGCGCTTTTTCACGGACCGTCAGGAAGCCCTGAAGACACTGGACAAGGAGGCGACCCGCGCCTTCGACGGCCGCCCCCGGCTGGCCCTCCTGCACGGCCCGGAAGGCATCGGCACCAGCACCCTCGCCATCCACTGGGGCTGGCGGCAACAGGCCCGCTTCCCCGACGGACAGCTCTACGCGGATCTGCGCACCCTCGGCCCCGAGGCCGCCCTCGCAGCCCTCCTGCGCCAACTCGGCCTGCCGGACGAGGAAGTACCGCCCGCCGCCGCCGACCGCGCCGACCTCCTCCGGCGCTGCCTCGCCGACCGGTGCCTGCTCCTCGTCCTCGACCACGCCCAATCGGCTGGTCAGGTAAGAGCGTTGCTCACCTCGGCGCCGGGTGTCGTCACCCTGGTCGTCGCCCGGCAGCCGCTGGCGGGCCTCGACGCGCTGCGTGTCCCGGTCGGCCCCCTGGCGCGCAAGGACGCGTTGCGACTGCTCACCGACCTGGTCGGCAAACCCGCGATCGGCGCGGCCCGCGCCACCCTGCCCGACGTCCTCGACCGCTGCGCCGGCTCGCCGTACGCCCTGCGGGCAGCGGCACCCCGCCTGACCGTTGCCCCCGCCGCGACTGCGCAGAGCGTTGTCGGTGATCCGGCGCCGGACGCGGTGGGCGCCGCCGCCGAGGACTCCTACCGGCTGCTGACCCCCGACGC
Source organism: Streptomyces sp. SID12488 (assembly GCF_010548275.1). Taxonomy (GTDB): domain Bacteria; phylum Actinomycetota; class Actinomycetes; order Streptomycetales; family Streptomycetaceae; genus Streptomyces. Next base: position 138,533 of record NZ_JAAGLT010000025.1, read on the forward strand.
CGCCCGCCTCTACCGCCTGGCGGGGCTGTACGCCTGGCCCGCCCTCGACGCCACCGCAGCGGCCCGCGCCGCCGACCTTGCCGAACCGGAGGCTGCCCGGCTCCTCGAAGAACTCGCCGACACGCTGCTCCTCGAACACACGGACTCCGGCCGCTACCGGTACCGCCCCGCCGTACGCGCCCACCCCGAGCGCACCGCCGCCGCCACCGACGGCATCGCCGCGTGCTCGGCGGCCGTCACCCGTACCGTCGAGCACTATCTGCACCTGGCGGTGGGCGCCGCGCGGGCCGCGCTCCCGGAGAGCTGGCGCGTCCCGGCCGGAACCTCGCCGATCTCGTACGGCGACAGGGGCACTGCCGTCGCCGCCCTCGCCGCCGAGGCGCAGAACCTGGTCCAGGCGGTGCGCGCGGCCGAGGAGTTCCGCGACTGGGACACCGTCGTACGGCTGTGCCAGGCGCTCTGGCCGCTCCAGCTCAAGGCCGGTCACCACGACGTTCTGCTCCCGGCGCTCCAGGCCGGTGCCCGGACCGCCGACGCCCACTTCCCCGGCAGCCGCATGGCAGGCTCCCTGCACGCCCAACTCGCCCATACCCTGACCGAGTTGCGCCGCTGGGACGAGGCGGAACCGGAAGCCCTCGCGGCAGCCCGGGACGAGCGGGCCGCCGGACACGCGCGAGGCCACGCCTCCGCCGTCGAGTTTCTCGGCCTGCTCCGGCTGCGCCAGTGGCGCTTCACCGACGCGTACGACTGTTTCGAGGAGGCCTCCCGAATCCTCGACGGTATCGGGCCCACCGACGAGGGCGCCGCCGATCTCCCGCGCGCCCGAGCCCTGTTGGAGCGTCACCGGGGCCGCGCCCTGCGAGGTCTCGGCCGACGTGAAGAGGCCCGTGAACGACTGGAACGGGCGCTGCGCTTCTTCCGGGACAGCGGCGAGGCGTACAACACCGCCCGCACCCTCACCGACCTCGCCGAAACCCACCTGGACGGCGCGGAGTTCACGGCTGCGCTCGCTCTGGTCGACGCGGCGACCGCGGCCCTCGGGCGGGAAAGTGCCGTCTATCACCTGGCCCACTTGCGGATGCTGCGGGAGCGGTGCGTCAGCGCGGGGTGATCGTGGTCGGGTGGGTGACTGTGCCCGTGGGTGGCGTGGGACCCGTGTGCGGCAGGTGTGTCCGCGTTTCGCCTGAGGCGCGCCTCGCTCAATCCTGCCTTGGCCGCGTGGAGTTCACGGGCCTTGCTGCCTCTGGTCGACGCGGCGACCGCGGCTCTCGGGCGGGAGAGCGGCGTCTATCACCTGGCCCACCTACGGACACTGCGGGAGCGGTGCGTCAGTGTCGGGTGACAGTGGCCCGGTGGTTGAGCGCTCCCGTCCGTACCGTCAGCCCCTGCGTGACCAGCTCGTCCAGCGACTTGCCGGCGGCTAGCCACGCGTACAGAGCCGAGGCGTAGGCGGCCGGGTCGGCGTCTGCGTCTGCGTCTGTGTCTGTGTCTGTGTCTGGGTCGGAATCGGGCCTTATCCGTAGCAGTTCACCGTCACGCGTACGGGCCGTGCACTCGCCGGGGCCGCTGATGTAGGCGGCCAGTGCGCACTGCGGATGCAGGGTGAGTGCCTCCGTCGTCCACAGTTCCGGTGAGCCGAAGCGCGCGTCGTCCGGTTCGCCGTACCGGAACACTACGTCGGCGAGGGCGAGTCGGTGGGTCTCGCGGGTGTCCTCGTGCACCGCCGTGTGCATCTCGCCGGTGCTGTGGGCGGGCGGGTGCGCTCCGGCGTACCGGGTGATCTCGACCTCGCCGGCACCCAGCAGCCGGGTGAGGACGAGCAACGGCACGGTGTGGGACGGCGGTTCGTACGGCGGCAGGGGGAGCGGTTCGAGCAGGGCGGGTCCGTCGGGCTCGGGGATGCCGAGGGCGTCGTAGAAGAGGCGGCGCAGCAGGGTGGCCGACTCGCCGGGTACGGAACTGACGAACTCGGCGGGTTCGGGGCGGGGCCGGCGGTCGCGGACGACCGCCTCCACCTGGGGGCGCAACGGGAGCGCCGGGTCGAGACGCGGGGCGTCGCGCACGAAGTCGTGGACGGGGGCCTCCGGCGCGAGGCCGGTAAGGGGAGCGGCGCCCAGCAGGACCGGGGTGCCCAGGGCGGCGGCGTAGTAGGTAACTGAACCGTGGTCGCCGATCACCGCGTCGGCCGCGATCAGGGCCTGGCACCAGCCGTGCAGGGGGTCGATCAGCGCGAGTCCGGCGCGTCGTGCCCGGTCGAGCCAGGCGCGGATCTGTCCGGGACCGTGGCCGTGCCAGATGTTCGGGTGGAGGACCGCCGCGAACCGGTACTCGTCGGCCGGGAACTCCGAGGCCAGCCGGGGGAGAAGCGACGGAAGGACGTCATCGCCGCCGCCGTCGCCGAACAGCGACTCGGGGTTCCAGGTGGAGTTGAGGAGCACCAGCCGTTGCCCGGCGCGGATGCCGAGGGCCCGGCGGAAGCGGTCGCGATACGGCCGCGCCGCGAGCATGCGGTCCCAGCAGGGATCCCCGGCGAGCACGGCGGTCGGCACGGCCTCGGGGCAGACGCTGCGCAGTCGCTCGTACTGCTCGGGATGCGACAGGACGAGCGCGTCCGCGACGGGATCGCCCTGCTCGTCGAGCAACCACTCGCGTGACATCCCGAAGACCGGCCCTCCGGCTTCGGCACTCCCGCCGCCCGCTGTTGGGTGTTGGGTGTTGGGTGTTGGGTGTTGGGTGTTGGGTGCCAGTCTCTTAGTATATCCGATACCGTGAGACAATATGGCCAAGTGTCCGTTAATGTCCGGGAGTTGACCGCCGAAGCTCGCCGATATCGCCAACGACACCGGCGTCTTGACGGCCTGCTCCCACGGGAGTACCGGCACCCCTGTCCCGGCCAGCAGCTCGGCGACGCCCGAGCGGAACACGGACGACTCCGTGCAGGTCGCGAGCAACTGGACCCTGAAGTCGTCGTCGAAGAGGGGGAGTACGTCGAGGAGCCGGGTCGCCGAGGTCACGTTGTGGACGACGAGGAGCACCTTGAGGCTCCGGCCCCGCGTGGCCCAGCGTGCCGAGTCGTCCCCGACCGGCACCCGTATCCACCCAGCCCCCGCCACTTCCTCGCCCGCCCGCCTCTCGCCCCGGTGATCGGGCAACGATAGTCAATCGCGAAGCCGCACACGCCCACCGGCCGCCCGTGGAATCCGGCAACCGCATGACGGATGGCAAGCGGGCCACGCTTTCCAGGAACGCCCAGGTCCCCAACAGCCCATTGCTGCCGGGGACTTGAGAGGAAGAGGAGGCTCAGGCCGACACGGACTCACGCTTCGCCACGTTCTCCGTACCACGCTCACCGAGCCGCTCCGTCGGCACCCGGTGCGTCTCGCGCGCCGTGATCGCGGCCAGCACCGGCGGGATGCACAGGGCCGAGGTGAACAGGGCGACGGAGAACCAGTCGTCCCCGTCCGGACCGGCGATCTCCGCGGCGAAGGTCACCGCGAAACCGGCGACGGCGAAGCCGATCTGCGTGCCGATCGCCATGCCCGACAGGCGTACCCGGGTCGTGAACATCTCGCCGTAGAAGGAGGGCCAGGTGCCGTTCGCGGCGCTGTAGACCACGCCGAAGGTGACGATTCCGAGGACCATGATCAGCGGGTACGAGCCCGTGGAGATCGCCCACAGGTAGACGAACATCATGACCCCGCTGCCGGCGGCGCCCGCCAGGAACACCGGACGGCGGCCGATCCGGTCGGACAGCGTGGCCCAGAGCGGGATCGCGGCCAGCGCGACCAGGTTGGCGAGCGCGGCCACCCACAGCATGGACGAGCGGTTCATGCCGACCGAGTCGCTGGTCGCGTACGCCAGCGCCCAGACCGTGAAGATCGTGGAGACCGAGGCGACCAGCGCGCCCGCGATCACCCGCAGTACGTCCGCCCAGTGCTCGCGCAGCAGGATCAGCAGCGGCAGCTTCACGACACCCTCGGCGGCGGCCTGCTCGGCGAAGGCCGGGGTCTCCTCCAGCTTGCGGCGGATGACGTAGCCGACGACGGCGACCGCGATGCTCAGCCAGAACGGCACCCGCCAGCCCCAGGAGAGGAGCTGGTCCTCGGGCATCGCGGCGATCGGGATGAAGACCAGTGTGGCGAGAAGCTGGCCGCCCTGGGTGCCGCTCAGGGTGAAGCTGGTGAAGAACCCGCGTCGGCCCGGCGGGGCGTGTTCGAGCGTCATGGAGTTGGCGCTCGCCTGCTCACCGGCGGCCGAGATGCCCTGGAGGACGCGGCAGAGCACGAGCAGGACCGGGGCGAGGGTGCCGACCTGGTCGCGGGTGGGCAGGCAGCCGATGAGGAATGTCGACAGTCCCATCAGGATCAGCGTGAAGACCATGATCTTCTTGCGGCCGAGCCGGTCGCCGAAGTGGCCCAGGAAGAGCGCGCCGACCGGGCGGGCTGCATACGCGACGCCGAAGGTGCCCAGTGACAGCAGGGTCGCGGTGGCCGGGTCGGACTCGTCGAAGAAGACCTTCGGGAAGATCAGGGCGGCAGCGCTGCCGTAGATGAAGAAGTCGTAGTACTCCAGGGCGCTGCCGATCCAGGCAGCCGTGGCGGCCTTCTTCGGCTGACCTCCGGGTGGGGCGCCCAGGGGTGCTGCGGGGTCGTGGGATGCGACGGAATCCGCCACGGCGTGCTCCTTCGAGGGAACTCCAACGTACGTGGAGTGAGCGGAGGGGAGGGAGAAGTGCCGGATCCCTGGGGTGACGGGACGGCCGTGCCGGGAGCTACCCGGTTAATTAACCCACTGGATAGTTAGTAGCGGTTGGCTACGGATGTTGCGCCCACGTTTCCCGGGTGTCAAGAGGTCGCGGCGGAGGATCTTGCCCTTCACGGGCGTGCGCGGACGCCTCGTTCAGGCCGTACGGTCCGCCGTCAGATAGGCGATGACCATGTCGCCGAGCATCGCCCGGTAGTGCTCCCGCTGGTCCGGGGCCGTCAGGTCGCGGCCGAACAGCGCGCCGAAGGTGTGCCGGTTGGCCACCCGGAAGAAACAGAAGGAGCTGATCATGGCGTGCAGGTCCACGGCGTCCACGTCGGCTGTGAACAGGCCCGACTTGCGGCCCGACTCCAGGATCCGGCGGATCACCTCCAGCGCGGGCGAGCCGATCCTCCCGAGCTGCTCCGAGGCGGCGATGTGCTCGGCCTCGTGGATGTTCTCGATGCTCACCAGGCGGATGAAGTCGGGGTGCGCCTCATGGTGGTCGAAGGTCAGCTCCGCGAGGCGCCGGATGGCCGCGACCGGGTCCAGATGCTCGACGTCGAGGTCCTGTTCGGCCTGCCGGATCACGGAGTACGCGCGCTCCAGGACAGCCGTGAACAGCTGCTCCTTGCCGCCGAAGTAGTAGTAGATCATCCGCTTGGTGGTGCGGGTGAGCGCGGCGATCTCGTCCACCCGGGCCCCCGCCAGGCCGGCCCGGGCGAACTCCTTGGTGGCCACGTCGAGGATCTCGGCCCTGGTCCGGACGGCGTCGCGGATGCGCCCGCCTGTGCGTGCCGGTTCTTCGACGCTGGTCATCAGGTTCCTTCGGGCGAGGGGCTGCCGGTCCCGTGATTCTAGAAGGACTCGTGACGCCCCTTCTGGAGCACTCGTGGGGGCTTCCCCGATGCGCCGTGATGCTGATATAGCTAACGTACTAGTTCGTACATTAGTGGAGGTCGGTCGTGGCCAAGGACTCGTTTCTCGTCGGGCTCATCGGCTCCGGCATCGGCCCGTCGCTGAGCCCCGCGCTGCACGAGCGGGAGGCCGACCGGCAGGGGCTGCGCTATCTGTACCGGCTGATCGACATCGACACGCTGGGTGTCGAGGCACACGCGGTGGGCGATCTCGTGCGGGCGGCCCGTGACCTCGGGTTCGACGGGCTGAACATCACCCACCCGTGCAAGCAGCTCGTCATCGAACACCTCGACGGCCTCGATCCGCAGGCCGAGGCGCTCGGCGCCGTCAACACCGTGGTCTTCGAGGACGGTCGCGCGATCGGCCACAACACGGACGTGACCGGCTTCGCCGCGTCCTTCGCGCGCGGACTGCCCGACGCCCCGCTGGAACGGGTCGTTCAGCTCGGGGCCGGTGGCGCCGGCGCGGCCGTCGCCCACGCCACGCTCACCCTCGGCGCCGGCCGGGTCACCGTCGTCGACGCGCTGCCCGACCGGGCAGCGGATCTCGCCGCGTCCCTCAACCGGCACTTCGGCGCCGGCCGGGCGACCGCCGCGACGCCCGACCGGCTGTCGGCGCTGATCGGCCGGGCCGGTGGCGCCGACGGCCTGGTGCACGCGACGCCCACCGGTATGGCCGCCCACCCCGGCCTGCCTTTCCCCGCCGACCTGCTGCACCCCGGTCTCTGGGTCGCCGAGGTGGTCTACCGCCCGCTGGAGACCGAGTTGCTGCGTACGGCCGGTGAGATGGGCTGCGCCACGCTCGACGGCGGCGGCATGGCTGTCTTCCAGGCCGCGGACGCGTTCCGGCTCTTCACCGGCCGGCAACCCGACACCGCGCGCATGCTGGCCGACATCGCGGAACTGGCGGGCGCGCTCCCGGCACCGAAGTAGACGCAGCGAAGCAGGAGTGCCGAAGCAGAAGCAAAGAGAAGGCAGAGGTACCGACGTGCGTACGTCCATCGCCACCGTGTCGCTCAGCGGCTCCCTGACCGAGAAGCTCACGGCCGCCTCCCGGGCGGGTTTCGACGGGGTCGAGATCTTCGAGAACGACCTGCTCGCCAGCCCTCTCACCCCCGAGGAGATCCGCGCCCGCTGCGCCGATCTCGGTCTCACCATCGACCTCTACCAGCCGATGCGTGACATCGAGGCCGTGCCCGAGGACGAGTTCGCCCGCAACCTGCGCCGAGCCCGGCACAAGTTCGAGCTGATGCGGAGGCTCGGCACCGACACCGTCCTCGTCTGCTCCAGCGTCTCCCCGCTCGCCCTCGACGACGACGCCCTGGCCGCCGCCCAGTTGCGCCAACTGGCAGCCCTGGCCCAGGACTTCGGCGTCCGCGTCGCCTACGAGGCGCTCGCGTGGGGGCGGCACGTCAGCACGTACGACCACGCCTGGAGCATCGTCGAGGCGGCCGGCCATCCCGCGCTCGGCACCTGCCTCGACAGCTTCCACATCCTTTCCCGGGGCTCGGACCCGAAGGGCATCGAGGACATCCCCGGGGAGAAGATCTTCTTCCTCCAGTTGGCCGACGCCCCGCTGCTCGCCATGGACGTACTCCAGTGGAGCCGCCACTACCGCTGCTTCCCCGGGCAGGGCGGTTTCGACATCGCGGGGCTTGTCCAGCACGTCGTCCGGGCCGGATACGACGGTCCGCTCTCCCTCGAGGTCTTCAACGACGTCTTCCGGCAGGCCGAGGCCGGACCGACCGCGGTGGACGCCCGGCGTTCCCTCCTCGTCCTCCAGGAGGACATCGGCCTCGCCCCGCTGCCGGAGCCCGTCGTCCCCACCGGCATCGCCTTCGCCGAACTCGTCACCCCCGATGCCGAACCGGTTGTGGCGCTCCTCGGCGCGCTCGGCCTCGCCCGTACGGCACGTCACCGTGGCAAGCCCGTCGACCTCTGGGAGCGCGGCGAGGCGCGCATCCTCGTCAACACCGGACCGGCCGCCCGCCGTGACGGCACCGGACTGGCCGCCGTAGGCCTGGAGTCACCGGATCCGGAAGGCGCCGCCCGCCGGGCCGAGGCACTCCTGGCGCCGGTCCTGCCCCGCCGCCGAGCCCCGAAGGACGCGCCGCTCGACGCGGTGGCCGCCCCCGACGGCACGGAGCTCTTCTTCTGCGCCAGGGACAGCGCCGAACTCCCCGACTGGCGAGCCGACTTCGAACCCATCGAGTACATCGGGACTGCCGGGGACGCGGAGGGCGGCGTCGACCGCATCGACCACCTTGCCCTCACCCAGCCCTGGCACCACTTCGACGAGGCGGCCCTCTTCCACCGCAGTGTGCTCGGCCTGAACGGCCAGGAGAGTGTCGACGTCGCCGACCCGTACGGGCTCTTCCGCAGCCGGGCCGTCACCAACTCCGATGGCAGCGTACGTATCGCGCTCGCCGTCGGTCCCGCGCCCAGCGAGGACGAGACCCGCGCCCAGCACATCGCGCTCGCCACCGACGACGTGGTCGCCGCCGCCCGGGGCTTCCGAGCGGCCGGCGGCAGCCTGCTGCCGATGCCCGCGAACTACTACGACGACCTCGCGGCCCGGTACGAGTTCACCGAGGGCGAGTTGGCCACGTACCGCGAACTCGGCATCCTCTACGACCGTGACGCACAGGGCGAGTTCAGGCACTGCTACACGCGCACCGTGGGCCGCGTCTTCTTCGAACTCGTCCAGCGAGACGGCGGCTACCAGGGCTACGGCGCCCAGAACGCACCGGTACGGCTCGCCGCCCAGCACGCGCAACAGCCCCTCCGGTGACGGAAGTTGCCGCCGACCGGGCTCACTGCCGGGTGACGCTCCTGCTCACCCCGGCGATGACGGTCGTGGCCAGGATCCAGCCGGTCAGGATGAGGACGTACGACAGGAACTGGTACCCGCCCGTGGGTGCGAAGGCCTCCTCCTGGCCGAAGGAGATCACCGGGAGGAGCAGGTCGAGGGTGTAGAAGACGGGGTTGAACTCCGGTGCCTCGTCGGGCTTGAGCGGGAGCGGGTGGTGCAGGGCGTACGCGATGGAGCCGGCCGCCAGCAGTGACAGCAGCCAGACGGCGGCGCGCAGCGGACGGAAGCCGTAGCCGACGGTGGTGTCCTGGAGGTGGCCCCACACCCGGCCCAGCCAGGGCAGGGTGGCCCGGTGCCGGCGCTGCTTGGCGAGCTGGACCCGGCGGGCCGCGCCCTCGTCGCCGACATGGCGGTAGGCGGCGGCCAACTGCTCGTAGGCGTAAGGGACATAGCCGTCGCCGTCGCGTTCCAGCAGAGGCAGACGGCGGTGGGCCGGCTCGTGCGGATTGAGCGCCGTGTAGGTGAGGTTGTTGAAGAGCACCTCGCCCGGCGCGACCTCCGACTCGAAGCCCAGTACGTCGATCCGGGAGCGGCGCAGGTGCAACCGGCCCTCGATCGGCGCGCATCGGTACAGCCACAGCTCACCGATGGTGCAACTGCTGGCCCGCAGGGCCGTACCGCCGGGGTTGGACAGCCGCGCCCGGGTGAAGTCGACAGAGCCCGCGATACGGGAGCCGCGCAGGTCGATGCCACCCTGGGTGCGCAGATTCCGCGCCCGTATGTCGGCCCGCACCTCCAGGGACCGCGCGCACAGGGCATGGCCGCCGGGGTTGCTCAGCTCGGCGTCGTCCAGGCCGATCGACCCGCCCACCGTGGCCCCGTCGAGCCGCACCTCGCCCCGCACTCGCAGTCCGGGTGCCGCGAAACCGTCGCCGAGCACCGCCTGATGGAGCTGGAGCACCGGCATGGACGGGTCGGACGTGGTGAGTTCGGCGTCGTCCAGGAAGAGCGCGCCCGCGATCTCCGCGCCGGCCAGCCGCACCGGCCCCCGCACCCGGCAGTGGGTCATGCGCAGCGGGCCGTCGATCCGCGTACTCGCGAGGTTGATCGCGGGGAGCACCGAGCCGCGCAGATTCAGCTGGCGCAGCCGGGTGCCGTAGAGGTCGGGCGACTCGTCGAAGTGGCAGTACCGCAGATGGAGCGGGTGGTCCACCACCGCGTACGCGAGCTTGAGTTGCCCCGTGATGCGGGCCCCCGACACCCGGAGTTTGGGGATCTCGCCTTCCTCGTGCGCGGCGCCGAGCAGCAGGGCTCGCAGCACGGAGGCGCGTATCGTCCGCTCCGGTCCCCAGTCGGGGCCGATGTCCGGGTTGTCGGCCCCGGCATCGCCCTCGCGGAAGTCCACGGTCTCGCCCTTGGGAAAGGCCCGCCGCACCCGCTCCTCGGCCGCCGTCAGATCGTTGATCTCCATCGGAGCGACTCTGACGCGCCCCGGACACACATGTCAATCGGGTCCGGGGACAAAGCCCCGGACCCGATCGTCATTTCAGTCGCCCAGCAGCGGCAGGCGGCTCAACTCGACGCTTTCCAGCGGGAGTTCCACTCCACGATCACCGGGCGGTCGTGCTCGGTGGAGAGCCTGCTGACCGTGCCCGTGGCGAGCTGGAACAGCCGTCCGTCGGCGGGCGGGAGCCCGAGGTAACGGGCCGTCAGCACGCGCAGGAAGTGGCCGTGGGCCACCAGGACCACGTCACCCTCCCCGAGCGCGTCCTCGATGTGGGCCAAGGCGCGGTCCGCGCGCCGGCCCACCTCCTCGGGCGACTCACCCGGGTGCCCGTCCGGACCGGGCGCCACCCCGTCCGTGAACAGGAACCAGTCGGGCCGTGTGCGCTGGATCTCGGCGGTCGTCACACCCTCGTACCCGCCGTACTCCCACTCACGCAGGTCCGGATCGGTCGACGCGCCGGACAGGCCGGCGAGTTCGGCGGTGCGGACCGCGCGGGTGAGAGGGCTGGTCACCACTCGTGCGAAGGTCCGTCCGGCGAGGAGCGGAGCGAGGGACTTGGCCTGCTCCTCACCGTGCGGGGTGAGGGGCAGGTCGGTCCAGCTGGTGTGCTGTCCCGACGCGCTCCACTCCGTCTCGCCGTGGCGGACAAGAAGAAGGTCACCCACGGCTTGCTACTCCTTGGACTCGACGGCGTGACCGCCGAACTGGTTGCGCAGCGCCGCGATCATCTTCATCTGCGGGGAGTCGTCCTGCCGGGACGCGAAGCGGGCGAAGAGGGACGCGGTGATCGCGGGCAGCGGCACGGAGTTGTCGACGGCCGCCTCGACCGTCCACCGGCCCTCGCCGGAGTCCTGCGCGAAACCGCGCAGCCGCTCCAGGTGCTCGTCCTCGTCGAGGGCGTTGACCGCCAGATCGAGGAGCCAGGAGCGGATGACCGTCCCGTCCTGCCAGGACCGGAAGACCTCGCGCACGTCCGTGACGGAGTCGACCTTCTCCAGCAGCTCCCAGCCCTCGGCGTAGGCCTGCATCATGGCGTACTCGATGCCGTTGTGGACCATCTTCGAGAAGTGCCCGGCGCCCACCTTGCCCGCGTGGACATAGCCGTACGGGCCCTCGGGCTTGAGTGCCTCGAAGATCGGGTGGAGCCGCTCGACGTGCTCCTTGTCGCCGCCGACCATCAGGGCGTAGCCGTTCTGGAGCCCCCACACACCGCCGGAGACACCGGCGTCGACGAAGCCGATGCCCTTGGTGCCGAGCTCCTCGGCGTGCTTCTCGTCGTCCGTCCAGCGGGAGTTGCCGCCGTCCACGACCGTGTCGCCCGCGCTCAGAAGGCCGCCGAGTTCGTCGACGACGGACTGGGTGGCGGCGCCGGCCGGGACCATCACCCAGACCACACGCGGCGCTTCGAGCTTCTCGACGAGCTCGGCCAGGCTGCCGACGTCGGAGACCTCGGGGTTCCGGTCGTAGCCGGTGACGGTGTGGCCCGCACGGCGGATGCGCTCGCGCATGTTGCCGCCCATCTTGCCGAGACCGATCAGACCAATCTGCATGTCAGTTCACTTCCTGAGCGTCACGAAGAGTGCGGTACGTGGCCACGAGGGCGGCGGTGGAGGAATCGAGGCCGGGCACATCTGCCCCCCCGGTCAGCGCGGGCTCGATACGCCTGGCGAGGACCTTGCCCAGCTCGACGCCCCACTGGTCGAAGGAGTCGATGTTCCAGATCGCTCCCTGGACGAACACCTTGTGCTCGTACAGCGCGATCAACTGGCCCAGCACGGACGGCGTCAGCTCGCGCGCGAGGACGGTGGTCGTCGGGTGGTTGCCCTGGAACGTCTTGTGGGCGACCAGTTCCTCCGGCACGCCCTCGGCCCGCACCTCGTCCGGCGTCTTCCCGAACGCCAGCGCCTGGGTCTGCGCGAAGAAGTTGGCCATCAACAGGTCGTGCTGCGCCTTGAGTTCATCGCTCAGTTCCGCGACCGGCTGGGCGAACCCGATGAAGTCCGCCGGGATCAGCTTCGTCCCCTGGTGGATCAACTGGTAGTAGGCGTGCTGCCCGTTCGTCCCGGGGGTGCCCCACACCACCGGCC
>NZ_JAAGLT010000026.1 GCF_010548275.1 Streptomyces sp. SID12488
GCTACGAGATGGTCCGCCGCGACACCACCCGCCGCGAACACCACGTGACCACTGAGCACGGCATCGGCCGAATCGCGAGCGGCCTCATCATCTGGCTAGCCGCCCGCGACTTCCAAAACACGGCCTAAGCGGCCTCAGGCTCGGGGGATCAGCCGCGGTCGAGCCGCGGCAGCGACGCACAGAGGTGCTCGGGCAATTCCGGCAGGATTTTGTGGATCCCGGCGCACCCCGCATCGCCGTTCGTGGCGACCGGCCGCCAGCCCGAGGACTCGGCCCGGTAGAACCAGCGCTGGGAGACACCGGAGGAGGAGCATCCGTCGCCGGCGTCACCGCACGCCGGCCCCATCCGGGTCGACAGGTCCAGCACCAGCCACGTGTCGTCGCAGCCGCGTTCCTCCCAGCTCGTGTGCTTGGGGATGTCCGTGTCGTTGACCGCCTGCCCGTACGAGGACGAGGTGCAACGCGGCGGCGTGGGGTCGCAGCCGTTCTCACCGCACTGCCGCAGGGCGGGTGGCGTGGCACCGACGGGGGTGTACACGTCCATGCTGTTCACCATGACCCGGCGGGAGCCCAGGGGCTCGCCCAGCTTCACCGTCGCTTTGACCCGCCGCGTGCCGGTGCAGCCGGAGTCCTGGTCCAGGGAACGGGTCTCGTACGTGACCTTGACGTAGACCGTGCCGTGCTCGACGGTGTCGAGCTCACCGCGCAGGCTGCGCACGCAGTCGCGTGCCCCGTCGGGCACTTCGGCATCGACCACCAAAGACCTGCCGCCGTCGGCAGTACGGACACCGTCGATGCGAATCGGAGCGGCGAGCGTCCAGGCGGAAGCCGCGGCCGCGCCTGTCGCCTCCGTATCGGTCTCGGCAGTCTCGGAACCGCAGCCGGCGAGGACCGCCAGGGCCGCACCGAGCACGGCCACCCCTATCCCCCGCTGCCACATGCCATGCCCCCCACCCACCGAAGAACCGCAGCCTAGCGTGACCCCGGGTGTCCCCCACCGTCTCCTCCCGGACCGCCTACAGGGCAGATCCAGGCCGAACACGTCGTCCAGGGCGTGGAGATGCTGCATCAGTGACCCGATGTGACAGCTCCCCAAGATCTGTGCCGGAGCCAGCCGAGCGACGTCGCCGCCAACCCCGTAGTGCGCTGGCGGTGTACGTAGGAACGGCGGGGCCCCGGCGGGTGTTCGCAGGGTTGGCGTAGGGGTGACCGGCTAACGGCGCGCCGGAGTTCAGCGTCAGGCCGCCGTGGCCGCCGTGCGGGGTGTCGATGTTCAGCGACGGGCTGCCACGGCTGCCGCAGCCGCGGCCAGGATGCGGTGCAGGACGGGGACCGGGATCGCCGGATTGGCGACCGCCGTGCATGCCGTGTCGCGGTCGTGCAGCAGCGCGGCCAGGACGCGGGCCGGCAGCCGCGGATTGCGCAGCGCGGTCGCGCGGACGTAGTCCGCCGGGTCGTTCAGCAGCCGCACCGCGTCGGCCGGTGACAGCCGGGTGTCCTCGGCCGCACGGCGGCGCACCTTGGCTTCCGGATCGCGGGCGAGATGTGCGACGTCGGCGGGCGTGGACTCCGGATCGTCCAGGGCCAGGCGGCGCATCCGCCCAGCGGGGTCGCCGGCGTAGCGCAGCAGACCCGTACGAGGGAAGTTGGGGTGGCTGCGGGGGCGGCCGGGAAAACTGAAGCTGCCGTCCCACCAGCGCCAGACCTCCAGCAGCATCTCGGCCGGCGCGTCATCGCACGATTCGGCGAGGAACAGGCGGACCGTCCGGTCCTCGTCCCGCGCGAGACGCTCCACGACGTCCGGTGGAAGATGCCGGGCACGGGCCACGCTCCGGCGGATGAGCGGATGGGACGACACGGCGAGGCGGCGCATCGCGTCGGCGTCACCGTGCAGGCCCTCGACCCAGGGCAGAGTGCGCGACATGGACGCCGAGTCGACGTCGTAGCGCACCGCGGCACGCTGCTCCTCGTCGAGATCGGACCGCAGTGCCACCGCCGAGCGGACGTCGTCGTACGGGTCCTCCGCCAGGACGGCGACACCGTGCGCGCTGAGCCGAGGGTTGGCGGCCAGCGCTCGGCGTACCTCCGCGTCCCCGTCCCGGACCAGCTCCGCCTCCAACTCGGGCCCAAGACGGCACTGTGCGAGCGCGCGCCGGGGCTCGGGCAGCACGGAGAAGACGTCCCGCGGCATGGGGACGTCGTGGTGGTGGGCGAGCAGCGCCGCCGTACGCACCGCGTCGTCGGTGTCGGCCAGCAGTCGCGCTCGCAGTGGCGCGGAGAGGTCTTCCCACCGGGCGCAGGCAGCCACCCGCACCCGGGGATCGGCGTCGGCCGCGAGGCCGGGAAGGTGGTGTGCGGGGAGCCCCGGGAGTTCGGCGGCCTGGGCGCGGGCCGGGCCGGCGAGGAGGTCGTCGTACAGGTCCCCGGGGAGTTCGACGCCCCAGGCACGGGCACGCTCCGCCCAGAACACGCGCTGGCTCGCCGACGGTTCGGCGCGGACCATGCGTAGCCACTGATCGGACGTGAGCTTGGGCCGGAAGGTGTCCGCGGGCCTCAAGCGCACCCCCGGATCGGGGTGCGCCACGGCGGCGTCGAGGACAGCGGGCCGGTCGCAGTCATGCAGGAAGCCCTCCTCCACATCCAGCAGCCGGATCAGCAGCTCGTCCGGCGCGGCCGGATTGGCCCCGATCCCCGCCGCCCAGTGCAGAGGCCATGCCGGCCGGCGGGGTACCGCCGCCCACACCTCGGCGCGCTCGACCTCCGTCTCGCGCCCGGCTGCCGCAGCGGCCTCCTCCAGCCACTCCGGCAGCCGGGCGAGGGCAGTCACCCGGGGCCCGTCCGCGCCGGGCACCTCCGCCAGCAGCACCTGCCCGTCGAGAGAGAGCGCCACAAACCCGGGGGCGCCGGTCAGCTCCGGCACACCGCCGCCGGCGTAGCGGACCCGGGTCCACCAGGAGTCGTTGCCGCCGATCCGATGTCCGAGGACGGCCACCAGGAACTCGCCGTCGGCATCGGAAAGGCGGCGCCACCACGCGGCATCGAGCGCTTCCCGGGCCGTACCGTCCGGCGCCGCGATCCCCCGCGCGATCCGCCAGCATGCCTCCGGCGGGAACAGGCTGCCCGGGCGCACGTCCTCGACGACCGTGAGCCCGGCGCGTACGAGCAGTTCGTGGAGTTCCTCTTGGCGCGGCACGCGGTCATGATCCCCGTCAGCTGGAGGCGGAACAAGGCCCTCAGCCCAGGCGCAACCGACCCGCACCCGCGCAACACGTCATTGGCCGCGGCATCGTTCGGCTGCCCCACCCTGGCCACGTGAGTCGGCCCCACTTGAGCGGCGGCCTTCGCCGGCTCCGGCAAGACCGGGATGCCGACACGATGCTCTCGAGGAACTCCTTAGCTGTCCCGATGGCAAGCTCAGACTCCAGCTCGACCGCGCCTTCCATTCACGCCGTCAGAGGGCTGGATGTTGTACACGTACAACATCCAGACCCTGCCTCGCATAAGTCGGGGCAGCTCACGTTCACCGTCTGCGGCCTGTCTTGGCCTGCCCTGGGTGGAAAGGGCCTCGGGCAGCCAGAAGGCCTATTCGATTGTGGACCTAGACGATGGCTTGGCATGGTTCAGGGCATCGTGCGCCTCGCCGCCTCCGCTCACCCCCTCGTGCGCCGGAGCGTCGCCCGGGCCCGCCGTCTCCCGCCGGACGTCGTCGCACTCCTTGCCCATGACGAAGACCGTGTCGTCCAGCTCTTCCTCGCGGAATCCTGCGACGACGCGCCCGCTGACATGCTGCTGCGGGTGTGGCAGTGGTGGACCGGCAGCCTCAGTGCCCCCGATCGCCCTCATGGCCACCCGAACTTCCCCCGCCGCGACCTGCTCCGCTACGCCGATGATCCCAACCCGCGCATGCGTCAACTGGCTTTGGACGACCCGGAGTCGACGGCCGAACTCGTCGAGCGATTCAGCCGGGACAGCAGCGAAGAAGTAAGGCTCCGGGCCGCAGCCGACCCACGGCTGACGCCCTCATCGGCGGTGCGACTGCTCGACGACCCGTACGAACAGGTACGCCGCGCGGCTGCCAAGCACCCCCGGCTACCAGCGCAGGTGCTGACCCGGCTGCTGCGGGACACCGACACCGCAGAGACAGCCGCCCGGCATCCAGGACTACCCGTCCCCGTCATGGAACTACTACTCCAGCGACTCCAGCCTCCCGCCGGCGCCGCAGGCTGCTGATCAGCCGGTTCACGACCTTTTTCGGTGACGATCACGAGTCTGGACACGGATGCGGTACGACCGCTCCAGGGGCTGGAGGACGACCGCTTGGGTGCGTAGTCATCGCGAACTGGTACCGCCAACTGGTTGCAGGGCAGTAGTTGCCGGAGTCACTCTCCGATAACGTACCGACCAGACGGTACGGCTGGGTGTGCCCCACGCGCCGTCGTGTGCTCGATGAACAGCAACGTTTCATCCGCCACAGCACGGAGAGGCCCTCATGACGCAGAACACGGACCGCGACAGCCTGGCCTTCGCACGCCAGACCTGGAGAACTCTTGAGCCCTACCACGGGGCTGTCTACTTCTCGCCCGAAGCCGCAGGCCAGTACGCCGAGTTGGGCGTGGACGCCAGGACGGGGTACTTCGCGTCCCGCTCCGCCGCGCTCGGCGCCGCTCCGGCGGACCTGGTCATCGCCACGTTCTACAACTTCAATCCCCAACTGGTGCGCCGAGCCATACCCGCGGCATGGGAAGCCGCCACGCCCCAGCGGTTCACCGCCGCACGGCTCACCGGGATCGATACCACGCTCCGCCGCATCCTCGGCGCGGACGTCTCCTCACCGGCGATCGCCCGCGCGGCGGAATTGGCCCGTACCGCGGCTGAAGTGACCGTGCGCCATCCACAAGGCCGCCCCCTCTTCGCCGCGCACGCCGCACTGCCGTGGCCGAGCGCACCCCACCTCGTCCTCTGGCACGCGCAGACTCTGCTCCGGGAGTTCCGTGGCGACGGTCACGTGGCAGCACTACTGACTGCCGGACTGAGCGGGCTCGAGTCTCTCGTCACGCACGCCGCCACAGGCGACATCGACGCAGGGGTGCTGCGCGACTCGCGGGCATGGACGCCGGAGGAGTGGGGACAGGCCGTGCAGAACCTTCGTGAGCGTGGATGGCTCGACGACGGACCTCACCTGGCCTTGACCGAGGACGGTACTCGGCGCAGGGCGGAGATCGAGCACACCACCGACAGACTTGCCGCCCTCCCTTACATCACGCTCGGTCCTGCCGCCTGCGCCGAACTTCGTTCGCTGGTACGGCCGTTCAGCCTTGCGGTGGCCAAGGAGCTCCTGCCGTGGGCAGCCAACCGCCTCAGCGAAGAGAGCACATGAGAGATGAGAGCGAGGTCGGGCTTTCTCGACGGCTGAAGACCTTCCGGATCGTGACCAAGGTGCGCATGCATCCGCGGCACGCGACCGCGTTGGTACGGGTCCTGCTGGTGCTGACGCACCACCAGGTGGCTCATGACCGATGATCTCCCCGCAATGATCACCGTGATGAGCTGCGCGAGCACCCCAACGACTCATCACACCAGGACCGTTGACCTGGATCAATCACGATGGAACTGCCCGACGTCCGCTCGCCCCCGGCGGCCTCACCTTCTCAGACCCGGACCGCCATATCTGAGCGCTACCACCACGGGTTGCGCCACGTCCAGGACCAGCTCACCACCTAGCCCCACCGCCCGGTATGCCAGCGCCTCCACCTGGACAGTTGCCGTAGCTGGCCTGGCTCCCGCCTCGGATACCGTGTTCCTCTACGGGGTGCCATAACGGATGTGACGCCCCCCACCGGAGGTAGTCAGAGTATGAGTTCAAAGCGCAGCAAGAATCCAGCCCTGCCCGTACTTGACGACGCATTCCGACTCGCGTCGGTCAAGGACGCCGAAGAGTCCACCCGTGACTTGTCCGCGCGGCTGGCCACCACCGAGCTGCGCCGCGTTTCCCACCCGGGCCGGGTCACCTGGGAGCCCACCGATCAGGCCGAGCCCGTACCGGTCCCGCCGACTGTGGTCGACGGTGACGGGGACCTGTGGCTGCGGGACCGGGGCACTGGCACCTGGACCATGCCCGAGTTCAACCCGAAGGAGTTCCCGGCCCGCTGTGGCGAGGTTCTGACGTGGAACCAGCTTGCCCGCGAGTTCGGCCCCCTCACCGCACTGGCCGACGACCGCCGCATCGGCGGCGGCCGGCGCTGACCGCGCAGCCTTCTGGGACGACCGCGCCCCTGAAGCGCCCGTTACGGGTAGCTGGGAGCTCCAGTGTTTGTAAGCACTTCTTTTGGCTCCAGCGCACGGCTGCGAAGTGGCTCCAGGCGTACGGAGTTGATCTGGCCCCATTCTGCCCTCAGACCGTCATCTGACTCTGCACGTAATTGATCGGGCAGGCTCAATCGCCTCGGATGCGGGCGTGCAGGTGCATGTCGTGTCGGCCGTCGTCGTGGACTGCGGCGCTGCGCTTGGTGCCTTCCAGGAGATAGCCGGATTTGGTGGCGACCTTGCAGGAGGCATGGTTACGCGTTGAGTGGTCCAGATGCAGGCGGTGGAAGCCGATCTCGTCCAGGGCCCAGACGGTGAGCGCCGTGAGAGCGCGCGAGGCGATACCGGCGCCGCGGGCGGCCGGAAGTACCCAGTAGCCGATCAGCAGTCCGGTGATGCCGAAGACCTTGTGACGGTTGGCCTTCCGCCAGGTCGGTGCCGGGGGCTCGGTGAGCACGCCTATGACGGTCGGGGCTTTCGCAGCCCAAACGGGGTCTCCTTGTCGCTCGGGGTGGTTCGTGTGGCCGGTCGGCCTGTCCGGTCCTCGCCCGGCCCCGCAGCTGCGGGTGGGCGAGGGCCATGCGGAGCGACCGGGTCAGCGCTGGAGCGGGTGGACGTTGTCGGGTTCGTCGCCGAAGCCGTTGTCGTCCGCCGGGGCGGGGAGGGTGGCGTGGATGTGGAGCGCGGGGTTGAACTGGGGCTGGAACTGCGGCGGGTGGTTGTGGACGATGGGCCGCAGGGTCAGGCCGCGCAGGGCGAAGATGCTGGCGAGCGCCCACATGAGGGCGGCCAGCCCAGTGGCGGTGGCGCGGCCTCCGGCCGGGGAGGCGGACCAGACCATCGCCAGCGTTACGCAGCCGAACAGCCCCCACGCGATGCGCGCCCCGGAGTTGCGGAGGAAGCCGCCGATGAGGGCGAGCAGTCCGGTCAGCTGCCAGAAGGCGTAGAGGGCGGCGGGGGCGACGGAGAGGTGGGCGGCCTGGTCGGCGAGGAAGAGCCGGATGGGGTGGTCGACCGTGCCCCACAGGCCGCTGCCGTCACCGGCGGTCGAAGCCGGAAGTGCGGACAGGCCCTTGAGAGTGGTGCTGGCGATGTCGTCGGCGGTGTCCACCATCATGACCATGAGGCTGATCCCAGTGAGCAGTCCGGCCGTCTTGATCCAAGCGGCGATCTCGTGCCAGTCGGCGTGCCCGGCCTGGAACAGTTCATCCCATCGCTGGTAGAGGAAGCCTCCCTCTTGCCAGGACTCCTTCCACGCGGTGCGCAGCCGTGCGAGGCGCGGCTTGTCGTTGTGGCCGGGCGGCAGTTCGGGCAGGTCGAGGATGCTGTTCGAGCGGTGCTGACCGTTGATCGGCTTGTCGTTGCTGGCCATGATCTCGGCTGCTCCTTCGCTGGAGATCGGTGGTGAGCTGGTTGGTGTTGGCCGGGTGGCCTGGCCCGCGTCCGGCCCCCGGGCGTGCGGGGATCGGGCGCGAGGCGGGGAACCCGGAACGGGCTACAGGCCGCGGGCGTCGGCGAGAGCGGCGGCCTGGTCGACCATGCGGATCGGGACGCGGCCGCCGTGCCAGACGTCGTTGAAGCCCGGCACGGAGTCGACGTGGTTGCCGAACTGGCGGCGGATCGCGTCCAGGAGTACGGCCGCGGCGGTGGCTTCCAGGCCGCGGTTGCCGCGGGCCTCTGCTCGGATGGCTCCGAGCATGCAGGCGGCGCCGTCCTCGTCGACCAGGACGTCCTTGCACCAGCCGACGGTGAGCAGGCGGTGGTGGGCGCGCTGCAGAACGGCGGCGGCCGGTGTCGGGTACGCAGCGGGCGGTGGCTGGAGGGTCGGTATCAGGGGGACGGCGAGGACGTCGTCCAGGTCGACGGGCGCGGTCTCGATGTGGGCGGTGTTGACCTCGTAGGCGACCTTGGCTTCGTCCAGCCGCACGGTCGTCACCGTGTTGATGAACGCCAGGCGTTCCTCGAGGGACAGTGCCGTCGGCGGCGCGGGTGCCGTGGCGGTCTGGGTGGTCGTGGAGGGGTGGGCTATGGCGGGGGAGGGTGTGGTGTGGGGCATGAGGGCTCCAGGCGGGGTACGCCTAAGGGCGCCGCCGGGATGGTGTCCGGCGGCGCCCTTAGGCGACGTGCAGCAGGTGAGTTGAGGCTGGCGGGTGGGTAGTCACCACACCTGCGCCCCGGGCATCCTCGATCCACCAGGCGCGGGGAAGGGGATCGGGTGGAGTTCGTCTTCGAGTGCGGGTGGTGCGCCGGGGACAACTTCTTCGTGGGCAAGCAGGTCGGCTTCTGGGTCGACAAGTGGGAAGTGCCCTCGGAGTGGGACTGCCGCTTCTGCGACGGACTCAACTACACGCACGACCCGCCGTGGACCGAGGCGTAGTCAGAAGCTGGAGATCAGTCCGGCAAGCGAGGTGAGGCCACTGTTGATGGCGGGGGCCAGGCCAGTCGCGGCGAGAGTGAAGCCGAACAGGGTGCAGGCCAGCATGGAGCCGACACGCACGTAGCCGCCCTTGAGCAGGACGAACACGATGATGCCGGACGGTCAGCCGTGGGCGTGCAGGCCGTCGAGGAGCGGGTGGTGGCTGTGCCGCCAGCCGCCGCCGACCCGTCGCGCGTCGGCCAGATGGGGGTGCCCGGCGGGGAGACCGGCGTGCTCGTGCTCGACCGGCGCCGGCCACAGGCGTACGGCGAGCAGTGCGGCGGCCAGGGCGACGGCGCCCAGGGCGAGCACCGCGGACCTGAGCCCTGCCGTCGCGCCGAGCCATCCGGCCAGCGGGTACGTGAGCAGCCAGCAACTGTGCGAGAGCGAGAACTGGGCCGCGAACGGCGAGGTGCGCCCCTCTGCGGGCGCCGTCCGGCGGATCAGCCGCCCGGTCGGAGTGAGCACCATCGAGCAGGCGGCACCGAACGCGGCCCAGGCGGCCAGCAGCGCGGGCCAGCGCCAACTGCCCCCGCCCGCCGCGGTGACGGCGCCGAGAACGAGGAAGACCGGGGTGAGCAGCAGCCCTCCCCGCAGCATCACCGCACGGTCCGGAACCCGGTCGAGCACCCGGGGCAGGAGCAGCGCCACGACCATCGAGCCCGCACCGAACGCGCCGAGCGCCAGCGGTACGTCACCGGCGCTGCGGCCGAGCTGGTCGCGGACGTACACGACCGTGTTGACGGTGACCATGGCGCCCGCGGCGGCCACCGCCAGATCCAGGGCGAGCAGGGCACGCAACTGCGGAACGGCGAGGAAGAGGCGGGTGCCCGCGGTCGCCCTCGAACGGACACTGCCGGTCGATGGGGCGATGGCAATGGAGATGACGGGCTTGGGCAGGACGGCGGAGGTCACCAGGGCGGCCGAGGCCAGGAAACCGGCCACCGTGCCCAGGAACAGCCAGTTGTAGGTGATCAGTGACAGCAGCGCGGCGGCGAGGGCCGGGCTGAACAGGCTCTCCAGGTCGTACGCGAGCCGGGACAGGGACAGGGCCCGGGTGTAGTCGCGTTCGGCGGGCAGTACGTCCGGTACGAGGGCCTGGAAGGTGGGGGTGAACGTGGCCGACGCCGCCTGGAGGAGGAAGATCAGGACGTACACCTGCCAGACCTGGTCCACGAACGGCAGCAGCAGCGCGACCCCGGCCCGGATGAGATCCGCCCCCACCAGCAGCGCGCGTCGCGGCAACCGGTGGGCGACCGCGCCGACGGCCGGGGCGATCACCACGTACGCCAGCATCTTGACGCCGAGTGCTGTGCCGAGCACCGATCCGGCGGCGGCGCCCGCGAGGTCGTAGGCGAGCAGGGCGAGGGCGACCGTCGCCAGGCCGGTGCCGGTCAGGGCGACGACCTGGGCGGTGAAGAGGCGACGGTAGGCGCGGTTGCGGAGTACGGCGAGCATGCGGCGGTCCCTTGGCCGGTCGGGGAGCGGGCGTGGCTCGACTCCGCTGCCTCCACTGTAGCCATAGGTGCGCACCTGTGCACATGTTGATGCGGGAATCGGTACGGCGACACCCTCGACGGGTCCGCCCTGCCTCTACGCTGAGGTCATGCCTGCTCGCGAGACCTTGCCAACTGCGGCCGATGCGCACTTGCGTGCCCCGGACAGCGCGCGTCTCGCGGAGGCGACCGAGGTGTTCTCGCTGCTGTCCGACGCGACGCGGCTGCATCTGCTGTGGCTGCTCGCACAGGGCGAGTCGGACGTCGGCTCGCTGACGGAGCGGTGCGAGGCGTCACGGACGGCGGTCAGCCAGCATCTGGCGAAGCTGCGGCTCGCGGGGCTGGTGGACACGCGCCGCGAAGGGCGGTACGTCCACTACAGCCTGCGCGACGGGCATCTGCGGCGCCTGGTGATGGAGGCGTTGAGCCATGCCGACCACAGGGTGAGCGGCAGGGCTCCGCACGACTGAGGGCTGCGCCCCCGGACGGGCTGAAATACCCAGGGCCTGGGCTGGGTACATGCAGCAAACGGGTGGGTGGGTAGGAAACCAGGCCTGGGCTGTAGCGGCCTTGCCTGTTACTCCTGGTTGCCACTCCGGCGTCGTACGACATAGAACGCCGCACCCGCCACCACGACCACAGCCGCCCCGATGCCGATCCAGGCACCCGCGGACATCCCACCGTCGTCGCTCGCCGCCTCGGCGGCCGGGGATGCCGACGTCTCCGTGGCCTCGGCCGTGGGTGTCGGTGACGCGGATGCGGTCGGCGACGGCGACTCGGACGCCGTCTCGCTCGGCGACGGGCTCACCACCTTCGCACCCGGCGCCGCAGCCTTCAGCTTGAGCACCGGCGCGGGCTGCTCGCTGCTCTCGTCCAGTTCGATCCAGCGGTCGATCTTGCCGTCGCTGTAGGTCTGCAACGACTTGAAGGCGAGTTCCTTCACGTCGGGGAGCTGCCGTACGACGACGGAGTACTCGGCGTTAACGCCGGCCTTCAGAGCCGGGCCCTTGATCGTGTAACCGTCGTCGGCGGCCGTGAACTTCCAGCCCGTGGGGCCCTCGCCGTAGGTCACGTCGCCGGGCGCGATGCCCTTGGGCAGGATGACCCGGACCGCGGCGATACCGGCGGTGTCGGACTCCGCCTCCGCGTCGAAGGAGATCTCGACGTTCTCGGCGAGAGCCTGGGCCTTGTCGGACTCGACCTCCACGTGGGCGGCGGCCGGCCCGGCGGTGAGGAGGAGAAGGACGGCGGCAGCGGTGGCCGCGAGGGTCAGGCGTCGCGCGGTGCCGTGCTGGGTGGGGGCAGTGAACATGGGTGTCTCCGGGTCTTTCCGGGCGTGCGATGGCACAGAACGGCCGATCTGCGTCGGGCCGTTCCTGCGGGGTCAGTTGGCGGGAGTGAGCCACGCCGACGGAGGGCCCCGCCGTACCAGCACGTCCGCGAGAAGCGCGCCCCGAAGAGGCAGCGCGTCCGTCCGTCGCGGGCGTCGTACTCGCGATGCGCGTCTGGTCGGCGCCTGCCGGCCGTCGAGCAGCGCCCGTACGGTGGCGATCCGCGTCCGCACCGCCTCGACGGCCCCGGTCAGGCCGCGCGCCAGCGACCAGCAGGCCGCGTCCGCGCGGTGCAGCAGCCCGGCGACGAGTACGGCGGCCACAGCATGCAGGACCGTCATCGCGGCCGAGTGGTGCAGCCCGCCTGGCCAGGCCCCATGGGCGGGCATCGCATGATGCGCGTGCGCATGCGCGGGCATGGCGGTGGCTGTGGCCGTGGCTGTCGTTGCCGTGGCGTGTGAGTGGGCGGCCGACAGCCACACATGCAGCCCGGTCTGCGCCGCCGCGCTCGTCACCACCACGGCGGCAAGTGAACGCGGGCGCCGGGTACCGATCAGCCCCACGGCGAACAGCAGCACCGCCGCCGCCACGCTCGACCGCCACGGGGCGGGCCCCTCGGCGACCAGATGATGCGCGCTGACCCCGAGCACCGTGCCGACGACGGCGAACACCGCTGCCCGGAACACGGGCAGTGGCGCGGAGTGCGTCGTCGGCGTACGGAGCATGGTCATGGCCCGCCCATCATCAACCATGCGGCGGCCGGGCAGGGACCGGGTCTCAGGAATTTCTTATTCCTTTCCCATGGCGGACCCAGGCATCGGTAACACGATGGTCAAGCACCCGAGGGGGAGTGGGGGTTCTGTACGCCGGGGGGCAAGGAGGCATGGTCATGGTCCTGGTCGGTCCGGAAGTACGTCGAGTAGCTCGTGGGTTGGGACGGCGCGTGCGGCAGTTCGCGGAGCCGCCTGTGCCGCAGTCGGCCCACCGGCTCGTCCCGGACCCGGTGTTCGTGATCTCCTCAGTGCGCTCCGGCTCCACGCTCCTGCGGGTCCTGCTCAACAGCCACCCGCAGATGCGGGCGCCGCACGAGATGCACCTGCGCACTCTGGCGGTCGACCTCACCAAGCCGTACACCAGCAAGGCCATGGCCCAACTGGATCTCGACCAGCGCGAGTTGGAGTACCTGCTGTGGGACCGCATCCTGCACCGGGAACTCGTGCGCAGCGGCAAGCAGATCATCGTGGACAAGACCCCGGGCAACGCGGGCTTCTGGGAGCGGCTCGCCGAAGGCTGGCCGAAGGCCCGGTACATCTTCCTGCTTCGCCACCCCGCGTCGATGGTGAGCAGCTTGATCAACAACCGTCCCGACCGCGACCTCGGCGCGACCGTACGGGAGGTGCGCATGTACGTCGAGGCGGTCGAAGCGGCCCGGAACGGGCTGGACGGACTCACGGTCCGTTACGAGGACCTGACGGAGCGGCCCGAGGCGGTCACCCGGGAGATCTGCGCGTATCTCGGTGTGCCCTGGACGCCGAGGATGCTCGACTACAGCAAGGGCGATCACGGCCCCTTCGTGCCGTTCATCGGTGACTGGAGCGCGAACATCAAGTCGGGGAAGATCCAGCGGGCCCGGCCGCTGCCGGACGCCGAGGACGTCCCGGAGGCGTTGCGCGACCTAGCCCGCGCCTGGGGGTATTCCTGTTGAGGCTGCTGTCCGCATGGCGCTGACCGGCTCGCGGCGTCCATACCTTGTCCGCCTCGGGAAACGGATGGGCCGCGGACGGGAGACAGCGCGTGACGAGCACCGGCGGCGTCCCCGACGGCGGGGCAGGGCGAGCTGGAGGCGCTGGTCCTGCCCGCGCTGCGCGAGGCGGAGGGACCGGCGACGGCCGGCTGAGTGCAGGAGCGGCTCGACGGCGACCTGGCCTGCACGACCGTCATCACGATCCGCACCCAGCTGCCGGCCAGGAACACGGTCACCCGGGAACGCGCGGGCCGGTCCTTCGCGCGGACGTCGGCGTCCGACGAAGCGGGCCTCGCCGCGCACCGGATGCGCAGGGTGCTGGACGCCGAGAGCGACCGGGAGGCCGTACTGGCCGGCTTCGTCACCGGACTCAGTCCCGACGACGAGCGGCTGCCGCGCGATCTGCTCGGACAGCCGATGACGGACAGGGCGGACGGGACGGACAGGACGGACGGGACAGGCGCGGAGAGGAAGGCTGAGTCCGCCCTGTACTTGGCGACCCGGAGCCCGGCGGGCCGGCCCGTGTCCTCAGTCGCCGCCGAATGCCTTCAGGATGCGCTCGGCGGCGAGCGTTGCGGTCAACTCACCGTTCCTGACCTGCTGTTCGAGGCCGGGAGCGACGGCACGTACGGCCTCGTCGGTGTGCAGACGGCCCAGCAGTTCGTCGCGGACCATCGTCCAGGTCCAGTCGACCTGCTGGTCACGCCGTTTGGCGGCGAGGCGGCCGGTCGAGTCCAGTAGGGTGCGGTGCTGTTCGAGGCGGTCCCAGACGGTGTCCAGGCCGGTCGACTCGCGTGCGCTGCACGTCAGCACGGGCGGTGTCCAGGCCGCGTCCCTGCCGTGCATCAGCCGCAGTGCGCCCGCCAACTCCCGTGCGGCGGCCTGGGCGTCGCGCTCGTGCGGGCCGTCGGCCTTGTTGACGGCGAGCACGTCCGCGAGCTCCAGGACGCCCTTCTTGATGCCCTGCAACTGGTCGCCGGTGCGGGCCAGCGTCAGCAGCAGGAACGAGTCGACCATGTTCGCGACGGCGGTCTCGGACTGGCCGACGCCGACCGTCTCCACCAGCACCACGTCGTAGCCCGCCGCCTCCATCACCACGATCGACTCGCGCGTCGCCTTGGCGACCCCGCCCAGCGTGCCCGCGGTGGGGGAGGGCCGGATGAAGGCCGCCGGGTCCACGGCCAGGCGTTCCATCCGGGTCTTGTCGCCCAGGATCGAGCCGCCCGTACGACTGGACGACGGGTCCACCGCGAGCACCGCCACCCGGTGCCCGAGCCCGGTCAGCATCGTGCCGAACGCGTCGATGAACGTCGACTTGCCGACCCCCGGCACCCCGCTGACCCCGATCCGCCGGCCCCGGCCGCTGTGCGGGAGCAGCGCGGTCAGCAACTCCTGTGCCAGCGCCCGGTGCTGGGGCTGGGTCGACTCGACGAGGGTGATGGCCCGCGCCACGATCGCCCGCTTCCCGTCGAGCACGCCCTTGACGTACGCGTCGAGATCGATCACAGGTCGTGCCCGAGATCTGCCGAGAGCCGCTCGACGAGGTCGTACGCCGCGTCCGGGATCACCGTCCCGGGCGGGAACACGGCCGCCGCGCCCATCTCCAGCAGGGTCGGCACGTCCTGCGGCGGGATCACCCCGCCGACGACGATCATGATGTCCTCCCGGCCCTCGGCCGCCAGCTCCTCGCGCAGCGCCGGTACGAGGGTGAGGTGCCCGGCGGCCAGCGAGGACACCCCGACGATGTGGACGTCCGCCTCCACCGCCTGCCGGGCGACCTCGCCCGGGGTCTGGAACAGCGGGCCGACGTCGACATCGAAACCGAGGTCCGCGAAGGCGGTGGCGATGACCTTCTGGCCTCGGTCGTGGCCGTCCTGGCCCATCTTGGCCACCAGGATGCGCGGCCGGCGCCCCTCGGCCTCCTCGAAGGCGTCCACCAGCGCCCGGGTGCGGTCGACGGAAGGGGACTCGCCTGCTTCGTTGCGGTACACGCCCGCGATCGTACGGATCTGGCCCGCGTGCCGCCCGTACACCTTCTCCAGCGCGTCGGAGATCTCCCCGACCGTCGCCATCGCGCGGGCCGCGTTCACCGCCAGCTCCAGCAGGTTGCCCTCACCGCCCGCCGCCCGGGTCAGCGCGTCCAGTGAGTCCTGGCAGGCCCGCTCGTCGCGCTCGGCGCGCAGCCGCCGCAGCTTCTCGATCTGCTGGGTGCGTACGGAGGAGTTGTCGACCTTGAGGACGTCGATCTGCTCGTCGGTCTCCACGCGGTACTTGTTGACGCCGATCACGGGCTGGCGCCCCGAGTCGATGCGGGCCTGGGTGCGTGCCGAGGCCTCCTCGATGCGCAGCTTGGGGATGCCCGCGTCGATGGCCTGCGCCATACCGCCCGCCGCCTCGACCTCCTCGATGTGCTGCCAGGCGCGGCGCGCGAGGTCGTACGTCAGCTTCTCCACGTACGCGCTGCCGCCCCACGGGTCGATGACCCGGGTTGTGCCCGACTCCTGCTGGATCAGCAGCTGCGTGTTGCGGGCGATGCGCGCCGAGAAGTCGGTGGGCAGCGCGAGCGCCTCGTCCAGGGCGTTGGTGTGCAGCGACTGGGTGTGGCCCTGTGTCGCCGCCATCGCCTCCACGGCCGTACGCGTCACGTTGTTGAACACGTCCTGCGCCGTCAGCGACCAGCCCGAGGTCTGCGAATGGGTGCGCAGGGAAAGGGACTTGGCGTTCTGTGGGTCGAACTGCCTCACCAGCTTGGCCCACAGCAGGCGCGCCGCGCGCAACTTGGCGATCTCCATGAAGAAGTTCATGCCGATCGCCCAGAAGAAGGAGAGCCGGGGCGCGAACGCGTCCACGTCCATCCCCGCTTCACGGCCCGCCCGGATGTACTCGACCCCGTCGGCGAGCGTGTACGCCAGCTCCAGATCGGCCGTCGCACCCGCCTCCTGGATGTGATAGCCGGAGATCGAGATGGAGTTGTAGCGGGGCATCCGCTGCGAGGTGAAGGCGAAGATGTCGGAGATGATCCGCATCGACGGCTTCGGCGGATAGATGTAGGTGTTGCGGACCATGAACTCCTTGAGGATGTCGTTCTGGATGGTCCCGGCCAGCTTCTCGGGCGGCACGCCCTGTTCCTCCGCCGCCACGATGTACAGCGCGAGGACGGGCAGCACCGCGCCGTTCATCGTCATCGACACGGTCATCTTGTCGAGCGGGATGCCGTCGAAGAGCTGCCGCATGTCGTAGATCGAGTCGATCGCCACGCCCGCCATGCCGACGTCACCGGTCACGCGCGGGTGGTCGCTGTCGTACCCCCGGTGCGTGGGCAGGTCGAAGGCGACCGACAGGCCCTTCTGGCCGGCCGCGAGGTTGCGGCGGTAGAAGGCGTTGGACTCCTCGGCGGTGGAGAAACCCGCGTACTGGCGGATCGTCCAGGGCTGGTTGACGTACATCGTCGGGTACGGGCCGCGCAGATAGGGAGCGGCACCCGGGTACGTCGAGAGGAAGTCCAGGCCTTCCAGGTCACGGCCGGTGTAGAGCGGCTTGACCGCGATGCCCTCCGGGGTCTCCCAGAAGGCCCCGTCGGAGCCTGTGGTCGCCTTGACGGCCGTACGCCAGTCGTCGGCGTCGGCGTCGGCGGTCGGGGTCCCCAGTTCGATTCCGGAGAAGTCGGGGATTCCCATCAGGACGCTCCCATGCGGTCGAGGGTGGCGGAGAGCACGGCGACGGCGTCGCAGCCCGCGAAGACGTACGCGTCGACGTCCGTGTACTGCCCGGGACGGCCGGCGAGGAACACATGCGAGGCGCCGGAGGCCTTCAGCTCCGCCGCCACGGTCGCGGCCTGCTCCTCGTACAGCGTGTCACTGGAGCAGAGGCAGACCTCGGTGGCGCCGCTGTCCGCGAAGGTGCCGTCCGTGACGGTCTCGATGCCGCCGGCCTGGAAGAGGTTCGAGACGAAGGTCGTCCGCGCGCTGTGGGCGGCGGCCGGGCCGATGGTCGCCAGGAAGACGCGCGGCCGGGATCCGGTGGCGGCGAGGTGGGCGTCGGAGCGGGCGCGCAGAGCCTCGTACGCCTCGTCGCGCCGTACCCGGGGGAGTCCTCCGGACGGCGGTACCGGCGCCGGCTCGCGGTCAGGCAGGCGCTCGGCGAGGTTCGGGAACTCGCTGACCCCGGTGATGGGTTCGCGCCGCTTGGCCAGCTTGGCGGAGCGGGCCGCCCAGGTCGTGGCCAGCGCCTCACCGAGCCGGCCCGAGCGGAGGGCGGGGGCGGGACCGCCGAGGCCCTCGATCCACTGAAAGAACTCCCAGCCCGCGTGGGCGAGTTCGTCGGTGAGCCGCTCCACGTACCAGGAGCCGCCCGCCGGGTCGATCACCCGCGCCAGATGCGACTCCTCGACCAGGATCGTCGAGGTGTTGCGGGCGATACGGCGCGCGAACGCGTCCGGCAGGCCCAGCGCGTGGTCGAAGGGGAGCACGGTGACCGAGTCGGCGCCGCCGACCCCGGCGGCCAGCGTGGCGACCGTCGTGCGCAGCATGTTCACCCACGGGTCGCGGCGCGACATCATCACCGGCGAGGTCACGGCGTGCTGCACCTGTGCCCCGGCCGCCGGTGCCCCGGACACCTCGGCGACCCGGGCCCACAGCCGCCGGGCCGCGCGCAGCTTGGCGATCGTCAGGAACTGGTCGGCGGTGGCCGCGTACCGGAACTCCAGCTGTGCGCAGGCCTGTTCGACGGACAGCCCGGCCTCGGTCAGCTTCCGCAAGTATGCGACCCCGGTCGCCAGGGACGCGCCCAGCTCCTGCGCGGCCGAGCCGCCGGCCTCGTGGTACGGCAGCGCGTCCACGGTCAGCGCGCGCAGCCCCGGGTACTGCTCGGCGCACAGCCGTGCCAGCTCGAGGACCGGCGCGAAGGCCGACTCCTCACCGGTGCGGGCCTCGTGGCCCAGCGGATCGGCGCCGAGGTTGCCGCGCGCCGCCTCCCTGGCGACACCTCGCTCCTCGTACAGCCGGAGCAACTCCCGTGCCGCGGGCTCCACTTCCTGTCCGGCGTCCAGGACGACGGGGGCCAGGTCGAGATAGACGCCGTCGAGGGCCCGGGCGAGTGACGACACCGGGATCGCGTCCGGACCGACGGTCAGCCAGAGCGAGGTGACGCCGTTCTCGAGGTCCCCGAGCACCGCGTCGCCGACGAGGGTCGCGTGCCGCTGCCGTACGTCCCAGCCTCCGACGGTGTTCCCCTCGGGGCGTCCGCCGCGCACGAAGGGGGCGAAGCCGGGAAAGCCGGGCTCGGGAGCCTCGTCGTGCGCCGTGTAGAGGGGGTGGGTGGTGAGTCCGTCCTCGAGAGCGGTGGACAGAGCGTCCTCGGCTGTCGCGGTGGAGACCTCCTTGCCCGCTTTGCGCAGGACGCCTTCCACCAGGCGCTGCCACTGCTCATGGGTCGTGGAGGGGAACTCGGCGGCCAGCGAGAGCCCGTCGTTGGGCAGGACTGTCATGCCCGGATGCTAGGGCAGAGAGGTCCGGCCGCAGGAGAGCGCCAGGCTGTGACCTTGACCTCGGCTGAACTGTGACGTCGGCCTCAGGGCCGTTCCGGACCCCGCGAGGGGGGGTGGAAGAGGCATTCACGACGCTCTCCGGGCGGGATCGTCACCTGTACCGGTCTGGTGAGTCAATGGGGCACCGCATCGCGGAGACGGCCCCGGAATGCCAGGCTGCCCTGTGACAATCGGCTTCGCCGGACCCGTACGCACACGAATCTGAGAGCACACCATGAGGATTCACCTGACCAGTGTCTTCGTCGACGACCAGGACAAGGCCCTGCGCTTCTACACGGACGTGCTGGGCTTCGTGAAGAAGACGGAGGTTCCGTTGGGCGAGTACCGGTGGCTGACCGTGGTCTCGCCCGAGGATCCCGACGGGACCGAACTTCTGCTGGAGCCCTCCGGCCATCCGGCGGTGAAGCCGTACAGGGACGCGCTGACGAAGGACGGCATCCCGGCCACCGCCTTCGCCGTGGACGACGTGCGCGCGGAGTACGAGCGACTGCGCGGTCTGGGCGTGCGATTCACCCAGGAGCCGATGGAGATGGGCCCGGTCACCACCGCGGTGCTGGACGACACCTGCGGCAACCTGATCCAGATCGTGCACCAGGCGTAGGGACCGGGCCGGGCGCTCTCCGGGCCCGATAATCGGTGGCGGACGGTGTCGACGCGCGCGACCATGCCCCCATGGACTCGCGCGCGCACGACAACGGGACAACGGCGACTCGGTGGACGGTCGCGACCGTCCACGACGACATGTGGGTCGACCCGGACGACGACCCGCGCGAGACCGACACCGAGATCGTGGACGAACGCGGCACGCTGATCGAGGGCCTGCGCCACTACCGCCTCACCGTGGAAATGAAGTGCGCAGGTCTGGACGCCGAACAGATGGCCCGGCGCTCCGTACCGCCGTCCACGATGTCCCTGCTCGGGCTGGTGCGGCACCTCACCGAGGACGAACGGCACTTTCGCCGGGTGATGGCCGGTGAGGACGCCCCCAAGCTGTACCGCACCGACGACGACCGCGACGGCGACTGGAACGGCGCGGTCGCCGATCCGGCGGTCGTGGAGGACGCCTGGAGGCAGTGGCGGACGGAGACGGAACGCACCGACCGGTTCGTCGCGGGCGTCGCCGACCTCGGCACCACGAACGCCGGCTTCTCCGACCTGGGCGCCGAGCCCGGCGGGCAGCTTCAGCTCCGCGACGTCCTGGCGGCGCACGTCAACGAGTACGCGCGGCACTGCGGCCACGCGGACCTCCTGCGCGAGTGCATCGACGGCCGAGTGGGCCAATGACCGGTTGACCGGTTGATCAACTGGGCAACCGGTCGGTGAAACGCGGGCTCGCCCCTGAGACGGACCGATGGAACAACTCATCGCGCCACCGATGAGTTTTCGCCCGAGGATCGGTCGAAAGAGGTGACAGCGTTCCCGCTCCAGGAGGTATCCCATGACCACCGACGGTTTCACCACGTGTCTCTGGTTCGACGGCCAGGCCGAGGAAGCCGCCCATTTCTACGTCTCGGTCTTCAAGAACTCGGCCCTCGGCAGGGTCGGCTACTACAACGAGGCCGGCCCCGCCCCCGCCGGCAGTGTGCTGGCCGTCGACTTCGTGGCCAACGGCCAGAAGTTCGTCGCGCTGAACGGCGGCCCGCAGTTCAAGTTCAGCGAGGCCGTCTCCTTCCAGATCTTCTGCGCCGACCAGCAGGAGGTCGACCACTACTGGGCGAAGCTCACCGAGGGCGGCGGCGAGGGCGGCCCCTGCGGGTGGCTCAAGGACAAGTACGGACTGTCCTGGCAGGTCGTCCCCGAGGGCCTGATCGAGATGATCAGCGACCCGGACCCGGAGAAGGCCGTCCGCACCACCACGGCCATGTACGCGATGAGCAAGCTGGACATCGCCACCCTGCAAAAGGCGTACGCGGGGGAGTAGGACGAACCCGGCCGGTGCCGAGCCGCCCCCCCCGTCCCGGGCGGCTCAGGCCCGCCGGACGCCGTGCTCGGCCAGGATCTCCCTGATCACGCCTCACGGAAGGTGTCCCGGACGTCGGCGGCCAGCAGGTCCCAGGCCACGATCAGATCGACGGCCGGATCGCCGACCCCGGTACAGCCGAAGTCGATCACGGCACTCAGCCGCCCCTCGGTGACCAGTATGTTGCCGGGGGAGAGGCCGGCGTGCGCCCAGACCGGCGGTCCCGCGTGCTCAGGAGCCCGCCGGGCGGCCTCCCACAAGGCCGTCACCGCCACCTGTCCACCTCCCCCGTCAGCTGGGCGAGAGCCGCGCGAGTCTCCGTGTCCCGCGCCGACAGCGGAACGGAAACGCGGGCGCCGACGCGGGGCAGTCCAGTGCGAACGCCCCGCGGCCGACGCTCAGTTCACGGCGTCATCCCATTGGTGCACGCGGCACCGGGCTCGGGGGTCTGCTCGCCCTGGACGTACTTGTCGAGGAACTTGGCGACCCGCGGGTCCGACGCCTTGTCCACCTTGAGCTGGTGCTCCCAGGCGCTCAGGACGATCGGCGACGACTGGTCCTCGTAGGGGCTCATGAAGGTGTACGACGTGTTGGTCACCTTCTCGGAGAGCGTCTCGACGTCCGCCTTGGCCGCCTTGTCGTTGTACGTGATCCAGACGGCGCCGTGTTCGAGGGCGTGCACCGCGTTCTCGTTGGGGACCACCTTGGTGTAGACCTGCCGGTCGCAGTTCACCCAGACCTGGTTGTGGTCGCCGCCCACGGGCGGGCTCATCTTGTAGGTGACGGCCTTGGCGACGTGGTTCTGGGTGAGCTTGGACCAGCTCTTCACACCCGAGATCGGCGACGCCTTCGCCGCTGCCTTCGCCTGTTCCTTGTCCTGGGCCGAGTCGACCAGATACCAGCCGCCGCCGGCCAGGCCGACGAGTATGACGGCGGTCGCGCCGAGCGTGAGCAGACGCATACGGCGCTCACGGGCCTGCTCGGTCTTGCGCAGCTCCTCCATGTGGGCGCGGCGGGCCGCGGTCTTCGCCTTGGCGTTGGATGTACCCATGGGATGTCCTTCTCCGTGCCGTGCCTGTCTCCGGGCGCGGCGCTGCAAGCTGGGGTGATGTTCGTGGTCGTGACTGAGCGGACCGGCCCGGGGAAATCGCGGGCCCGGCCACGGTCTAGACCCGGAGCAGTTGCAGCTCGTGGAGATCGGGAGGGCGGGCGGCGCCAGGGGTCCGCGACGGGCCGAGCGGCAGCCGGGCGGGGGCCGTGCTCGGCTGGTCCAGCGCGGCGGGCCGGGCCGCGCCGATGAACGGGGCGTGGTTGAGGACGCCGTGGTTCCCGGGGGTGTGACAGCCCTGGTGCGGGCCCTCCTGGCAGGGGTCCCGGTCGGCGATGTGCACGCCGTGCGCCGATGTCGACCGAGCGTGCCCGGTGTCCTGCGAGGGCAGGGCGCCGGCGCAGGAGAACGCGAACGTCGAGAGGACGAGGAGCAGGATGCCCAGCAGGTGCGGGAGGTTGCTGCGGGCATGCCGCGTCGCTGGGCGACGCACCCGTGCAGCGGACATCGGGACACCTGGAGGTTGTGGGGGCCGAGGAGAGACGAGCGTCGATGAAATTATCAGACCGCAGAGGTGTGTTTTTGCCGTGGCTTGTGGGTTGTTTGTTGGCTGCGGTCCGCCGTGGCTTGTCGCGCCCACGCGGCGGAGCCGCAGATCGATACAGCCCCGCGCCCCTTTAAGGCGCGTCTCCTCCTGTCTGTAACAGCCTGGGTCGCTCGACGCGCGTCCTGGACGAAGCCTGGCTAGCGTGAGAATCCGGACAGCCGACGAGATCGACCAGACCGGAGAGGCCGGAGCCATGGCCGTGCAACCTGAGGGAACCCCCTGTTGGGCCGACGCGATGTTCAGTGACGTCGAGGGAGCCAAGAGCTTCTACGGCGAGGTGCTGGGCTGGACCTTCGGCGAGTCGTCGTCGGATTACGGCAACTACACGCAGGCGTACGCCGACGGCAAGGCGGTCGCCGCGGTCGTCCCGCCGATGCCCGGGCAGGAGGGGCAGTCGGCGTGGTGCCTGTACCTCGCCTCGCCGGACGCCGCCGCCACCGCCGCGAAGATCCGTGACAACGGCGGCGAGCTGCTGATGGAGCCGATGCAGGTGGGCGAGTTCGGCACCATGTGTCTGGCCCGTGATCCCAGCGGTGTCGCCTTCGGTATCTGGCAGGGCGGTGTCCACGAGGGCTTCGAAGCGGGACCGGAGAAGCCTGGCGCGTACTGCTGGGCCGAGGTCTTCACGCGCGAGACCGAGAAGTCGGACACCTTCTTCCAGACCGTCTTCGGCTACTCGGCCAAGCAGGTGCAGGACGACGCCATGGACTTCCGGATGTACAACCTGGGCGAGAACGGCGAGAACACCGTCCTCGGCCGGATGCGGATGACGGACGACTTCCCGCCCGAGATGCCGCCGTACATCAACGTGTACTTCACCGTCGGCAACTGCGACGACGCCGTCGCCACAGCCACCAAGCTCGGCGCCGTGCTGCGCTTCGGGCCCATGGACAGCCCGTTCGGCAGGTTCGCCGCGATGAGCGATCCGCAGGGCGCCAACTTCTCGGTCATCGATGTCACGACGACGGCGGGCGAGATGCCCAAGTCGGCGGACGTGGGCTGAGGGAGGCAGCCGACGGGGGCAGGGGGCCCGTCGCACGCATGGCATGATCGAGCGCATGCGTGAACGAGTGGTGGCCGCGTGCGACGGGGCTTCGAAGGGAAATCCGGGACCTGCCGGCTGGGCCTGGGTGGTGGCCGACGGCTCGGAGAGCCCCACTCGCTGGGAGGCCGGGCCGCTCGGCCGGGCCACCAACAACGTCGCCGAACTCACTGCGCTGGAACGGCTGTTGACGGCTGTGGCGCCGGACGTACCGCTGGAGATCCGGATGGACTCCCAGTACGCCATGAAGGCCGTCACCACCTGGCTGCCAGGCTGGAAGCGCAAGGGCTGGAAGACGTCCGCGGGCAAGCCGGTCGCCAACCAGGAACTCGTCGTCCGTATCGACGAGCTGCTCGACGGCCGCTCGGTCGAGTTCCGCTATGTGCCCGCACACCAGGTCGACGGCGACAAGCTCAACGACTTCGCCGACCGTGCCGCCAGCCAGGCCGCGATCGTGCAGCTGTCGGCCGGCAGCGACCTCGGCTCCCCGGAACCCCCGGCCTCGCCCGACACCCCCCGCTCCTCGGCCCCGAAAACGTCCGGAACGAAGACGGCCCGGCCGCGCAGCGGCGACTCCAGCCGCACCCTCAAGGCGAAGTTCCCCGGCCGCTGCGTCTGCGGAAAGGCCTACGCGGCCGGCGAGGCCATCGCCAAGAACGCCCAGGGCTGGGGTCACCCGGAGTGCCGTACGGCCGACGTCTGAGCGCACCCGACCACACCGGCCGTCCTGTGAAGGACGGCATTTCGGTGTACCCACATCCTGCTACTCTCCGACGCGAACTGACCACCTTCCGTAATCGCTAGGGGTGTGTGTGAAGGTCGCCTGTGTCGGAGGCGGGCCCGCCGGCCTGTATCTCTCGATCCTCCTGAAGCTGCGGGATCCGTCCCACGACGTCACCGTGTACGAGCGTGACCCGGCGGGCTCGACCTACGGCTGGGGCGTCACCTACTGGCGCGGACTGCTCGACAGACTCCATGAGCGCGACCCCGAGTCCGCGCGGGCCATCGGTGACGCCTCGGTGTCCTGGAACCACGGAGTCGCCCATGTGGGCGACAGCGCGACCCGGCACCCGGGCGACGAGGGCTTCGGCATCGGTCGCCACAAGCTCCTCGACATCCTCGCCGACCGGGCCCGACAGCTCGGCGTACGGCTGGAGTTCGAGCACGGGATCACCGACGCCGGCGCGCTGACCGACGCAGACCTCGTCGTGGCCGCCGACGGCGTCAACAGCGCGCTGCGCGAACAGCACACCGAACACTTCGGCGCCGATCTGAGGGCCGGCCGCAACCGGTACATCTGGCTCGGTACCACCAAGGTCTTCGACGCCTTCACCTTCGGCTTCAAGGAGACGGAGCACGGCTGGATCTGGTGCTACGGCTACGGCTACAGCCAGGACCACAGCACCTGCGTCGTCGAGTGCTCCCCCGAGACCTGGAGCGGCCTAGGCCTCGACCGGGCGAACGAGGCCGACGGTCTGGCCCTGCTGGAGAAGCTCTTCGGCGACCTGCTGGACGGCCACTCCCTGATCGGCCGCTCGGCCGACGACGGCGCCGCCCAGTGGCTGAACTTCCGCACCCTCACCAACCGCGCCTGGCACCACGGCAACCTCGTCCTGCTGGGCGACGCCGCCCACACCACGCACTACTCCATCGGCGCCGGCACCACCCTCGCCCTGGAGGACGCCCTGGCCCTGGACGAGGCGCTCCACACACACTCCGAACTCCCCGCGGCCCTCACCGCCTACGAGGAGCGGCGCAAGTCGGAACTGCTCTCCATCCAGAGCGCGGCCCGCTACAGCGCCCAGTGGTACGAGAACCTGCCGCGCTACATCCGGCTGCCCCCGGACCGGATGTTCGCCCTGCTCGGCCAGCGCCACTCACCACTGCTGCCCTATGTGCCGCCCCAGCTGTACTACGGCATCGACCGGGCGGCGGGGCGCCTTGAAGCGCTGCGCCGGTTCAAGCGGTGGCTCGGCCCGAAGCTCGCCCGGACCGCGCAGACACGCGCGCTGGCCTCCCGTGCCGGAGAAGAGGCCGGGGTCTCCGGAAAGTAGCCCGGTCACGGCCGGTGTCATTGGGTGAATGGCGATTCACCGCTATGGTGAATCGCCATTCACCCATTTTCTGTCGCGCAGAGCGGCCGGCCGCTGGAGTGCCGATGGACCAGCCTGTCCCGATACCCGCCCCACGCGAGATGCCTGCCCCGCGGCCCCTGCGCGACCGGATGACCGTTCCGGCGCTGGCGTTCGGCGGGATGCTCATGGCGGTCATGCAGACCGTGGTCATCCCGCTGCTGCCCGACCTGCCCCGGCTGACCGGCGCCTCAGCCGGCGCGGTCTCCTGGATGGTGACCGCGACTCTGCTGTCCGGCGCCGTTCTCACCCCGGTACTGGGCCGCGCCGGCGACATGTACGGCAAGCGGCGGGTACTGATCGCGGCTCTCGGGCTGATGGTCCTCGGCTCGGTCATGTGCGCCCTGTCCTCCGACATCGGCGTGCTCATCACGGCACGCGCCCTGCAGGGCGCCGCGTCCGCCGTCATCCCCCTGTCGATCAGCATCCTGCGCGACGAACTGCCGCCCGAGCGCACGGGAAGCGCGGTCGCGCTGATGAGCGCCACCGTCGGGATCGGCGCCGCCCTGGGGCTGCCGCTCGCCGCGCTGATCGTCCAGTACGCGAACTGGCACGTCATGTTCTGGGCGACCGCCGGCCTCGGCGCGGTGGGTGTGACGGCGGTGTGGTGGGCGGTGCGCGAGTCGCCCGTCCGGGAACCGGGGCGCTTCGACGTCCTGGGCGCGCTGGGGCTGGCCGTCGGGCTGGTGTGTCTGCTCCTCGGGATCGTCGAGGGCGGCGCGTGGGGGTGGGGCAGCCCACGCGTCCTGGGACTGTTCCTCGGCGCCGTCGGGGTGCTCGGCCTGTGGTGGTGGCACCAACTGCGCACCCCGCAGCCCCTGGTGGACCTGCGGCTGGTGTCCCGGCCCCGGGTCGGTCTTTCCCATGTCGCCGCCCTGCTGACCGGGTTCGCCTTCTACTCCAACTCCCTGGTGACCGCCCAGCTGGTCCAGGCGCCCGTGGCCACCGGGTACGGGCTCGGCCTGTCCATTGTCGAGACCGGCCTCGTCCTGCTGCCCGGCGGCATCGTCATGCTGGTGTTCTCGCCGGTCTCGGCCCGCGTCTCGTCGGCGTACGGGCCGCGCGTCACCCTGGCCGTCGGCACGGCGGTCATCGCGCTCGGCTATGTGGTGCGCATCGCGGACAGCCGCGACCTGTGGATGATCATCGTGGGCGCCGCGGTCGTCGGCATGGGCACCACCTTCGCGTACTCGGCGCTGCCCATGCTGATCCTGGGGGCCGTACCGCCCGGCCAGACCGCCTCCGCCAACGGCGTGAACGTCCTGATGCGCACGATCGGCCAGGCCATGTGCAGTGCCGCCGTCGTCGCCGTGCTGGTCCGCCACACCAGCCCGGTCGCCGGTGTCCCGGTGCCCACCCTGCACGGCTACCTGCTGGCCTTCGCGATGGCCGGCGTCGTCGCCCTGCTGGCCTGCACGGCGGCCCTGACCATCCCCGGCGACCCGGTCACCGGCGACACCCGGCGCGCCCGTGGCCGCACTCCGGGAGCGCGGGACGAGGCGATGGAGGGAGCATGAGCACCGTGCGCACACCACCGCCGACCGGCCCCGACACCGAGCCGACCCCTGCCCCGGCCCCGCGCCGGGACGCCGAGCAGACCAGGGCCGCCATCCTGCGCGCCGCCCGGTACTTCCTCGCCCGCCACGCCCAGGCGGACATCACGCTCAAGGCGGTCGCCGAACGCGCCGGTGTCAGCCCGCCGTTGATCCTCAAGTACTTCGGCAACAAGGACGCCCTCTTCGCCCACGTCATGTCCTTCGACCAGGACGCCGACGCCCTCCTCGACGCACCCTTGGACGACCTGGGCCGCCACATGGTCCGCCATCTCCTCACCGGCCAGACCGAGCGAGGCGCCGACCCCGTCCTGCGGATCGTGTTCGCCCCCTTCCAGGGCGACCGGGGCGACATCATGCGCGCCAACTTCCGCACCCAGGTGAGCGACCGCCTCGCCTGCCGCCTCCCCGGCCCCGATTCGGGCCTGCGCGCCGAACTGGCCGTCGCCACGCTGCTCGGCCTGGGCGTCATGTACGGCATCGCCCGCGGAACACACCTGCGGGAGGCGACGATCGACGCCATCGTGGACCGGTACGCCCCCACAGTCCAGGCCCTGCTCACCGTTCCTACAGACTGAGCGGGCGTGAGCCCGTTCAGCCGCGCGCCCCGAACGGTCTTGGGCGTACTGGTCCCCGGCGTACTCGACCCCGGGGCGGCGACACGTATCCTGTGCGTGGTCCGAGCCCGGGAGGCCCCCGCGGCCGGAGGCCGCTGTTGGATACAGCCCTCACGACCTGGCCATGTAGGTACAGCCAGAGGCGACGGGGAGGCCCTGAACCATCACTCCGGTGGAGCAGGGGCCCCGCACGCTGGCACCGCACTCGGCGTCCCAGACCGCACGATCACGCTAACCTAAACGGCCCAGGCCAGTGCAAGCCCGGAAGCCGCCCATCACGCGATCGAGCTGATTCGACCTCGTACACGCTCCTTGCCGAGCAGCTACCACCCCTTGACGGATCCGGGCAGGCCCCGGCCGCCCGGACCTGCGGACGGATGACAGACTGATGCCATGGACGAGCGTGTAATCGGTAGGTCGGGTCAGCGGGCGTCGGTCATCGGCCTCGGAACGTGGCAGCTGGGCGCCGACTGGGGCGACGTGGAGGAGAAGGACGCCCTCGCGGTGCTGGACGCGGCGGTCGAGTCGGGAGTGACCTTCTTCGACACCGCCGACGTGTACGGCGACGGCCGCAGCGAACAGACCATCGCCACCTTCCTGCGCGGCAGGCCCGAGCTGGATGTCCTGGTCGCGACCAAGATGGGCCGCCGGCTCGACCAGATCCCGGAGAACTACGTTCTCGACAACTTCCGTGCCTGGAACGACCGTTCGCGGCGCAACCTCGGCGTCGACCGGATCGACCTGGTGCAGCTGCACTGCCCGCCGACCCCCGTCTACTCCTCCGACGAGGTCTTCGACGCCCTGGACACCCTGGTCGACGAGGGGCGCATCGCGCGGTACGGCGTCAGCGTCGAGACCTCCGCGGAGGCGCTCACCGCGATCGCCCGCCCGGGCGTGACCAGCGTCCAGATCATTCTCAACGCGTTCCGCATGAAGCCCCTCGCCGAGGTGCTGCCGGCCGCGGAGAAGGCGGGCGTCGGCATCATCGCCAGGGTCCCGCTCGCCTCGGGCCTGCTGTCGGGCAGGTACACCAAGGACACGGTGTTCCCCGAGAACGACCACCGCACCTACAACCGGCACGGCGAGGCGTTCGACCAGGGCGAGACCTTCTCCGGTGTCGACTACGCGACCGGCGTCGAGGCGGCGGCCGAGTTCTCCGCCCTGGCCCCGGAGGGATACACCCCGGCGCAGCTGGCCCTGCGCTGGATCCTCCAGCAGCCCGGTGTGACCACGGTGATCCCGGGCGCCCGCTCGGCCGAGCAGGCCCTCGCCAATGCCGCGACCGCCGCCCTGCCGCCGCTCTCGCCGGAGACGCTGGCCGCGATCCGGGACCTCTACGACCGCCGGATCAAGGCGCAGGTGGAGAGCCGCTGGTAGCGGATCGGCGTACGCGTGTCACGGCTCCAGGAGCAGCTGGCGTTCCTGTTCCTGGTCGCCGGAGACACTGCCCCGGTCCTGAGTGGTGAACGCACCGGTGAGGGTGTCACCCGCGCAGCGGACGGCCGCGGGTGTGCCCTGCACGGTGACCGTCACGGGCGCCGACAGCGGCGACCTGGCCGGATGCCCGGGCTCCGGGTTCTCCGTACCGACGGTGAACGCGGCAGTGTGCACGGTCGACGGCCCGTCGTCGTCCCCCGGGGACTCGGCCGCGGGGCCGAAGGCCGACTCCAGGGCTCGTACGACCGTCTGTGCGTCTGCGGCGTTGCCGCCGCTGACCGTGAGGGTGAGCTGTGTACCGGACATGGTCGGACCTCCTTTTCGACGTGGTCACTGTGGTGCCCCTCGGGTAACCGCTCCGCCGATCGGCCAAACCGGACGGCCGTGAACTGATCGAATCCGGCTCCACGGGGAACCCGGATCCGGATAGGAATGTCAGGTCGCGGAGGCCAGGAGGAACCATGGCGGACACCGAGAGCGAGGTCGGCGCGCTCGACCGGGGACGGGACGAGACCAAGGAGGAGCGGGCCGACCGCAAGTGGGGCGAGCTCATCCAGGAGGTCCGGGTCGCCCAGACGGGTGTGCAGATCCTGTTCGGCTTCCTGCTGACCGTCGTGTTCACCCCGAGGTACGCGCAGATGGACGCCACGGAGCACACGATCTACATCATCACCGTCGTGCTGGGCGCCACCACCACCGGCGCACTGATCAGTCCGGTCGCCCTGCACCGGATCGTCTCCGGCCGGCAGGTGAAACCCGAGGCCGTGCGCTGGGCGTCCCGCCTGACCTTCATCGGTCTGGTGCTGTTGCTCGCCACGATGACCTCGGCGCTGCTGCTGGTTCTCAGGGTGGCCACCCATGACGCGTACGTGCCCTGGCTGGTCGGGGGGATCTTCGCCTGGTATCTGGCCTGCTGGTTCGTGCTGCCGCTGTGGACGCGCTACCGCTACACCACGGACTGAGCGCGCAGCGCCGCGAGCTGCCGGTCGTGGACGCGGCTCAGCAGGAGCAGCGAGAGGGTCGCCCCGATCAGCGCGCAGAACATGTCCCACTGTGTGTCCCACACGTCGCCCTGCGTGGCCAGGAAGTCGTCGGCCGCGGCGCCGCCGATCACGGCCGCCGCCCACTCGAACATCTCGAACACCGCGCTGAAGGCGAGGCAGGCGCACACGGTCAGCGGTGCGAGCCAGCGGCTGCCGCGCAGCGGTGACGTACGGCTGAGCAGCTCCCGTACGAGCACGGCCGGCACGAAGCCCTGCATGAGGTGGCCGAGCCGGTCGTACGGGTTGCGGTCGAGGCCGAACGTGTCGCGCGCCCAGTCGCCCAGTGGGACCTGCGCGTAGGTGTAGTGGCCGCCCACCATCAGGACGAGCGCGTGGAGGGCGAGCAGGCAGCACAGCAGGTTCGTGAGCGGGAACCGCCGCCAGGTCAGGACGAGCACGGGCAGCCCGATCAGGATCCAGACCGTTTCCAGGAACCAGGTCATCAGGTCGTGCGGCTGCCACACCGACACCGCGAGCGCGACGGCCACCAGCCCGGCGAGCAGCGCCGGAAGGTGCCGCCGCGGGGCGTCGGTGGCCGTCGGGAGGGGGCGGGGGGTGTTGTCGACTGCGGGCATCGGAACGCTCCTTGTGGTGGGAGCATCATCGTGGCGGTGCGCTCCGGCCCCGGGCATGAGTAGGCGTACTCAGCTCGGGGCGCCCGTGTCCTCAGGTGTCACTCGGGCGAGGTGCGGGCTCCGCGCAGCGCCGTGATGCACGAGGCGATGGCCTCCTGGAGCTCCTCCAACTGCTGGACCATGTCGTCCTCGGCGAACTCCTGGACGTCGTCGAAGGTCAGCTCCTCGAACGCCTTCGTGGC
The DNA here is from genome assembly GCF_010548275.1 of Streptomyces sp. SID12488. Classification (GTDB taxonomy): domain Bacteria; phylum Actinomycetota; class Actinomycetes; order Streptomycetales; family Streptomycetaceae; genus Streptomyces. Next base: position 31,092 of record NZ_JAAGLT010000026.1, read on the forward strand.
CTTCGTCAGGCTGCTGTAGAACTTCGTCCGCCGTTCCGAGACGCGCAGTTCGGGGTCTGCCTCGACCGCCTCGACGACGAGGTTCTTGAGGGTGTCGTAGGCCTCGCTCGCCCACTCGCCGGTGTCCTCGTCCTCGTCCAGCTCGTCGAGGAGGGACAGATGCCGTTCGGCCTCCTGGCGCAGATCGACGGGCGCGTCGATGGTCTGCCCGGCGGGCGTCTTGACCTGGCCGGACTCGGCGATCTGGCGGACGTATCCGACCCGGTCGGCCGACCGGGACTCGAAGGCCACGGCCTTCTTCAGGTCGTCGGTGCGGACGATGTCGCGCGCCAACTCGGCCTGGAGATCCGGGTCTTCCTTGATCCGGTCGAGCAGTGCGTGCCGGGCGGCGCGCGCGGTCGAGGGGTCGGCCATGATCGCGGCCCGCAGCGCGGTGGGGTTCTCCGCGACCTCCAGCGCCTTGGTCGGCCGGATTCCCTCCGCCTCGGCGGCCTCGGTGATGGCGGCGCCGCGCTCCGAACCGGCGCTGGAACGGGAGCTGTAGTACGTGAGCCACAGGTCGGCGCCGGGGAGTTCGACCTCCGCTCCCGGGGCCAGCGCCTCGAAGTGCGGGACGACACCGTCATCGGCGGCCTTGTCCCAGGCCTTGTAGTAGCGCATGACGCGCTCGGGCGAGCAGTCGGCGAGAGCGGCGAACTCCTTGGCGGACACCTTCGGCGTCTCACCGGCGCTCTGGCCCCCGGGCCGCACACTGCGCGCCACCTTCAGTCCGAAGGCCCAGCCCCCGGTCCGCGCGTAGGCCCCGAACTCCTGTGCGTCGCGCGCCACGAGGGGGGACACATCGGCGGCGTCGAGGGCTGCGTCGACGCTCTCGACGGGTTCGGCGGACGGCTCGGACCACTCGGACCCGTCGAACTCCTCGGCCACGGGGGACACGGGGGCCACCTCGGGTGTCTCGGAAGGCTCAGGCATCTCCGGCGTTTCGGACGGGGCGATCGCTACGGTCACAGGTGACTCTCCCGGGAAGGCTGGACGGACTACGAAGGTGCAGACAGGCAGCCTATATGCGCGCATTGGCGATGCTTTGACAGGCCGGGCCCGACGCCGGTCCCAGCCCGTCACCGGGTCCGCACACCCGGTGGTGGACACGTGTCCCCGCCCATGGCTGAAGGCGGTTCACTCTCTGAAGGTACGGAAGAACGCGTCCAGCGCCTGCCGATTGGCAGTGTTGTTCCAGTCGGCCGCCGGCGTCGTCCACCGCAGCGAGAAGCCCGTGGTCTCGCCGGTGAGGTAGCCCCGGCCGAGGGTTCGTATCCGGGTGCCCTCGAAGTCGGACAGCCACTCCATGTCGGCGCCGCTCCGTCCGCGATAGGTCGTCGCCCGGATCTCACCGATCCGCTTGAAGCCGATGTCCGCCTGGATCAGACCGGGTTCGACGTCGTCGCGCCACACGGCCACCGGGTCCGGGCGGAGCCGTTGGCTGTAGGTGACGGTCAGGGTCCGCGGGTCGTCGTCGGCGCCGAACACGATGCGGTAGGCGACGTTGCCGGGGGAGATGTCCTCGCTCAGGCGCTTCCACCCCTGGGGGAGGGCGATGGAGAACCCTTCCGGGGCGTTGTACACCCGGAACCCCGCGGGCAGCGCCTCGGCGGTGCCCCCGGTGGCCGAGGGAGTGGGCGTGGGGGTGGGCGCGGGAGACGAGGCCGGTGGTGCCGACGGCGTCGGTGAGGGCGGTACGGAGGGGGCGGTGCTCGGTGCGGCGGTCTGGTCGGGGATGGCGGTGTTCCCGCCGGTGGAGGGCAGGGACGGAACCTGGGAGACGACCGGCGGGGTGGTGTCCGCGCCGGACGCCGATGCGTCGATGCCGGGCAGGTTGTCCGTCGTCGCGAGGACGGCGACGGTGACGGCGGCCAGCGCGGCACCGACGAGGACGATCCTGCGGGGACCGCGCCTGTTCAGGTTCCGGCCGGCACGCCGCACGGCGACGGCGGCACCGGTACTGCGAAGCCGGGCGGAGGGCACCGGTTCGTCCGAGGTGTCGGGCTCGTCCCTGATGACGCGGAGCAGGGCGTCCCGCGCCACCGGAGCGGTCAGCCGCTCCCGGGCGCTCTTGCGCAGCAGCCCCTGGATGACCTGGGCGAGAGGGCCGGCGCGCACCGGGCTGCGCAGTGGCAGCCGGTCGACCGCCTTGAGCGTGGCGTCGGCCCGCCCCCGGTCACGGAAGGGCGGCCGGCCCTCGGCCATCGCGTAGAGGAGCGCGCCCAGCGCCCACAGGTCGTCCGACGGGTCGGGGCGCGCGCCGTGGGCCTGTTCGGGCGAGGCGTACGAAGGCGCGCCGACCCGGGACGCGGACGTGGCGCCCGCCAGGCCGAAGCCGGTCACCACGACCGGCCCCTGGTCCCGCACGAACACCTGGCCGGGGCTGAGTTCGGCGTGCACGATGCCCTCGCGGTGCGCGGCCTCCAGCGTGTCGAGCACTTCGAGGGCGATGCGTGCCGCGCGCACGTAGTTGAACGTGCCCTGCCGTTCGAGGAGTTCACTCAGCGGTGTGCCGTCGATCCACTGGGCGATCGTCCACAGTGTGCCGAACTCCTCGACGACGTCGACCACGGTGGCCACCCGGCCGGGCAGTACCAGCCCGAGGATCTCGGACGCGCGCGTCACCCGGGCGATGGCCCGGCGGGCGGTCTGCTCCCGGGGGTCGGGCGGGAGCTGGATCTGGGTGAGGACGACCGGGCGCTCGGATGCGGTGTCCTCGCCGTACCAGGAGACCCGGTTCGTCTCGCGATCGACGACATCGAGGAGTCGGTACCTTCCGGCCACCAACTCGTGTGTGGAGACGTTCGCCTTGACCATGGCCATCCCTCGCTGAACCCCCGGCTCTCACCTTTCCCAGTGGTACGAGGGGTGCGACGGGGTCTGTTCAAATATTCCGCAACTCCCGAGACTGATTTCCCTTTTATTCATCTGCGGCGAGCGGTTGTGCGAAGAAATGGGGCATTCACCGGCCTTGAAGTGACGGCCCGCACACGATCTCTCCCCCGATCCCCTCCGCCCGCCTCACAGGTCGCGGCGCACCAGGAAGCCCAGCAGCGCCCGCAGCTCGTCGACCGCCGGCCCCGCCAGCGGCAGGTCGGCCAGGCCGCTTTCGACCGCGGCGAGGTGCCGTCGGGCCTGGGCGAGGGCAGCCGTACGGCCGCCCGCCTCGGTGACCAGAGCCGCCGCGCGTCGTGCGAGGGCCTCGTCGGGCACGTCGACCGACTCCAGCAGTGCGGCGAGTTGCCGGGCGGCCGGGACCGGCGCGTCGAGGGCGGCCAGTACCGGGTACGACTTCTTGCGCTCCCGGAGGTCGGCGTGGACGGGCTTGCCGGTGACGGCGGGGTCGCCCCAGATGCCGAGCACGTCGTCGACCATCTGGAAGGCGGTCCCGGCATGCCGTCCCACCCGCTCCAGCGCGGCCGTCGTCGCCGGTGGGGCGCCGCCAAGCGCGGCTCCCAGCGAGAGCGCGCAGCCGAGCAGTGCGCCCGTCTTGCGCTCGGCCATCGTCCGGTACTCCTCGGGCCGCACCCGCTCGGGTCCGGTCCACGGGCGGGCGGCGAACAGCAGGTCGTCGGCCTGCCCGGACACCACGTCCGTCAGCGCCGCCGACAGCAGCCGTATCCCCGCCGGGCCGCCCGGCGTCCGCGCGAGGGTCTCCACGGCCAGCGCGAACAGCGCGTCGCCCGCGAGGACGGCCGGCCCGGTGCCGTACGCCTTCCAGACCGTGGCGCGGCGGCGCCGCATCGGGTCGCCGTCCATGATGTCGTCGTGCAGCAGCGAGAAGGTGTGCACCAACTCGACGGCGACCGCCGCCGCGACCCCGGACCGCCCGGGCGCCCCGGCCGCCTCCGCACCGAGCACGGCCAACGCCTGGCGTACGCCCTTGCCGCCGGACGCGTCGACGGGTGCACCGCCCACCTCGCACCAGCCGAAGGAGTACGCGGCCATCTCGCCCAGCCAGGGATGCAGCCGCTCGACAGCCTCGCCGAGCGCCGGACGCACCAGGTCACGGCACCGTTCGAGGAGTCGGGGCACGGACGGTGCCGCCGGTGCCAGGACCTCGGAGGCCGACGGCGTCATCGCGCGGCCTCCGTGTCCGTGCCGAGGCCGAGTTCGGTCTGTGCCCGCGCCACCATCGCACGGGCGTGCCGCAGCCCGATGCGCTCCAGATCGCGGGCCAGTTCGGCCAGTTCGGCGGCCGTCTCCGCACGGTCGCGGCCCAGGCGGGCCAGCGACTTGGCGAGTCCGAGGCGGGAGAGCGCCTCGCCGCGCGGCTCGCTCATGGCGCGGAACTCCGCCAGGGCCTGGACGTACAGGTCCCGGGCTTCGGCGTAACGCCCGGCGCGGTAGTAGACGTTGCCGCGCATCTTGTGGTTGTAGGCCAGCGCGCTCGACAGGTTCATCGCTGTGCAGCTCTCCTCCGCCTCCGAGAGCAGGGCGAGGGCACGTTCCGTGTCCCCGTCCCGCACGGACACGATGTCGGCGAGCCCGCGCAACGCCCAGGCGTGCCCACGCCGGTCGTCGGCCCGCGCGGAGATCTCGGCGGCCTCCTCGAACATGGCGTACGCGCTGTCGTACGAGCCGGTGTTGCGGTGCATCTGGGCGATGCCCTCCAGCGCCCACACCGTGTGCCGCGCCTCACCGCGCCTGCGCGCCTCGGCGAGCAACTGCTCGTGCAGTCGGCCGACCGCCTCGTAGTCGCCCTGGATACGGCCTGTCTCGGCCAGCCCCGCGAGCGAGTATCCGCGTACGACGATGTCGCCGCCGCGCTCGCCGAGTTCGGCCGCGAGCCCCAGCAGCCGCCGGGCCAGCGGGAACGCGCCACGTTGGCGGGCCAGGGTGCCGCCGCTCCACAGCGCCCACGCCATCGCTCCGGTGTCACCGGCCGCCCGGGCCGCGCGGTAACTCGCCTTCCAGGCCCGGTCGGCGTCGCCCACCTGCCCCAGCCGCCGGTGCGCCTCCGCGACCGCGAGTCCCGAACGGGCGGCCTCGCCGCGCCGCCCGGCCTGCTCGGCGGCTGCCAACTGCTCGGTGCCCGCGGCGAGTACGTCGACCAGGGAGGAGTTCACCGAGAGGCTGGTGAGCGCGCCCTGGTACTCCGGGGCGAATGCTTTGCCGTACATGCAACCCTTTCGGTATACGCTCAGCGTATACGCGATGTGTATAGTGCGCCGAAAGTTCGCCCCGGCCGGTCGGGCCGGGGCGGCACTGTGAAGTCGGCGGTGTCTTTGTTGTTGTCGTCGATCAAGACGTGACGGACGGCGCAGAGGTTGCCTGTGCGACTCAGATCACGTTCAGGGACGCGAGTTCGCGGTCGGGCTCAGTGCTGCTGGGCCTTCTGCGGGGTCACCTCGCTAGGCCGCACGACGACGAACCCCTCGCCCTGGAGCATCAGTTGGGCGGCCTCGCCGGAACCGCCGCGGATCATCGAGCCGAAGGACTGCGAACGGTGCAGCGACGTCTGGAGACTGGCCGTCCAGCCCACCACCGCGTCCGTGTCGACGTACACCGGGTACTGCGGCGACACCGGAATCACCAGCGGATTGCCCTCGCACACCAGCCCGAGCCGCCCCTGCCCGGTGAAGACGCTGTTGAACAGGCCGCCGCCGCTGATCCCCGCCCCCTTCACCGTCTTGATCTCGTACGTCAGTGACGCGTCGAAGCACAGCACGTTGCGGCCGTTGACGGTGAAGACGTCACCCGGGTCGATCTCGACGATGAAACAGTTCTGTGCCTCGTGCGCGAACCATGCCTCGCCCTGTCCGCGCACCGCCATCAGAGGCAGCCCCTCACCCGTGACGGCACGCTTCAGCATGCCGCCGACGCCCTGCCCCTTGCGCTCGAACTGGAGGTTGCCGCGGAAGGCGATCATCGCGCCCTGCCGGGCGAACATCTCGCCGTTGACCGCGTACTTGATGCACTTGGCGTTCTCGGCGGTCATGCCTGGCGCTGTGGCCGGCTGCACCATGTACTCACTGGAAAACAGGTCACCCTTCATGCGGGCATCGTGTCCTGGAGGGTGCGCGTTCCGCCAGGAGAACGCGCGGAAATGACAGAACCCGGCCAAAGGAGGCCGGAGGGCTCTTTGTGTCCGCACGATCCGGCCGCGGCGGTGCCGGTGACGCTACGTTGTGGGGCAGGGCCAACTACGGTTCCCCACAAGGAGGTTGCCCGGTGACGCAGGACTCGTCCGCCCCCGGCGCACGGACACCGGAGAAGATCGACACGACGGTGCCGCACTCGGCCCGGATCTGGAACTACTGGCTCGGCGGCAGGGACAACTACCCGGTCGACCACGAGGCGGGCGACGCCTTCCGGGAGATCTTCCCCGGCATCACCGACCTCGCCGGCGACTCCCGCGCCTTCCTGGGCCGCACCGTGCGGCAGTTGGCCGGAGACGCCGGGATCCGGCAGTTCCTCGACATCGGCACCGGCCTGCCCACGGCGGACAACACCCACGAGATCGCCCAGCGGGTGACCCCCGACGCCCGCATCGTCTACGTCGACAACGACCCCCTCGTCCTGACCCACGCCGAGGCCCTGCTCACCAGCTCCCCCGAGGGCGTGACCGACTACGTCGACGCCGACCTCCACGACCCCGACGCCGTCCTGAGGGAAGCGGCGCGGACCCTGGACCTCGGTCGGCCGGTCGCCCTCACACTGATGCAGGTCAGCGGGCACATCGCCGACTACGACGAGGCGCGGGCCATCGTCCGCGCGCTGATGGACGCTCTGCCGCCGGGCAGCTTCCTCGCCTTCAACGACAGCGTGGACACCAACAAGGCCAACGCCGAGGCCACCCGCCTCTACAACGAGAGCGGGGCGGCCCCCTATTGCCTGAGGAGCCCCCGGCAACTCGCCGGATTCTTCGAGGGTCTGGAGCTGCTGGCCCCCGGTGTCGTCCCCATCACGGACTGGCGCCCCGATCCCGGTACGGCCGCCGCGACCGGCGAGGTGATCGCCCTGGGCGGCGTCGCCCGCAAGCCGTAGCGGGCGGGGACCGCCGGAAGGGGCGGTCAGGCGCCGAAGAGCTGGGTCCAGTACGTGCCCGCCTTGCCGCCGCTCGCGAAACCGATACCTATGTGCGTGAACTCCCGCTTGAGGATGTTGGCACGGTGTCCGGGGCTGTTCATCCAGCCCTCCACGACCTCGGCGGTGGAGCGCTGCCCGCACGCGATGTTCTCGCCGATCGTCCGCCGCGTGGACCCCGCGGCGGCGGCCCGGTCCCACGGCTGGCTGCCGTCGGGCCCGGTGTGCGAGTAGAACGCGCGGACCACCATGTCCGTACTGTGCGCCTGCGCGGCACGGGTGAGCAGGGCGTCGGTGGCCAGCGGCGGCAGCCCGGCGCGGGCCCGCTCCCGGTTGGTGAGGTCCGTGACCTCGGCGGCTGTCCGTGCCAGGTCTCCGGGCATGAGGGGCCGGGCCCAGAGGGCGGTCCAGTACGTGTCGCCCGTGCGGGACCCGGTGACGTACGCCAGGCCGACCTGGGTGAACGCCAGGTCGTGCAGGGTGCGGCGGGCCTGCTCGGTGCGCAGACAGTAGTCGAGGAACTCCTCGGGCGTACGCGGACCGGAGACCAGGTGCTCGCCGACGGTCAGATACGTGTACCCGGTGGCAGTGACGCGCTGGTGGACGGAGGTGCCGTCCCGGCTCTCGGTGCCCAGGCGGCCGGCCGAGGCCATGTCGGCGGCGTGTGCCTGAGCGGCGGCGCAGAGCCGCGCGTCGAGGGAGACGGGCGGCGAACCGGCAGTGGCCCGGGCGGAGTTGACGAGGGTGAGGAAGCCTTCGGCGGGCCCGACCAGGGACACCGACCCCGAACCCGGCCACGCTCCGGCGGCAGACGCGGCGGCCGGGGACACCGACCCGGCAGTGCTGGCCGCCTGCGGGGTGCCCGTTGACCGGGACCGGCGCGAAGCCGCCACCTCCGACAGCCGAGAGGCCGCGCCCGACAACCGGGAAGCGGCGTCGGACCAGCGTGACGGCGTAGTGAGGGACGGCGAGGTGGACCCTGCCGAGGTCGAAGCCGAGGCCCCGGAGGCGTCGTCCGCGACATCCACCCCGAAGTCCCGGGCCAGGCCCGCCAGCCCGTCCGCGTACCCCTGGCCCAGCGCGCGCAGCTTCCAGTCCGCGCCCCGCCGGTACAGCTCCGCCAGCAGCAGTACTGTCTCCCGCTGCGGGCGGGGTGGCGTGAACCGGGCGAGCGGGCGGCCTCCGGGGCCGGTGACGTGGAGTGTGGGCGCGGGCAGCCGGCCCAGCGCCGTACCGGGGTCGGCGGCGCTGACGACCACCGTCACGCGGGTGGCGCCGGGGCGCAGGCCCGCCGGGTCGACGGTGAGGGTGTCACCGTGCAGCCTGGCTCCCGGTGCCGTCGGCTGGTTGTAGAACACGAAGTCCGTGTCACCGTCGACCTTGCCGCTGTCGCCCGTCACGAGCGCGCTCACGTCGAAGGGGCCCGGCACCCGGAGTGTGAGGGTGCCGCCCGGAAGGGGCGTGTTGCCCCCGGGGACCAACTCGCTCATCGTGCCTGCCCTGGGGTCGTCGTTCGTGCCCCATGGGGCGTTGCCCCTGTAACGCCCGGCCAGGGCGCCGCGGTTCCCCGGCCGACGACAGCCGACCGGGGAACAGGTCGACTACGCCTCCTGTACGCGCTCCAGGTGCACAGCCGAGCTGGACCAGTCGCCGGGCGCGAGATCGAGCCGCAACCCGTACTCGCTCAGCACGTTCGCGTGGTGGACGGCACCCGTGCGCGCGTCCCGGTACCGGGCGCCGGGCGTCAGACCCCGCAGCCGCACCGGAATCCGCGGGAGACCGTGCCGGGGGCCGTACCGGAAGCCCAGCACCAGGGCCTCGGCCGCGCCCTCGCCGACGTACTGCACGACCGTCGGCTCCTCCCCGAGAGGCCCCGACAGCCGGTACAGCTCGCCGTGCTGCACCAGATGCCGCACCTTCTTGTACTCGGCGACCAGGGCCGCGCCCTCCGCGAGCTCCTCCTCGGACCAGCGCGTCAGGTCACCGCCGATGCCGAGCAGCCCGCACATCGCCGCGTGGAAACGGAACCGCAGCGGCACCGAACGCGCCGTGAGCTGGTTGGGCACGTCGGTCACCCACGCCGACATGGCACGCGCCGGATACACCTGCCCGAAGCCGTGCTGGATCACCAGCCGGTCCACGGCGTCCGTGTTGTCGGACGTCCACGCCTGGTCAGTACGGGAGAGGATGCCGAGGTCGACCCGGCCGCCGCCACCGCTGCACGTCTCCACCCGCAGCCCCGGATGGTCGTCCCGCAGCCGGTCGATGACGCCGTACAGGTTCGCCACGTACCGCGTCCACAGCCGGTCGTTGCCGTCCCGCTGCCCCGGCCAGCCCGACTCGCCGAAGGCGCGGTTCATGTCCCACTTGAGGAAGTCGACCCCGTGGTCCCCGACCAGCCGGGTCAGCCAGCCGTACGCCCAGTCCGCCACCTCGTCCCGCGCGAAGTTCAGGACGAGCTGGTTGCGCATCTCGGTGCGGGCCCGGCCGGGAACGTGCAGCACCCAGTCGGGGTGCTCGCGGTACAGGGTGCTGTCGGGATTGACCATCTCCGGCTCGACCCAGATCCCGAACCGCATCCCGAGCCGGTGCACGGAGTCGGCCAGCGGCCCGAGACCGTCGGGGAAGCGTTCCGGAGTCGGTGTCCAGTCGCCCAGCCCCGCGCGGTCGCTGCGCCGCGCCCCGAACCAGCCGTCGTCGACGACATACAGTTCCACCCCGAGCAGGGCGGCCCGCTCGGCCAGCGCTTTCTGGCTCGCCTCGTCGACGTCGAAGCCGGTGGCCTCCCACGAGTTGTAGAGCACCGGCGCCAACTCCCGTGCCCGGGGCAGCACATGGGTCGTGGTGTACGTGTGCCAGGCACGGCTCGCAGCCCCGAACCCGCCGTCCGTGCACAGCCCGGCGAACACCGGCGTGGTGAACTCCTCGCCCGGCGCGAGCGGAACGCTCGTCCCCTCATGGCCCACGCCTCCGGTGAACCCGGCCAGCCCGTCGGGGGTGCGCTGGGCCGTGATGCGCCAACTCCCGCTCCAGGCAAGGGCCGCGCTCCACACCCGGCCGTGCTCCTCCGTGGCCTCGCCCGCGTCGAGCATCACCCACGGGTTGGCGTGATGGCTGGTGATACCGCGTCGGCTGGTCAGCACCGTCTCGCCGAACGGCAGTGTGTCGCGCCGCAGTTGACTCTCGGCCGACCACTGGCCGGTGACATGGCTGAGCCGGTAGTCACGCAGCGGCGGCAGCGTCCAGGCGGCGGAGTCGGCGCGCAGCAGGTCGACGTGCTCGTCACCTGCGTTGCGCACCACGGTCCGGCGCTCGACGACATCCGTGTCGGCGCGGACCGTGTAGTGCAGCGCGACGTCGAGGGGATAGACGCGGTCGCGGAACTCCAGCACCAACTCGCTCACCCCGGACGCCGGTTCGAGGATCCGGTGGCCGGTCGGCACCCACTCGAAGCCGCGGGAGGAGTCCGCGTACCTCACCTGGAGGGAGGGCGGGCCGTAGCGGGTGCCGCCGTCGACGGGGAGTTCCTCGCCGACCGGGGGCCGGCCCTCGAAGCTGCTCGTCATGTCCTGCGCCGAGGCTACGAGCGCGCCCGCCTCCGCCAGGGTCAGCCGCGGCCCCCACGCGAGATGACACGGCGCGCCGGTCTCGTCGATCCGCAGCGCGTACGACGTGCGCGGTGTGGTCAGCAGCCAGACCCCGGTGTCCGGGGAGTGGGAGATCAGCGGCATGGTGCCTCACGTTCGTGGAACTGGCGTTGCCCGGCGAAGCGAGCGAGACCATGGATCATGTGTCAACGGGATGCCTGTGTCGGCGTTTCGCAAGTCTAGATGCCCGTGCGTAGATGGTTCATCTCATCGGTGCTTCTTTCATTGACAGGGGAAAATAAGCGATCTAGGTTCCGGGCCATGCCCTCGACCTTCCGTGCCGAGGTGTTTCCGGCCCACACGCCGGCCGCCTCGCAGATCTTCACCACGGTCCTGTCCCACGGCCCCCTCACCCGCGCCGACGCGGCCCGCCGCACGGGGCTGTCCGCCGCCGCCGTCACGAAGGCGGTCCGTCCGCTGATCGACGCCGGCTACCTGGTCGAGGACGCGGATGCCGGGACCCACCCTGGGCTGGGGCGCCCCGCGAACCTTGTCCGCGTCGACGGCGGCCGGGCGATGTTCATCGGCATCAAGATCACCGGCGATGAGATCTTCGGTGTGCTCACCGACCTGTGCTGCCGCGTCCGGGTCGCCCGGGACATACCGCTGAGCGACCGGGCCCCCAGGGCGGTGCTGGCCTCGGTCGCCGAGCTGGCGCGGGAGCTGCTCACCGAGGCGGACGGCTTCGGGGTACCGGTACTGGGCTGTGGCATCGCCGTCGCCGGAGAGGTCGACCACGCCGAGGGCGCCGTACGGTATTCGCCGTTCCTGGGGTGGCGTGACGTGCCGCTCGCCGAACTCGCCGCCATGACCACGGGGCTGCCCGTCACGGTCGACAACGACGTGCGCGCGCTCACCGTCGCCGAGCAGTGGTTCGGCGCCGGGGTGGGGCTGTCCGACTTCGCCGTGGTGACCGTCGGCGCGGGCATCGGCTGCGGCCTGGTGGTCCACGGGCGCGTGGTCGCGGGGGTGCACGGGGTGGCCGGCGAGATCGGGCACGTCGTCGTCGATCCGGCGGGCCCGCCCTGTCACTGTGGCCGGCGCGGCTGCCTGCAGGCGTTCGCGGGGGACGCGGAGATCGTCGCCCGGGTCCGGGAGGCCACGGACACCGCGATCACCGACAACGCCGAGGCCGTCGCCCTGGCCCACGCGGGCCATCCCGGAGCGCGGGAGGTGTACGCGCGGGCCGGTGAGGCGATCGGGCGGGGCATCGCCACCGTGGCCAACCTGCTCGGCCCCGAGCGCGTGATCATCTCCGGTGAGGGGCTGGCCGCGTACGACCTGTTCGCCGGGCAGATCCGCGACGCGTTCACCGCCACCGCCTTCGGCTCCGCCGCCCGCTGCGACCTGGTGATCCGGCCGCTGCCCTTCGAGGAGTGGGCGCGCGGGGCGGCGGCGACGGCGATCCGGTCCTTCATCAGGGCGGATCAGTAGCCGGAAGGCCCGTCAGGTCAGGTCAGGACTTCGAGGTCAGCGTGCCTCCGGCTTCGGCTCCGCCGCGGTCGCCGCCTTCGAGGCCGCCGGGATCAACCCCTCCCGGTAGGCGACCGCCACCGCCTCCCCGCGGCTCGCGGCGCCCAGCTTCGCCAGAATGTTGGAGACGTGGACGCTGGCCGTCTTGCCGCTGATGAACAGTTCCTCGCCGATCTGACGGTTGCTGCGGCCGAGGGCGAGCAGCCGCAGGACGTCCTCCTCGCGGGCGGTGAGGGGCGGGGAGGCGGCCCCGGGACCATCGGTGGGGGAGGGTTCCGTGAGCCGCCCGCGGCGGATCAGGGCGTCCACCTCCTTGAGCAGGGGTGCGGCGCCCAGACGTACCGCCGTCTCGCGGGCTGCGCGGGCCTGTGCGACCGCCTCCTCACGGCGGTCGTCGGCCAGCAGGGCCTCGGCGAACCGCCTTCTGCAGCGCGCCTGTTCGTAGACCTCGCCGAAGCCGAACGCCGTGACCGCCCGCTCCCAGGCCTCGGCTTCGGGACCGCCCGTAGCCCGTGCCCACTCCGCCTCGGCACGGGCCAGCCAGGCCAGCCCCTCCGGGCCCTGCGGGGCGCCGTCGCGGCCGTTCGTGGCCCGGCCCCGGGCCAGCTCCAGCAGCTCGGTCGCCGTGTCCGTCCAGCGCAACGTCCCCGCCTCGTCGCCGGACCGGCGCAGTTGGACGGCCGTGTCGGCGACGGCGGCCAGAGCGAGCGCGGCGAGCCGGACCGCGACCTCCGGGAGCGACCCGGCGTCGTCGGTGAGCGCCTTCACCGTGCCGTGCACGCGCTCCACGGCCGCCTCCGGGTCCCCCGCCAGGGCGGCGGCGTCCGTGAGCACGATGCCCGCGACCAGCGTGGCCATCCAGTCGAACGGGCCGTCGAGGAGAGCCCGGGCGCGGTCGGCGGCGCTCAGGTCACCGCGTGCCAGTGCCACGTACAGCGAAGGCCCCGCCACGAAACCGGCAGCCGCGGGAAGCACCTCGGCGTCGGCCGCCGCCGCGCGGGCGCACTCGTCCCAACGGCCGAGCGTGTACAGCACCACGGACTGCAGGTAGCGCATTTCCAGGGGATAGGGCGAGGAGAGGAGACCGGCGCGGCGGGCCCGGTCCAGGCCCTCGGAGAGCCACGGCAGGCTCTCCTCCAGGAGACCGGACTCGAAGCAGCCGATCGCGAGATTGAACAGTGCCCGCATCTCCACCGGCGAACAGCCCGCCCGCCGGGCCAGTTCACGGGCCTCCCGGAGCTTCTCGCGGCCCTCGGGAGTGCGACGGCCCCCTGCTTCGAGAGCGGCCACGGAGATCATGAGGTCGGCCTGCGCGTCGGTGGCCTGCAGTTCCTCGGTGACGGAGAGGGCCTGCCGGGCGACCCGCAGCGCGGTGTCGTTGTCGCCCATCTGCCGTGCCGCCATGACATGGGTGGCCGCCGCCCACACCCAGGTCCGCGACGGAGGCTCGGCCGGGATCAGGGCGAGCGCCTCGCTGCTGTACGCGAACGCCGCCGACAGATGGTCGATGCTCATCAGGTTGTCGGCGAGCGTGTAGCGGACGCGGGCCGCCAGCTCGGCGTCCGTGTCCTGGCCGACTCCGGCGAGCGCCGCCCGGGTGAGAGACACCGCGCGATGCGAGTCACCGGCGTGCGCCGCCGCGGCGGACGCCCGCAGCATCAGCGTCACCGTGTCCAGGCCCTCACCCGTGGGACGGGCGCCCGCCTCCACCGCGGGCCAGATGTCGAGGGCGGCCTCCAGGTGCCGTAGCTCCTCCGCGGGCGCGCCGACGCGGTGGGCGTGGTCGGCGGCCTCCAGCGACGCAGTGAGCGCCTCGGCCAGGTCGTGGCTCTCCCGGTAGTGGTGGGCGCGCTCCGCCGCACTCTCGGCGGGGCGGCCCCGCCCGGCCAGCAGCCGCGCGAACGACCCGTGCATCCGCGACCGTTCACCCGGCAGCAGATCGGCGTAGACGGCCTCACGGGCGAGCGCGTGCCGGAAGGAGTACGTGTCGCCCTCACCGGGGACGAGGAGCTGCCGTCCGACCGCCTCGCGCAGCGCCGACTCCAGCTCGTCCTGAGGCAGCCGGACGGCGTCGCTCAGCAGCTCGTGCTCGACGCGCCGCCCGGCGACCGCGGCCGTACGCAGCACCTGCTGGGCCGTGTCGGACAGTTGCTCGAAGCGGATGAGGAGAACGTCGGCGAGCCCGCTGGGTACGCCGCCGGACTCCGCGTCGGTGGCCGCGAGCAGCTCCTCCGCGTAGAACGCGTTGCCCTCGGCACGCTCGACGATCCGCCGCACGGTCGTGTCGGGCAGCGGACCCTCGCCCAGGGCGCGCACCAGCCGGGCCACCTCGGCGTCGGCCATCGGCCGCAGCTCCAGCCGCTCCACGGCGGGCAGCCGCACCAGCTCCGCGAGGAGCGGGCGCAGCGGATGGCGGCGATGGAGGTCGTCCGCGCGGTATGACGCGAACACCGCGAGCCGGTGGCCGGGCGCGCCGCCCGTGGGCCCCTGGAGCACACCCCGGCTGAGGAGGAACCGCAGCAGATCGCGGGAGGACTGGTCGGCCCAGTGCAGGTCCTCCAGGACGAGCAGCAGCGGAGCGACCTCGGTGACGGCGGCCAGCAGCCCGGCCATCCCCTCGAACAGCCGCAGCCGCCCGCCGGCGTCCCGCTCCCCGTCCTCCGCGCCACCGCCGAGCAACCGCCCGACCACGGGATGCGCGGCGAACGCCCCGGTGAACCGCTCGTCGGCCGCCAGCACCCCCAGGATCTCGGTGAACGGCAGATAGGGCAGACCGACGTCACCGAGATCGACACAGTGCCCCGTGAGCACGGTCATCCCGCTGGCGGAGGCCCGCCCGGCGGCCTCCGCCAGCACCCGCGTCTTGCCCACCCCGGCGTCCCCGGCGATGAGCACGGCACGGGCCTCGCGGAGACGGGCGCGATCCAGCACACCGGCGAGACGGGTCAGCTCGTCGTCCCGGCCGATGAGTGGAGTGTTGTACAGGTTCTGCGGCACAGACGAATCCTGACACGCGCCACTGACAGCCCTGGTCGGCCAGGTCTCAGCGCAGCGTCTCCGCCCAGTTCGCCGGGACGCGTCCCGCCGGTCCCGGGGTGGGCTGGTCGGCCGGGTGGCTGGTCGGGGGAGCGAGCGGCGGCCCGTCCTCGAACACCTCGGACGTCTCGAAGTTCCAGAACCAGGCCTCGCCCGGCTCGTAACTGCGGATCACCGGATGGCCGGTGTCCCGGAAGTGGGCGGTGGCGTGCTTCGAGGGCGAGTCGTCGCAGCAGCCGATGTGGCCGCACTGGGCGCAGCGCCGCAGATGGAACCACCAGCCGCCGGCGGCGTCGCACTCGACGCATCCGGCACCGCTGGGCGGGACGCTGGGGTCGATTCCGGTGTCCTTGGTCATGACGGCTCCTGAGCCGGGTCGGAGGCCCCGGCTGTGTCGGTATCGGGGTCGGGGTCGGCGGCGGTGAGGGGGAGCAGCACCTGGAAGCGGGTGTCGCCGGGCACCGACTCCACCTTCAGGTCGCCGTGGTGCTTGTTGACGACGATCCGCCAGGAGATGTCGAGCCCCAGCCCCGTGCCCTCGCCCACCGGCTTGGTGGTGAAGAACGGGTCGAAGATGCGGCCCTTGATCTCCGCCGGCACCCCGGGGCCCGTGTCGCGGAACTCCACCAGCAGCCGGTCGTGCACCGCAGCCGTCCGCACGGTCAACGTCCCGTCCCCGCCCGCGCTGTCGATGGCGGAGACCGCGTTGTCGATCAGGTTGGTCCACACCTGGTTCAGTTCGGCGGGATAGGCCGGGATCCTCGGCAGCGAACGGTCGTAGTCCTTCACGACCTTGACGCGCGATCCCATCTTTCCCGAGAGCATCAGCAGCGTGCTGTCGAGGAGTTCGTGCACGTCGGCGACCTGGTAGGGGGCCCGGTCCAGCTGCGAGTACTGCTTGGCGGCGTCGACGAGGTGCGAGATGCGCGCGGTCGAGTCCTCGATCTCGGACATCAACAGCTCGGTCTCGACCGTGTAGTTGAGCCAGCCGATGGCAGCCTGGAGGATCTCCTCGTCGACGGCCGCCGCGACCTGCTCCAGCCAGTCGACGTCGAGGCCGCCCTGGACGAAGGTCGGCGCGATCTGCCAGCCGCCCTGGATGCCGTGGTCGTCGAGCCAGTCGGCGACCTCGTCCTCCCGGTCGGACGCCTCCAGCGGGCTCAGCGCCTGCGCCTTGGCGACCCGCTCGGCCGTCCGCTCCTGGATGGCGACCAGCGACTTCAGGGCATCGCGATGGTAAGGCCCCGAGGCGATGATCCCGAGCTTCTGCCGCATATGGGCCACCCGGTCGCGCAACGACGACGTGGCCCGTACGGCCGCGGCGGCCGGGTTGTTGAGCTCATGGGTCAGCCCGGCGGACAACGAGCCCAGCGCGAGCAGCCGTTCACGCTGCCCGATGGCCCGCTGCGCTGTCTGCGTACCGAAGAACAGCCCCTCCAGGAGGTGGACCGCCATCGGGAACCACTCCTGCATGATGGCCGCGAAGGTCTCGCTGGGCAGCACGAAGAACCGCGTCGGCTCGGTGACACGCATCGAGCTCTTGTACTTCTGCGGCGTCCCTTCCTTGAGGTACGCCTGCATCGCTCCCATGTAGACCCCGGGCTGGGACGTGCGGTTCACCTCGACGTCGTCGGCGCCGACCCGGCGCGACATGACGAGCGTGCCCTCGATCATCACGTAGAAGCAGGTGGCCGGGTCACCCTCGGTGAACACCGGTCCCGGGTCGAAGAGTTCGACCCGGCCCTCGCAGCACAGCCTGCCGAGCTGTTCGGCGGTCAGCTTCTCGAACAGGAACAGCGCCCCGATCTCCGCCGGGCTGCACGGCATCAGCCGGCCGCTCACGACTGCTCCAGATACCGGTGTACGAGCATCACGGCCATGGCTCCCTCTCCGACGGCGGACGCGACCCGCTTGGCGGACTCCGCGCGCGCGTCCCCGGCGACGAACACGCCGGGGATGTTGGTCTCCAGGTGGTACGGCGGCCGGTCCAGCTCCCAGTCCGCCGGTGGGCGCCCGTCGGCGGTCAGATCGGGCCCGGCGAGGATGAAGCCGCGTTCGTCGCGCAGCACTGTGCCGTCCAGCCAGTCGGTCAGCGGGGCCGCGCCGATGAACACGAACAGCCACTGCGCGTCGACCAGTTCGGTCTGCCCGCTCGCCGTGTCGCGCAACGTCAGCTGCTCCAGGTGTTCGCCGCCGTGCGCGGACTCGACGACCGTGCCGGCCCGCACCGAGATGTTCGGCGACTCGGCGATCTGCTGGATCAGGTAGTGCGACATCGACGCCGTGAGATCCGCTCCGCGCACCAGCAGCGTGACCGACTTGGCGCCCCTGGACAGGTACATCGCTGCCTGCCCGGCCGAGTTGGCGCCGCCGACGATGTACACGTCGTGGCCCTGGCAGCCGGCGGCCTCGGTCAGGGCCGACCCGTAGAACACCCCGCAGCCCGACAGCTCGGTGGCGCCAGGCGCCTCCAGCTGCCGGTACGACACACCGGTCGCGAGGATCACGCTGTGCGCGGCGATCGTCGACCCGTCCGAGAACCGCACGAGCCGTGCCGCGCCGCTCACCTCCAGGCCGGTCACCTCGCGCGCGGAGAGGATCTCGGCGCCGAACTTCGTGGCCTGGCGCCGTGCCCGGTCGGTGAGCTGGGCGCCGGACACCCCGTCCGGGAAGCCCAGGTAGTTCTCGATCCGCGAACTCTGTCCGGCCTGACCGCCGGTCGCCGACCGCTCCACCAGTACCGTCCGCAGCCCCTCGGAGGCCCCGTACACGGCGGCGCCAAGACCGGCCGGCCCGCCGCCGATGACGACGAGGTCGTAGAAGTCGGCCGTGGGCGTCGTCGCCAGCCCCACCCGCGCGGCCAGCTCAGGCACCTCCGGCTCGACGAGCGCGGTACCGTCCGCCGTGATCACCACCGGCAGCCGCTGCCCGTCCTGACCGCAGGCCGCGAGCAGCCGCTGCCCCTCGGGTTCCTCGGTGGAGTACCAGCGGTACGGCACCTGGTTGCGGGCCAGGAACTCCCGTACGTCCGACGAGCGGGCCGACCACCGGTGACCGACCACCTTGGTGCTCGGCACCGGCCGGAAGTCACTGCACCGCCAGGCCTCCAGGAGATCGTCGAGCACCGGATAGAGCTTCTCCTCCGGCGGATCCCATGGCTTGAGGAGGTAGTGGTCGAGGTCGACGACGTTGATCGCGTCGATCGCCGCGTTGGTGTCCGCGTACGCGGTGAGCAGCACGCGCCGGGCGCCCGGATAGACGTCCAGGGCCTGTTCGAGGAACTCGATGCCGTTCATCTGCGGCATCCGGTAGTCGGCCAGGATCACCGCCACCAGATCACCGCGCAGCTTCAGCTCCCGCAGCGCGTCCAGCGCGGACTCGCCGGACTCCGCGCGCACGATGCGGTACGACTCGCCGTAGCGCCGCCGCAGGTCACGGGCGACGGCCCGGGACACCCCGGGGTCGTCGTCCACGGTCATGATTACACCTACGGTAGACCTCTCAGGTGCCATAGAACGACCGTACGTGACGGGGAGGGGCCACGGCGACGGCAACGGCGATCCGGGCAGCACGTGAGTACCTGCGGGTAGGCGACCACCGGAGCCACCAGCGCCCCTGACCCAACCACCGCGCCGAAGGCGAGCTTGACCAGGTCGAACAGGGTCGACGCGCTGAGCTGCCGCTCGGGCTCGAGGGATCGGGCGCCCAGCAGGTCCCAGCTGATGAAGAAGGCCGCGGCGGCTCCGGCTTTGGCGGCGGTGAAGGTCATCGCGAGGGGAGTGCCGACCGGCCACAGGCGAGAGGGCGGACCTGGCAGCTGCTGCGGTGATCGGGAGTGCTCCTTCGGCAGCCGGCCATGCCGGCGTGAGAGTTGCCTCCTCCCAGCTCGTGAGCGGCTACGTCTGCCACAGGAACCACCCCGCACCGGGCAGTACGAGCAGGGCAAGAAGTCCGAACGTCCGTACCGTCCGGACTTCCCTGAGGTACCACCGTTGAGGTTGCCGCTGTGCACCCCCGTCGCTCTGCAATGAAGGCCACCGCAGGGACTCTGTTCGGATGCTGCTCCAACGGTGATCGCTGCGCCAAATCCCCCTCCGGACAGGCAGAGTCACGTGAGCGCAAAGATCGTCCACTCCAGCCACCCCACAACGGCCCCCGTCATCGCCAGCGTGACGTGCTTTGTGCAAGGGACGCGGCCTCGATAGCGACAGTTCGTCCGAACAGCCTTTAGAGGTCCTAACAAAGGCGTTGGACGTGTCGGTGGGTGATGAGGCAGGTGGCGAGGCCGAGGAAGGCTTCGTGGATATCGTTGCGTCGCTCCCAGCGGATCCGCAGGCGGCGGAAACCGTGCAGCCAGGCGATCGTGCGCTCTACCACCCAACGGAAGATGCCCAGGCCAGAGCCGTGTTCCTCGCCTCGTCTGGCGATGGCTGGGCGGATGCCGCGCTGCCAGAGCAGGCGCCGGTACTTGTCGTGGTCGTGGCCGCGGTCGGCGAGGAGTGCGTCGGGCCGGCGTCTGGGCCTCCCGACGACGCCGGCCACGGCAGGGACCTTGTCCAGCAGCGGCAGCAACAACTGCGTGACGTCGTTGCGGTTGCCGCCGGTCAGCGACACCGCGAGTGGGATCCCCTGCCCGTCGGTGAGGATGTGGTGCTTGCTGCCCGGCCGTGCACGGTCGACCGGGCTGGGCCCGCTTTTGGGCCGCGCCGAGCGGCCCGCACATGGGAAGAGTCGATCACCGCCCGCGACCAGTCCAACTTCCCCGCGGCCCGCAGCTTCTTCAGCAGCACCAGGTGCAGTTCGTCCCACACGCCGGCCTCGTTCCACGCGGCCAGGCGCCGCCAGCACGTCATCCCCGACCCGAAGCCCAACTCCTGCGGCAGGTACTCCCACTGGATGCCCGTATGCAGCACGAACAAGATCCCGCACAGCGCCTGCCGGTCCGGCACCCGCGGCCGACCCACCACCAGCTTCGGCCCCGGTCCCGGCAGCAACGGCTCGATGAGCGACCACAGTTCATCCAACGTGGGAACCGTCCGGTGTCGTCCTCGCCCCGTGCAGCCAGCACGGCGGAAGGACAGGCGCGTCGTCTGCTGTTGGCGCCGGACGGGGCGGAGGCTCCGTAGTAGTCGGAGGCCGGGAAAGCCGGCCGCATGGCCAAGGGAGCCAGCAAGTCAGTAGTGGAAGTGCTGGAAGACCGGGAGGACACTGGTGAATACGAGTGATCTGCCGCTCGGCTCGTTCCGGGGCGAGCGGCGGGTACTGGAGATCCAGACCAAGCTGCACCGTTGGGCGAATGACGATCCTCATCGTCGGTTCGACGATCTTTACAACCTCGTCTGTGATCCCGCGTTCCTGGCCATGGCCTGGGAGCGGGTCGCGGGGAACAAGGGCGCACGCTCGGCCGGAGTCGACGGGATGACCGCCGCCTTCGTCCGGGAACGGATCGGCGAGGTTCAGTTCCTCGCCGAGCTGCGGGAGCAGTTGAAGTCCCGCAGTTTCCGTCCGGTGCCGGTCAGGGAACGGATGATCCCCAAGCCGGGGTCGCGCAAGCGGCGGCGTCTTGGGATTCCTCCTGTGGCCGACCGGGTGGTCCAGGCGGCCTTGAAGCTGGTGCTGGAGCCGATTTTCGAGGCGGACTTTGCGCCGTGCTCGTACGGCTTCCGCCCCAACCGGCGGGCTCATGACGCGATGGCCGAGACACGTTTTCTGGCATCCAAGACATACGGATGGGTGCTGGAGGGCGACATTGCGGCCTGCTTCGACGAGATCTCGCACTCGGCCCTGATGGACCGGGTTCGGGCTCGGATCGGAGACAAGCGCGTGCTCGCGCTGGTGAAGGCGTTCTTGAAGGCGGGCATCCTCACCGAGGCTGGCACCTCCAAGGAGACCGTCACCGGCACCCCACAAGGCGGGATTCTCTCGCCATTGCTGAGCAATGTGGCCCTCTCGGTCCTGGACGAGTACTTCGTCAAGGCTCCCGGCGGGGCGCAGTCCACGACGAAGCAACGGTGGACACGACGCCAGAAGGGGCTGCCCAACAAACGGCTCCACCTCAGCCGGAAAGAGGCCGCCGAGCCCGCCGTGCTCAGCCGTATCCCAAGGCGGTACGGACCGGCCCGTTCGGGTTCGGCACGGACGAGACAGCCGCTGTGGCGTCTGCGTCGGACGGTGAAATGACCGGTCGGGCTGGGGTGCCGGGGTGACGCTTCGTTATCCAGTGGCGGGCGGGGGCGGGGGCGGGGTGGGTGTCAGGTGGTGGGTGAGGGTGTCGCCGGTTTCGGGGGTGAGGGGGCTGGTGGGGTCGAGGCCGAGGTGGCCGGCGAGGTCGCGGGTGTGGAGGCGGGTGGTGGCTTCCAGGAGGAGCGCGTAGGTGTCGGTGGCGGTGCGGGTGCGCGCCCAGCCGGTGAGGGTGAGCGTGGCGGTGATGAGTGCGGCGGGCCACCACCAGGCGGCGAGGGGCAGGTAGAGCAGGGCCCAGGCGGTCAGGGTGGTGGCGCGGGTGAGGTTCTGACGTGCGGTGGTGATCTGGGTCCGGGTCTCCTCGGGGAGGATCAGCCACAGGTGCGGCCAGAGGGTGGCCAGGTCGAGGTGGTAATCGCGCTCCAGGCGGACGGCTACCGCGTTGAGGCGGTCCCCGCTCCAGGTGGGGCGTCCGGGTTCCTCGGGTGCGATGCGGGTCATAGCGCGTTCGGCGTCATGCCGCCTGGCGGGGTCGGTTCGTTGACCGTCGTGGGCCAGGGCTTGGGCGTCCTGTTCGCGGCACTGGTGCCACGTGAGGGCGGCGAGTGTCCAGCGGTCGTGGCGTCGGGTGATTTGCCTGGCGGCAAGCTGGCGGAGTGGGGGTGGCCAGGCGGCACAGTCGGCGGCTAGAACGAGCCGTTCTGCCAGAGAGCCGAGGGCTTGCACGGTCAGTCCCGCGGCGGCAGCAGCAGCCAGTATCGCGGCCAGCAGCACCACTTGGCCGCCGGCCGTGCTCGTGGCCGGGTGGTTGGCCCAGGTGGTGATCCGGTGGGTGAGGCGGGGCAGGTCGAAGGGGTGGGTGTGGCCGAGGGTGTGTGTGGTAGCGGCGACGGCGAGGTAGAGGGCGCCGGGCAGGACCAGCAGGGACAGCCACCGCTCGGCGAGTTTGGTGCCCAGCTGGGACAGCAGTCCGCCCACCGTTACAGCCGTTCCCGGCGCAGCATGGTGCTGCTGATCGCGCAGTGCGGCACTGGGACGGCGGCCAGCGGCAACCAGTAGCGGGCACACCGGCCTGCCGGGCACAGATACACCAGTTCGGTACGGGCAGTGCTGATCCCGGCCGGCCGCAGACCGCGGTTGGTGCCCGCGTGGTCGGTGTAGCCGTCCAGCCCCAGGGGGTCGCCGCCCGCCTGCAGGACGGCGTGCAGCACGGCGAGCGTGCCCACTACGTCCCCGCCGTCCTGTACGGCGGCCAGCACCTGCTCCACCTGGTCCTCGTCCCCGCCCGGCCCGCCCCGCAGATCCGCGCGGATCTCCTTCAGATGCGCGCACACTGCGGCCAGCCTCCGTGCCCCGTCCGGCGCTGCAGCCTCCTCCCCGTCGGCCATGGGTTTTCCTCTCTCTGCCTGCTCTCGTCACCGGTCTGTACCCGGCCAACTACGCTGGTGCGACGTAGACTTGGCCGACATCACGAGAGTACGCGCGGCTTTCCCCCCCGCGACTCCAGGGTGAGCATGCCACGGGGTGCGCGACGGACATCGGGGGCTGGAGTGCTTGAGGAACGGCTGGCCGCGGTGTGGGTCCGGCTTTCGCGGATCGCTGACACCGGCGATCCTTCCGTCGCGCTCGAACGCCAGGCCCTCACCGAGGCACGACAGCTCACCGAACTCCTCCACGCCAACAGTGACGACTTAACAGTCCGGTACGCGCTCGGCTGGCTCCACTTCCACCGGTACATAGCGATCCCGGACAGCCAAGGAGGTGCGGACCTGGTCGCCGCGGTGGAAGCCTTCACCCCCTGCTTCATAGCCGGCGCCAGCGGTCTGCCCGAACCCCTCCTGCCGCGGCTCGCCAACACCGCAGCACCGCGAGCCTTCACCCTGCTCCAGCGGGCACTCGACTCAACCGACCCGGACCTGCTCTCCGCAGCCGTGGGCCTGTGGCAGCGCATCGTCCGCGTCACGCCCGCCGACCACCCCAACCGAGCGGCGAACCTGACCATCCTCGGGGGCGCGCTGCGGGACCGGTTCGAGCGGGCTGGGGATCTGTCGGACCTGGACCAGGCCATCACCAACGGACAGGAAGCCGTACGCGCCACGCCCGCCGACCACCCCAACCGAGCCATGTACCTGAACAACCTCGGGGGCGCGCTGCGGGACCGGTTCGAGCGGGCTGGGGATCTGTCGGACCTGGACCAGGCCATCACCATCCGACAGGAAGCCGTACACGCCACGCCCGCCGACAATCCCAGCCGAGGCATGTACCTGAACAACCTCGGGGGCGCGCTGCAGGCCCGGTTCGAGCGGACCGGGAACCAGACGGACGTGGACCAGGCCATCGACCGTTTCCAGGCCGCGGTCCGCGCCACGTCCGACGACGATCCTGACCGAGTGCGGTTTCTGTCCAACCTGGGGGGCGCGCTGCGGGTCCGGTTCGGGCGGAGTGGGGATCTGTCGGACCTGGATCAGGCCATCTCCAACGGTCAGGAAGCTGTCCGCGTCACGCCCGCCGACCACCCTGACCGAGGCATGCGCCTGTCCAACCTCGGGGCCGCGTTGCAGGTCCGGTTCGGGCGCAGTGGGGATCTGTCGGACCTGGATCAGGCCATCTCCAACGGTCAGGAAGCTGTCCGCGTCACGCCCGCCGACCATCCCAACCGAGGCATGTACCTGTCCAACCTCGGGGGCTCGCTGCAGACCCGGTTCGAGCGGACCGGGGATCTGTCGGACCTGGACCAAGCCATCACCATTGGTCAGGGAGCCGTACGCGTCACGCCCGCCGACCACCCTGACCGAGGCATGTACCTGTCCAACCTCGGGGGCTCGCTGCAGACCCGGTTCAGGCGGACCGGGAACCAGACGGACCTGGACCAGGCCATCTCCAACGGTCAGGAAGCCGTCCGCGCCACGCCCGCCGACCACCGCAACCGAGCGGGGTACCTGTCCAACCTCGGATACGAGCTGCGGGTCCGGTTCGGGCGCAGTGGGGATCTGTCGGACCTGGATCAGGCCATCACCGCCGGTCGGGAAGCTGTCCGCGTCACGCCCGCCGACCATCCCAACCGAGGCATGTACCTGAACAACCTCGGGGGCGCGCTGCAGGACCGGTTCGAGCGGACCGGAGACCAGACGGACCTGGACCAGGCCATCTCCAACGGTCGGGAAGCTGTCCGCGCCACGCCCGTCGACCACCCCAGCCGAGCCATGTACCTGTCCAGCCTCGGAAACGAGCTGCGGGTCCGGTTCGAGCGGACCGGGGACCAGACGGACGTGGACCAGGCCATCTCCAACGGTCGGGAAGCTGTCCGCGCCATGCCCGTCGACCACCCCAACCGAGCGGGATACCTGTCCAACCTCGGAAACTCGCTGTTGGTCCGGTTCGGGCGGACCGGGGACCAGACGGACGTGGACCAGGCCATCGACCGTTTCCAGGAAGCGGTCCGCGCCACGCCCGCCGACCACCCCAGCCGAGCCATGTACCTGTCCAACCTCGGGATCACGCTGTTGGCCCGGTTCGGGCGGAGTGCGGATCTGGCGGACCTGGACCGGGCCGTCACCAACGGTCGGGAAGCTGTCCGCGCCACGCCCGTCGACCACCCCAGCCGAGCCATGTACCTGTCCAACCTCGGAAACGAGCTGCAGGTCCGGTTCGAGCGGAGTGCGGATCTGGCGGACCTGGACCAGGCCATCTCCAATAGTCAGGAAGCTGTCCGCGCCACGCCCGCCGACCACCCTGACCGAGCCATGTACCTGAACAACCTCGGATACGATCTGCAGGTCCGGTTCGGGCGGACCGGGAAGCAGACGGACCTGGACCAGGCCATCTCCAATAGTCAGGAAGCCGTCCGCGCCACGCCTGCCGACCACCCCAGCCGAGCGGGGTACCTGTCCAACCTCGGGGGCGCGCTGCAGGACCGGTTCGGGCGTACCGGGGACCAGACGGACCTGGACGCGGCGGTGTCCACTTTCGCCGAGGCGTGGGGTGTGGTTTCGGCGGCGCCTTCGGCCCGTATCCAGACAGCATGGGCGGTAGCCAGGCTCGTCGCACGGTCTGAGGCGGGGCGGGCGGCGGATGCGGCGGAGGCCGCGGTGCGGCTGCTGCCCGAGGTGGCTCCGCGCCAGCTGGGGCGGGGCGATCAACAGCATGCGCTCGGCGGTTTCGCCGGCCTGACCGGGGATGCCGCAGCGCTGGCTCTCGCTGATCCCCGCGGTACCCGGTCAGAACGCGCCACCCGCGCGCTGCGGCTGCTGGAGGCCGGGCGGGCAGTGCTGCTCAGCCAGGCACTGGACGCCCGCAGCGACCTCACCGACCTGAGTCGGCAGCGCCCCGACCTGGCCGCACGGTTCGTCCAGCTGCGCGACCAGCTCGACCAGCCCACCAGGACCACCGCCATCGCTGACGGAACCGGCGAGACGGACACCCCTATGGTGCGGCAGGACCGCGCCGTCGACGACCGGCACCGGCTGGCCCGCGACTTCGCCAGGACCCTGGCCGAGATCCGCAGCCTGGACGAGTTCACCTCCTTCGCCCTCCCACCCACCACCCAGGAACTTCTCACCCAGGCGGAGCAAGGCCCCGTCGTTGTGTTCAACATCAGCCGCTACCGCAGCGACGCCCTGCTGCTCGCCCGGGACGGCATCACCCACCTGGAGCTCCCCGAACTCACCGCCGACGCCGTGGCCGAGAAGACGGCCTCCTTCCAGCAGGCGCTGCGCACCACCACCGACACGAGCGCGGACAGATCCCAGCGGCTGCAGGCGCAGCGCGTCATCACCCAGGTCCTGCAATGGCTGTGGGACACCGCGGCCGGGCCCGTCCTGGACGCACTCGGCCACCAACGCCAGCGCCCGGCGGACGCCGACTGGCCGCAGGTGTGGTGGGCACCGGGCGGGTTACTGGGACTGCTGCCCCTGCACGCGGCCGGCTACCACACCGACCCCGCCGACGACCCGCACCGGCGCACCGTCCTGGACAGGGTGATCTCCTCCCACACCCCGACCGTCCGCGCCTTGCGTTACGCCCGTCGGCAGACCCGGGAACGCACCCTGCACCCGGATACGCCCGCTCAGGGGCTGGTCGTCGCGATGCCCACCACCCCTGGCCTCACCCGCCACGGCCGGCTGGACTACGCCGGCGCTGAAGCCGAGATGCTGCGCCGCCACCTGCCGCGCACCGTACTCCTGCGCGAACCCGACCCCGACGGCCCTCCTGCCGTCGCGCCGCTGAGCACTCCGACCAAAGCAGCCGTCCTGGGCCACCTGCCCCACTGCCCGATCGCCCACTTCGCCTGCCACGGCGCCAGCCACCCCACCGACCCCTCCCAGAGCCTGCTGCTGCTCCATGACCACGAAAGCGATCCCTTCACCGTCGCAAGCCTCATCCCCGTCCGTCTCGACCACGCCCAGCTGGCCTACTTGTCCGCCTGCCGCACCGCGGCCATTGACACAGTCGACCTCGCCGACGAGGCCATCCATCTGACCTCCGCGTTCCAGCTCGCCGGATTCCCCCACGTCGTCGGCACTCTGTGGGAGATCGACGACCAGATCGCCGTCACCGTCGCCGAGACCTTCTACACCCACCTGCGCACCCCTGACGGGACCATCGACACCAGCCGGGCAGCCCAGGCCCTGCACCAGGCCGTGCGCAGCGTACGCGACGGCCACGACCTGCCCGGCGGGCTCGACCGGACCCGGACCCCATTCCTCTGGGCCGCCTACCTCCACGCCGGCGCCTGACACGAATTTGCGTCGAGTAGGAGCAGGAGCGGAGCAGAGGGGGTCGGGTGTCACATACCTTGCCGCCGCGGCCGTCACCGTTCACCTGTCGGGCGACCACACGGTTCCCGAGACCACGATCTCGCTGCGGCACGGTGCTGCCGGGGGGACGGCCACGACTACCAACGGCGTTGCCGGCACCCGGCGTGGCAACGCCACAGCCTGGACGCCGTTCCTCGGTACCAGCCCGGCGGGGGACTGGCAGCTCAGCTTCGGCAGCGAAGCGAGCGCCCTGTTCGGTTCCGGCGTGCTCGACGACATCCTGCTCGTCCTGAGCTGGACCGGGCAGGGTCCTGCCTGGGCTCGCTAGGTGTATTGACCCGCGGCGTTCTTCGCGTGGCTGATGGACGGGTGCTGGCGGTCAAGGGGGCGCGGGCCTTGACCCAAGACCGGGTAGTTGGCGTTTTCGTAGGTCACGCAAGTGGTGCTGGGGGCCATGGTGTTGCGGCGTAGAGGCCGGGGCCGAGCTTGTGGATGAGCTGGCTGGCGGCCCAGCGGTTCAGTTGTCTGTACATGGTCTCCAGGGTGATGTCGCCGAAGTGGGCGGCGATTTCACGGGGCTGCCAGAGACGTGTGGGGTCTTCCTGGAGCAGGTCCAGGATGCGGTGTCGGCGCCGCGCGGCAGGGGTAGCGTGCTGGTCGTCCCGGGATGCCGTGGGCGGTGTGGGTGACTGATCCAGGGGTTCGAGGACGGTGACGTCGAGGCGGGTTACGGTGCGGCGGGTGTCGAGGCGGCCGTCGGCGTGGCGCTCGCTGTGGCGGGACATCGGTGATTTGACCTTGCGGTTGCTGACCCGTTCGCGCCGGGGCGGGAGCAGGCCGGTCAGGATCCGGCGGCCGATCGTCCCGGGGAGCGTGTCCCGATCGGTGTCCGCGGGGATGATGCCGGTGGCCTGGATCACCTGGTGGCGGGCGGTGTGGAGCGCGATGCTGAAACAGCAGCGGTCCGGGTCGGTGCCGGGGAGGGACTCGGCGGCATCGGCCATCACGGTGCGCAGGGCCTGGTAGAGCGTGAGCAGGGACCACATCTCCTGCTCGATGCCTACTGGGTCGCCCGAGCGCAGGTTGCGCCCGTTCATGATCGTGTGGCGGAGCGCGTAGTACGCCGATTCATGTTCCCATCGCGCTGGTGATAGAGGCCCACCAGCGCGGTGGCCGGGTACTGCCCGCATCTCACACGGCCGACGCTCCTTGGCGGGAGATCGCGCCCTCACGAGATTCACCGGTGGATCCGGGCTGAGTCTGCGGGCAGGGGCCCGTCATATCCATCCAAGACGAACGGCTTCGGCCCCGGCCTGGAATCGGCTCTGGGCGTTGAGTCGTTTCAGCAGATCCGCCATGAGGCGGCGGACCGTGCGGATCGAGACTCCTAACCTGCGGCCGATGACTTCGTCGGTGAGTCCCTCGGCAAGGTTCCTCAGCAGGGCCAAGTCGCGCTCGCTGGGGCCGTCCGAATGGGGTGTTGGAGTCCCACCGAGGGGAGTGGCCCGCTCCCAGGCCAGGTCGAAGAGGGCGTTGAAGGCCGTGACGATGCTCCCGACACGGATGACGAAAGCTTCCTCGCGACTGGCATCCGAATACACGGGAATGACCGCGGTGGCACGATCGTAGATGATCAGGCGCGTGGGGAGGGACGGGACGGTCCGCATCTGTCCGCCCTCCGAGGCGAGCCAGGCGGTGTACTCCATCATGGGTACCTGCTGGACGGTGTCCAGACAGAGCATCTGCACGCGCACGCCGCGCGCCAGGTTCTGCCTGTGGAGCGGCCGGGATACTTCCAACGCGGCCTCGCTCAAGGCGCGGCCGGGCATGAAGGCACGTACCTCCGATGTGGCCTGTTCCGACAGCTCTTGCAAGCGGATCCGTACGGCCTCCACGCCCTCGACGCGCTCCAGCCCTTCGGCGCCCGACTGAACCCGGAGCGAAGTGTACTCGGAGGTCAGTGTTGCAAGCGCGGCCTGCTCACGGGAGAGCCCGGCCCGACGTTCGTCCAGTTCGTCAGCCTCGATGCCCTGGAGTTTGGGCAGAAGGCTCAACTCGGGACTTGTTGTGATGAATGGCTGGGAGCCTGAGTTGCAGCGCAGGAGGGCGAGTTCGGTGAGGCAGTCGAGAGCGACGCTGACATCATCTTTCGAAAGGTCAAGATTTCGCTGTATGTCTAATATGTTCCAATTGGGGTGCAGGAGGAGTGCCCTGTAGACATCGCGATCACGTTCCCCCAGTCCGATACTCTCCAGCATTGTCCGGTGGTCTCCTTCGGCTGCCCTGATGCTGGACGGCTAGCTGTTTGATCACCGCGACGCGCGGATATCCCCGTGGCCGGGTGGCCGGAACCGCGGACGAGCGGTAGGCCGGACGCGAGAACTATCGACAATCCAACGGTGCGATCCTGTTTCCTTGGCTTGTGCGCAAAGAATCGTGGCCGCGTGAGCGGATGGCAGCCGTACCGCTCCGGCTCCATCCCCGGAACGTCTCCCAAGTGCTGGATTTCTTTGTCGCCGCGTACCCCCAAATCCAGTCAATTAACGGCTGGCGGAAGTCAGGGTTCCGCGGTTCGCCAGGGTTCCGGCGATTCGGATCGGCCGTGGGTGCAGGTCGGCGAGTGACCGGTGGGGGATGAGGCGGTGCCGTCGGGGCCGCAGGTGTGATGTAGGTCTCATCCAGGTGCCGCTTGCCGCCGCGCCGGGGTGTACGCCGGTGCGGGCCGCCCGCGTACGAGGGCTCGAACTATGCGGACCGCTGCCGGACCGTCCCGTACGGGACCATCACCCTGCGGGCGGAGTCAGCTCTCCGATCTCACGGGTGCGCGAGGAGTTCCGCGGTGGTCTGTCGGCGGCCGGGGGTGTGGTGGCCGTTCCGTGTCATGGCACCAGGCGGCCCGTTCGCTGCTCGTTGGGGCCGCCGATTACCGCCTACCGTTCAGCTGTGTGTTCCGGTCGAATGGTTTCGCGCTCTTTCCGGTCCGCGGAATCACCGAGTGCGTGCCGGCGGCAGGCGGATGTGGCGGCGATCGGCTGGCCCACAGTGAAAGAACTCGTTTGTGAGCGGACATCGTCCGTGCCGGGAATGGGTTCGCGACCTTTGAGGAAAGTGTGTGATGGGGAATCCGTGGCTACCGCTCGGGACTCATCCGGACGCCGAAATCAGGCTCTTGTGCCCGCCACACGCGGGTGAGCCGGAGCCACTATGTATGGCCAGGGAATTGGCGAAGGAATTCGACTCGCCAATCTTCTGCGGCACTTGGGAGGCATCCCGGAGAGGGTACTCGCCCTACCGGAGTTGCTCGCTCTGCTGCAGCCCGTACTGGCCGCGGATTTCTCGGTCAACGAGGACTGCTCACACACACCAACCCCCCTTTCGGTATTCCGGTCACCGCCTTCGTGGTGGCCGGCGACCCAGTGTACGGACGCAACCCTGATGAAGCCCTAGCTTCCCCCCTCAGCTCGGATGGAGACGCCCAAATGGTCCGACCTCTCGCCGGTACGCTCACGGCCTTCGCCGCCGTCGGTGGCGCGCTGCTCGCCACCCTCGGCGCAGCCCCGGAATCGGCCGCTGCGCCCGCCCCGGCCCCGGCCGTCAAGGCGGCGACCTTCGCCGGAACCGTCGCGCTCAACGACTGTTCGGGCTCCGTGGTCAGAATGCCGAACTCGGCCGACACCGACAAAGCGTTCGTCCTGTCCAACGGCCACTGCCTGGAGACCGGCTTCCCCGATGCGGGCAAGGTCATCGTCAACCAGGCCTCCACCCGCACCTTCACACTCCTCAACGCCTCGGGCGGCAGCCTTGGCCAGCTTCGGGCCACCAAGGTCGCCTACGCGACGATGACGGACACCGACATCTCGCTGTACGAACTCAGCTCGACCTACGCCCAGATCAAGTCGGCCTACGGGATCAGAGCCCTGAAGGTCTCGGCGGCCCACCCGGCCGCCGGCACCGCCATCGATGTGGTCTCCGGCTACTGGAAGCGCATCTACTCGTGCAACATCGACGCCTTTGTCCCACAGTTGCGTGAAGGCCAGTGGACCTGGAAGGACTCCGTTCGCTACACCGGCGCCTGCCATACCATCGGTGGCACCTCCGGTTCCCCGGTCCTGGACCGTGCGGGCAAGGTCATCGCCGTGAACAACACGATCAACGAGGACGGCGAACGCTGCACCGACAACAACCCGTGCGAGGTCGACGCCAACGGCAACGTCACGGTCCATGAGGGCATCGACTACGGCCAGCAGACCTACTGGATCCCCGGCTGTGTGGCCACCGGCAACAAGATCGACCTGAGGAAGGCCGGCTGCGCTCTCCCCAAGCCGTAGCGACCCTTGAGGTCTCTTCCTGTCCTGCCGGGCCCGGGCGGTCGCGCCGCCCCGACAAGGGGTTCCGGCACCCGGCGGAGATCATCTCCCACCGCGACCGCAAGGCCACCGCAGAACACCTCACGCATCCGCGAGGTCGGGAAGCTGATGCCCGCCCGTGGGGTTGTGGTCCCGCACGGGACAGTCCGGCAGCGGTGCGCCGCGTACGGGCCCGCGTACGCGGTCGGCCCGCGCCGGCGTACGCCCCGGGCCGCAGACACGTGACGCCCGGACGAAGCCATCACCAAGACCAACAGCGAGCGGCACTACCCGTGACGGGCCCTGGACCAGGACGGGAACGTCCCGGATGCCTCTGTGCAGAACAGGCCCGACACCGACCATGACGCCCGGACGATCCACCGCTTCACCGTCCGGAACGAGATCACCGGCCTGTGCGCCGCAGCCAGGCAAAGACCCCCTCACGCACCCCAACCCGTTCCGGGCGCACCCTCAGCACACACCGCGATCATCCAAGTTGGCAACGTCCGCAGAGATCGTGCCCGCCGACCGTCGCCGGCGCCGGTCGGATTACTGGCCCACCGCACCGTCAATGCCCTGTCGCAGGAAGTCGGCGTGGCCGTTGTGCCGACCGTACTCCTCCACCATGTGTATCAGTACCCACCGGAGGGTGACCGGGCCGCGCCAGGGGTCCGCGCCGGTCACATCGAGGTTGGCCGCCTCGGCAACGAAGCGTTCGGCGAAGTCGACCTCGTCCTGCCAGATGCGCCATGCGTCGGTGACGGCGTCGGGGGTGGGCGCGGCGTCGTCGAACGCCGAGTCGGGGTTGTCGTCCGTGCCGTAGTGCGCCACGGTCTCCTGCCCTGCCATCCACTCCCTGAACCACTTGCGTTCAACCTCGGCCGCATGCCTTACCAGTCCGAGCAGCGACAGACCCGAGAAGGCCACGGACCGTTGGGCCAGTGCGTCAGGGCCGAGCCCCGAGCACTTCAGTTTCAGCGTCTCGCGCTGCCAGCGCAGGAAGCCCGAGAGCATTGCCTTCTCGTCACCCTGGGTCGGCACATCGAACCGAGGATCATTTTCGGGAGGGACGAACAGGTCGGCAAACTTTTGCATGTGAGGAATCATCGTCCACTCCGGCTGCCCCCGCAATCATTTTCGCTGTTGCGGAACGATATCAATGGATATGTGATGCCTCAACTGGCGCCATCGGAGGGTTACTTGCTTCGGAGTTGGAGCTCGGGGAGGGTTCCTCGCGATCGACGCCCGTATATGCCGTCGCGTCAGACGGTAGTACGGTCTCTGTTTTCGTGGATCCTGTCCGTCGAATTCAATGTCTTCACACGATGCCCCACAGGAATAAGTCGGTGACGGATTTCCTCTGCTCCTCGTGGGATCGACCGATCAGGAGAGCACATGACTGGAACTGTCCAGGCCCCTACGTTTTCCGTCATTTCAGGCAAGGCAGTGCAAGAGGCACTGGCAGGCCGTGAGCGGACCGTGGTGGACCTGATCGAAACTGCCTACCGGCTGCACGGCCGCGGTGAGACGACGAACCCGCCGTCGTACTTCCTGCGCTTTCCCGACCGGCCCTCCGATCGCATCATCGCGCTGCCCGCCTCGGTGGGCGGCGAGGTGAACACGGCCGGCATCAAGTGGATATCCAGTTTCCCCGCGAACGTCGCGAACGGACTGCCCCGCGCCTCGGCCGTCCTGATCCTCAACGATCGCGAGACCGGCTACCCCTACGCGTGCCTGGAAAGCTCGATCATCAGCGCAACCCGCACAGCGGCGTCCGCGGCACTGGCCGCCGTGCGCCTGTCCGAAAAACGTCAGGGCCGGGGCCGGGTCGGGTTCTTCGGAACGGGCCTGATCGCGCGGTACATCCACCGGTACCTCGCGGCGGCCGACTGGCACTTCGAGGACATCTCGGTCTTCGACTCGTCGGCGGAGCGAGCCCAGGCGTTCGGGGCGTACCTGGCGGATGCGCACGGCGGTCATCCGGTCCACCAGGCCACGAGCCCCGAGGAACTGGTCCGCGGTTCGGATCTGGTGGTCCTCGCGACGACCGCCGCCACACCGCACATCACCGAAGCATCGTGGTTCGACCACCATCCGTTGGTGCTCAACGTGTCCCTGCGGGACCTGTCGCCGGAGATCCTGCTGACGGCCGTGAACGTGCTCGACGACGTAGAGCACTGTTTGAAGGCCAATACTTCGCCGCACCTGGCCGAACAGCTCGCCGGTAGCAGGGACTTCGTCGACGGCACGCTCTACGACGTCCTGACCGGCCAACTGGCCGTCCCTGAGGAGCGCACCGTTGTCTTCTCGCCGTTCGGCCTGGGCGTCCTCGACCTGGTTCTCGGGGCCTTCGTCCACCAGGAGAGCCTGCGGGCGGGCAACGCGACCGTGATCGACTCCTTCTTCAGTGAACTGGATGCCGCTCACCGCGCCCGAGCGTGACACCCCGTATCCGAACTCCTCGCGCACCGGCGCCATCCCGGTGCGCGAGGAGTTCCGCGGTGGTCTGTCGCGGCCGGGGGCGTGGTGGCCGTTCCATGTCATGGCACCAGGCGGCCCGTTCGCTGCTCGTTGGGGCCGCCGATTACCGCCTACCGTTCAGTTGTGTGTTCCGGTCGAATGGTTTCGCGCTCTTTCCGGTCCGCGGAATCACCGAGTGCGTGCCGGCGGCAGGCGCGGATGTGGCGGCGATCGGCTGGCCCACAGTGAAAGAACTCGTTCGTGAGCGGACATCGTCCGTGCCGGGAATGGGTTCGCGACCTTTGAGGAAAGTGTGTGATGGGGAATCCGTGGCTACCGCTCGGGACTCATCCGGACGCCGAAATCAGACTCTTGTGCCTGCCGCACGCGGGTGCCGGAGCCACTACGTACAGGAGTTGGGGAAAAGGTCTGCCCGATCAGGTCAGAGCGTGCCCTGTTCAGCCACCCGGGCGTGAAAGACGGCGCCGTGAGGAACCTTTCACGAATGTCGAGCAACTGGCCCGGGAATTAGCGAAGGAAATCGTCGAATCGGTCCGCCCCCCGTACGCCCTGTTCGGTCACAGCACGGGTGCGCTGTGCGCATTCGAGACCCTGCGCGAGCTGCGTCGCATCGAAGCGATCCTGCCGGTCCACTTGTTCGTATCCGGTCGGCGCGCGCCACAGGTTCATATGCCCAGGCATGATCCGGCAGCCATGAACCTGACCGAACTCGCCAACCTCCTGCGGCACTTGGGAGGCACCCCGGAGGAGGTACTCGCCGCACCGGAGCTGCTCGCTCTGCTGCAGCCCGTTCTGGCCGCGGATTTCTCGGTCAACGAGGACTACTCACACACGCAGCAACCCCCTTTCGACATCCCGGTCACCGCCTTCGCAGGGGCCGACGACCCAGGTGCGGACGCAACCCTGATGAAGCCCTGGGCATCGCACACGGCACGGAAGTTCACGCTGCACGCGTTGCCCGGCGGACACTTCGCGATCTTCGACCATGCCGCGGTGGTACACGCCCGCATCGCCGAAGCCCTTGCCCAGTACGCGCCGATCCCGGGAGGGAACTGACTCCATGAAGCTGTCTCGGACCGGAACGAAAATGGCGAGCTTGTCGGGCCTGCGGGGCATTATGGAGGACATCTCCACCGCGATGGAGGGCTCGGCAGGCACCCGGTGGCTCAATCTGGGAGTGGGAAACCCGGCGGCTATACCGGAAGTCGGCGACACCTGGCGGCGGCTGACCGAAGAAGCACTCACCGCTTCGTTCGAAGAGGCGAGCTGCCGCTACGGGCCCTCCCGTGGCCTGCCGCGTCTTGTCGACGCAATTGTCGACTATTTCAACCGGCGGTACGGCTGGGACATCGGTCCCCGCAACGTCGTAGTGGGCCCCGGCAGCCAGATGCTCGCCTTCATCGCCGCGGCGCTGTTCACCGGCCCCGGTGAACACCGTGACTCCACGTTGGTGCTCCCGATGATCCCCGACTACACCGGTTATCAGGGCCTCATGATGTCTCCCCGAGGGATCGCCGGCGTCGAGCCGCTGCTGCGGACCGATGATAACGGGCGCTCGTTCCGCTACCTCTTCGATCTGCCCGCGCTTCGGACACGGACCGATACCGGCCTGATGCTGCTGTCCACTCCGGGGAATCCAACGGGGCGCTGTGCCACGCCGGATGAGATCCGGGACCTGATCTCGGTCGCCGAGGCGCACGACGTACCGCTCATGGTCGACAACGCCTACGGCGCACCCTTCCCCGGCATCGCGGCCTCGGTCACCGCTCCGGTCCGGCACGACCGTGTCCTCAACTGCTTCTCTCTATCCAAGGCCGGAATGCCCGGAGAGCGTCTCGGTTTCGCGATCGGGGACGAGAAATACATCAGCCCGATCGTCTCGTTCCTGGCCAACGCCGTCCTGCACGCACCCCAGCTGGTCCAGTCCGTGCTGGCCGGTGCCCTGGAGTCCGGCGTCATAGATTCCATGGTCGAGTCGACGATCGGCCCGTTCTACGCGCAGCGCCGGAAGTTCGTGGAGTCGCTGCTGGCGGAGACCCTTCCCACGGACGTCTCCTGGCGTCTGCACGCCTCCGACGGGGGCATGTTCATCTGGATCTGGGTGGACGAGGACTGGTTCGACGACCTTCAGATGTACAGGCTGCTCAAGGAGCGAGGGGTTTTCGTCGTGCCGGGCCTGCATTTCTTCACGGATCCCGAGCACAGCACGCGCCTGGGGCGTCATTCGCGGCAATGCATCCGCGTCAGCATCACGCCCGACCCGGCGACCCTGTCTGCCGGCATCGAGGTGATCGCGCAGACGCTGCACGACCTGCACGCCGGGAAGACCCGCGTGCCCGTCTATCTGTGACAGCGAGGAGTGGACCGCATGGCGGAACGGCGAGAGGACTTCGTTGACGCCCCCTACGAGGCCCCGCAGCAAGGGCTTGAACAGGAAGTGGCGGACATCGAGGCCGAGGTACTAGGAATCGACCGGATGGGCCGAGAGGACAGCTTCTACGACTTCGGCGGAACATCACTGCAGGCCATCCGCATCTGTGCCCGGATCGAGCTCAGCCTCGGCCTGAAGGCGCTTCCCGTCTGGCTTTTCTCCAACGACATCCTGCACTCGTTCGTGGCGGAACTGCGCGCTCGGACGCAGAACGCGCATGTCTGAACACAGCGGTGCCGGACCCCTGGTCCACGCCGCGTTCTCCGGGCACGCGGCCCGGCAACCGGACGCTCCGGCACTCATCCACGACGGCACGGCCATCAGCTACCGAGTGCTTGACGCGGCCTCGGACGGCTACGCTGCGGAACTCTCCGCCCGTGGCGTCAGTCCCGGACAGATCGTTCCGATCGTGCTGCCCCGCTCCCCCCAACTCGTCGCCGTCCAGCTCGCCGTACTCAAGTGTGGGGCGGCGTACGTGAACATCGATGCCGACTGGCCGGACGACCGGCAGGCGGCGATCCATGCCCAGGCGGCACCGAAGGTCGTCGTCACCGGGTCCGCGGGTGTTTTCGCGGGGGACGCCGAGACGTTCCGCGTGGAGCCCGAGGAACTGGCCGACGTAGCGGCGCGGGCGTTCGCCTTCACCCGCGCCGACGTCACCGCGGACGATCCAGCGACCGTGTTCTTCACCTCCGGCACCACCGGCCGCCCGAAGGGCGTCGTCGTCCCGCACCGGGCCGTCACCCGGCTGTTCGGCCCGGGAGGTCTTCCCGGCTTCGGCCCCGGACACGTCACACCGCAGGCGGCCGCGATCGCCTGGGACATGTACGCGTTCGAACTGTGGGGCCAGCTGAGCAGTGGCGGATGCGCGGTTCTCGTCCCGCACGGGCACCTGCTGCCGGGCACCCTGCGGAAGCTGGTTCACAGCGCGGGCGCGGACACAGTGTGGCTGACGACCTCGCTGTTCAACCTTTTCGTCGACGAGGACGTGGACTGCTTTACCGGCATACGACAGTTGATCGTCGGTGGCGAGAAGCTCTCCGCCGCTCACGTGCGGGCCTTCCTGGACCGCCACCCGTCGATTCCGTTGCGCAACGGCTACGGCCCCGCCGAGAACTGCATGCTCACCACGACCCGCCTCGTCCGTCATGAGGACTGCGACATCGTCGAGGGCATCCCGGTCGGTGTTCCGGTTCCCGGCACCTCGGTGCTGATCCTCTCGGAGGACGGTACCCGGCGCGTGGCGGGGGAGACGGACGAGGTGTGCATCGCGGGTACCGGCCTTGCGGTCCACTACTTGAGCCAGCCCGAGATGACCGCTGAGAAGTTCCCCGTCGTGGACGTCGACGGCACGCCGGTGCGCGTCTACCGCACCGGTGACCGCGGTTTCGTCGACGACCTGGGCGTACTGCACTTCCGGGGACGGCACGACCGCCAGGTCAAGATCAGCGGGCACCGCATCGAGCTGGCCGAGATCGAGATCACCGCCCGTGCTGTCGAGGGCGTCCGCGAGTGCCTCGTGACGCCGCTCAAAGCACCCGAGGGGCAGGTCACCGGTCTTGCACTGTTCTATGTGCCGCAGTCAGCGGGTCATGCTGCGGACACCGGCGGCGCCGGCGAAGAACGCGCGGTACGCGCGGCACTGGCCCGCACTCTGCCCTCCTATCTCGTGCCCGGTGTGATCCGCGGCCTGGACCGCTTCCCCGTGACCGCGAACGGAAAGGTCGACCAGGTGGAACTCCTTCGGCTGGCGACGCGGCCCCGGCGCGGTCGGACATGACGGAAGGAGGGCAGAAGACGCCGGGCGGTACGACGTTCCACCCGATGATGGTCGAGCAGGAATCGATGTGGCTGGACGACCACCTGCGGGACGGCCCGTCCCGCTACCTCGAGTCCTGGGTGTACCACCTGCGCGGCCCCCTCGACCGGGATGCCGTGCGCTGGGCGCTTGAGCGGATCGTGGCGCGGCACGAGGCACTGCGCAGCCGATTCCTCCTGTGCGACGACCGTCTGCTGCAGGAGGTGCTTCCCGAGGGGAGACGGCTGGAACTGGAGACCGTCGCCTGCTCCCCGGAGTGCGTTGAGGACACGCTGAAGGAGCTGGTGCGGCGTCCCCTCGATCTGGCCGAGAACCCTCTGCGGGCCACCTTGGTCGACGTGTCGGCGGAGACCGCGGTCCTTGTCCTCCAGCTGCACCACCTGGTGATAGACGACTCGGCGTTGCACACCATCGAGCGGGAGTTCGAGGAGCATTACCGGGCGCACGTCGAGCGGCGCCCCGCGACGGTCGCTCCGGTGCCGCTGCAACCGGGGGCCTATGCGGCGGCCCAGCGCTCGGCCCCCCGCGACCCCGAGGCGCGGGCTTACTGGCGCGAGGCGCTGCGCGACCTGCCCGACGACGTCGCCGGCACACTCGCTGCGGACGGCGCCGGTGCGCCGGACGACCTGAGCGGTGTTCGATCGGACCGCGGGGACCGGATCGCCTTTGACGTCGATGCCGTGATGACGAAACGGGTGCGGACCGTATGCCGTCGGGTGCGGGCCACGCCGTTCGCCGTCTTCGCCTCCGTCGTGGCCGTGCTGCTGCACTCCGTGCGCGGTGCCCGCGAGGTGATCGTGGGCATACCGGTCTCGCGCCGGGACACCGCCGACTGCGACCAGATGGTCGCGCCGCTGGGCGAGTTGCTGCCGCTGCGTCTGGCGGTTTCCCCGGACGTATCGTTCGCCGGCCTCCTGGAGCACGTGCGCGACCGGATCCACGAAGCGCTGACGCACAAGGACATCTCGTACGCGGAAGTGCTCGCCATGGCGCGGCAGCGCGGTCGGCCAGGTGACCGGTACCTGTGCCGCACGGTGCTCGTGGTGGACGATGCGCAGCCGTCCCGGATCGAGCTGCCCGGTGTTGAGGCCCGGCGGGTCCTCGTGCATTCCGGCGTCTCGAAGTATGACCTGACCTTCACTTTCGTAGCACAGGGCCGAGGGTATCTCGGCTTCCTGGAGTATCCGTTGGACCTGTTCGACGCCGAAGCGGCCGGGCGTGTCCTGGAGGGCTTCGCGGCACTGCTGGAACGTGCGTGCGACAACCCGGACCGGGCGGTGTCGCACCTGACGGACGCTGTCGTACGAGGGATGCCGCAGTGACGGGTGACCCGCCCGTCGTCGTGGCATGCGACGAGTCCGGCGCCGAAGGAGAACGGCTGATCGGTGGGAACACGGTGGTGTTCGCGCACGCAGGCGTCACACTGAGCGTCGAAGAGGCGTCCGCGTGCATCCGCCGGCTGCGGGAACTCATCCGCTCGCCGGCCACCGAGTACAAGGCGAACCATCTGCTGCGCTCGAAGAACCGGTCCTCGCTGGAGTGGTTTCTCGGGCCGGGCGGTCCCGTGCACGGCCGTGCCCATGTATGCCTGGTCGAAAAGGCGTTCTTCCTTCTCGTCCGGTTCACCGAAACGCTCGTACGGGCTGCCGAGCGGTCCGCGTCCGGTACGGTGACGCCCGGTCCGTCCGCCGGGCAACTGGCCGAAGCCCTGTATCGCGAGGGCCCCGGCATGTTCGGGCGGAAGGGGTGGAGCTGCTTTTTGCGGCTGCTGAACAACCAGATGCGTTCCCCTTCGCTGCGCGAGCCCCTGCCGTCACCCGACGGCTTCTTCCACCTGGCCGAGATGCTGGGTGCACGGGGTAGGGCCGGCGCCGCCCACGACGTGTGGAACCTGGTGCGGCGTCACCAACCCTGCCCCCAGGCCCTGATCCCGCCGGACGCCAGGCGGCAGCCGGCTGTCTTCCCTGCGCTCGACCCGCTCGGCCCCGCGATCGAGTGGGCGTTCGCCCGCTGGAGCGACGGTGGCGCGCTGACTGTCGTCCACGACCAGCAGACGACGCTGACCAGCGCCAGGATCGCGCGGATCGAGCAGCTGTGTGGCGGCACACTGCGGCTGGTGCCCTCCGCATCGGATCCGCGGGTTCAGGTCGCCGACTTCCTCGCCGGAGTTGCCCGCAAGCTGGCCACTGACGAGTTGGCCCGCGAGGCGGACACCGAACTCGCAGAGCTGCTGCAGCCCTACATCGACCCTCGCTCGGTCTGGCGGACGACATGATCCCGGCTGTCTCCCGTCACGAGCACCCAGTCCTGAATGAGGCTCCTGCCATGAGTTTTCCCCTCTCCGCCGATCAAGCGGCACTGTGGTATGCCGACGAACGGACGGGCGACGGCCCTGCGGCCCACATCGCCCATGCCGTCGAGGTCACCGGCCCGCTCGACGTCGCGGTGTTCCGGTCCTGCTGGGAACGTCTGGTGGAGCGACACGACTCCCTACGCACCCGGTTCGGCGACGAGGCAGGCGTCCCTCACCAAGTGATCGTCGCCGAAGCAGCCCTCGACCTGGTGTACGAGGACGTAAACGGCCGGTCCACCGACGAGGTCCGCGAGGCCCTGCTCACCGAGGCCGCCCGCCCGTTCGACCTCGCGACCACCCCGCCTCTGCGGCTGCGGGTGTACCGCTTCGCTCCCGACCGGCACTGGGTGCTGTGGGCCGTGCATCCAATCGTGGCCGACACACGCTCCCTGGCCGTGCTCGTCGCCGAGTTCGGGCAGCTGTACACGGCAGCGCGGCAGGGCAGGGCGGCAGCACTGGAGCCGGCCGTCCGCGGATACGGGCAGGCCCTCGCCCGACAGCGGGAGTGGCGGCACGGGCCCGAGGCGGAGCGGCTGCTCGGCCGGATCTCGGGCGGACTGCGCTCTGCGCCGCCGCTGTCTCTCTCCTGCGACCTGCCCGGACCGACGCCCCGCAGCGCGCGGGGCGTTGCGGTGACACGGACCGTTCCGGCCTCGCTGGCAGTCGCCGTACAGGAGTTCTGCGCCGAGCGCGGCATCGCGTCCGGGGTGTTCCTGAACACCGTGTACCAGCTGCTGCTGCACCTGCGCTCAGGGCAGGACCGAATTGTGGTGGGGGTGCCCGCGACGAGCCGTGCCCCCGGCCAGGCCCGCATGGTGGGGTGCTTCGTCAACACGGTACCCATCGCGCTCGACTTCGCGGGTGCCCCCTCCTTCGACGAGCTGCTCACGCGCGCGGGGGAGGCGACAGCCGCGGCACACGCCGCGCGGCGTGTCCCGTTCGCGGATGTGGTCGCCCGGGTCGGTGCCCGCCGCGACGGTGCCAGGACACCGCTTGTGCACGCCTCCTTCACCCACCTGATCACCCGGCCGGGTGATGCGCTGTCCGAGACCGCTCCCTTCGTCATCGGCGCGCCGCACACACGGCTCCGGATCGGAGACCTCACGGTCCGGCCGCTGCCACCCGTCCGGTCGGTCACCGCCTTCGAGTGGGACCTGACAGCCGTCGAGGAGCAGGGCCGGCTGGCGCTGTCGCTGCGCTTCGACGACGGCCTGTTCCGGCCCGCGACCGCGCAGTCGCTGCTCGACCATCTGACCGAGCTGCTCG
This sequence comes from Streptomyces sp. SID12488, assembly GCF_010548275.1. Lineage (GTDB taxonomy): Bacteria > Actinomycetota > Actinomycetes > Streptomycetales > Streptomycetaceae > Streptomyces. Next base: position 72,951 of record NZ_JAAGLT010000026.1, read on the forward strand.
GCCGGGTCCTCGCCGAGCCCGAGCTGCCCGTCTCGGCCCACCCACGGGCCACGCGGCAGGAAGCGGGCGCCCTGGCCGCCTGGAACAGGACCGACCGGGACTACGACAGCCTGCCCTGGGTGCACGACTCCTTCCGGCAGCAGGTGGCGCGGACCCCGGACGCCGTCGCCTTGCGCTACGCCGGCCGATCGGTGACCTACCGGGATCTCGACCGCCGGGTGAACGCCATGGCCGGACTGCTCCGGGAGCACGGCGTGGGTCCGGGCACCGTGGTCGGTGTGGCCGTCGAACGATCCGTCGAGCTGGTGGTGTCGCTCCTCGGCACCCTTGCGGCCGGTGCGGCCTACCTTCCCCTCGACCCGGACTACCCGGCTGAGCGCCTCTCGTTCATGGTCGAGGACTCTGCCGCGGCGCTCGTCCTCAGCCGGTCCCATCTCAGGGAGCAGCTGCCGGACATGGCCGTCCCCGTCGTGTGGCTGGAGGACGGGGAACCGTCCGCCGGCTCCCTCGAACGCGTTGAGGCGCCTGTGCACCCCGGGACGGTCGCGTACGTGATCTACACGTCCGGCTCCACCGGCAGGCCCAAGGGAACGCTCATCACCCACGCCGCGCTGCGTAACCGGATCGCGTGGATGCAGGACCAGTACGGGCTCACGCCGGACGACCGGGTGCTGCAGAAGACGCCGTCCAGCTTCGACGTGTCGGTATGGGAGTTCTTCTGGCCGCTGACCCAGGGGGCATGCCTGGTCCTGGCTCAGCCGGGTGGCCAGCGCGACGTGGCCTACCTGGCCGAGGTCATCCGGGCCGAGCGGATCACCACCGTGCACTTCGTGCCGTCGGTACTGCGGCTGTTCCTCGCCGACCCTTCGGCCGACCGGTGCACGAGCCTGCGGAGGATGTTCTGCAGCGGCGAGGCGCTGCCGCTCGACGTGGCGGAGGCGGTACTCCAACGGCTGCCGTGCGAACTGCACAACCTCTACGGACCGACCGAGGCGACTGTGGACGTCACCTGGTGGCCGTGCCGCAGCGGCGACGGCGTCGTGCCGATCGGCTTCCCGGTAGCCAACACGATCATCCATGTGCTGGACGGGGCAGGGCGCCCGTTGCCGTCGGGCGTGACGGGCGAGATCCACATTGGTGGGGTCCAGCTGGCGCACGGTTACCTGAACCGGCCCGGCCTGACAGCCGAACGATTCGTGCCCGACCCCTTCGCGGCGGCAGCCGGCGCACGTCTGTACCGGACCGGGGACATCGGCAGGTACCGCCCCGACGGTGCGATCGAGTTCTTGGGCCGCCTCGACCACCAGCTGAAACTGCACGGCAACCGGGTCGAGATCGGTGAGATCGAGGCCTGTCTGTCCGCCCACCCCGAGGTGCGGGCCGCAGTGGTGACGGTGACACACCGCGGCGGGGCCGCGGCTCTGGAGGGCCACGTGGTGGCGGTCGACGGCGCCCAGCCCGACACGGCGGGGCTGACGGCCCATCTGCGGGAGCACCTGCCGGCCTTCATGGTCCCCGGCCGGATCACGCTGCTGGAGCAGCTGCCGCTGACCCCCAGCGGCAAGGCCGACCGCAAGGCGCTCCAGGCTTCCGCGGATCCGGTCTCGGGACCGGCCGCCGGCGCCCGGCGCACCGTGGGATCTCCGGGGGAGCGGACGGTCGCCCGCGCGGTCGCCGAGGTGCTTGGGATGTCCGACGTGGGTGTGGACGACGACTTCTTCGAGCTCGGCGGCCTGTCCTCGGACGTGCTGCGGCTGCGCGCGCTGCTGGCCCGGGCCGGGCTGGACGTATCCGTGTGCGACATCCTGCGGCGCCCCACGGCCGAGGGCATCGCCCACGCCGTGCACCCGCTGCCCGAGAAGACGGCCCCGTGGCCGGAGCCGTTCGCGTTGCTCACCCCCGACGACCGGGCGCAACTTCCGCCAGGCCTGGAGGACGCCTTTCCCCTCACCGGCCCGCTGCGGGAGCTGGTCCTGACCGAGCAGCCCGGCCGGCACCGCTGGTACGAGGTGCTCGTGCTGCGGTTCGGCGGGGAGTTCAGCGAGCCGGCGCTGCGGGACGCTCTCGACACGCTCGCCGCACGCCACGCCGTGCTGCGCACGTCGTTCGTGTCGCGCGGTGCCGGCGAGCCGCTCCAGCTCGTCCGGCCGCGGGCCGTCCTCCCACTGCGGGTGCACGACGTGACCGCCCTGCCGCCGGGGACGGAGGCCGCGCGGACCGACCGGGCGGTGACGGAGATACAGCGGGAGGCTGTGGACTTCTCGCGCGGGCCGCTGCTGAGGGCCGAAGCCGTGGCCAGTGGCGACTCGTTCACCCTGGTCCTCGGCCACCCGGGGTTCGACCGCTGGAGCCTCGAGCTGCTGGCAGCCGATCTCGTAGCGGGGTACGCGGCTTCGGCGGACGGCCGGGAGCCGTCCTGGCCGGCAACCCCCTTGCCGTCGGGCGCCCATCTGGTCGCTCTGGAACGGCGGCCGGCCCTTGGCACTGCCGGGACCGCGTCCGATGACGACCCGCCGGCCGGCGAGGCATGTCTGCTGCCCCGGCCGACGGGAGCGGGCGGCAGGCACGGCGCCGAGGCCGGCCGCGGCACTCGTACGTCAGCTGCCGTTCCCGTGCCCGTCGAGGTGCGCGACGGCTTGCTGGCTCTCGCGCGGGCGTCCGGCTTCTCCCTGCGGACGGTGTTCCTCGCCGCCCACATGAAGGTGATCGCGGCGCTGGGCGGGCGGACCACCGCCACGGCGGGTGTGATCACGAACTGCCGCCCTCTGCACGTGGCGGCGGAACGGTTCGCGGGTGCGTTCAACCAGGTCCTGCCACTGCGGGTGGACCTCGGGGCAGCCAGCTGGCGAGAGCTGGTGGGCAGGGTCGCGCGCGCCGAGCACGAGGTCCGCACACGGCTGAGGACATCCCCGCCCGAGGCGGTACCGGCGTACGACACCGCCTTCGACCACGTCGACTTCGCACCGCACGAGGCCCTCGGCCGTCGTCCCGGTCCTCGTCTGCTGGAGTGGCGGTGTTCCCCGGGGCAGAGCCCACTGCCGTTGACGGCAAGCTGGCGCCCCGACGGCGCCACGGGTGAGCCCGTCCTCGTCCTCGACAGCGACGAGGAGACGGCCGACACGCGCAGGCTTGCGGAGATCGCAGAATGTTACGCGCGGGTGCTCGCAGCGATGGCCACGGGTCCGGACGGCCCGTGCGACGTCGATGTGCGCAGCGACCGGGAGCGTGCCGTGGCCGAGAGCCTCCTGGCCGTCGAGGAGCCGTCCCCGGACCCCGGCCCCGTTGGGCCGCATCTGCGGGTGGCCCAGGTGGCGGCCCGCTTGCCGGACGCCACGGCCCTGCAGTACGCGGACCACCGTCTGAGCTACGCGCAGCTCGGCGCCGCGGCCGACGCCCTGGCCGCCCGGATCCGCGCCGCCGGTACACCGCCGGGCGGTGTGGTCGCCGTGGTGGGAAGGCCGTCGGCCGAACTGCCCGTCGCCGTGCTCGCGGTGCTGCGCGCCGGAGCCGCGTATCTGCCGATCGCCCCCCACCTCGACACGGAGTCCGTGCGGCGCGTCATCGTCGAGGCGGAGGTGTCGGCCATCGTGGGGGACGGCGCGCAGCGCCTGGCCTCGGGCACGGCGGTTGCCGCGATCCCCTTGCCGCCACCGTGCGGTGAAGTCCCGGCCGGAGCGGCACCGGACCCGGGCGTCGCTCCCGATGCGACGGCGTGTGTCGTGCCCGCGGCCCGAGCGGACGCGTTCCCGCCGGGCGTGGATGTCTCCCACGCGGCGCTCGACGCCGCCCTGCACGGGGTGCGGCACGAGCTGAGCTGGCAGGACGAGGCAGAGGTCCTGGTTGTCGTGCCCTCGCCGCGGCTGCCGCCCATCGGGCCGGAACTGCTGCTCGCCCTCACCACGGGGGCCCGGCTGGTGCTGGCCACTGCCGAGGAGGCCCAGGACCCCGGCGCCCTGGACGGGTTGCTGATCGCCTGCGGCGCGACAACCATGCTGGCTGCCCCGGACGTCTGGCAGGCATTCGTGCACAGCGGTTGGCCGGGCGATCCGGCGCTGCGCATCGTGTGCGACGGAGTGGTTCCGTCCGCCGCGCTGCGCACGTCGCTGAGCCGGGCCGGGCGCGTCGCGTGGAGCCTGTACGGCCATGGCGAGACGGGACTGTGGTCGATGGCCACCCGGCTCGACGACGACACCGGGACCCTCCTTGGCCGTCCGCTGCCCCACGTCGGCTGCCGTGTGGTGGGAGCCGACGGCCGGCCGGTGCCGTTCGGGGTACCGGGCGAGCTGTACATCGGCGGGCGCGGCCTGAGCCGGGGGTTCCGTGGCCGTCCGGATCTCGACGCCCGGTCGTTCGTGACGCTTCCCGGTGTAACGGGGCGCCTGTTCCGCACCGGGGAACGCGTACGCATCCGTCCTGACGGAGTGATCGAAAGTCTCAGCACCTACAACTCAGAAGGTTCTTCCCCATGAGCGACTTGCCGTCCGCGCAGGCGGACACCGCCACGACCACGCCCGCCGCGAAACCGCGCTGTCTGCTGCGTAGGCCGTCCCCCGACGCCGAGGCCCGGCTGTTCTGTTTCCCCTACTCGGGAGTCGGCGCCTCCATGTTCCACCGCTGGCCGCGCAGCATCGACGGGATCGAGGTCTGCCTCATCCAGCTGCCCGCCCGGGAGAACCGGATCCGTGACCCGCACCATGGCACGTACGAGCAACTGGCCAAAGACCTGGTCGAGTTCCTGCCGCCGTACCTGGACAAGCCCTATGGCATCTTCGGCCACTGCGGCGGAGCCATCGCGGCGGTGGAGCTGGCCAACCAGCTTGAGGACGCCGGGCTGCCGATGCCACGCAGGATCTTCCCCTCCGCGCAGGTGGCCGCGCACGACGGTCCCTACGGACGGTTCCTCGGCCTGAACCGGGAGGAGCTGGGGGAGGAACTGAGCAAGCTGATCGTCCACCTGGGCGGCACGCCCACGCCCTCGCTGGTCTCCATGGGCGCCGAACTGCTGGACCGTGATCTCGACGCGAACCGCGTCTACCGAGCCGCGGGCCCCCGCAAGCTCTCCTGCGGTGTCACGGCCATCGGCTGGGCGCAGGACGTGGAGATCCCTGTGGAGTTGATGGGGGGCTGGGCGGAGACATCCTCCGACTTCCGGTCGGTGGTGCTCGACGGCGGGCACTACGACTTCCTCAAGGCCCCGCAGCAGCTGCTGGCCACGTTCCGGGAGCACATGTCGGCCTGAGCAGCCTTGCCGACGACCGTGCCCCGGGCCGCCCGGGATTCTGCCGACGGCTTCGGTACCTGATCACTTCGCCCCGCCGGGTTGCTGCCGGGCGGGGCGAAGTGCTGCCGGGTGGGAGATGAGGGTGCGTGGTGTGTCGCGGTTGCGGTGAACGGTGCCGGATCGCCGGGCTCCCTTTCGGGAAGGCGGCCCGGGACGCGCGCACCGTCTTCGGAGAGACCTCCCAGTCCCCGGCCGGAGGCGTCGACTACGACAGCTGTCCCGTACGGCAACGCCGGTCTCCAGGACCACGACCGGGTCCGAAGACCGACGTCCCGCAAGGCTCCGAGTCCAGGGACGGCATCCCCGCGTGGAAGGGAGCCTGGTCGTCGACCGGTGCTCACAGTCGTTCAGCGCTTGTGCACTGTCACCGGGAAGTGCTTGATGCCCGCGGTGAAGTTGGAGCACAGGTGCTCGGGCTTGCCGACGGGTTCGAGGTACGAGACCCGGTCGAAGATCTCGCGCAGCGCGATCTCCAGGCTGATCTGGGCGGCCGTGCCACCGATGCACCGATGTGGCCCGAAACCGAGGGAGATTTCCCGGTTCGGGCGTCGGTCGATATCGAAGCGGAAGGGGTCGTCGAAGACCTCCTCGTCCCGGTTGGCCGACGGTATCCATGCCGCGACGCCCTCCCCCTTCCGGATCCTGCGTCCGCGGATTTCGGTGTCCTGGACGGCGTAGCGCAGGAAGTGGACGACCGGCGAAGACCAGCGCATCGCCTCACGGATACCTGTCCTGAGGTACTGCGGATCGCCGGCCCAGCGCTCGAACTCGCCCGGGTGGTCCATCAGTTCCAGGAACGCGGAGGAGATCACGTGGCCGGTGTTCACGTTCGCACCGAGCAGCACGCTGTAACAGTTTGCGACGATCTCTCCGTTGGTCAGACGGCTGCCGTCCACCTCCATGGTCATCAGACGCCCGATCAGATCACTGTCCCCGAGCCCTGGCCCGGGATTCGTCCGCCGCGCGCGCACCTGCCGGGCAAAGTAGGCGAACAGGTCGTGGTGGGCCTGCTGGAGGGTCGCCTCCGGCGTGCCACCCTGCTGGAACTCGTGGTCGTCGGCGGCGATGGTCATCATGCCGCTGCGCACGAGCTGGGCGTGGTCCTCCTCGGGCAGCCCCATGAGGATGCCGGAGACGACCATCGGCAGGGCGGTCATCGCGGCGCCCAGGTCCCACACGGGTTCCTCGGTCATCGGGGCGAGCAGTCGCTTGATGCCCACCTCGATCCGCGGGATGTGCTTCTTGAGCGCGGCGGGCGTCATCATCTGGTGCAGCGGCTTGCGCACGTGCGTGTGTCGGGGCGGGTCACTCACCGCCATCTGGTGCCCGCCGGCCGGGTCGTCGGTGCCGAGTATCGTCAGCAGCCCGCCGCGCGCTGACGTGAAGACCGTGTGATCGGACAGGACACGGCATACGTCGTCGTACTTGGTCACCGACCAGAAGCCGCGGCCGTCCGGCAGGTCCTGCCAGAAGACCGGCTCCTCATGCCGGAGCGTGCGCCATATGGCGTGCGGGTCGCCGTTGCTGAACACCCGAGGGTCGTACAGATCGATTCGGTCGAGCGGAACCCGGTCGGCCGCGGTCGGCTTTGTGATCCTCACCGGGACACCGCCGCGCTCGCGACCAGTTCGTCGGCCGCGTCGGCGAACTCCGCGACGGTCGGGTTGTGCAGCAGGGCGCGTATGGGCAGTTCGACACCCAGAACCAGTTCGGTGCGGCTCATCAGGTCCATGGCCATCAGCGAGTTGCCTCCCAATTCGAAGAAGTCGTCCAGCACCCCGACGCTCTCGGTCCGGAGTACCTCCGCCCACAGGTCGCAGATCAATTGCTCAGTGGCGGAACGGGGCGCCACGTACTCGTTGTCGGCCTGGCGCGCGGTGTTCGCCGGCGTCGGCAGGGCGTCGGTGTCCACCTTGCCGTTGGCGGTCAGGGGGAACGCGCCGACCGGGATGAACAGGGCCGGGATCATCGGACCCGGCAGCGTCTCGCGCAGGCTCCGGCGCAGGGCGGCCACCAGGAACTCCGGGTCCTGCTCCAGCGAGGGATCGGCGATGACGTACGCGGCCATGCTGTTGCCGTGCACGGGATCTCGGCGGACCACGACGACCGCGTCCTGGACGCCGGGCCGGGCGGACAGGGCCAGCTCGGTCTCGGAAGGGTCGACGCGGTGGCCCCGGATCTTGACCTGGCGGTCGGAGCGCCCGAGGAATTCGAGGTCGCCGTCGGTCGCCCGCCGGACCGCGTCGCCTGTGCGGTACATGCGCGCACCGGGGACGTCCGAGCAAGGTGCGGGGAGGAAGGCCAGGGCGGTGGCCACCGGGTCACCGAGGTAGCCACGGCTCAGTCCCGCCCCGGTCACGAACAGCTGACCCCGATCGCCGGACGGCACCTCGTGCAGGTCGTCGTCGAGGAGGTGGATCCCGGTCCCCTCGACGGAGCGGCCGATGGGAACGGAGCCCTCTCGGATCCGCTCGCGAACGGTGTGGCAGGTGGTGAACGTGGTGTTCTCCGTGGGCCCGTACCCGTTGATCAGACGAATGCCGGGGAAACGCTCAAGGAAGCGATTGACGTGGGCGGGGTTCAGTACGTCCCCGCCGGCCAGCAGCTGGCGCAGCCCACCCAGTGCCTCCAGACGGTGGTCGACCATCTGGTGGAAGAGGCCTGCGGTCAGCCAGGCTGTGGTGACCTCTTCCTCGGCGAGCAGTTCGGCGAGTTCGTCCACGGCCAGGGGGCCCGGCCGGTGCACGACGAGCCTGCCGCCGTTCAGCAGGGCGGCCCAGATCTCGAACGTGGAGGCGTCGAACGCGACCGGCGACAGGTGCAGGAACGACTCGCCGGGGCCGGTGTCGGCGAACGTGCCCGCGACCAGCCGCGCGATGGCACGGTGCGGAACGGCGACCGCCTTGGGCCGGCCGGTCGATCCCGAAGTGAAACTCACGTAGGCGAGATCGCCGGGGACGATCCCGGGGGCCGGGGCGGAAGCGGAAGTGGGCTCGTCCGCCCCGGCAGGCAGCCTCAGGACGGACACCTCCGTCCCCGCACCGGAAGCGTCCGCGGGAGCGTCGCCGGTGACGAGGGCCATGGCGCCCGCCGCGGCGATCATCTCGGTCCTGCGGGCCACGGGTATGTCGGCCTCCAGGCCCAGATAGGCGCCACCAGCCTTCAGAACGCCCAGAAGAGCGGCGATGAGGTCGTGGCCGCGGTCCACACGGACCGCCACGACGGCATCGGCCGTGACTCCCAGGGCTCGGAGGCGGCGGGCAATCCGGTCGGACCGTTCGTCCAGTTCCCGGTAGGTGACGTGCGTCCCGCCGAAGGTGACGGCGTTGGCCTGCGGCCGCTTGCGGACCTGTACGGCGAAGAGCTGGGGAACAGTGCTCTCCCACCGTGTGTCGAGCTGGTTGTCGCGTGCCACGGGGTTTCCCTTCCGGCCACCGGTGCGGTGGTGGCCTGTGTAGCTCAGTTGTTCCTGCCTTGCGGCAGGAAAGTGGTGGACCACTTCTTGTGCCGATCGGTGAAATGTGGGCTCAGTGGATGCCCCGACTGGCCGCCGGGCACGTCGAACTCCGCGAAGCCGTCGGCGCGGGGGGTCAGGATCGCGCGCCCGGCCGCGGCGAAGCCGGGAACGCACGTCCGTACGCTGTGCAGGGCTCCGCCCTGGGGCCTCGCCTGCACCCCGAGCAGTGGGGCCGCCCACGGAGCGAGGCCTACGAGGGGGTGGTTCAGTCCTACGGCGTTGAGGTCGCCCCACTTCGGCAGGCGCCCCCGCCGCCCCTCGCGCGACAGGTCGGCGGCCGCCTGGAGGGCGCACCGGGCGATGAACCCCGGCCAGCCGTTCGCCTCTTCGTCCCTGGGCAGCAGAGACGGATCCTTGGACCCGACGATCTCCAGTACGGGGGTGTCGATCGCGCGGAACGCGTAGAGAAAATCGGGGTCGAGATCGCGGCACACTTCGAGATACGGGGAAAGCACCTTCCGGGCCAGGATTTCGCGGAACCGCACCAGGACGCCGAAGGCGACCGAGTCGACGTCGGCGGTGCCGTCCCAGGAGGCAAGGCTGCCCGCCAGGCCGCCTTCACCGAGGGACGCCACCGCGAGATCCCGGTACGGCACGTACAGGTCCGCCGTCGTGTCGTGCTGCAGCGCCCGCATGCCGTGCGCGTCGGGCCTCGTCTCCCGCGCCAGAACGGCGCGCACCCGCCGGGCGCGGTACCCCGGATCGAGGTCGTATCCGACGCGGAACGGCTTCTGCGGGAACACGGCGTCGTTCGCCGAGACGAGGAATCCGACGGGCGGGTCCACGAGGCGCGGGCGCTCCGGTCCGGTGAGATGGCCGGTCGGCGCGTCGGGGGAGTGGGCGGGCCGCCGCGGTAGCAGACCGGTGGCGAGGTGCGCCATGCGGCCGGCGGTGTCGGCGACCAGGACATTGAGCGCGATGCCCTCGGCGTCGTCCAGGATGCGGATGCTCTCCTCGACGTTCAGGGCGTGGACCAGCCGCTGGAACTTCAGGTCGCAGCTGCGTGGGTCGTGGCCCGTCCAGCGCACCGCGACACGCTGCCCGAGGAGGGGACGCGGCGAGACCGGCATGGTGCCGTCCCGCGCCACTTCGACAAGGTCGTCGTCGCGGCCGCGGACCCGGATTCGCTCGGTCCGGGTGGCGGGCTCCCCCTCCAGCGGTACGAGATCGAGGACATCGGCGCTGAGGTTGGTGATCCCCCAGGCGATGTGTCCGTTCGTCCCGGTGAGCACCGCCGGCAGACCGGCCGCCGCCAGTCCGCGCAGCCGGTGCCCTGGCCAGCCGACGTCCACCTCGTACAGCAGGTTGGGCAGGGTGAGCGTCAGATGCGGGTCACAGGCCAGGACCGGGCCGTCGGGGCCGCCGCGGATCCAGCAGTTGGAGCCGGCCACGGCCTGGCCGGTGGTGACGAAGTCGCCCCGCACCGGTTCCGCCGCGCGGTTGCGGCCCAGATCGTCGGGCAACGGCGGCTGTTGCAGGAGGTCACCTGGCAGAAAGAAGTTCGCGATGTGCGGCGGCAGGGCCCGGCGGATGACAGCTTCGGCACGTTTGGCCTGCTCGTTCCACGACAGCGAGTGGAACATGAACAGCTCGACCAGCAGACTGTCGCGCGGTGTCCACGGCTCCGGTCGGTAGGCCAGGAACCGGCTCTCGAAGGGCCGGCCGTGGTGCAGCTGCTCGGCGTTGACGCCCGCCGCGAAGGCGTCGAGCAGTTCCCGCTCGGGTCGCTCCAGAGCGGTCAGGGCCCGATCGGCCGCAGCGGCCAGGTCGAGGTGCCGGTGGTGCCGGTCGAGGGGGAGCGCGGTCCTGCCCCACACCTCGGCCAGGCGGCCCGCCGCCGTGCGCCGCAGCAAGTCGAGTTGGAAGGCCCGGTCACGGGCCATGACGTAGCCGAGTGCGTGCACGGCATCGAGCCAGGTGGGAGCCTCGATCCGGGTGACGCCGCCGTCAGCCGTCGTCAGCCGGGTCTCGCCCGTCGGGCCTGCTACGACCTGCTCGTTCGCCGCGTGAGGGCCGTTCGAGGCGAGCAGGGCGCGCACCAGGCGGAGCTCGACGGCGAGGCGGGCCCGGTGCCGCCACAGGCCGAGGCCCGTCACGACGGCTCCCACCGCGAGCACCGGGAGCACTGCCGATCGGGGGCCGACGACGCCGGTCGCGGCCGCCGCGCCGGCGAAGGCGATCGGCACCAGCGCGGCGCGGGCCGAGGGCAGCCGCCACAGCCGCCCGTAGCGGAGCCTGGAGGAGAGCCGGCGCGTCATGCCCGCGCCTCCAGGGCGCGTACGACCCTCTGGGCCGCGGCGACCACGTCGTCGAGCAACGCGGTGGCGTCCTTGGCGTCGAACACCTTCGGTTTGTACAGGAGTTCCAGCTCCAGTTCCCCGCCGATCGGGGTCACGGCGAGAACGAAATCGGCCGTGGTGGGGGCGACGGGCCGGCCGAGGGCGGGGTCGGAGGGGACGTACGGCGAAAGGCCGAGTCCAGAGCCCGGATCCGTCGGCCGAGCCTCCTCCTGCATGACGAGCATGACCTCGAAGAGGGCTCCGTCTCCTTCCCGCTGGGCGGAGCGGCCGCCCAGTTCCTCGAATACGTCCTCGAAGGGCAGCTCCTGGTTGTCATAGGCCTCGTTGCACGCCTGCCGGGCACGCAGGGCCAGTCCGGCCGCGTCGGTGTCCGCGTCGAGGCGCAGGACAACAGTGTTGGCGACCAGGCCGACGGTTTCATCGCTGCCGGGCTGGAGGCGGTTGGCCACCATGGTCCCGACCCGGATGTCGTTGCGGCCGCTCCAGATGGACAGGGTCGACGCGTAGGCGGCGAACACCGTCGTGAAGTCGGTGAGGAGGTGGCGCCGTCCGGCTTCGCGCAGAGCCGCCACCGTCGTCGCGGGAAGGCGGGTACGGCAGCCTGCCAGACGCAGGCCGTCGGCGAACCCGGCCCGTCCCTTGCGGGCCAGGAGGCTTTCGGGACCGTCCATGAGGGAGGGCCACGGGCCCGCCAGGCGCTCGGTCCAGTACGCCCGCTGCCGGTCGGCCTCGGGCGACCCCAGCCACTCGGCGCGCGCCAACTGCAGCTGTCCGGAGCCCAGCGGCGCGGGAGCGTCCGGGTGCCGGAGTCCCTCGGCCAGGTCCCGGTAGACGCGTGAGGCCTCGTCCAGCAGCAGTCCCATGGACCAGCCGTCGCAGACGATGTGATGCACGTTCAGGAAGATCACGTGCTCGTTGTCGGCCGTGCGGTGGACGATGACCCGCAGCAGCGGGGCGGAGTCCAGGGCGAACGGCTCGCGGGCCGCGGCCGCGACAGCTCGCTCGCAGGCGGCGGACGGGTCGGGCTCGCCGGACAGGTCCACGGTCTCGACAGCGATGTCCACGGTTGGCTCGACTATCTGCTCGGGGACGCCGTCGGTGGCCTCGATGCGCGTCCGCAGAGCCTCGTGCCGCCGCGTCAGGAGGGCGAACGTCTGCTCCAGCAGATCGATGTCGAGCGGCCCCGAGGCGCGCAGCGCGCCCGGCAACCCGAACAGCGGCAGGCCGGGCAGTCGCTGGGCCAGCAGCCACATCTGGTGCTGAGCGGCCGACAGCGGGTACCGGCGCGCGCCAGAAGACGGGACAGCGGCAGCTGTGGCCGGGGGCTCGGCGGACGCGGCGCCGGACGCCTGCAGCAGGAGGGCGAGCGCGGCGATGGTGGGGGCCTCCATGAAGGTGCCCATGGACAGCGCGCCGTGCCGCGCGCGCAGCCGGCTGACCACCTGCATGGCCGTCAGGGAGGAACCACCGACGTCGAAGAAACGGTCCCGGTCGTCGTAGTGTCCGTCGCCCAGGACCTCGGCCCACACCTGCCGGATCTCGTGCGCGAGATCCGCTGCGGCCCCCGTGAGCGGACGGCTCTCCTGGCTCTCGCGGTCGGCGGCGGCTACCAGGGCGGTCGGCGCCGTATCCTGCGGCCCGGCCTCGGGTTCGGCTCCGCGGGCCTGCTCGGCCACGCCCGGCAGGGTGGCTGTACGGCAGGAAAGGGACGGGTCGGCAGAGATGGCCGCAAGGACCCGGCGGTGTGCCTCCGCGGAGAGTTCGGCGGTGCGGCGGGTCACGGACGCGGCATCGTACTCGATGAGCAGCCGCAGTTCCTCGGTGCGTACGTCGACCGTGTAGTTGACTCCGAGCGGGTAGTGGTTCGACTCGATCTCCTGCACATCGAGGACCTCGACGCCACCGGCGCGCACGAGCGACTTGCTCGTGTGGAAGTCGGTGAAGTTGAAGTTGACGTCCAGGATGGGGCGGCTGCCGTGGTTCTGCTGGATCAGCGCGTGCGGGTACCAGCGGTGGCCCATCATGTCGATCTCCTCGGCGTGGATCTGCCGGGCGAGTTCGTTCCAGGACTGGGCGCCGAGCTGGATCCGCATGGGCAGTTCGTTGAGGAACAGGCCGAGCATGCGGTCGCTGTCGGCTGTCTCCGGCCGGCACAGCGACGTCAGGCCGGTCACCACGTCGTCGTTCCCGGTCAGCCAGGACAGCACCCGGAAGTGGGCCGCCTGGAGCAGGGCTTTGAGAGGCACGCCGGCCTGCTGTGCGGCACTGGTGAGCCGAAGGATGGTGCCGTCGGGCAGCTTCGCGTGCAGTTGCCGCATCACGGGCTGCGCGGGGCGGTCCGGAGCGAGCAGGGGTGCGGGATCGCAGGTGCGGGCGCGCCAGAACTCCCGGTCCGCGGTGTTCCCGGCAGCGCGCTGCTCCAGGTCGACGGCATCGGCGGGCGTGGTCTTCAGGGCGGGGAAGTCGCCCGCCTCGCCGTCGAGCCGGTGCATGTACCGATCGTTGAGGTCCTCGAAGAAGATGTTCACGGACCAGCCGTCGAGGATGGCGTGGTGGTGGCTGAAGACCACCTGGTAGTCGTCGGGCGAGCGGGTCAGCACGACGAGGCGGAACAGCGGCGGGTGGGAAAGGTCGAAGTCGTCCGCCGTCTCCGCCTCGACGACCTGCTGGATGCGTGTGGTCCGCTCCTCCGGCGGCAGGGCGCTGATGTCCTCGAACCGGACGGGTGCCGCGACTGGTGCGTGGACCTGCTGCATGGGTCCTTGGGCATGGCCGAGGTCGAAGCTCGTGCGCAGGGTCGGGTGACGATCCATCACGTCCTCGACCGCCGAGCGGAAGGTCTCGTCGTCCATCGGCCCGCCGACACGGTAGCTGAGCACTATGTGGTAGATGCCGGACTCGGGGGCGATCTCCCGGTGGTAGATCATGCCGCTCTGCAGCGCTGTCATCGGGTAGGCGTCGACGACGTCAGGGGCGAAGCCGTCGCCACCGCCCTGCACACCGGAGAACAGGACCCGGTCGGAGCTTCGCGGGGCGCCCTCGGCGAGTGGTGCGAGCCGTGCCCGGTCTGCGAGTTCACGGAGCTGCGGGGCGGCGTACACGTCCTTGACCTGCAGCGACAGACCGCGGTCGCGGGCGAGTCCGACCAGCCGGATGGCGCGCATGGAGTCGCCGCCGAGGGCGAAGAAGTCGTCGCTGAGGACTGTGCCGTCACCCAGGACCTCACGCGCCAGCTCAAGGAGCAGTTTCTCCTCATCGGTGACGGGCAGCGGAGCCGGCCTGGCGGGCGCCGCGGCGCGGTCGCCACCCGCGGCCACGGCGGCGCGGTCGAGCTTGCCGTTGACGGTGAGCGGCAGTTCCGGTGCGACGTACACCGTCTGGGGCGCCATGTAGACGGGTAGTGCGGAGCGGGCGTCCCTGAGCAGGTCGGGGACGGACAACTCGGCCGAACCGTCCGGGACGACGGCCGCGACGATGCGGGGGACGCCGTCCTCGTTGGCCACTGCGGCGGCCGCGGCGGCGACGCCGGGGCGGGCCGCGAGCGCGGTCTCGATCTCCGACAGTTCCACCCGGAAACCATTGATCTGCACCTGCCCGTCCTGTCGGCCCAGGTAGGTGAGGCCGGACGCCCCCCGCCGGCCGAAGTCTCCCGACCGGTACATGCGGGCACCGGGCACGGGGCTGTGCGGGTCGGGCACGAACCGCAGGGCTGTCTCGCGAGGACGTCCGATGTAGCCCAGGCTGACCTGGGAGCCGCCGATGTGGATCTCGCCGACGCAGCGGTCGAGGGCGGGGGTGCCGTTGCGGTGCAGGACGTGCAGTGCGGTGCCCGGCAGCGGGGTGCCGATCTCCGACTCGGCCCAGGCCCCCTCGTCGGGCCGCAGCCAGTGCCACGATGCGTGGACGGTGGTCTCCGTGGTGCCGTACATGTTCACCAGCCGGGTCTGGCCGCCGAAGGTCTCGTACCACTGTTCGTACAGACGCCGCTCAAGTGCCTCACCGGCGAAGATGATGAGGCGCAGATGCGCGGCGGCACCCTCCTGCCGGGCGATGGCGGGGAGCATCGCGGACAGCGCCGAGGGGGTCTGGCTGAGGACGGTGACGCGTTCCCGGCGCAGCAGCAGGGCGAACGCCTCCGGTTCGCGGGTGATCCACTTCGGTACGACCACGAGGCGTCCGCCGTGCAGCAGGCAGCCGAAGATCTCGAACACGGAGACGTCGAACGAGCAGGAGTGGAAGAGCGACCAGGTGTCCTCGGGGCCGAACCCGAAGGTGCCGCTCACACCGTCCAGCAGGCTCAGGACGTTGCGGTGGGAGACCTGGACGCCCTTGGGGCGGCCGGTCGAGCCCGAGGTGAAGACCACGTACGCGACCGCCGACGACGGTACGGGCGGCAGCGCAGCGCCGTCGGAACCCTCCTGCGCGAGTTGGGCCACCGTGACCCGGTCACGGTCGGGACTCGGCTCGTCCGTGACGGTGTACCGCACACCGGCGTCCGCCAGAACCTGCTCCGCGCGGCTCTGCGGCCAGGAGTCGTCGAGTACGACGCAGGCGGCGCCGCTCGCCATGATGCCGAGCATGGCGAGCGGCAGGTCGATGCCGCGGGGCAGGGCGATCGCCACGACGTCGCCCGGACCGATGCCGCGTCGGTGCAGGCCCAGACCTGTGCGGCCGACGTCCCGGTCGAGGTCGCGGTAGGAGATGGTGGCACCGTCGTGGCTGATAGCCACGGCGTCGCCCCGCTCCCGAGCGATCCCGGAGAGCCGGCCGACGAGTGTCTCGCCGTCCTGCGGCACCAGGTCCGGAGCCGCGCCCAGCGCACCGGCCGCGGCCTCTCCGAAGGGCGCGGCCGCCAGATCGGCGGCGGCCTGGTCCGGGGCCGCGCTGCCCCGCGCGAGGATCCGCCGGACCATCGCGACCAGGGCACGGACATCCCGCTCGCTCACGTTCTCCCGGTTGAACTCGACGTCGAGGCCGAGGGTGTCGCCATGGTCGCGGAGGAGGAAGTTCAGGTCGTACTTGCTGCTGGTCTGCGCCACATCGAGCCGGCCGGCGTCCAGTCCGTCGAACCGCGGCGCGGAGGCGTCGCTGCCCGCGTCGGTCAGGACGACGTGGAACGGCGTCCGTGCTGCCGTGTCCCCCGCGGCACTCGGCGCGGTCGCGTCGGCAGCCGGAAGAGCGTGACCGACCGCGCCGAGGACGGCTGTGCGGGTGCGCCCCACGAGTTCACGGAAAGTGGGGTTCCCGCTCAGGTCCATGCGGACGGGCACCATGTCGAGCAGCAGGCCGACGAGGCCGGCCAGTCCCTCCCGGTCGCGGCGGGCCACCGGTACCCCGGCCACGAAGTCGTCGCGACCGGTGTAACGCAGCAGGGCCGCGCAGACGGCGGCGGAGACCACGGTGAACGGGCTGGCTCCGCTGCGGACCGCCAGCGCCCGAACCGCCCCGGTAGTGGCGGCGTCCACAGGCGCGGAGACAACACCGCCGCCGGGTACGGGCTCCCTGGCCGGCGGCAGAGGCAGCGGCCCCAGCACGGCACCGTCCAGGCGGCCTTGCCAGTAGTCCCGGTCCGAGGAGGTGTCGGCGTACCGGTGGACGTCCTCCTCCCACCGGACGTAGTCGATCATGTCGATTTCGGAGGGCGGCGGGCCTGCGCCGACGCCGGTGCGGCTCGCGTTGTAGCAGTGCGCCAAGTCGTCCAGCAGGACGCCCAATGAGACACCGTCGGCGATGACGTGGTGCAGCACGACGAAGAAGACGTGGTCGTCCTCGGCCAGTCGGTACAGCGACTGCCGTACCGGAGGCGCGGTGTCCAGCGGCAGTCGGCGGGCCGCGAGGTCCGCACACTCGTCGAGGCAGGCGGCCAGGGCCGCGGCCGGGTCGAGGTCCGACAGGTCCCGGCGAAGCAGCGTCGGCTCGGCCGGCGGCAGGATGTGCTGCCTTGGCTCCCCCCGCTCCTCCTTGAACACCGTCCGCAGCGAGGGGTGGCGAGCCTGCAGACCGGTGAGCGCGGCGTGCAGGGCCGCCTCATCGAGTGAGCCCCGCAGGCGCAGTGCCCCGGTGAGGTTGTACGTGCCGTCGTCACGGAAGTAGTCCGTGGCCCATATCGTCTGCTGGGTCCACGTGAGCGGAGCGCCCCGCTCCCGGCCGGTGTCGTTGTGCGTCGGCCGGCGCGTCAGCCGGGAGCGGCCCGTCACCAGCGCCATCAGGTCGTCCCGGTGCAGTTTCAGCGCGGTCACCAAGTCGGGCGGCAGCTTGCCCGCCGGACTGCTGTAGCGCAGCCTGCCCTCGTCACAGTTCAGCGTGGCACCGAGATCGTCGAGTCGGCGCAGCAGATCGGGCGCGCTCACAGTTCCTCCTCGTACACGCCGGACGCGGTGGACGCCGCGGCGGTCGGCCGGGCCTCTCGCAGACGGTCGATCTCTGCTGCGATGCCGGCCACGGTGCCCAGGTCGAAGAAGGCCTCCAGTTCAAGGAACGTCCCTGTCCGGTCGGCGAGTTGGAAGACCGCCTGAGTGGCCATCAACGAGTGGCCCCCCAGCTCGAAGAAGTTGTCGGTCATCCCGACCTCCACTCCGAGCAGTTCGCACCACACCGACGCCACCAGCGCCTCGGTGCCGGTGCTCGGTGCGACCTGTGCCCGGTCCTCATGGGCGGTGTCCTTCGCGGTTGTGGTCATCGAGCTGTCCGTCCTCGCTTTGATGTCGCTCGTCACTGACGTCACTTCTCTCTGGTTGTGCCGGTGCGCAGGATCCGGCCTATGGCGGCGCTCCAGGCCGCCGCAGTCGATGCGTCGAGCAGTTCGGTCCGGTAGACCAGCTCAAGACGCAGACGGCCGTCCTCCCCGGAGACGTCGAGCATCAGATCGAGGTCCGTCGCCGGTTCCGCGATCTCGCCCGGCACGACCTCGACGCCGGGCAGCGACAGTCCCTTGCCCCACAGCCCCTGCTGAGTCGCCTTGACCTGGAAGAGCGGGAAGTGGCCCGCCCGGCGGGGCGGGTTCGCCACGGCCACGATCTTGTGGAAGGGCAGCCGGTCGTGTTCGTACGCACTCAGGCTCTCCCGACGCACGAGCTGCACCAGTTCGCCGAAGACCGGGTCCGGCGCCGGTGCCGTGAGCCGAAGCGGCAGCTGGTTGACGAAGGTGCCGATGAGGTCCTCGCTGCCCGGCCACGACCGGTTGGCCGAGTCGATCCCGATGACAAGGTCGCCGGAGCCCGTGAGGTCGCGCAGCACGGCGTACAGCGCGGCGACGACGACCATGAACGGCGTGGCCTTCAGGCTCCGGGCCAGCGCGGCCACGGCCCTGGTCTCCTCCTCGGTCAGCTGGTGCACGACGTTGGCGGCCGTGAAGTCGGGGCTGTCCGGCCGGGGCCGGTCCAGCGGCAGGGCAATGACCGGGGGCGCGCCGGCCAGCCTGCGGGCCCAGTGGGCCTCGGCCGCCTTGCCCTCCGGGCCGGCGAGCCACTGGCGTTCCGCGCCGACGTAGTCGCTGTAGGCGGACTGCGGCAGTGGCACCTCGGTCCGGCCCCGGGTCCATCGCTCGTAGTACGTGCAGATCTCGTGCCCGAGGGCGCGGAGCGACCAGCCGTCGGCGACCAGGTGGTGCAGGACAAGGCCGAGCACGTGCTGGTCCGGTGCCTGTTCGGTGAGCCGGGCTTCCATCAGGGGCGGCTCGACGGTGCGGACGGACAGGCCGGACCGCGGGATGCGGCCGTCGGCGGCTGTGCCGGAGGCACGGACGACTTCCAGCGGCACCTCGGCGTGCGGCCGAACCGTGGCGACGGGCAGGCCGCGCTCGCTGGAGAAGATGGTACGCAGCGGCTCGTGGCGCTGGGCCGTGGCATTCAGCGCGTGCTGAAGTGCCCGCAGGTCGAGCGGCCCGTTGAGTGTGAGGGAGAGGCGCAGGAGCAACGGAGGCCGCTGGGGATGCAACTGCTCCAGGAACCACAACCGCTCCTGGCCCGACGAGAGATCCTTCGCGTCCCGCGATGGCGCGACAGCGGGTGGCTGCACCTCGGCGGCCTGGAGCGCGGCGAGCAGGCCGCGGGGGGTCGGCGTGCCGAGGAAGCCGCGCAGCGAGGCGCCTCCGGCGTCGAACCGCTTGCGGGCAAGCGACACGACGGCCATGGCGAGCAGCGAGTCGCCTCCGGCGCCGAAGAAGTCGCCGTCGGGGTCCACCGCGGGGACGCCGAGGACTTCGGCCACCGTGGCGCAGACCGCGGCGAGGCGGGTGTCCTCCCCGCCGCCGGGCCCAGCGACGTCCGTACCGGCCGTGCCGCCGGGGCATGCCGGGTCCGCGCCGTGTGCCCCGGCCGCCGCTGCCTGCGGGAGCCGGGCCAGGGCCTTCAGGTCCGCTTTGCCGCTGGTGCCGGTCGGCATGCGGTCCAGGACGGTCAGTTCGTGGGGGACGAGCCAGCGCGGCGCGACCTGCCGCACCCGCTCCAGGAGACCGGCCGGCTCAGCCGTCGTCCCGGCCCGCAGGGTCACGAAGGCACGGAGCCGGTTCGCCACGAGGACACAGCCGGCGGCCGAGACCTCGGCGAGGCGCAGCAACTCCGACTCGGCATCGCCCAGTTCGATGCGATGGCCGCGCACCTTGACCTGCCGGTCTCCGCGCCCCGCGTAGCGGACGACGCCGTCGGCAGTCCGGTCGCCATGATCACCTGTCCGGTACAGACGGGAGCCGGGCACCACCGACAGGTGGTCGGGGACAAAGACCAGGGCGGTGCCCACCGGGTCCGCGATGTACCCCCGGCCGACAGCGGCCCCGCCGACCCACAGGTCGCCCCGCACACCCGGCCGCTGATGCCGGCCCTGGCCGTCGACGACGTGGACCCGGGTGTTGATGATCTCCCGCCCGATCGCGGGCCAGGCCTCGGCCACGCAGTCGGCCTCGGTGACGAGGTGATGGGTGACGTCGTCGGAGCACTCTGTGGGCCCGTAGGCGTTCAGCAGGCTCGCGCCCGGACCGCGGCGGTGCCAGCGCAGCCCCAGGGGGCCGGGCAATGCCTCCCCGGTCGCGATGAGCATGCGCAGCGAGCTCAACCCCTTGCCGGTCCGCTCGTCGTCCTCCATCTGGTCGAGAACCACCGCGAGGAAGGACGGCACGATTTCGAGGACGGTGATCGCGTGGCGTTCCACCCACTGGGCCAGTGGCCCCGGTTCGGCCAGATCACCGGGTGTCGCAATGCAGACACGGGCACCGACGGTCAGCGCGGTGAGCGCCTGCCAGACGGAGATGTCGAAGGACAGCGGCGCGGTGAAGCCGACGACGTCCTCGGGGCCCAGGCCGAGGTCCAGCACCTTGGCTGCGGAGTGGTTCGCCATCCCGCCGAGCGTGACCATCGCGCCCTTGGGCACCCCCGTGGAGCCCGAGGTGAAGATGACGTAGGCAAGTCCGTCCGGGTGCCGTTCGCCGGGCGCCGGTGTGCCGGGCGATACGGCGGCCTCCGTCCCGGCCTCCTGCTCCGCCACACAGATGTCGGGTGCCCCTGGGCCCCTGAACCCGGCCGCGATCTCCGCGGCGAACGCCCGGTGAGTCTGCTGGACGAAGAGCACGCGGGGTCCTGCCCCCCGGCACATCTGCTGTGCCCGGCGCAGCGGCGTGGCCGGTTCGACGGGTACGAAGGCGGCGCGGGCACGCAGCACTCCGAGCAGCATTGCCACGTAGCCCGCGCTGCGGTCGGCGATGACCGCGACGACGGTCTCGGGGGCCGCTCCGTGGTCCCGGAGCGCGGCTGCGTGTCCGCGGGATTGTGCGTCGAGCTGTGCGTAGGTGATCCGGGTGGTGTGGTCCTGGACGGCGACCGCGTCCGGGCGCCGTGCGCACTGGGCGTCGAACAACGCAAGGACGTCCTGGACGGCGGTCACTGGTGTGGTGGGACGGATGTGTCGCGCCACGGGTGTCTTTTGTTCCCGCATGAAACTCAGGTCCTCTCGGCCAGGGGTGCGTGGGCGCGCGTGAGCAGTTCCTCGATGCGGGAGCCGGGGGCGGCGGCGATGGAGTGGAGCGCCTCGCGCAGGTGCGCGGCGAGATCCTCCACGTCGGACGGCGCATACCGTTCGGCCGCGTAGCGGTAGGCCAGGCGGTAGCCGTCGCCGTGCGCTTCGATGTCGATCGTCAGCGGATAGGGGGCTTCGCCGGTGCCGGCCTCCTGGAGGTCGGTCGTCAGTCCCTCGAATCCGCCGGTTTCTGCGGCGGACGGCTGCATCACGAGCATCACCTCGAACGGAGATCCGTCGCCGTGGGGCGCAGTCGGCAGGCAGGACGCGATCTCCTGGAAGGGCACGCGGCAGGCCCGGTAGGCGCGCAGCGCTCCCTCCCGTGTGCGCTGGAGTGCCTCGTCGGCAGTGTCCGCGGGCGAAAGGTCCACGGCGAGGACCGATACGTTCAGCAGGGGCCCCACCACACGCCGCCACTCCGGCCGGTCGCGCTGGGCGACGACCATGCCCAGCAGGACGGACTGCCGGCCGGCCCCGCCCGGGTTCGACAGCACGGTCAGCGCGGACAGCGCTGTCGCGAAAACCATGTAGGGGGTGGTTCCGGTACGGCGAGCGGTAGCGCGGATCTTCTCGGCGAGGGCGTCGTCGATCGGGTCGGCGTACCGCCCCGCCCGCGTCGCGGCGGACGCGGCCGGTGCGCCTTGCTCAGCCCGGGACACGAGCGGTGAAAGCACCACGGGCCCGTCCCCGAGGCCGCTCCACGTACGGGCGGTCTCGTCGGGGTCACGGCGTTCCAGGTAGCCCTGTTCCTCGTGGCAGTAGTCCGCGAAGGAGAACTGTGCCATGTCCCGGGCCGGTGCGTCCGGCTCGCGCAGCCAACGGTTGTAGCAGGCGGCCAGATCTTCCAGGAAGACCGACAGCGACCAGCCGTCGCACGCGATGTGGTCGATGGTGACGAGCAGGCGCCACTCCTGCGCGCCGAGGCGGGCGAGGACGGCCCGGAAGGGGAACTCCCGGCGCAGGTCGACCGGCCGTGCCGCTTCTTCGGCCACCATCCGGTC
The DNA here is from genome assembly GCF_010548275.1 of Streptomyces sp. SID12488. GTDB lineage: Bacteria > Actinomycetota > Actinomycetes > Streptomycetales > Streptomycetaceae > Streptomyces. Next base: position 95,055 of record NZ_JAAGLT010000026.1, read on the forward strand.
GAAGACCATGTCACCGAACTCCGCCACCGCACCGCGCACGTCGAGCCGAGGCAGCTCGAACGCCTCCGGGGCCGCGGCAGTCCACCGCAGCACGCCGTCCGCCGAGGAGAACCGGGCCAGCAGGACGCGGTGGCGGGCCAGCACCTCGCGCAGTGCGGCCTCCATCGCGGCCTCGTCCAGGTCGCCGCGCAGCCGCAGCACGCCCGGCATGCTGTAGGTGGAGCTGTCCGGGTCCATCTCGCGCAGAAACCAGAAGCGCTGCTGCGCGGCGCTCGCCGGCACGGGCTCGTCGGGCGAGGCGTAGGCGTTACGGGCGCCACCCGCGAGCGCGGTCGGCTCGGCATGCCGAACGGCGGTCACGAAGTCGCACAGCCGGGGATGGCTGAACACCGTGCCGATCTCCAGCTCGACGTCGAGCGCCTGGGACACCCGGTCCACCATGCCGACGGCGAGCAGGGAGTGGCCGCCGAGCTGGAAGAAGCTGTCATTCCAGGACACGTCCGGTGTACCGAGCACATCGGCCCACGCCGCCCGCACGACCGAGGCGACCGGGTCGTCGAGCCACTCGGCCCCGTCGTCGGCGGACGGAAGGGGTCCACTGTATTCGAGTGACCGGTAGTCGATCTTGCCGGTACCGGTGCGGGGCAACTCGGGCACCTCCACGAGCACGGTGGGCACCATGTGCCGAGGCAACCGATCCTCGAGGGAGGCACGCAGCAGCCGGTCCTCGGACGCGTCAAGAACAGTGGGTACCTCTGTGAGCCGGTCGCGCAGGACCACGTGGGCGACGAGGAACTCTCCCGTCCTGCCGCCGGTGACCTGCACGGCGCCGTCGACGACCTGTTCACAGTCACGTAGCGCCGCCTCGGCCTGCAGGATGTCGACCCGCAGTCCACGGATCTTGACCTGCCCGTCGTTACGGCCGTGGAACTCTACGTCCCCCGAGGACGTCACCCGGGTGAGATCGCCTGTGCGGTAGAGCCTGGCACCGGGCGTCGCGGACCAGGGGTCCGGTACGAATGCCGCTGCCGTCCGGCGCGGATTGCCGCGGTAGCCCCGCGTCACGCCGCGGCCACCGGCGTAGAGGGATCCCACGACGCCGACCGGCACGGGGTTCAGGTCGTCGTCGAGGACCAGCATGGTGGAGTTGGCGAGTGGCCGGCCTATGGTCACCGGAGGCACTCGCGCCCCGTGTGCGCTCAGCGCGATGCTCACATCGTCGGTGCACTCGGTCGAGCCGTAGGCGTTGTACAGCGGTACGGCCGGCATCTCCCGGCCCCAGCGCGGCGGAAGTTCGGCCGTGAGCGGGTCACCGGTGGCGACCATGGCACGCAGTCGGCCGAAGTCGTCGGCGAGCCCCGCGTCGAGCAGCGCGGCGATGGCGGACGGAACGAGTTCGAGGACGGTGACCCCGCCGTCGAGGGTGGCGCCGAGCAGCGCGCGCGGGGACAGCGAGACGGGTTCCGGAATGATCCGGGCACTTCCGCCGACCAAGAGGGGCGCCATGAACTGCCAGATCGTCAGGTCGACGGTCACCGGAGCGGTCTGGCCGACGCAGTCCTCCGGACCGAGCCCGAAGTGCTCGATCATCTGCCACAGGTGGTTGTGCACGCCGTCGTTGGTCGCGACGATCGGCTTCGGCGCACCCGTGGATCCAGAGGTGTACACGATGTACGAGGCGCCGTGCGCGGGACGGATCCGTGCAGCTCGCTTCTTGCTGCTCCCTGCGGTCAGCTCGGCAAGGTCCAGCGGATCCGGCGCCCTCTCCGGGCGGAAGGCGGTCAGGGCGTCGGCGAGGAGCCCGTGCGAACGCTCGTCGGCGATTGCGGCCACAGGGTCCACGGCGGCGGCCATGTCGGCGGCGCGACGGGGCGATTCGGTGGGGCTGATGGGGACGTAGCAGCCGCTGGCCTTGTGGATGCCGAGGACTGCGACCCAGTAGCCGGTGGAGCGCCGGGCGCACACCACCACGTTGTCGTCGATGCCGACGCCCCGGGCGCGCAGCCGCGCCGCCACGTGGTTCGCCCGTGCGTCCAGTTCGGCGTAGGTCAGCCTGGTGGTTCCGTCATCGACGGCGAGAGCGTCGGGCCTGCTGTCGGCCAGTTCTTCGAAGACGTCCAGATAGTCGGCCGGCCGCTCCGCGCTCGGCCCGCGGCCTGCGTCGACCCGCTCCCGCATGTCATCGGCGCTCAGCAGCGGAAGCCTGCGTACCGCGGTGCCGGGAGCGGCGCCGACGGCGTCGAGCAGGGTCAGGAAGCTCGTACGGATCCGGTCGGCCAGATCATCTGGCACTGTCCGCGGGTCGTACTGGAACTCGAAGTCGAAGGCGCCTTGCCGTGCCAGGACGTTCAGGCAGAGGTCGGACTGCGTGGTGAAGTCCGGGACCGGGTGCCCGTGCAGGGCGGCGCCGTCGGCGCCAAGTGGGAGTGAGTGCCCGGGGTCGCCCAGTACGACGGCCGCGGCACTGCCCGTACCGCCGGGCAGCGGTGCCGAGTAGTAGGAGAACATCGCCCTGAACACCGACGCAGCAGGGTTGTCCCGGTCCGGGTTCGCCAGCCGGGTGATCTCCGGCAGCGGCAGGTCCTGATGCTCCATGACGTCGAGGACCCGCTGCTGGGTTCGAGCGGCGAATGCGGCGAAGCCGTCCGTGGCCGCGTAACGCGAGCGTACCGGGACGACGTTGACGAGGTATCCCACCCAGTCGGCGAGCGACCGGTGCCGGGTCGACGCCGGCACCCCGACGACGAGGTCGGGTTGGCCGGAGAACCGGTGCAGCAGTACTTGGAAGGCGGAGAGCAGGACATTGTGTGGGGTGAGGCCCGCTTCTCGGGCGAACGCAGTGAGCCGCGCGGTCAGTTCGCCGGATGCCCGGAAGGTGTGGGAGGCCGCTGTCCGGTCGGTCTGAGGCCACTCCGGTGACGGCAGGGTGAGGGTCGGGAGGTCGCCCCCGAGTTCGTCGCGCCAGAAGGCGGTCAGCTCGTCACCGCGTTCGCTCAGGACGGCGCGTTCCCGCTCGGCGGGCGACACGCACATCACCGGGCGGATCGCCTCCGGGGCATCGTCGGCGCCGCAAGTGTAGGCGCGGGCCAGGTCGTCCACGACGGTCCCCAGGGATGACAGGTCGCACACGATGTGGTGCAGGGACAGCACCAGCAGCCAGTCCTCCGGACGCCTCAGCAGGGCCGCGCGCAGCAGGGGGACGTGCTGCAGGTCGAAGGGGGCCGTGGCGAACTCGCGGTGCCACTCGGCCTGTTGGTCCGCAGTCCAGGTGCGGGCGTCGAGGCGCTCAAGGGCCGTGACCCGGTCCGCCCGGACGACACCGTGCGGCTCACCGTCCACGGTGCCCACGGAGAGCCGCAGGCTGGGGTGGCGGCGTACGACGGAGGCCACAGCGCCGGCGAGTCGGCCGGGGTCGATACCGCCGGTCAGCCGGAAGGCCCGGGTCACGTTGTAGCCGAAGCCGTCGGGGTAGGCCCGCTGGAGGAACCAGAGCGAGCGCTGAGCCGTCGTCAGTTCATAGGGCGCGTCACCGCTCTGGGCCGGGCCTGCCTCGACGGCATGGCCGGACGCGTCCGGTTGCCCGGTGGGGAGTGCCGCTCGCTGTTCCTCCGCGAGGCCGGCGAGTTCCCTGACGGAGGCGGCACGCAGCAGGGCGGTGGGGCGCAGCGCGACCCCGAGTGCTTCCTCCAGCTCGCCCTGGAGCCGCACCGCCTGCATGGAGTCCAGGCCCAGCTCGATCAGGGACTCCTCACCGCTCGGCCGCTCGGGCAGCCGCAGCAGAGCGACGAGGTGGTCGCGAAGCGCTTCCGTCAGGGTGGCGGCCCGGTCGGCGGGGCCGCCCCGCACACGGCCGTAACCGGCCGACGCGAGATGCGCCGCGAGACCCGCTTCGCTCGGCGGGACAGGCTGCTCGATGTCCGAGTGCAGGAGGCGGAGTTCCCCGGCGAGGAAGAGCTGCTTGGTCGCCTGGCGCTGGACCTTGCCGCTGGAGGTCTTGGGCACGGTACCGGGCGGTACGAGCAGCACGGTGTGGGCGGCGGCGCTGTGGATGCGCGACAGAGTCCGGCGGATCCGGTCCGCGATCGCTCCGTACGCTTCCGGCGGAACCTCCCTGCGCACCTCCTGGCAGACGACCAGGTCCTCGTCGGGCGCGTTCGTGACGCCGAAGACCGCGCAGCAGCCAGGACGCAGGCCCGGGTCGCACACGGACACGTCCGCCTCCAGGTCCTCCGGGTACAGATTGCGGCCGCGGTGGATCACCAAGTCCTTGCAGCGGCCCTGTACATAGAGGTGGCCGCTGTACAGGAACCCGAGGTCTCCGGTGCGCAGATACTGCTTCTCCTCGCCAGGGAGGGCGATCCGGAAGGTTTCCGCGGTGCGGGCGTCGTCCTCCCAGTACCCGGCGCCGTTGCTGTCGCCGGCCACCAGGATCTCGCCGGTGACACCCTCACCGACCGGTTCGGTGGTGGCCGGGTCGACGACCCGGACGGACGCGTGCCGCAGCAGCCGGTAGGCGACCAGCTCCTGAGCGTCCGGATCGTCCTGCGGCACCTCGACGGCCCGCCCCGCCTCCAGCGACGCGGACGCGAATGCCTTGTTCTCCGTCGGGGCGGGTGAGGAGCCCGCCACGAGAAGCGTGCCCTCGGCCAGGCCGTAGCAGGGCAGGTGGGACGAGGGTCGAAAGCCGGCCGAGCGGAACCGCTCGTCGAACCGCCGCAGGGTACGGGGGAAGACCTGGGCGGCTCCGTTGAAGGCAACGCGCCAACTGCTCAGATCCAGGCCGGACAGCTCCTCGTCGGAGACCTTCCGCGCGCACAAGTCGTAGGCGAAGTTCGGGCCACCGCTGATGTCGGCTCGTTCCTGGGAAACCGTCTCCAGCCAACTGGCGGGCCGCTGCACGAAGGACAGCGGTTCGAGTACGAAACCGGTGGCCCCGGCGTACAGCGGTTGGAGCATTCCGCCGATGAGCCCCATGTCGTGGTGCAGGGGCAGCCAGCTGACGATCCGGGAATCCGGGCGCACCCCGAACGCCTCGCCGATCGCCGCCTCGTTCGACATCAGGTTCTTGTGAGTGACCACCACTCCGCGCGGGTTGGAGGTGGAACCTGAGGTGTACTGGAGAAACGCGATGTCGTCGGAGGAGATGCGACGGGGGAGGCCACGGGTTCCGCCTGTCCCGTCTTCGACGCCTGCGGTGGCATCGACACTGTCGAGGGCGTCGACCAGGAGCCACTCGTACGTCCGGCACAGCTGCTGCATCTCCGGAGCACCGGATGCGGCGAACTCGTGGACGAATGACAGTGACACGATCTGCGTGACCCCGCAGTCGCGGGCCACGTTCACCACGCGGCGCAGGGCGGACTCGTCGACCGGGATGGGTACCGGAACCGCGATCACGCCCGCGGCCAGACAGGCCAGGAACGACACGGTGAACTCGGGTGCGGCCGGAAAGAGCAGCAGCGCGCGCTCGCCACGTCCCATCCGTCGTGCCAGGACGCGTGCGAGCGCCTCCGACTGCTCGACGACCTCGCCATACGTCAGGACGACTCGTTGCAGCCCCAGGTGCGCGGGGGCGAATGTCAGCGCGGTGCGTGACGGCTCCCGATCAGCGTGCGCCCGTATCCGGGCATTGAGGTCATCGAACATGGCGGATCTCTGTCTCCCTGGTTCCCGGGACGGCTGGTGCGGGTGCGGAGGGCACTACCAAGTGGCGTTGACCATCAGGGTGGTGGCGCCGAAGGAGATGCGGGGGTCGAGGAGCTTTGACCGCTCGTGGTCGACGGTGATGCCGCGCGTGCTGCGCAGGAGGTGCTCCATGGCGAGCGAGCTCTCCATCCGGGCCAGGGATGCCCCGAGGCAGAAGTGGATCCCGTATCCCAGGGCGACATGCGGGTTGGGGTGGCGCAGAGGGTCGAAGGTCAGCGGGTCGGAGAACTTCGCGGGATCGAAGTTGCCGGCGGCCAGCCACACGGAGACGTCGTCCCCTTCGGAGAGTTCGTGGCGGCCGAGGGTCACAGCCCTGGTGGTGAGCCTGGCGACTCGCGTGGTCTGGGCCCGATAACGGAGGACCTCGTCGAGGGCCGTGCCACACAGGTTCGGGTCTGCGCGCAGCAACTTGTCGGCGGCCGGGTTCTGGTCCAGGCAGATGACGGCGTTCGCCAAGGTCAGTGTGGGCGTCTGACCGGTGAGCAGGAGCAGGGTGACGAGCCCCATGATCTCGTCGTCGCCGAGCGTCTCACCGTCGACCTCCGCCGCGGTCAGACGCGTGATGAAGTCGTCCTTGGGGTCGCGGCGCCGACTGCTAACGAGTACCGCGAGGTACTGCTTGATGTCCCGTGTGTAGCCGACGATCTTGCGGAGCACGTTCTGTTCGACGGTGGGATCGGCCAGTGACATCAGTGCCGCGGACCACTTCCCGAACAGAATCCGGTCGGAGTCCGGGATGCCCAGCATGTTCGCGATGACGGCCTCCGCGATGGGCGAGGAGTACTCGTCGATGAACGAGAAGTGCTCCTTGCCCTCGATCTGCCCGAGGAACCGCTCGATCGTCGAGACAACCATCGGCTGCAGGCCGGCGACATAGCGGGCGGTGAACGCGTGCCGCACCAGGGCGCGGAGCTGCGGGTGGCGCGGCGGGTCTATCCAGGACAGATTGCCGGTCCGGAAGAGCTCCATCGGTGAGCCCTCGGGCACGTCCTTGGCCACGGAGTTCGAGAACGCGCCGTGATTGCTCAGTGCCTCCACGCACTCCGCGTGTCCGAAGATGTGCCAGCCTCCGTGCGGATCGCGCTGCACCGGGTCCAGGGCCCGCATAGCGTTCATCCAGGTGATGAACTCGCTCTCCGTGTTCGGCGGGCTCGTCCACTGCGCTGTTTCCGTCACCATGGTTTCGCTCCTTCAGCGTGGCAGGGACAGCTCCACCTCGGGGGCCGCAGGCAGCGGTCCGGGGGAGCTGATGTGCGTGGCGACCCAGTCGGGGTCGTAGACCGTGTGGCGGTAGGGTCCGCCGCCGTCCGCGCACAGGAAGGCGACGGTCGGCGGCGGGCCCCGGTAGTGCTCGAAGTACCGGTTGATCGCGGCGTAGACGCAGCCCGTCGACCCGCCCGCGTACACGGCGTGTTTACGCAGGAGTTCGCGGCATCCGGCCACCTCGTCCCACTCGGATACGGTGACCACGTCCGTGATCACCGCATGCTCCACAAGCCGCGGCCGGATGGCGGAGCCGATGCCAGGGATGAACCGCGGCCCGGGCGGCCCGCCGAAGATCACCGATCCCTCAACGTCCACCGCGACGACCCGGGTGTGCGGCGATGCTGCGGTGACTCTCTGGGACAGCCCCGCGATCGTGGCACCCGTTCCCACTCCGACGAACAGGTGGTCGATTTTTTCGAGGGACTCGACGAGTTCCCGGCCCGTCATCTCGAAGTGGCCCCGCGCACCATCGGGGTTGGCGTACTGGTCGGGCCAGTACGTGCAGCCGATCTCCTCGGTCAGCTCCGCCACTCTGCGCAGCCGGCTGCGCAGGAAACCCCCGGCGCCCTCGGGCTCTTCCACCTTCTCGACCCGTTCGCACAGGTGGCGCAGCTTGGCCTCGGTCGCTTTGTTGACGTTGGGGTCGAGCACCGGGATGAACGTGATGCCCAGCCAGCCGCAGAAGAGCGCCAGCGCGAGCGCGAAGTTGCCGGACGAGGACTCTACGACCGTGGTGCGGCGCGTGATCTCCCCGCGGCGCACGGCCTCGCGAAGAATCCAGTACGCCGCCCGGTCCTTCACGCTCCCACCCGGGTTCGCGCTCTCCATCTTGGCGTACAGCGCGACCCGGGGATGGGGCAGCCGCACCAGCTCCGTTTCGGCGAGGCGGCCGCCCAGGGACTGCACCTTCGTCCAGAGATGCTGGTCCACGGCTGCGGCGCATGCACTCGGATTCGTCACGACGTGCACACACGGAAGCCGAGATCGAAGCAGCTGTACTCGCGCATCGAATAGCAGCGCGTCGTGGGGCTGACCCAGCGGGGCGTGCAGTCGTTGAAGAACGACCCGCCCCTGATCACTCCCAGCTCGAAACTGCCTGCCTTGGTACTGATGACCCTCGGCGCGCTGCTCAAGTAGGGGAACTTGTGCCAGGGCGAGGATGTCCATTCCCAGACGTTGCCGGCGGTGTCGGCCAGCCCGTTCGGGCCGGACGCCTGCGGGTAGGCGCCGATGGGCGTGGTGTCGCCGACCAGCATGCTGTGATTGCAGCTGTCCGGAGTGGGCGGGGTGTCGCCCCACGGGTAGATCCGGCCGTCGGTGCCACGGGCGGCCTTCTCCCACTCCGCCTCCGTCGGCAGCCGGGTACCTGACCATGCGCAATAGGCGAGGGCGTCGGTGTGGCTGACGTGCGTGACGGGGTGATCCGCCTTGTTCGCCACGTCCGATCCGGCGCCGCGCGGGGCTTCCCACGACGCTCCCTCGATTCGCACCCAGAGTTTTTCCTGTCCCGACGTGGTGATGTCGTCGCCGCCGATCCAGACCCAGCTGTGGCCGGCCTGCTGCGCCGTCGTGACATACGACGTCCCTTCGATGAAGCGCGCGAACTCGCCCACCGACACCGGGGTGCGCGCCATGCGGAAGGCGTCCACCTCGACCACATGGGCGGGTGACCACGGTGCGTGCTTGCCGTTCTCGAGTTCGTCCATGCCGATGGTGAAGGGGCCGGCTTCGATCGTGGCCCAGTGGGCGGGGTCGGACGGTTTCCGGCCTGTCTCGCCGGAGGGCTTCAGACTGGTCTCGGTCACGTGTGTTCCTTTATCCCTTGAATCCGCTGAGAGCTGGCTTGTTTGCTGTTGTTCCGTTCGGCGGGCAGGTGTCGAGGTAGTGGTTCCAGACCGTCGACAGCGGCGCGTAACCGCCCTGCAGGAGGCGTTCGTGGAAGTCCCTGAGTGTGGCCCGGTCCACGTCGTCGCCCAGCGTCCGCCGCCATGCGCGGATGCGCAGCTTGCCCAGCGCGTACATGGCGGTGGACAGGTGGGCGGTGGTGACCAGAACCTCGCGGACCGCCCGGTCAGGCGACCACAGGCATAGTGCCGTGGCCTGGCGCACCGCTTCCGCGAAGCTCCAGCGCCTCATGTGGACCGAGAGGTAGATCAGCAGTCGTACGGCGGCTTCGAGCGCCGACTTCAGCTGGGCGATCCGGACCCGGGGCCGACCGTCGGCGAACCCGAACTCGATCGCCAGCTCCTCCGCGTAATGGGACCAGCCCTCGGGGAAGCCGGCCGACCACCGGACGCAGTTGCGCATGACACCCGGCCGCTGGAGACCGGCCTCGGTGTGCACGTAATGACCGGCGAACGTCTCGTGCAACGCGACCACAGCGAGCATCGGGTCGTTCAGGTACTGGCGCCGCAGACTCCCGGGATCGTCGCCCCGAAGGTCGGGGACGTGCAGGAAGTGAGACTGCGGAACGCTCTCGAGCGGGCCCGCGACGTCGAAGACGACCTCCACACTGCTCGCGCCCGCCGGCGCGAGGACCACCTCCAGCGGCGTCGTCACCGACACCGGGATGATGTCCTCGCGGCGCCAGAACTCCTGGACCTCCTCGATGGCGGAGCGCACCGAGTCCACCACCGGGCGGTCACTGACCTGGTCGGCGAGCAGTCCGTAGGCCTCCGCGCGGCTGTCCGCGCCCACCTGGGCGGCCACCTTGTCGAGGGCCTTGACCAGCGAGGCGACTTCCTCCCGGGCCTCCTCCAGGAGATCGGTCACCGGCTGTTCCACGCCCTCCGTCGCCCGCAGATAGGCGCCCAGGAGCTCAGGGCCGAGGACGCCCCCGACCGGCGTCACCTCGGCAATGGCCCGCGTGTACTCCTCGCAGGCCACGGCGGCCGGTTCCGCGGCGGCGGCGACCCGGTTCAGGTCGGTCTCCGGGTGGTCGGCAGTGAGCCGCGCGGTGAGGCCGCGCAGCCCTGCCGTGCGATGGGCGGCCTGCTCCAGACAGCGCAGCCTGGCTCCGGCGGCCATCGTGGTGCCGAGTCCCTCGCGGGCTTGGTGCAGGAACTCCGGTACGGCCTCCAGATGCCTGCCGACGGCGTCCATTCGCTCCGCCACAGGGGCGTACGGTCCGCGCAGATAGACGGACACGTCGACCTCGGCGAACTGTTCCGGAGGCGCCGGGTGGTCCCATCCGAGGTGTTCCACCTCGAACCGCTCGGCCTCCAGGAACTTCAGGGCCGCGTCCAGGTCGGCCCGCAGGCCTGGATCCGCCGTCCCGGGCAGGGACTTGAGACCGCCGAGGACAGCGGTCCGCAGGCGGGTCAGACCCGCGGGGGACCGCGGACCCGGCTGCGGCAGACGGGCGTCGTACTCGTGCAGTCCCGCCCGGCGCGCGCAATGCGGGTACCGGCCGAAGATGTACGTCACCACCTCGGTGACCGAGGCTTCCGCCTCGCCGACTCCCTTGGCGGACATCGTTACGGCGCATCCGTTGTGGCGTGGGCCTCCACGTCGGCGGGCTCGGACTTCTTCGCGGCTGCCAGGATCTCGCCGTCTCCGTCGACAATCTCGCCGTCGAGCTGGATGAGCATCTCCCGGAGCTCATCGGGAGACATCGCCATCATTTCGTCGGCGTCGACAAGCTGTGAAAGGATCATGCGTCCTCCTGCGGCGGGTGCACTGGGCACCGGCGGTTGATGAATTACTGTTGTCCGGCTTGTGGGAACGGCTCGTTCGCCGACGGCGATGGCCTCGCGGACACTCCTCGGCGTCATGTCCGTCCACGTCTTCTCGATGTAGGACAGACAATGTTCGCGAGACCTGGCCGGACCGTCGGCCCTCCAGCCCTTGGGCAGCTCCCGCTGGGCCGGCCAGATCGAGTACTGGTCCTCGTCGTTCACGACCACGAAATAGTCGACTGTCTCGTCGTCGAACATTTCAAATCTCCCTTCGGTCGACTTGCCTGAATCGGTGGATCGAATTCAATGAATAAACTAGGCGGCAATTCCGGAGAATGTCAATAGTATTCACTGGAGGCATTTCTGGAAGTGATTCGAGATTGTCGAATTCGCCCCGTGGTCTATTGTTGAATTCTCTCCCGGGAAATGACGATGGAGAATCTCCGCGGTCTGACGGCGGTCACCCGCGCAGGACGTCGTCCCCGCGCGAGTAGTCGGTGTCGACGATGCGGCCGTCGAACGGCCTGCGGTCCTCGCTGCGCGACAGGTCCCGGGTCAGGGAGGTGCGCAGCAGCCAGCGGTCCGCGCCGTCCCAGTGGGCGCGGTAGGGCCGTCGGCCGTGGAAGGCCCGGTGATTGTCCACGAACAACAGGTCTCCCGGTTGGAGCAGCACCGGGACGGCCACCTTGTCCACGCACTGCTTCAGCGCTCCGAGCGCTGCCTGGGCCGCGTCGTCCATACCGGTGGTCTCGGCGAAGTCCGCACGGACTCGTGGCCGTTGCGGGCTGCCGCTGAGCACCTGGATCGGACCGATCTGTATGGGGTCCGTCGTGCCGATCCCATCGAGGAAGGAGGCGTCGACCGCCGTCTTGAACCTCTGTTCGCGCAGAATTCCGATCGTGTCCGCGTCGAGCAGGGGGAGGACTGACTCGATGGGGCTGAGCGTTGTCGCGGCAACTCGGTCGTGATCGGCACGCAGGCACAGCAGTGCGACAAAGTCGGGGCGATCCTCGGCGAAGGCGCTCTCCACATGGCAGGAGAGTTCCTCGGCACTGGAGACGGACTGCTGCGTTTGCTCGAGACCGCGTACCGGAACGACGTCCTGGACGACGGTGCCGCCCAGCTCGGGCTTGAACCCGTACTGATCGCCGACGACTGCCGAGACAATTCCGAAGATGCCCGCGGCGGTCAGCGTGGTCCCGGTGAGCGCTGCCGGGTCGGCCGGCGTGCTCGGGATGTCGAAGACCGGGCAGCCCCGGACCAGGAGACCCCCGAGGGGGCTGCCGTACCGCCGGAACATCCGTAGCCCGTCCAGCAGTTCGGCGGACAGGGACGAGGCGGCCCGCACCGCTCGCGCCGTGAATTCTTCGGGATCCGCCACGATGTCGGCGGTGACACAATGCTCCGCCGCGTCACGTATGCGGGCGAGTTCGGCGGATGAAAGGGAGAAGGTCAGTTCTGTGACTCCCTTCGAAACATCCGAGGGATTCGATGCCGTACGCCCGGAGACATCCGGCGCCGCCAGTACATCGCTCATATCGTTCTTCCTTTCGAGAATTGTGCGGGAGGCGGAGGCGCGCCGGTTCGCCGGCGACATCGTCGAGCCGGACCGGGCCGAGGAAGAGAGCCCGCATACGCCCGGGACTTCAGGTCGAAAGGCGCGCCGCGTGCGCGGCCTCGGAGCCCTCCGGCGGGAACAGGTCGTCCAGAGCCGGGTGGTCGGCCAGTGACATGTCCGGCAGCTGATGCGGTCCGAACCGGCACCCTTCTATGCAATCCGTCGGGTGAACCCACATCGGGAGTGCGGGTCAGTCGACGGCTGCGGGCTCGCCACCGACGACTGCGGCGTCCGCCGGGCCCGATCGCGGCACCCCGCCGCGATCCAAGCTGATGAGACGGCCGTCAGGCCCTCGCCGGACCGCGCGGATCGCGGGGACGAGGACGGTGAGGGCACAGGGAACGGCGATCAGAAGCGCGGCGCCCACCAGTGTTGGCCCCGTGCCCGACCGGACGGCCACAGGGCCAACCAGAGCCATGCCCAGCGGTGCCACGACCATGGAGAGCATCCAGTCGTAGGAGTCCACCCGCGAGCGCACCTCGTCCGGGATCAGTTCCTGCATGGTGGCGGTCCAGATGACGCCGAGGAAGGTCAGGCCCATGCCGCTCAGTACGGTCGAGCAGACGATGACCCAGGTCCCCAGGGGCTTTGCGAGCGCGAGCAGAGGCAACGCCGTGAGCAGCAGCGCCAGGTTGCCGGCGATCAGTGGCCGCTTGGGCTTGATGCGCAGAGAGACGAGCCCGCCGATGACGGCACCCGCCGCCGAACCGGACGCGATCAGTCCCCACGAGGACGCGCCACCGAGCTGATCGGCCGCGACGACCGGTCCGAGGACGAAGAAGGCCGCGACCGCGAAGTTCCACAGTGAATGGGCGATGAGGTTGATCCAGTACCAGGGACGCATCACTACCTCGCGCCAACCAGTGGACAGGTCGCCCCAGAACGAGGGTGAGGTCGACACCAGGCGCGGCGCAAGCCTGAGCAGGGAGAGCGAGACGGCGCTGATCACGAAGGTGAGCGCGTCCACCGCGAAGACCACACCCGGCCCCAGTCCCACGATGAGTACGCCGGCCAGCGCCGGTCCGACGATGGAGAAGGCACTGCCGGAGAAACCCATGAGGGCGTTGCTCTGCTGGAGCTCGTCCGTGCTGACGGTTTCAGGCAGCAGGCCGGTCGATGCGGGACCGAAGAAGGCCTGCGCGATACCGAAGAGCACGGCCCCGCATGCCAGATGCCAGATTTCGGCCTGGCCGGTCAACAGCAGTACGGCCAACGTGATCTGAACCCCTGCCTGCACCAGATCACAGGCCAGCATGATGGCCTGGCGGGGCAGCCGATCCGCCCACACGCCCCCGGCAAGGATGAACACCACCTTGGCGACAGTCTGGGCCGCCATGATGTAACCGATGTCCGCGGCCGATCCGCCGACCTCCAGCACCGCGAACACGAAGGCGACCGCCGCCACGGTGTTTCCGACGGAGGAAATGCTCTGCCCCGTCCAGAGAAGGCGGAAGGACCGCCCGGACAACGGAGACAAGGCCTCCATCATTCGTTCTCGATTTGCTTTTCCGGGTTCCCGCTGCTTCTCGTTTTCCGCCGGCCGGTCAGTAGTCACATTCCACCGGCCACTCCGGCTCGGCGGCGATCTCCAGGATCGCGCAACCGTAGCTGAATCCGACACCATCCCCAAACAAAGCCACTCGGTCCCCTATCGAAACCGATCCCGATTCAAGTAGGAATGTGAGACCAGCAACCTGGTCGCCGGTCCCGAAGTGACCGACAGTACGCCCCCATTCCCAGGTCGTCGCGGAGTCCTGGATCCCCATTTCCTCGCGGAACGCGTGGCCGGCCAGGAAGTTCCCGGCGTGTGCGAAGACCCACCGAGTGATGTCCACAGGTTTCACATCTGCGTCCACGAGTGCCTGGCGGGCACACTCGCGCTGGAGTTCGGCCATGGCCTTCAGCAGCGGAAGGATCCGGCTGCGCTGCTCATCCAGGAATTCTTTGCGGGTTGCATATTGCCTGGGTCGGGATATCGCGGTGTCCGGGACGCTGAAGGAACCGTCCCCCATGACGGCGGTGGAAAGCAGCTTGGCCACGCCTGCGCGGCGGGTGAGGATCAGACCCGTGCCGCCGTCACCCGGGATCGTTCCGGGGTCGGAGCGGTATCGGTCGCCCTCTTCCGCCGGGTGCTTTTCGCCGGTGGTCAGAAGAATCGCGGACCCGGTCGGCGCAACGCCGAGGTATGCCGACCCCATCTCCAGCGCGGCCAGTCCGCCGTTGCAGGCCTGGTTCACCTCGATCGCGGCAGTGCCGGACCGCAGCAACTCGCCCTGTATGTAGGACGCCGGCTGAATGTGCGGGGGCCCCTGGGGGGTGGAGTACGAGTGAATCAGCAGCTTGACGTCGTCCGGGTGCACCCGTGACCGTGACAGCGCCTGTCGGCCCGCTGTCACGGCCAGGTCCATCGCCAGGGCGTCGTCCGCCACGGACACTGCCTGATACCCGTGGGCCACCTGGTACTCGGGCTCGTATCGTCCGGCGGCAACCGCCTCGTCCGTGTCTTCCCTGCGTCCCAGGGCAAAGGCACAGGAGTCGACGTAGACATCGGTCCACTGCATGGGGTTGGCCTCCTTGCGGATTTACGGCGGGAGTAACAGATGTGTCCTGCGGGCCGTTTGGGCGGCGGGTCGGAGCCCGGTCTGCTGAATGCGTCCGGGACGGGGCGTGATCACGTCAGGCCGTATGCGCCTGATGCGGTCGTGTTCGTCGCCCGTCGGACTGGTGCAGCGCTCGCGCTGCCAGCCTTTCGGTTCAGCCAGGCCCGTCGACCAGATCAACTGCTCCCGCTCTTCATCGGCCACGACCGTGTGCAGTGGGTCCACTGTGCCCTCGCTGTCAATTAACGGCCCCAGTTCCAGGCCCAGTTGTCCGGGTCGTCGGAGACCGATTCCGCAACGGTCGCCTACTCGTCCGTCGCCGTGACGTGGGACGCACGGCAGCCGAATGTGGACGCCTGAAGCAGGATGGTGAATGTCATTGGAGGCGCTCACTCGATGCGTGATTCACCTTCGACCTCAGAAGGATTGTCCGCGCAACATATGCCGGAGAGGCAATCGGCGAGTGTGAACGAGGGGTTCGGCCCTCATGAAGAGGTCCGGCTGACAAGGCGGGCATACTGTGCCGCCACATATTCAGTCTCGCTGTTCAAGGGCCGGCTGTCATCCGTTTCGGTTGGCATCTGGCGGTCATGGCCCCCAACTGCCATCACCAGTTCGCGCCCTTGGGAGCCGTGCTGATGAGCTTGCGGAGCAGTGGACACAGCTCGAGCGGGTGGGGTCGCTCCTGGTCAGCCTGTGCTGTTAGTACTCCAGTTGCACTTCTCCATATGCCCTGGTCGCGGGGCCCTTTCGGAGTCTAGTTGACTGACGCTGCATCAGGTTGGTGGTGGTTCGTGACTCACTCGATCGGGGCGCGTTGAACCGGTTGTGGATATGGAGAGCGATTCCGAAGTCGGTCTCCACGATTCGAGGGGATTGACAGTTATTCAATTACAGGCCCCGGCCGTGCCGGTGTACTGGCGCTGGACAGCGACGGCGTGAGTCCCCTTCTTCGCGTCGCTGGTCTCGTCGACGACCAGCACCGCGACCTCGTCATGGAGGTGCTCGACCACGTATTCACGCACGTCATCGTGGACGGCATCGGCATCCCAGACGGCCCGGCACAGCAGGTGCTGCATGCCGTACGGGCTGGTCTCCCCGGCCCACTCCACGATCGTCCAGCAATTCTTGCGAGGCAGGTCAGACAGCAAACCCAAGGCCAACCGCCCGGCCTGCAGCCGGGGTTCATACCGGGCGAAGCGGCCCGCGATCCGGCTCATGGCCACCTCGAATGCCTCCCGCCAACGGGCGGGATCTATGCTGTGACCTGCGGCCACCGTCTCGTCGTTTGTCCGCACAACTCACGATGATCAACCGTGGCTGTACCCGCCCCCGCACCGGCCTCCACCAGCAAGATCACGATCGACAGCCGAAGCACCGGCCTGCGAACATGGCCTCATGACCAAGCTGACCGGACAGCAGATCGCCGACGCCGGACTGGACGGGTGGGTCTACCTGCTCAATGGGCTGCAGACCCGCATCCACACCCGGGACTTCGCGACCGGACTCTCGGTCGTCAACGCCATCGGCAATGAGGCAGAGGAGATGAACCACCACCCCGACCTCAACTTGCGCTACACCCATGTCGACGCACGGCTGACAAGCCACAGCGAGCACGGAGTCACCGACCGCGACATCCGGTTGGCCCGCACCATCTCCTCAATCGCAGTTAACGCAGGCGTGCAGTTGGAGTCCGCGAACGTCTCCCGACTTGAGCTCGCCCTCGACACCCCAACCGCCGAGTCGGTCCTTCCCTTCTGGGCCGCCGTACTGGCGATGGAGCATCTATCCGGGCCCGACTTCGGCGACGAGCTTCGCGACCCATCCGACGCTCTGCCGACCGTCTGGTTCCAGACATCCGGAAGCGAGGAACCCCGTCAGCGCTGGCACCCGGACGTGTGGGTGGATCCCGCACAGGTCCAGTCTCGTATCGACGCCGCACTCGCCGTCGGCGGCGCCCTGGTCAGCGACGCAGAGGCGCCGAGCTTCTGGGTGCTCGCCGACCCCGAAGGCAACCGGGTCTGCTTGTGCACCTGGCAGGATCGCGGCTGAGATCAGCTGGCACCGGGCATAGGCGGGCCTTACAACCACAAATGCCTCGGCGATCAGCTGGTCCATGCGCCAGATCCCAGCCAGCGACTTGACCTTGTCCTTGCCGAAAACCTCATCCGCCGAGGTGGGAGCCGGTGCGCGGGATGCGCGGGTTCTCGAGCACGGACGCTGGAATCGGTGCTCTCGCGGGACTGGCGATCACCCCGGCATGATGGCTGGTCGTGCTCCTGCGACTGGCTTACCTGACCGTGACGAACACGTTCGCCGTGCTGCGCCTGCTGCCCATGAGCGACTGGGACAAGGACACGGAGATTCTCGCCCTCCGGCATCAGATCACGGTGCTGGAGCGCCAACTCGGTGGCGGGAAGGTTCGGTTCTCCCCGAACGATCGCGCGTTCCTGGCGGCGTTGCTGCAGCCTGCCCGAGCAGGTGCTGCGCAGGATACGGCTGGTGGTGCGTCCGGACACCGTGCTGCGCTGGCACCGCGATCTGGTCGCACGCCGCCACGCTGCGCGCTCCCGGCCCAAGCGTCCGGGAAGGCCGCGGACCGCGCGCTCCATCCGGCTGCTGGTGCTGCGGCTCGCCCGGGAGAACTCCAACTGGGGGTACCGCCGCATCCACGGCGAACTCCTCGTTCTGGGCGTTACGGTGGCAGCCTCCACCGTCTGGGAGATCCTCCAGGAAGCCGGGATCGACCCGGCACCCGAGCGCGCCACGAGCACATGGGCGGACTTCCTGCGCTCCCAGGCCGACGCCCTGCTGGCATGCGACTTCCTGGAAACGATCACCTTGTCCGGGGCGCGGTTTTACGTATGTGCGGTGATCGAGCACGGCAGCCGCCGGATCCGGGTCCTCGGCGCCACCGCGCACCCCACCGCATCCCGGGTGACACAAGTTGCGAAGAACCTCGTCATGGACCTCGAAGACGCCGACTGCCGGGCCAAGTTCCTGATCCGGGACCGGGACGGAAAGTTTCCCGCCCTGTTCGACACCGTCCTCAACGATGCAGGGATCGAGGTAGTACTCAGCGGAGTACGGATGCCGCGTATGAACTCGATCATGGAAAGGTGGGTGCAGACCTGCCGGCACGAGCTGCTGGACCGCACCCTGATCTGGAACCAGCGACACCTGCTCCACGCGCTACGCGAGTTCGAAGACTTCTACAACTCCCACCGGCCCCATCAAGGCATCGCCAACGCCCGCCCATTACGCCCCTTACCGATGCCAATCAGCGATCCGGAGCAGATTACCCACCTCGACATAAAACGACGCCAACGACTCGGCGGCATCCTCCACGAGTATCGACATGCCGTCTGAACTGGGCGGATGAGCTTTTCGGCAGGCGCAGGGTTTCATCGATCAGCAGGCAGGGATCAGCGAAAGCCGTCGGGTGGAGGCACCCTGCAAAGTCGCCCGCAGGCACTGTCACCGTCGCTGCCACCGAGGGGCTTGCCTCGCCCCGCGGACTCGTCATCTTTGCGCCGCAGTGCCGCAGGATGCCGTAGCGCCCTACTGCCGCACCGAAGCCGAACACCCTGAACGCCCGACCGCCACGAGTACGCAGGGAGCAACACGCCGGGCTGCCGGGCCCGTCACGACCCTCGGCGTCTCACACCCTCCGTGGAGGCCGGAATCGAATCGGTTCCGCGCAAGCGCTTCGACGGGATGCCACGACCGGCGGAACATGGGGTCAATGGCGCGCCGCACAGCGAAGGCGGTGCCCACGCACGGGTGAAGGACCAGCGCATCAGCCGATTCGGTGCGCGCTGACCCCTCGTCAGCCATATTCGACGGCCACGCTCCTGCTCAGAAGCGTTGCAGGGGTGCGCCCGAGTGAGCGGAGCCCGGCCGTCGATCGGACCCCCGCGACCCGCCGCGCCGCCCCGACGACAGCGCGCACCACCGCTCGTCCACCCTCACGCCGAACCTGCCTGAGCGGCCCGGTGGAAGGGAATCCGGGAAGATCGGCGATCGAACCGATTCCGCGCACGAGGCGGACGGAGGATGTCCGGACCCTTGACAGCCCCACGGAATCGGGAGCACCGTCTCCCCCCGAAACCTCTCTGCAATCCCACTGCAAGAACGGCACCTTCAAGCGCTGCCGCATGTGCCAGCGCTCCCAGCACAGAACCCGACTGGATCCGCCGGCACGGTAGGGAGATCGGATGGGAACGACAGGTACCACAGGGACCGAACGCCACCACGTGCTGTTCGGGTGCGGTGGCGTCCAACGACTGCTCGCTGCGATAGGGCGCCGCGGAAGGCCGGGAAGTGGGCCGGACCAGGCATCTGTCCGTTCGTGGGAGCGCTCCCGCACCTCTCGGCCGAAAACCTTCGCCCGGGCGGGGGCCGCGGCCGTGCTCGCTGTCGGCGCGCTGGCCGGTGTCACGGCCACGACCGGGACGGCCCGGGCCGCCACCTCCGGACCGTGTGATCTCTACGCGGCCGGCGGAACGCCCTGTGTGGCGGCTCACAGCACGACACGCGCGCTGTACGCCTCGTACAACGGGCCGCTCTACCAGGTCAGGCGCGCCTCGGACAACACCACCCGCGACGTCGGCGTCCTGAGTGCGGGCGGGTACGCCGACGCCGCCGCGCAGGACTCATTCTGCTCGGGGACGACCTGTCTGATCTCGATCATCTACGACCAGTCCGGTCGCGGAAACAACCTCACGCAGGCGCCCGGCGGCGGTGCCGCGGGTGGTCCCGACAACCTCGCGAACGCGACGGCCGCGCCGACCACGGTGGGCGGTCACAAGGCCTACGGCGTCTTCGTGGCGCCCGGTACGGGTTACCGCAACAACCACACCAACGGCATCGCGACCGGGGACAACCCCGAGGGCATGTACGCGATCTTCGACGGCACGCACTACAACGGCGGCTGTTGCTTCGACTACGGCAATGCCGAGACGGACAGCAACGACGACGGCAACGGCACCATGGAGGCCATCTACTTCGGCAACATCAAGGTCTGGGGCTACGGTGCGGGCAACGGCCCCTGGATCATGGCCGACCTGGAGAACGGCCTGTTCTCCGGGGTGAACCAGCACTACAACGCGAACGACCCGACCATCAACTACCGGTACACGACCGCCATCGTCAAAGGCGGCCCGAACCACTGGGCGATCCGCGGTGGCAACGCGCAGTCGGGCAGCCTGTCCACGTTCTACGACGGTCCGCGCCCCAACGTCGCGGGCTACAACCCGATGCGGAAGCAGGGCGCCATCATCCTGGGCATCGGTGGTGACAACAGCAAGGGCGCCCAAGGCACCTTCTACGAGGGCGTGATGACCTCCGGCTACCCGTCGGACGCCACCGAGAACGCGGTTCAGGCCAACATCACCGCGGCCGGATACAGCAATGCGACCGGCGGGACGGGTACCGGCGCGCTGCACGCGGTGGGCGCGGGCAAGTGCCTGGACGTGCCGAACTCGTCCACCACGGCCGGCACGCAGCTGCAGATCTGGGACTGCGGCGGTGCCGCCAACCAGAGCTGGACGCGCACCTCCTCCAACCAGTTGACCGTATACAGCGGCAGCAGCCAGCTGTGCCTGGACGCGTACAACAACCAGACCACCGCCGGCGCCAAGGTGGTGACCTGGCCGTGCAACGGCGGCGCCAACCAGCAGTGGCAGCTGAACTCCGACGGCACCGTCACCGGCATCCAGTCCGGACTCTGCCTCGACGTCACCGGCGCCTCCACGGCCAACGGCGCCTTGGCCGAACTGTGGACCTGCAACGGCGGTTCCAACCAGCGATGGAACCTCAGCTGAGGGGAACGGCTCCAGCCCGTGGCCGGGTTCACCGCCGGCGACGGGCCTTCACCGACCCAACGTCCATGACCGGGTGCCCTCGCCCCGCCCGGAGGGTGCAGGTCATGCAGACGGCCCCGGCGGCCCTGGCGGCCGAACAACCACTGGGCCCCACACCAGGCGCCACCGCCCCCACTGGAGGATGACGATGTCCGGAGCCAGAGCGCTCCGCGGCCTCTGGGCCGCCCCCGTAGCTCTGTTCGCCCTACTCGCCGGGGGCCTGCCCATGGCCGGGGCCGCGTTCGCCGTACCGGCGGAGCGCCAGGCAGCGGCCGCCGACCTGTACGTGGCCCCGGATGCGGCTCCCGGCGGGAACGGCACCGCTGAGCAGCCGTTCGCGACGATCGACCAGGCGCGGCAGCCCGCGCACCGGCTCTCGGCTGATTCTGACGTCGTGGTCCACCTGGCCGGTGGCACCTACCGGCAGGCCAAGCCGCTGACCTTCGGCTCCGGCGACGGTGGCCAGAACGGCCACACGATCACCTACCAGGCCATGTCCGGGCAGCAGCCGGTCGTGAGCGGCGCTCAGCAGATATCTGGTTGGCAGGTGCATGATCAGAGCAGCAACATCTGGTCGGTCCACGTCGGCACGGGCGTGAACACGCGTCAGCTGTACGTGAACGGCAAGCAGGCACCGCGCGCGGCGATCCAGGTGCCCCGCTCCGGCTTCACCTTCACCCAGACCGGCCTGACCTTCACCGACTCCTCCCTCGACTACCTGGCCGGTCTCTCGGACCAGAGCCACATGGAAGTAGAGAGCCTCAACTCCTTCACCGACCGCTACGCGCCGGTCCAGTCGATCAGCGGCAGGACCATCACCATGCAGCAGCCCGCCTGGAACAACAACTCCTGGGGCTACGACACCATCAACGCGCCGTTCGCCGGCGGGACCATGTACCTGGAGAACAACTACGCGTTCCTCAAGCAGGCCGGGCAGTGGTACCTCGACTCGTCCACCGGCGACCTGTACTACCGCGCCCAGCCGGGGCAGAACCCGAACAGCCTCGACGTCGAACTGCCCCGGCTGCAGAGCCTGTTGGGCATCAGCGGCAGCTACGGCTCACCCGCGACCGGCCTGGGATTCACCGGCATACGGTTCACCGGGACCTCCTGGCTCGGCCCGAGCGGACCCGACGGATACGCGGACCAGCAGAGCGGCGCGCACATCACCGGCGCCTACGCCATGCCCGCCAACTGGCTCAGCACCTGCAAGTCGGGGTGCACACAGTTCGAGGCCACGCGGAACCACTGGGTGCAGATGCCCGCGGCCGTCCAGGTCTCCGCCGCCACCGGCATCACCTTCTCCGGCGACACGTTCTCCGAACTCGGGCAGGCGGGACTGGGCGTGGGCAACGACGGCGTCGCCACGGCCTCCGGCACCGGACTCGGAGCCAACGCCGTCACCATCACCGGCAACACGTTCACCGACATCGCCGGCAGCGGCATCCAGGTCGGCGGGATCCAGCCGGACGCCCACCACCCCGCCAACCCGCAGATGACCAACCAGAACATCACCATCAGCAACAACAAGGTCAGCGGGGTGGGCACCGACTACAAGGAGACCGCGGGAATCCTGTCCACCTACGTCACGAACGCGACGATCACCCACAACCAGTGCGACCACCTGCCCTACGACGGGATCGACATCGGCTGGGGCTGGGGGATGAACGACCCGGGCGGCAGCCAGGACTACGCCAACCGGGGCACGTACAACTACCAGCCGATCTACAGCACCCCCACGACGCTGAAGAACAACACCGTTTCCCACAACCTGGTCTTCGACACCAAGAACGCGATGTTCGACGGCGGCAGCATCTACAGCCTGTCCGCGGCTCCCGGTTCGGTGATCTCCGACAACTACATGTACGACAACAACCGCACCACGGCGCTGTACCTGGACGAGGGCTCCCGGTACCTGAAGGTGTCCACCAACGTGGTGCAGGACGCGGGCAACTGGGCGCTCACCAACGCCAACGCGAACAACCACACCGACGACAGCACGTTCTCCGGCAACTGGTACAACGGCGGCAACACGTATGTGGCGACCGGCCCTCCGCACAACAACGTCCTCACCGGCAACGTCCTGGTCAGCGGCACCAACTGGGCTCAGGGCGCCAGAGACGTCATCCAGCAGGCGGGCGTCCAGTCCTCGGGCGGCGGCTTCCCCACGGGCTACCACCAGTTGGTGATCGGCAGCGACAGTCTGTGCCTGGACGTGTACGGCAACTCCACCAGCGCGGGCGCCTCGATCGACCAGTGGACCTGCAACGGGCAGGGCAACCAGCAGTTCGAGTTCGTGCCGGTCTCGGGCGGCTACGGGCAACTGCGCGTGCAGCACTCCGGACAGGTCGTGGCGGTGGCCGGCGGCTCCACGACCGCCGGTACGCCGAACATCGTGCAGCAGGCCGCGGGCGGAGCGTCCAGCTCTCTGTGGCTGCCGGTACCGCAGTCCGACGGTTCGTATTCCTTCAGGAACCAGAACAGCGGCCTCTGCCTGGACGTCTACGGCGGCGGCAGCAACCTGGGCCAACAACTCGACCAGTGGCAGTGCAAGAACGCACCCGGCACCAACCAGGACTTCACCCCCCGCTGACCTGCGCGCGCCTCCAAAGGGCCGGCACGGACCGGCGGTTCGTTCACCCCCACCCACTGTCCCGCACCCAGTGAGGAACGCTGATGAAGAAGTACTGGGCACCTTTGGTCGCGGCCCTGGCGGCCACCCTCGGAATGGGCGCCGCGTGGCCTGCCGCGGCCACCGCCGCCGAGGCGGCGCCCTCCGCCACCCGGGCCGCCGCGCCCACGCCCCTGCGGCTGATGCCGTTGGGCGACTCGATCACCTGGGGCGTCGGCAGCCCGTCCGGGAACAGCTACCGGAGCTTTCTGGCGAACAAGCTGACGGCCGAGGGACACACCTTGGACTTCGTCGGCTCGGGGCGCAACGGCACCATGTCCGACCCGGACAACGAGGGCCACTCCGGCTGGCGGATCGACCAGATCGCCGGCATCGCGGACTCCGTGCTGGCCCGTTACCGGCCGAACGTGGTCACCCTGGAGATCGGCACCAACGACCTCAACGGCAACTACCAGATCCCGACTGCGGCCGACCGGCTCCACGCGCTCATCGACCAGATCACCAGAGCCACACCCGACGCGACCGTGCTCGTCGGCACCGTGATCATCTCCACCAGCGGCACCGAGGAGGCCAACCGGCCCGCTTTCAACGCCAAGTTGCCCGGGATCGTCCAGGCCGAGCAGTCGGCCGGCAAGCACGTACGTCTGGTGGACATGAGCGCCCTGACCGCCGCGGACCTGTCCGACGCCCTGCACCCCAACGACAGCGGCTTCGCCAAGATGGCGGACGCCTTCAACGGGGGGATCCAGGCCGCGGACGCGGCAGGCTGGATCAAGCCGCCGGATTCCGCGGCCGGGCAGGTGCGCTCCGGGATCGCGGGGAAGTGCCTGGGGGTCAACGGCGGCAACAGCGCCAACGGGACCGCCGCGGAGATCCGGTCCTGCGACGGCTCCGCCGCGCAGACGTGGTCCGCACGCTCCGATGGCACCCTGAGGGCGCTCGGGAAGTGCCTCGACGTCACCGGTCGCGGTACCGCCAACGGCACCAAGATCGAGATCTGGGACTGCAACGGCGGCACCAACCAGCAATGGCAGACGTACAACGGCGGCTACCGCAACCCGGTCTCCGGCCGTTGCCTCGACGACCCCAACGCGTCCACCACCGACGGTACGCAACTGGTCCTGTGGGACTGCAACGGCGGAGCCCACCAGCAGTGGACCGCTCTGCCCGTGTCCTGAACCCGTGACACCACTCCAGCGCGGCACCGGCCCGTGGCCGGTGTCCGCCCCTCTCACGCATCCGCACAAGGAGGTTGATCCTTCATGTCCTGGCTCAACGACGAACCTCTGCTCCGCAGGGCCTTGGTCTCGGCCACCGGCCTGTTGGCCGGCACGGCACTGGCCCTGACCGGACCGGCAGGCCTCGCGGCGCACGCGGCTTCCGGCACGCTGGGCGCGGCCGCCGCTGACAGCGGCCGCTATTTCGGTACGGCCGTGGCTGCCGGAAAACTCGGCAACTCGACGTACTCCACGATCCTCGACCGGGAATTCAACATGATCACCCCGGAGAACGAGATGAAGTGGGACACCACCGAACCGTCCCGCGGCAACTTCAACTTCGGCCCGGCCGACCAGATCGTCAGCCATGCCACCGCGCACGGGCAGCGGATGCGCGGCCACACCCTGGTGTGGCACTCGCAGTTGCCCGGCTGGGTCAGCTCCATCGGTGACGCCAACACCCTGCGCAGCGTGATGAACAACCACATCACCACCGAGATGAACCACTTCAAGGGCAAGATCTACGCCTGGGACGTGGTCAACGAGGCGTTCGCCGACGGCGGCAGCGGTCAGCACCGCAGCTCGGTCTTCCAGAACGTGCTCGGCAACGGCTTCATCGAGGAGGCGTTCCGCACCGCCCGGGCCGCCGACCCCTCCGCCAAGCTCTGCTACAACGACTACAACATCGAGAACTGGACCGACGCCAAGACCCAGGGTGTCTACAACATGGTCAGGGACTTCAAGGCGCGCGGTGTGCCCATCGACTGCGTCGGCCTCCAGAGCCACTTCGGCGCGGGCGGCCCGCCGTCGAGCTTCCAGACCACCCTGTCCAACTTCGCCGCCCTCGGCGTCGACGTTCAGATCACCGAACTCGACATCGCCCAGGCCTCGGCGACCGCGTACGGGAACACGGTCCGGGCGTGCATGAACGTCGCCCGCTGCACCGGCATCACGGTGTGGGGGATCAGGGACAGCGACTCGTGGCGGACGGGGGAGAACCCGCTGCTGTTCGACAACAACGGCAACAAGAAGCCTGCCTACGACGCGGCCCTTTCCGCGCTCGGCGGAGGTACGGGGAATCCAGGCGGAGGCATCGTCTCCGGCACGGTGTACTCGCTGACCGACGTGGCCGCGGGCCGGGTGCTGGACGTGCCGTCCGGACAGACGGCGAACGGCACGCCCGTGCAGGTCTGGGACGCCAACGGCAGTGCTGCGAACCAGCAGTGGCGGGCGAGCCAGAACAGCGACGGTTCCTACACCCTGACGAACATCGCCAGTGGGCGGGTCCTGGACGAGCCGGGCGGCCAGACGGGCAACGGCACCCGGATGGCGATCTGGGACGCCAACGGCGGTGCGAACCAGCACTGGCGGGCGAGCGTGAACGGCGACGGTTCGTACACCCTGACCAACGTCGCTTCCGGCCGGGCGCTGGAGATCCCCAGCGGGCAGACCGGCAACGGGGCCCCGGTCCAGATCTGGGACTCCAACGGCGGCGCCAACCAGCACTGGAACTTCAGGTGAGGTGACCCGGAACGAACACCCCGCGTCCGGTACGGCGGCCGTCGCCGGACGCGGGTTCCGGCATGCCCTCATAACGGACTGACCAGGGACGATACATGGGATGAATGGGCGTCCGATTGGGAGTGTCGAGCGTATTGACTCGGTGATGGACCTGTGGAATCACTATGACATGGGATGTCTGAGTGCTTCCTGTGGGTGCTCTCGATTGCCCCCGCCACCATCCCGTTCGGCCAGGCGCAGCGCTCTCTGTCACCTTCCCCCACATCCCAGAGGAACAGAATGCGGCCTTCACTCTCTTCCCGTCGGAGTCCCACGGCCCGCAGACCACGCATACCGGCGTTCGCCGTCGTCATCGTGATGGCGCTGCTGGCCATGATGTCGGCGACCGCACAGACGTGGTCGGCACCGGCATCCGCCCCGGCATCGACACCGGCGCCCTTGGTGAGTTCGGCGTCGGGACGGTGTCTGGACGTCAAGGGCAATGTCGACACGCCGGGAACGGCGCTGGACATCCAGGACTGTGACAACCAGCCGAACCAGGCGTTCGAGTTCACCTCGGCGGGCGAGCTGAGGACGACGATCGGCACCCGCTGCGTGGACGCCTACGACAACCGGACCGCGCCGGGCACCCCGGTGATCATCTGGTCGTGCAACGGGCAGTCGAACCAGGCGTGGCGACAGAACTCCGACGGGTCGGTCACCGGTCTCCAGTCCGGCCTGTGCCTGGACGTCAACGGGGCGGGCACGGCCAACGGCACCGCGGTCATCCTGTGGACCTGCAACGGTCAGAGCAACCAGAAGTGGACCACGTCGACACCTCCGCCCGCGCCCGGCGGGTCGGGCCCGTGCGACCTCTACTCCGCGGGCGGCACTCCGTGCGTGGCCGGGCACAGCACCGTGCGGGCGCTCTACGGGTCGTACAGCGGCAGCCTTTACCAGGTCAGGCGCGCCTCGGACAACACGACCAGGAACATCGGTGTGCGGGCGGCCGGCGGCTTCGCCGACGCGGCGGCGCAGGATTCGTTCTGCGCTGGCACCTCCTGTGTGATCTCGGTCGTCTACGACCAGTCCGGACGCGGCAACGACCTGTGGTACCAGGGATCGGCCCAGGTCCCGGGATCGAGTCAGAGCAGTCCCGCGAAAGCGACCTCGGAGTCGCTGACCGCCGGGGGCACCAAGGCGTACTCGCTGTACATCAATCCCGGGAACAGCTACTGGCGGGACGGTCATCTGACGGGCGTGCCGACCGGCAGCGCGCCCGAAGGGGCGTACATGGTGACCAGCGGCACCCACGTCAACAGCGGCTGCTGCTTCGACTACGGCAACAGCGAGACGACCCGGAAGGCCGACGCGGCCGGGGCGATGGATGCGATCAACTTCGGCACCCAGTGCTGGTTCGGCGGCTGCTCGGGCGGCGGTCCCTGGGTCCAGGCCGACCTCGAATGGGGCCTGTACTCCGGGGGCAGCCAGTCCTGGAACACCAACCAGCGCGCCTTCCCCGTCAAGTTCGTCACCGCGATGCTGAAGAACAACGGGACGTCGAGGTTCGCCCTCAAGGGCGGCAACGCGCAGTCCGGCAGCCTGACCACCCTGTGGGACGGCGGACTTCCCGGCGGATACAGCCCGATGAAGAAGCAGGGTGCCATCGTCCTCGGCAGCGGCGGTGACTGCTGCAAGCCCGGTGGTGGCGCCAACCTGAGCGCCGGCACCTTCTACGAGGGCGCCATCGTTGCCGGCTACCCCTCCGACGCGACCGACAATGCGGTGCAGGCCAACATCACCGCGGCCGGATACCGCTGAGTCCTTCTGTCCCACGGTGAGTTCTGCCGCAACCCGGCCCAGGAGGTAATGACATGCGCATGATCACCCGAATATTGGCGGTCGCGTTCTCCATCGCGCTGTTCTGCATGGGCGTACCCCTCGTCTGTCTCGGCACGGCGCAGCCCGCCGCCGCGCTGGGCAACGGGCTGGCACTGACCCCGCAGATGGGCTTCAACGACTGGAACGCGTACGGCTGCAACGTCTCCGAGTCGCTGATCAAGTCCACCGCGCAGGCGATGCACACCAACGGCATGCAGGCAGCGGGCTACTCCTACGTCAACATCGACGACTGCTGGATGACCCACAACCGCGATTCCGGCGGCCGTCTGGTGCCGGACCCGGCCAAGTTCCCCGACGGCATCAAGGGCACCGCCGACTACGTGCACTCCCTGGGGCTGAAACTGGGGATCTACGAGGACGCGGGCACCGCGACCTGCGCCGGGTATCCGGGCAGCCTGGGGCACGAGAGCACGGACGCCCAGTCGTTCGCGTCGTGGGGCGTGGACTACCTGAAGTACGACAACTGCAACAACAACGGGGTGTCCGCGCAGAGCCGGTACACCGCGATGCGGGACGCGCTGGCGGCCACGGGCAGGCCGATCCTGTACAGCCTGTGCAACTGGGGCCAGGACAACGTGTGGACCTGGGGCGCGGGCGTGGGCAACAGCTGGCGCACCACCGGGGACATCAGCGCCAACTTCGCCAGCATGCTGTCCATCTTCCACAGCAACGTGGGACTCGCCTCCTACGCGGGCCCCGGCCACTGGAACGACCCGGACATGCTGGAGGTCGGCAACGGCTCGATGACGGCCACCGAGAGCCGCAGCGAGTTCAGCCTGTGGGCGGAGATGGCCGCACCGCTGATCGCGGGCACCAACATCCCCTCGGCCAGTGCCGAGACCCTGTCCACACTGACCAACTCCCGGGTGATCGCGGTCGACCAGGACCCCCTCGGCAAGCAGGGCACCATGGTCTCCTCCTCGGGCGGCCGGGACGTGCTGGCCAAGCCCTTGGCCAACGGGGACGTGTCGGTGGCGCTGTTCAACGAGACGGGCTCGACAGCGACCATCTCCACGACCGCGGCCGCGATCGGCAAGACCGGGGCGTCCGCCTACACCCTGACCGACCTGTGGTCGGGGGCGTCCTCCACCACCTCGGGCACGATCAGCGCCTCGGTCCCGGCGCACGGCACCGTGATGTACCGGGTCGCGGGTGGCACCAGCGGCGGCGGCACCGGCGTGACCGGCGCGGTGCACGCGGTGGGAGCGGGCAAGTGCCTGGACGTACCCAACGCGACCAGGACCGCCGGCACCCAGGTGGAGATCTGGAGCTGCAACGGCGGCGCCAACCAGACATGGACGCACTCCGCGTCCGACCAGTTCACCGTCTACTCCGGCAGCGACCAGATGTGCCTCGACGCCTACAACAACCAGACCACTCCGGGCACGAAGGTGGAGATCTGGTCGTGCAACGGCCAGAGCAACCAGCAGTGGACGCTGAACGCCAACGGCACGATCACCGGCGTCCAGTCGGGCCTGTGCCTGGATGTCGCCGGAGGAGCCACCGCCGACGGAACCCTCGCCGAGTTGCGGACCTGCAACGGCGGCAACAGCCAGCGGTGGACGTTGGGATGACTCCGCATTCGAAGCCCGGAGGAGGTCTCCATGCTCGAACCAGCCGGTGATCGCCGAAGCAGGCGATGGAAAGCCGTGCTCCTTGTCGCCCTGGCGATGGCCGTGGCCGCGTTCGGCGCACCGGCGTTCGCCACATCCCCGCGGGCCGGTACGGCGGCCGTCGCCCGTCCGGCGGCCCACAGCGTGGCGGACGCGTCGCTCCCGTGCGACCTGTACGCCGCGGGCGGTACGCCGTGTGTGACGGCACACGCCACGACCAGGGCGCTCTTCGCCGCGTACAACGGCCCGCTGTACCGGATTCAGCGGACCTCCGACCACAGCTACCGCGACATCGGGCTGCTCAGTGCGGGCGGATACGCGGACGGCGCCTCCCAGGTGTCGTTCTGCGCGGGCACGTCGTGCACGATCACGAAGATCTACGACCAGAGCGCCCGGCACAACGACATGCCGATCTCGTGGGGTGGCTACTGGAAGGGGCCCGGGCCGGGCGGGTCCGACGTCGGCGCGGACGCCATGGCCCTGCCGGTGACCGCGGCCGGCCACCAGGTCTTCGGTGTCAAGGTCACCCCCGGCGTCGGCTACCGGCTCGACCACGCGAGCGGTGTGCCCACCGGGGCCCAGCCCGAAGGCATCTACATGGTGACCTCGTCGGACTACACGAGCCAGTGGTGCTGTTTCGACTACGGCAGCGGTGAGAACTCCCACACCGACACCGGCAACGCCACCATGAACGCCATCTACTGGGGCACCGCCTGCTGGTTCGGCGGCTGCACCGGCACCGGCCCGTGGGTCGAGGCCGACCTGGAGAACGGCATGTTCCACACCAACACCGGCTCCAACAAGGACCCGAACAACCAGGGCGTGCACTACCCGTTCGTCAGCGCGTGGCTGAAGAACAACGGCACCAGCAACTTCACTCTCAAATACGGCAACGGCGCGAGCGGCGGCCTGACCACCACCTTCTCCGGCCCTTTGCCGAACGGCTACTCACCGATGAAGGTCGACAGTTCGGTCCTGCTCGGCACTGGGGGCGACAACAGCCCCAACGGCGTGGGCGAGTTCTTCGAGGGCGCGATCACGGCGGGATATCCCTCCGACGCCACCGAGAACGCCGTCCAGGCCGCCATCACCGCGGCCGGCTACGGCGCGGGGGGCGGTGGCGGTACGTCGACCGCGCTGCACGCGATCGGTGCGGGCAAGTGCCTGGAGGTGCCGGGCGCGTCCACGACCCCGGGTACGCAGACGCAGATCCGGGACTGCACCGGAGCGGCGCAACAGACCTGGTCCCGGACCGACTCCCGCGAGCTCGCCGTGTACTCCGGTGGCAGCCGGCTGTGCCTGGACGCCTCCGACCAGGGCACCAGCCCCGGCACCAAGGTCATCACCTGGACCTGCAACGGCCAGGCCAACCAGCAGTGGAACGTCAACGCCAACGGCACCGTCACCAGCGCCCAGTCCGGCCTGTGCCTGGACGTGACAGGCGCTGCCACCGCCAACGGCACCCCCGCCGAACTGTGGACCTGCAACGGCGGATCCAACCAGCAGTGGTCACTGAACTGACCCCGTGACACGTGACGCAGGAGGACCGAATGAGGACGAGAGCGAGACCCGGCCGTCTGGTACTGGCCGTCGGCATCGTCTTGGCGTTCGTGCTGCAGCTGTCCGGGACAGCCGAGAGCCGGGCCGTCTCGGGCGAGGCGCTGAGCGTGAACCTGGCGTCGACGCGGGGCCCGTCGACCGGCGTGGGTGAGGGGTTCCTCTACGGTTTCACGCAGGACGGCAGCCAGCCGGCGGACCAGTTCATCAAGCCGCTGGGGATCAACGCGTTCCGCGGCGGCGGCTGGTTCTCCGGCGGCTGGATCAGGGACAACTACCAGTACGGATCGGCCACTCGGGCCGACCTCGACTCGATCGTCGCGCAGGCGAAACGGCTCACCCAGCCGCCCTACCACGCGCAGTACCAGGTACTGGTCAGCGACATCTACGGCGCCAACGGCGGGCAGCCGTCGAACACCATGTATCCCTGCGACAACGGCAACTGCTCCAACTGGATCAGCTTCATCGACTCCACGGTGGGAGCGCTCCAGGCCTCGGGGCTGAAGTTCGCCTACGACATCTGGAACGAGCCGGACATCTCCGCCTTCTGGACCCGGGGTGTGAACAGCGTCCAGTACTTCCAGATGTGGGACACCGCCTACCGGGAGATCCGGCGCATCGCCCCCTCGGCGCAGATCGTCGGGCCGTCGCTCGCCTTCACCCCGCAGAGCAACCCGGGTGAATGGCGGACCTGGCTCGCGCACGTGAAGGCGGCCGGGACGATACCCGACATGATCACCAACCACGACGAAGGGGATGTCGACGACCCGGTCACCGTCTCCCAGTCCCTCAACAGTGCCCTGACCACGGCGGGCATCGGCCCGCTGCCGCTGTCCGCGAACGAGTACCAGCCCGCCGACCGGCAGACCGCCGGGGTGACGGCCTGGTACCTGGCGCGGTTCGCGCAGTCCGGATACACCAACGCGATGCGCGGCAACTGGGTCTGCTGCGTCACCCCCAACCTGACGGGAGTCCTCACCCAGAGCGGCGGCACCTGGCAGCCGACCGGCAACTGGTGGGCGCTTCGCGACTACGCCGACATGACCGGCACCCTCGTCGACACCTCCGGCCAGGTCGGCTCGACGGCGATCTCGGCCTCCGAGGACCCCGCCAACACGCGTGCGGTGGCGATCATCGGCGACGCGAACGGCAACTCCGGTACCGCGTCCGTGACCTTCAACGGACTGTCGTCCGTACCCTGGCTGACCAACGCCGGCAGCGTGCACGTCACCGTGCACCGCATCCCGGACCAGGCACCGCTCGCCGCGCCACAGACCGTGTATGACCAGAACCTGAGTGCCTCGGGCGGCTCTATCACCGTGCCGTTGACGTTCCAGGGGACGCACGACGCGTTCGCCGTCTATCTCACCCCAGCCTCCTCCGGCGCCGAGACCTTCCCGGCCGGCTACCACCAACTCGTCGTCGCCAACAACAACTTGTGCCTCGACGTGTACGGCGCTTCAAGCAGTGCGGGCGCCGCGATCGACCAGTGGACCTGCAACGGG
Organism: Streptomyces sp. SID12488; assembly: GCF_010548275.1. Lineage (GTDB taxonomy): Bacteria > Actinomycetota > Actinomycetes > Streptomycetales > Streptomycetaceae > Streptomyces. Next base: position 127,712 of record NZ_JAAGLT010000026.1, read on the forward strand.
CAGAGCAACCAGCAGTTCCAGTTCGTGCCGGCCTCGGGCGGCTACGGCGAACTGCGCGCCCAGAACTCCGGCCAGGACGTGGCGGTCGCCGGCAGTTCCACGACGGCCGGCACCCCGGACATCGTCCAACAGCCCCCCGGCACAGCGGCCAACGGACTCTGGCTGCCCGTGCGCCAGCCCGACGGCTCCTACGCCTTCCAGAACCGCAACAGCGGTCTGTGCCTGGACGTCTACGGCGCCGGGAGCACCGCGGGCCAGCAACTCGACCAGTGGCAGTGCAAGAACGCACCCGGCACCAACCAGGACTTCTTCGTCCGCTGAACCGTCCGCCGACCGCACCGGCCGTGGACACCCCCCACCTGCGAAAGGAACCCACCGTGTCAGCATTCGGACGGCTGTTACGGCGCCTGCGTGTCCCGACGGCCGTGGTCGCGGGCCTCGTCCTGGCCGCCGGCGGCGTCGTGGGCACAGCGGCCGCTCCGGCCCGGGCCGCCACCTCCATCACCCTCAACGGCGCGTCCGGCGGACGGACCTTCGACGGTGTCGGCGCGATCAGCGGCGGAGGCGGCAACAGCAGACTCCTGATCGACTATCCCGAGCCCCAACGCGGCCAGGTCCTCGACTACCTCTTCCGGCCCGGCTACGGCGCCTCCCTGCAGATGCTCAAGGCCGAGATCGGCGGGGACACCAACTCCACCTCGGGAGCCGAGCCCAGCCACCAGCACACCCGCTCCGACCTGAACTGCGACCGGGGCTACGAATGGTGGCTGATGGAGCAGGCCAAAGCCCGCAACCCCAACATCAAGCTGTACGGGCTCGCCTGGGGCGCCCCGGGCTGGATCGGTAACGGGAACTTCTGGTCCACCGACATGGTCAACTACCTGGTCTCGTGGCTGGGCTGCGCCAAGCAGCACGGGCTGAGCATCGACTACCTCGGCGGATGGAACGAGCGAGGCTACAACGTCTCCTGGTACCAGCAGCTGCGGGGCGCGCTCAACAGCAACGGCTACGGCGGCGTCAAGATCGTCGCGGCCGACTCGGACTGGTCCGTCGCGAACGACGTCAACTCCAACCCGGCGTTCGCCTCCTCGGTGAGCGCCATCGGCACGCACTATCCCTGCGGCTACCGGTCGTCCCAGTCCACCTGCTCGGTGCCGGCGGCCGCCATGTCGTCCGGCAAACCGCTGTGGGCGAGCGAGAACGGCTCGGACGACTACAACGGGGGAGCGCAGGCCATGGCCCGCGGCATCAACCGCGGATACATCGACGGACGGATGACCGCGTACCTCAACTGGCCGGTGGTCGCCGCGCTCACCCCCAACCTGCCGTACCCCACCATGGGCATGGCCCTGGCCGCGCAGCCGTGGTCCGGCTCGTACTCGATCGGCAAGAACACCTGGGTGATGGCGCACACCAGCCAGTTCACCTCCCCGGGATGGCGCTACCTCGACGCCTCCAGCGGCTACATCGGCGGCAACCGCGCCAACGGAAGCTACGTCTCGCTCAAGTCCACGAACAACTCCGACTACTCCACGGTCATCGAGACCATGGACGCCGGCAGCGCGCAGACGCTGAACTTCAACGTCACCAGGGGACTGTCCGCCGGAACCGTCCACGTCTGGTCCACGGACGTCGGGTCCGCCAACCCGGCCGACCACTTCGTGCACACCGCGGACCTCACCCCGTCCGGCGGCGGATTCAGTCTGACCGTCCAGCCAGGCCACCTGTACACCCTGACCACTACGACCGGCCAGGGCAAGGGCACCGCCACCGGTCCCGCCCGCAGCGCACTGAAGCTGCCGTACACCGACTCCTTCGACGGCTACGCCACCGGCACCGAGGCGAAGTACCTGATGGACTGGCAGGGCGCTTTCGAGACGGTGGGCTGCGGCGGCGGTCGCAGCGGAAAGTGCGTGCGCCAGATGAGCCCGCAGAAGCCGATCACCTGGGACTCGCTGACCGATCCGCACGCCCTGCTCGGTGACGTGAGCTGGGGCAACTACACCCTCACGTCGGACGTGCTGCTGGAACAGCCCGGATACGCCGAGTTGATCGGCCGTGCGGGCGGGCACGACTACGACCGCACCGGCGGGCAGAACGCCTACCGCCTGCGGGTGAGCGACACCGGGGCCTGGTCGATCCTCAGCTCGAACACCAACGGCACCGTCACCACCCTGGCCCGCGGCACGACCGCGGCGCTCGGCACCAACCGGTGGCACACCGCGGCCCTCACCTTCTCCGGGACCACGATCACCGCCGTCATCGACGGTGCCACGATCGGTTCCGCGGACGACCGCACCTGGGCCGCCGGACAGATCGGCTACGCGACCAGCCAGGGCGAGACCGCACAGTTCGACAACCTGTCCATCACGCCCGGCAGCGGCGGAAACGACGGCGGCACGACCGGCGCGATCGTCGGAGTCGGCTCCGGCCGGTGCGTGGACGTACCGAACCAGTCGCAGACGGCCGGCACCCAGGTGGCGCTGTGGGACTGCAACGGCGGCAGCAACCAGCAGTGGACGAACACCTCCGCCGGTGAGCTGCGGGTCTACGGCAGCGACTGCCTGGACGCCGCGGGCCAGGGCACCAGCCCCGGCACCAAGGTGGACATCTGGGACTGCACCGGCGGCGGCAACCAGAAGTGGACGATCCACGCCGACGGCGCGATCTCCGGTGACCAGTCCGGCCTGTGCCTGGACGCCGCGGGCGCGGGAACGGCCAACGGCACCCTGCTGCAGCTGTGGACCTGCAACGGCAGCAGCAACCAGAAGTGGACGCGCGGCTGATCCCGTGACCGGCGGCCGGACTTCCTGAGCCTCCCCGATCCCTCTGAAAGGCCCCACATGACTTCCTCGTCCCTGCCGATCAGCCGGCGCCGACTGCTGGCGGCTGTCGGCGCGTCGACGGCCGTCGGCCTGCTGCGGTTCGCCCCCGAGGCCGCCGCGACCGACGGCCCCGGAAGCTACACCGCGAGCTGGTCCTCCGTGGACCAGCACCCCCCGGCCCCGGCCTGGTTCCAGGACGCCAAGTTCGGCATCTACTACCACTGGGGCGTCTTCAGCGTCCCCGCGTTCGGCAACGAGTGGTACCCGCGCAACATGTACATCGGCGGCTCGGCCGAGAACAACCACCACAAGGCCACTTACGGCGACCCCTCGGCCTGGCCGTACCACAACTTCATCGACGGCGCCCGCGACAAGGCGGGCAACTTCGTTCAGTTCGCCCCCAAGCCGGTCTCCCAGGGCGGCAGGTGGGATCCGGACGCCTGGGCCCGGCTGTTCAAGGCCGCGGGCGCCAGGTTCGCCGGCCCGGTCGCCGAGCACCACGACGGCTTCTCCATGTGGAACAGCCGCTCCAACCCGTGGAACTCGGTCCAGCACGGTCCCAGACTCGACCTGGTGGGGCTGCACGCGCAGGCCATCCGCGGGCAGGGACTGAAGTTCATGGCCTCGCTGCACCACGCCTACCACTTCAACGGCTTCTACGACCACGTGCCGAACCAGTCGGACCCGACGCTCCGCATCCTCTACGGCCAGCAGGGCTCGGCCGCGGAGAACAAGCTCTGGTACGACAAGCTGGTCGAGGTCATCGACGGCTACCAGCCGGACCTGGTCTGGCAGGACTTCGACCTGGGCCTGGTGCAGGAGTCCTACCGGCTCCAGTTCCTCGCGCACTACTACAACCAGGCCGTCGCGTGGAACAAGGACGTGGTCGCGACCTACAAGGACGGCCTCAACAACAAGGGTGAGGTCTTCGACTTCGAGCGCGGCGGCCCGGCAGGGCTGCTCACCCCCTACTGGCTGACCGACGACAGCATCTCCTCCTCCAGCTGGTGCTACACGGTGGGCATCGGCTACTACTCGACGCAGGCCATGCTCCACTCGCTGATCGACCGGGTCAGCAAGGGCGGCAACATGCTGCTCAACATCGCCCCGATGGCCGACGGCACCATCCCCTCCGGGCAGCAGTCCATCCTGCTCGCCATGGGCGACTGGCTCGGCCGCTTCGGAGAGGCGGTCTACTCCACCCGCTCCTGGTCCAGTTACGGCGAGGGCCCCACCAAGATGGGCGGAGGCTCGTTCAGCGGACCGGTGGCCGGCAAACCGCAGGACATCCGGTTCACCCGCAGCCGGGACAACAAGGTGCTCTACGCCACCGCCCTGGGCTGGCAGGGCGGCACCATGACGATCACGACGCTGAACTCGAACCAGATCAACCTCAGCAGCCTGACGGGCGCCCAATTACTCGACAACACCGCCGGCACCTACATCAACCTGCCCGCGCCGACCCAGGACGCGTCGGGTCTGCACCTCACCATGCCCTCGTCCAACCCTCCGTTCAGCGCGCTGGCATACACGGTCAAGCTGACCTTCTCCGGTGACATCCCCGTCCTGGGCGCGCCGGGCGGCTCCACGACCTGGGTCAGGATCGCCAACGTGACCAGCGGACTGGTGCTCGACAGCGGGGGCAACGTCGCCTCCGGTTCCAACCTCAAGCAGTGGAACTACGACGGAAGCACCAACCTGCAGTGGCAGCTGATCGACCTCGGCAACGGCTACTACCGCATCATCAACCGCACCAACGGCATGGCCGCCGACAGCTGGGGGAACGCCGCCAACGGCGCTCCCGCCCGCCAGGAGGCGTGGAACGGCGGCAACAACCAGCAGTGGTCACTCAACAACCTCGGCGACAACCGCTACCAGATCGTCAACCGGGACACCGGCACCGCCCTCGACGGCAGCGGCAGCACCACGGCCGGCTCCACCACGGTGCTGTGGACGCCGAACTCCAGCACCAACAACGCGTGGACCATCACCGGCGTGTGAACCGGCGCTCCCCGTACGACGGAAGAACTCGACGACGGAAGAAGGAGAGCATGGAACGTAAACCGCTCTTATTGTCCATCGCGGCCGCACTGCTTCTCATCCTGACCACCGCGGGCACCTCGTTCAGCAGCGCCCTCGGCGCACCCGCGCCGGCCACGAGGTCCGCTGCCGCGGCGAGCGCGGGCTGCGGCAAGGCCCCGACGCTGACCAGCGGTAACCACACGATTCAGAGCGGCGGCCAGAACCGCAGTTACATCCTGCGGGTCCCGGCCGGCTACGACAGCAACCACCCCTACCGGCTGGTCTTCGGTTTCCACTGGCGGGGCGGTACGGCCAACGACGTCGACTCGGGCGGCACGGACGGGTACAACTGGTCCTACTACGGCCTCAGGCGCCTGGCGGACAACGCGAACAACAGCACGATCTTCGTCGCCCCCCAGGGCAACGGCAACGGCTGGGCCAATCCCGGCGGCCAGGACGTGGCCTTCGTCGACGCCATGGTCAACCAGATCGAATCGGGCCTGTGCGTCGACACCACCCAGTTGTTCTCCGCCGGCTTCAGCTACGGCGGCGCGATGTCGTACGCCCTCGCCTGCTCCCGGGCGACGGTCTTCCGCGCGGTCGCGGTCTACTCCGGCGCGAACCTCAGCGGCTGCAACGGCGGTAACCAGCCCATCGCCTACATGGGACTGCACGGCCTCAGGGACAACGTGCTGCCCATCCAGTCGGGACGAGACCTGCGCAACACCTTCGTCCGGACGAACGGCTGCACCTCGCAGAACCCGCCCGAGCCGGCCAACGGAAGCCTGACGCACATCATCACCACCTACTCCGGATGCAGGTCCGGATACCCCGTCGTCTGGGCCGCGTTCGACGGAGCCGGCCACGACCCCGGTCCCATCGACGGCTCCACCGGCGACGGCTGGCGCACCTGGACATCGGCGGCGGTGTGGCAGTTCTTCACCCAGTTCGGCTCGAACCAGCCGCCGCCCCCGCAGTCCGGCAACCAGGAAATCGTCGGCCAGCAGTCGGGGCGCTGCCTCGACATCAACAACTCGACCACGGCGAACGGTACGCAGGCACAGCTGTGGGACTGCAACGGCGGCTCCAACCAGCGGTGGACCTACTCCACCGGAAAGCAGCTGGTTGTCTACGGCAACAAGTGCCTGGGTGTCGGCCAGGGGGCGGGCAACGGCACCCCGGCGGCGATCTGGGACTGCAGCGGACAGGCAGACCAGCAATGGAACGTCAACGCCGACGGCACGATCACAGCAGCGCAGTCGGGGCTCTGCCTGGACGCCAGCGGCCAGGCGACCGCCAACGGGACGAAAGTCCAGCTGTGGAGTTGCTCGGGCGGCGCCAACCAGCACTGGCGCCTGCAGAACTGAACAATTGACGTCCTGAGTTAACGACGATAAGTCAACGTCGTTAACTCAGGACGGGAGTAGCTCGTGGTCACACTTGAAGCCGAAGAGGTCTACGCGCTCGCGCCGTACACCAAGACGCTTGGAGTCGAGTTCGAGGAGATCGCGGCGGTCGGCGTCCGGGCCAGGCGGGCGCACGATCTCTCCCTCTCCACGGTGGGCGGCGGCTTCCACGGAGGGGCGTTGATGGGGCTCGGCGATGTGTGTGCCGCCGTGTGTGCCGCCCTCAACGGTCCAGTCGGCGCCGCACCGGGCACTGTGGAGTCGAGTACGCATTTTCTTCGGCCCGCAGGCACGAGCGTCGTCGCGACAGCCCGTCCCCTGCGCCTGGGGCGCAAAACTGTCATCGAGGTCGACGTCCACGACGAGAAGGGCGAACTGTGCACCCGGGTGACCCAAGTGGTCACCGCCGTCGTGCCGAAGGCGCCCTGATTCATGTCTGCGACCGGTTCCCGGGTTCGTGCCCCCAAGGGGCAGGGCGGGCTGCTCCGAGACCAGCTTCTCGGCATCGCCGATCAACTACTGGAGGACGGGGGTGCCGAGGCGCTGACGATTCGTGCCGTGGCGACAAGTGCGGGAGTCAGCCCGCCGGCCGTCTACCTCCACTTCGCCTCGAAGCGGGACCTCGTCCATGCGACGTGCCTGCGGGTATGGAGCTCCCTGTTCGGCGAGTTGGAAGCAGTGTCGCGGGACATCCCGGATCCCGTGACGGCGCTGTACGAGATCTGCGTCGCCTACATCGCGTTCGGACTTCGTCATCCTTCCCAGTACCGGCTCGTGATGACGGGGGAGGCCACCGAGGCCGGCCGCCGGAACGAGGACGAATGCTTCCGCTGTTTCCGGGACAAGGTCGCAGCGTGTGCTGATGCCGGGGTTCCGGTGACGAGTAGGACCGAGACCGCCAGGGTGTTGTGTGCCGGCGTGCACGGGGCGGTTTCCCTGCTCATCCACCAAGACCGTGACGCTTGGCCTCCGGACCGCGATCGCTACGTCAGACGAGCGGCATCCTCTGCCGTCCACGGCGCGCTTCTCACCTCATCCCACACGTCCGGCCCCTCGGTGGCTGACGTGACGCAGTCGGGCTGACCCCGGGTGCCTGGACGGCATCCGGGGCGGTCGGACCAGACGACGGTGCCGGTCACCGCGCCGGCGTTCTTGGTCACGCGGTAGGTCACCGTGGCGCCGCTCCAGAAGTGGAAGACGAGCGTGGCCTGCGCGTTGTCCCGGAGCGCGTTGAGGAAGTCGGAGGTGAGCAGGAGCCCGTTGTCGGAGTAGTCCGGGCTGAAGGTGAAGGACACGTTGAACTCCTGGTAGGGACTCCAGCTGACGGGCCCGGCGTTGGAGCCGTCGGCGTAGGTGGCCTCCATGGTCGCCGGCTGGTCACCCCGGTACTGGGTGGGGATGGTGAGACCGCTGGTGGAGCCGGTCGCGTCGGACAGCACCGGCCTGTCGGATCCGGGCGGTTCGGTTCGAGGCCCGCGGAAGACTCTCGTGCACTCCATCACCGCATCGAATGTTTCGGGATTCTAGGCGAATCATGCGAGATGTATTGACGCCGTTCTGCGGTTCCCTATCATCCAGAGTGCTCGATAGTTCGACTCTTGTTCGGTATGACGAACAAGAGGGTCGCTGCACCCGCACAGCAGGACGTCACCGCACACGCCTGCCGCCATGCTTGAGCCGCAAAGGGTATGCCGCACGATGCATCTGTCATGGTCGCATCAAGCATGCCGTCGCAGCCGTGCGCCGACGGCCGCCACCGGCCCTTCGCCGCCGCCCGGGTGCCGCGGACCGCTACGAACCGCACCATCTCGACAGTCCGGCCGGCCTTTGAGAGGGCAGCCGGAACCGCTCACTCGAGGACAACGAGGTCCCCATGCGCAGACGTAGTTTCGACCGCGGACGTGTGTCCGTGGTGCTCGCCGCTGCGATCGCGGTCCTGGTCGCGTTGGCGGCGATGCTCGTCGCCAACCCGGCTCAGGCGGCCACCAGCGGCGCCTTGCGCGGTGTCGCCGCCGGCCGATGTCTCGATGTGCCGAACTCCAGCCAGACCGACGGTACGTACGTTCAGATCTGGGACTGCTCGGGCGGGACCAACCAGCAGTGGACGGCGACGGACAGCAACCAGTTGACCGTGTTCGGCAACAAGTGCCTCGATGTTCCGGGCCACGCCACCGCGGCCGGTACCCGGGTGCAGATCTGGACCTGCAGCGGGGGCGCGAACCAGCAGTGGCGGGTGAACTCCGACGGCACGATCGTCGGCGTGGAGTCCGGACTGTGCCTCGACGTCACGGGCTCCGGTACGGCCAACGGCACGGCGGTGGAGATCTGGACGTGCAACGGCGGCAGCAACCAGAAGTGGACCGGCCTGTCCGGGACAACCCCGCCGGGCGGCGGCAACTGCGCTCTGCCGTCGTCGTACCGGTGGACGTCGACGGGAGCGTTGGCCCAGCCGGCGAACGGGTGGGTCGCCCTGAAGGACTTCACCAACGTGGTCTACAACGGCAAGCACCTGGTCTACGCGTCGAACGTGTCGGGATCGTCGTACGGCTCGATGGCGTTCAGTCCCTTCACGAACTGGTCCGACATGGCGTCGGCCGGCCAGACCGGCATGAGCCAGGCCGCGGTGGCGCCCACGCTGTTCTACTTCGCACCCAAGAACATCTGGGTGCTGGCGTACCAGTGGGGCGCGTGGCCCTTCATCTACCGCACATCGAGCGACCCCACCAACTCCAACGGCTGGTCCGCACCCCAGCCCCTGTTCACCGGCAGCATCTCCGGGGCCGCCCCGATCGACCAGACCCTGATCGCCGACGACCAGAACATGTACCTGCTCTTCGCCGGTGACAACGGCAAGATCTACCGGGCGAGCATGCCGATCGGGAACTTCCCCGGCAGCTTCGGCTCGTCGTACACGACGGTCATGAGCGACACGGTGAAGAACCTGTTCGAAGCACCGGAGGTCTACAAGGTCCAGGGCCAGAACCAGTACCTGATGATCGTCGAGGCTCGGGGTGCGAACGAGCAGCGCTTCTTCCGCTCGTTCACGGCCTCCAGCCTGAACGGTTCGTGGACCCCGCAGGCCGCCACCGAGAGCAACCCCTTCGCGGGCAAGGCCAACAGCGGTGCCACCTGGACCAACGACATCAGCCACGGTGACCTGGTCCGCAACAACCCCGACCAGACCAAGACCATCGACCCCTGCAACCTGCAGTTCCTCTACCAGGGCAAGTCCCCGACCGCGAGCGGCCCCTACGACCAACTGCCATGGCGGCCGGGCGTCCTCACCCTGCAACGCTGACCGTTGACGGATGCTCATCGCGTCGAGGAACCCCAGCCGTGCGTCGGCCGGGGTTCCTCCGCACGGCCGCTGATTGCGCCTCGCGCATGGCCGAAGTCAGGGGGCCTGACGTGCAGGGCAGGCAAGCGCTGGGCGAGGCCGGGTACGGCTGTCTCGACGCGCGGGGCTTCCACCTCGAGAGCGCCGACTTCCACGAGTACATGCAGCTGGGCTGGGCCTTCCAGGACGGCTGTAGGGTTCCAGAAGTGACGTACAGCATCTGACCAGGCACTTTGCGACTCCGGGCGATCACGACAAGCTCGGACCCCATGGCACTGCGCATGCTCTACCTGGTCTTCCTCCGACTCCTCGGACTGCTCCTGCTGCTCTCCCGCTCGCAGCAGACCAAGGACGCCGAGCTGCTCGCGCTGCGTTCCCCGCGACTCCGGCAAGATCAGCGGCAACCTCCGGCGCCCGCAGCGATACAACCGTCGGCTCCAGCGCCTCCTCTACACCTCTGCGCTGTTCAGCATCCGAAGGTGTGAGGAATCCCGTCGGGTCTACGACCGACTACGTGCACGGCCGGTGGAAGCCGGAAGCGACCGAGGAACACCGCGCACGAATCCTGTCCGTGCAGGCGAGCACCGACCGAGGCCTGGACAGCCTGGCCGCCGACGGCGTCCTGAGTGTCGAGTCCATCGAACAGATGCTGCGCCCGCACCCGGAGCTCGGTTCCTGGAGAATGGCACCCGTACTGCGCGCCTACCCTTCCGGTAGCCCCGATGCCCAGGCGCTCGTACGGGAAATGCTGGACGCGATCGCCGGCTTCCCGCTGCTACCGCCCTGGTCACAGGCCGGGGTTTGAGTCAGTACCGCGAGGAGCTTACGGCGAGCGGTTTTTTTGGGGTCGGCCGTGGCGCCGCCGGGCACGCCTGTGCGAATCGAACGTCTGCGCAGGGTGACGCCGTGCCCTGCCGTAGAGTCCCCGATGTCCGAGGGCCGGCGGTACGGGCCGGTCCCGGCACCCAGGGCAGGAGCAAGCGATGACAGCACGTGTTCCTGCGGCCTCACCCGGAGGGGAGCCGCCTCCGCAGCTCGTGCCTGCGGTCGACGAGGAGAGGGCGCGGCTGGAGGCGGTGCGCCGCTACGACATCCTCGACACTCCACCGGACGGCGCCTTCGACCGGGTCGGGCGATCGCCGCGCGGCTGTTCGACGTCCCTGTGGCAACCGTGACGATCGTGGACAGTGACCGGATCTGGTTCAAGGCCACCCACGGGCTGGACGGCGTCACCCAGATCGGCCGGGACCCGGGTTCCGCCAGGACGGCCAGACCAACATCGCCGCCGCCCTCCGCCACACCGGCCGCGACTACACCGGCCCCTACGAACCGTCGGCCTCACGGGACGAACCCAGACAGATCTCGATCACGCAATGATCCTGTCTCAGTACCCCACAGGTTTACCCCCACGTACGCCACAGGTTTACCGAAAACTCCTACCAACATGGGATGGCATCGAATACGTGGAATGCCAGGCTCTCCCCCCGAGAGCCGGATCCTTTCTGCTTTCTGAGAAGACCGGATTGAAGGGGAGAAAATGAGAGAAGACAGCATCCAGCGTGGCAAGTTGTTCCGGCGAGGCGCCCAGGCGCTCGCGGTTCTCGCGTTCGCAGCGGCGATGCCGGCCGTCACTGCCGCACCTGCGGAAGCCGCAGTCTGCTCCACGTCCTGGAGCAACAAGAGCGACTACAAGGCCGGAGTGTACGGAACGGGTGTGAACTACCGCAGCGGCCCGTACACCAGCTGCGACCCGAACGGACAGTGGTCGAACATCCAGGTCTACTACCACTGCTGGCGCTATGGCACGAGCGTCAACGGAGAAAACATCTGGTGGCACGTCCGGAGAGAGGGAACCCAGCAGCAGGGCTGGGTGCTCTCGTCCTACCTGGGCATATGGAGCGACGACCCGGCAGACCAGTGCTAGACGGCGAGCAGCCTCACGAGGGGGCTCGCTGTCACTACAGATGATCAAGGTCTGTCTTTCCCAGAGGACCAGTCCCCAGGGGAAGGCCAGCGAAGTGTCGGGACGGCAGCGGCTCCCGCAACGGGTGCCGTCCCAAGGCGGTGAGTACGGAGATCGGGCAGGGCCGACCGGAGCGCGCCGCACCAGCCACCGAGCGGGCCCGGGCGAAGCCTGCTGCACCTGCACGTGGATGCCTGACGGGGCGCGGGTTTGCCGGCACCGTGGTGCCGGACCCGACCTCGGAGGCCAGCCAGGCTGAGCCGTCTCGGAGGGACGCCCTTTGTACGGAGGCCGTTGAGCGGGGCCGGCGGGCCCGGACGACGGTGGGCGGAGCGTGGGGTGGGCGGCTCGATGCCGTCCACCCCACTGCCCAGCGGCCGGGGTCCGGGGCCGGCCCGGCGCCGACGATCAGCACCTTCTTGCCGGGGCGGCGCGAGCGGGGCAGACCGTTGTTCAGGAGGATGTCGGCGTAGCGCGGTACGAACGGCTGGTCCTCGTCGTCCCGTACGAGGATGGCCCGGGCGACCGTCAGGCAGGCACCCCAGTCGGCGACCGCGGTGGCGGGGGCGGCCTGCGCGGTCCTGGCGGAGGTGGCGGCGACCGTCAGCCCGCCGGCTCCGGCGACGGCGGCCTCGCCGACGATGACGATACGACGGGAGGGCGCCGGTGCGTGCCCGCCGGGGGTACCGGGAGCTTCAGGGGTTTCGGAGCTGGCATCGAGATCCATGATCATGACCCAACTCTTGCCGCCCGCCCGGGCCCGAACGGCCAGAATGCACCCGCGCGGGAAAGTACCACCCGGACGTGCGTCGCGCGCCGCCCCGTGCTGGCGAACTGAGTTTTGTACGGGCGGTATTCGTACCGAGCAGGCGAGCGCCGCACTGGCTGCACCGCCGATGTTCCTCCTGGCCATGCGCCAGGCTTCTCCCGTCCGGCGGGGCCCAGGGGACCTCACCCGGCTGATAGTTCTACGACCGCACCGGGACGAGGTCGCCGACCTCATCGAGCAGCGGTTCGTGGGCGCGCGCGGTGTCTGCGGCAGAGTTTTGGCAATGCGGATTCGCTCGTCCGAGTGGTCCGTGTCGTGGGTTCACCGGCATTTGCATGCCGACGTCATATATGGAGCAGCATCTGCGCATGGAGAATCCTGCATGCGATGGGACACCGTCGGCGGAGGGGATTTCGTCGCGACCTGAGGTCGTCTTTTCGGCGGACTTCGCGTCTACCCGGCAATGGGTGGCAGGGCGTTCGTGGGCGTATCCGAACGGCGGACCGGTCAATCCCGGTGACAACAAGCTGGATCACCTGACGGCGGACCCCGCGTACAGCCGATCGGGCACCTTCCGTGCCACCGTCCGCAAGGACGGCCGATGGGACACGGGCCTGCTCACGACGGAGGGGAGCGAGGAGGCCTTCACCGTCCGTGCCGGGGATGTGCTCGAGGCGCGGGTCAGACTGCCGTACGAGGCCGGGGCCTGGCCGGCCATCTGGACCTGGCGGGACGGCGACCAGGAGATCGATGTCTTCGAGTACCACCCCGACAACCCCGACCTTCTGGAGCTGACCAACCATGTCCGCGGCGGCAACATCTACTACCGTGACGCCGCTATCGGCCCGGGCGCGTGGGTCGACCTTCGCGTTGAGTTCGGCCCGAGGTCCGTGATCTGGTGGGTGAACGGCAGCCGGGTATTCGCCGACCGCCAAGGTGTGGGACGTGCCTGGCACGCCTACCTCATCGTCAACCTGTCGGTGTCCGCGGGCCGCTATCACCCGCCACCGCCTCCCCACGTCAAGGAGATGTCGTACGAGGTCCAGCACCTCGTGGTGCGGCGGCCAGTCGCGCTTTTGGAGGCACTGTCCGACGAGTCCGAGGCGGTGGACGACAGCGACGGGCCGTGAGCCTGTGGACGACGGCGATATTCCGCAGGCCAGAAGCGGCCAACATGGGGGCTGTTACTTACTTTCGGGTGACGGCCTGCGCGGCGCCGGGGGTGGCGCGGTGTGGCGGCTGCGGGCCCTGGTCCAACTTCTGCGTCGGCGCGGGATCGTGGCGGGTCGTCAACCTCGGGCATCGTGCGGGAGGTGGTGGGCTGGTACAACGCTCAGATTGTCGCGGAGCGTCGCGCACCGGTGCGCGACGATGTACGGATCGATGAGCTGAAGGCCGGCCGTGAGGCCGCGCTCGCCGACCAGGCGCGGCTGGCGAGCGCCGATCCGGCGGAGGAGGCCCGGATCGCCGCCTGTAGGGCTCGGAAAGTCATCGCCTCAGGTCATTCGGCGTATCTGTACTCGTTGATGGTGCCGCCGAGGACTCGGGTGCGTAGGAGCCTTCGGTCGTCGAGGTCGTGGACTGGGGCGGGCTGCTCGACAGCATCGGGTGGTCTCTGGCCCCGGGCCCGATGAGGCCGGTGGCCGTTGTAGTGGTCTTGATATTCGGCCAGAACCCGCCGCGCGTGAGCCTCGTTCAGCACCAGGACGTGATCCAACACCTCACGGCGGACAGTGCCGATCACCCGCTCGCAGTGCGCGTTCATCCGGGGCACTCGCGGGGCGCTCAGCAGGACGTCCATGTCCTCGGCCTCGAAGACCGCATCGAAGGACGCGGTGTATTTGGTATCGCGGTCACGCAGGACGAAGCGGAGCGACTCCACACCGGTCCCCAGGTCCGTCGCGAAGTTGCGAGCCTGCTGAGTGGCCCACTCGCCGGTCGGGTGCCTGGTGACACCGGTGACGTGCAGCCTCCGGGTGCCGTGCTCAAGGAACGCCATCGCATAGAGGCGCGTACCCAGCACCGTGTCCACGTGGAAGAAGTCGGCAGCAATGATCCCTTCAGCCTGGGTGGTGAGGAACTCCCGCCAGCTCGGGCCGGACCGGCGCGGGGCCGGGCCGAGGCCGGCGGCGTGCAGAATCTCCCAGACCGTGGACGGTCCGATCGGATGCCCCAGACGTGCCAGCTCCCCCTGAATTCGGCGGTGGCCCCACCGCGGATTCTCGCCCGCCAGCCGCAGCACCAGCTTTTTGAGTGCGGCCGCGGTCGGCGGTCGACCGGTACGGCCACGTCGGGCAGAGTAGTCCCACTTCTTCGCGATCAGCCTGCGGTGCCACATCAGCAGCGTCCCCGGCGCGACCGTGAACGGTTCCATCGCGGCAGCCGTGCGCGGCTCGTTCGGCGATGTCCGGTTCACCGACCGCACCCGGGGCAGCGAGTTGTTCGTGAACCCGCTGATGTCCCTGTACTTCGCCTTCGACCTCCCGGGCCTGGCAGCCCGCTGCCTCTACCTGGACCGGATCGAGGACACCCATCTCATGCGCCAAGTCCATTCGCGGATCACCGAGTTCCGCGAATCCATAGTCACTCGCCCACCCCGCAGCTTTCCGCACTGATGACCAGGCCGACGGTGCGCTGCTCGGTGCCCTCGGCGCGTCCGCCTCGGTGCCGCGCCTGGAGCACAGCGTCACCGGGCCCGCGTCGACAGAGACCAGAGCCCTGAACCCGTCCCGCATCAGGGAGTACGCGGACACCCGGGTCTTCACACCGCTGGTTGCACGACGACCAAGGCAGGCGGGTGGTCGGGTACGGGTGCTGAGGCGGAGGCGATCAGCGGTGAGAAGACGAGACGGGAGAAGATCCGAAGACCGAGCAGCCCGAGCGCCGTCACCAACGCGCCGGGCAGCAGGGCGCTCCAGGCGATCCGCCCGCCGAGCAGCATCCGTTGCGACCACCAGAAGAACAGGACGGCGCTCAGCGTCGCTGCCAGTGTGCCGGCCGGCGAATGACGCCACAGCGTGGTGGTGGCGGTCAGGTAGAGGGACCCGACGAGCACGGCGAGCCACAGCACGTGCCGCCATCTGGCATACCAGCGGGCCGGGGGCAGCTCCCAGACCTTCGCGTAGCCGGTCTGCACCGCCGCCCCGAACGTCAGCCCGAAGACGGCGAGGGCGGCCAGGCCGAAGGCGGTCGTGGTCTGTAGCACCTGGCCGGGCCTCGCGAACAGCTGCCCTATCTGGTCCCTGGCCGTCCTCGACACACCGAGCCCGTCTCCCAGCCACTGCGCGAACCCCCGCCCGTGCTCCGGATCGGCCGCGGAGACAACGATCAACAGGGGCACCAGCGTGAGGAATCCGAGCGCTGCGAAGCCCAGCGACCTCGTCCCGGGCGGCCGACGCCGTCCATGCGGTGCGTACGTGTGCGGTCGGTGCATCCGCTCGGGGAAGGGGTCTTCGCCGAAGTGCGCTGTCATCAAGGACCGGGTCCTTGGTGACAGCGCACCGACGATCACCGGCTGCCTGACCGACCGGTCAGGGCGTCACCCGCTAGGAGCAGTTGAAGGCGCCCCGTGCTTGGTACTGGGCGATACCGTAGGGGAGCACGATCTTGAGGCATCCGCCCCACGCGTAGTAGCGAGTGGCCTTGCCTGACAGGTACGAGGAGTACCAGTGGAGGGCTCTGCAGATGGCGCCCGCCAGTCCCGGGATCATCGTGCAGGCCTCGAAGAGGGTATTGGCGATCCACCCCGCGTTCCTTGCGCTGGCCGTCTCACCGCGGTTGAGGTAGAGCGTGCCCTTGTAGCAGAACTTCCAGACGCACGACCATTTCCACCTGGGGTCGGCCACCACGGGAAACGTCGGCGAGACGGTGGTTCCCGAGGCGTCCGTGACGGGGGTGAGATCCACGTGGAGAGTCAGCGTGCTGCCGTTGACGGTGTAGGTGGCGGGCCAGCTGACGCCGGCCGCGTCGGTGGCCCAGGGCTCCTCGATGACGCCCAGCGGCTGGGCGTCGGTGCTGCCGTCGGCGTCGGTGACGTCCTGGACGATGTCGACGGTCCCGTCACCGTCATCGCCGGTGACCATGCGGACGCCGGCGGGCAGGGTCACCGGGAAGTCGTAGGAGGTTGGCGAGGAGCTGCTGTCCAGGGTGACAAGGGCCCGGAAGCCGCCGTCGTCGGTGGGCTGGACCGCGGTGGAGTATCCGCTCTGTGAACCGGGGTAGACGACGGTGCCGGTCGTCGACCGGGTTCCGGTCCCGGTCGCGGGGAGCCCCACGTTGATGGTTCCGTACGTGCCGGTCAGGGATACGCCCGAGGATGCCGTCTTGGGCACTTCGACCGTGTTGGTTCCCATGTCGTCCGTGCACGAGGAAACGGCGACGTTGCCGGTGTCGCTGGTGGTCTGCTGGTTGATGTCGCTGACCCCGGTGACGTTCTCGACGGTAGCGGCAGTCGTGCCGCCGGCCGAGGTGGCCGTCGTGTCCGGGCTCCCGAAGTAGGCGTAGGCGTCGACGGAGACGGTGACGGCGGAGGAACCGGTGTTGGTGAGGACCACTTGACCGGAGCAGCCGACACGGGCGGTGGTGAAGGTGCTGATCGGGGCGTTCGCGTGGTAGGCGACGGTGTTGAAGCCGGTGTCGGTCAGTCCGGCCGACGAGACGGTGATGACGCCCGCGCCGGCGCTGTCGGCGGTGAGGTTGAGACCGACCGCCGCCGGTTTGGACGTGGGGATGCCGCCCTGCCCGAGGACAGGCAGGGTGTAGTCGTCCCCGGCGGGGATGCTGACGGTGTCGGCGATGCGCGAGGGGGTGAGGGCGTGCACCAGCGCGCCGGTGGTGCTGGCGGTACCGCTGGTGAAGTAGCCGGTCACGGCGACGGAGATGGTGACCGGGTTGAAGCCGAAGTTGTTGATGTTCACGACACCGGCACCCGCCGAGTCCAGCAGCGTGTTGGCGCCGATCTTGGCGATGGCGAAGTTCTGCTCGATCGTCTCGGCTGCGTAGTCGAGTGTGGCGTCGGCGGGAGTGATGTCGCCGGCACCGTAGACGCGGACGGTTCCGGTCCCGGTGCTGAGTGCGGAGACAGAGACGCTGACCGCCTGAACGCCGGAGGAGGGGACCGGGCCTTGGCCGAGCGGCGTCATCCGGTAGGTGGAGTTCGCGGCCACCGTCACGTTGCTGAGGATCTGGGTGGGGGCGACCGGCACGTAGGTGCCTCCCACCGTCGATCCCGCGGTGGTGAGTGTGTAGCCCTGGTCGTCGAGGTAGACCTTTACCGCGCCGGAGCCGGTGTTGACCAGCTTGATCCTGCCGTCCGCGCCGACCTTGGTGATCACCAGGTTGGCCTGGTAGTTGTCCGTGCCGTAGCTCATCGCCGTGCCGGCCGGCTCGGTGTCGTCGGTCGAGTACACCTTCAGCGCCCCGGTCGTCGACCTGCCTTCGGCGCCTATGTTCAGTGCGACCGAGGCGAGGTTGGACGAGGGCAGCCAGCCCTTTCCGGCGAGTGTGACAGTGACCGTGGTGTTGCCCGCGACCTCCACGTTGTCCATGATCCGCCCACGGACCATGTGCCACTGACCGGCGGCGGCGCTGGTGGCGGTGGGGCCGACGGCGCTGGTGGTGGTGGTCGCGGCGGTCGCGGTGACAGGCACCGACAAGGGCACCAGCATGGCCCCCAGCACGCCGGCTGCGGCGACCATCCCGGTCAGGCCGTGACGGGGGGTGCGGGGGCGAACAGGTCTGATCCTTCCGGCGGCGGCGTGCGCCCACCGTCGAACATGACGGAACATCATACGAGCTCCTTTGTTGTGGCAGGGCCGATCTCGTGACGTGGACCTGCGGGTCCTGGATCCGGCGCGGGCCGGCGGCGGCGACCGTGAGGCGCGGAAGGGACGCCCTCGGAGGGATCAGTCACCCGGTCGCCCGGTGCGGATGGTCAGGGCGTGAGGTTCTGGACCGTGTCGTAGAGGAGTTGGTCGTTGTCCTCGAAGTGCGGGGCGATCATCCAGACGCCCTCGCCCTCCACGAAGTTCGGGTACTTGGTCGAGCTCACCCCGACCTGGGTGCCGGTGCCGGTGACCGGGTCGAAGTTCTGGAACCAGGGGCCGCCACTTGCGCCGCCCGTCATATTGCAGGTCATCTCGTAGTCGGTCTTGAGGATGAAGTCCTTCCAGGTGCTGCCGTTGCACTCGACGAGTTGGCGCCCGTCGTAGCGGTAGCGCGATATCTCACGGGTGGGGTCTGTCTGACCCGGTGCCGGAACAGGGGTGCTGACCTTGTCCCAGCTACCCGCGTTGGGGTAGCCGAAGGCGAACATGGTCTGGTTGTAGGGCTGGTTGAAGGCCACGGGCTGAGAGCCCACTACATCGGTCAGGCGCACGCCGGGTCTGGTCGGGTCGGCGACGGTGAGCGCCGAGACGTCGTAGTTGAAGTTGGACAGGTTGACCGTGTTGGGGTTCAGCGTGGTGAAGTCGTTCCACTGCGCGGTGGTGTACGCGGTGGTCGCCGGCCAGAGGCCGTAGGGAGCCTGGGCCAGGCCGACCTTTGTGCCGTCGTAGCCGGGAATGAACATCCAGGCGTCGTCCGTAGCGCTGACCGAGCCCTTCTGGATGGTGCCGGCGAGTGAGCCGAGCGCGACCACGGCCAGCGGATTGGACACGCAGTGGCCCGCCGACAGGATGGTGCTGCCGTTGGCGCTGTCCACCGCGTTCGCCGTGCACTCGGTGGGGTAGGCCACGGTGCGGACCGTGGTGGTGGTCCCGTCCGCGACGGCGGTCACCGTCGTGCTGTCCTTGAAGATGTGCTGCGCGGTGGTGCCGGCCGGTACATAGGCTCCGGCGGAGTCGACATGGAACCACTGAGTCGAGTCGACCGCGCCGATCGCGTCCTCCGGCCGGCTGGGCCGGGTGGCGGCCGGCCAGGCCAGCGTCTGGCGGTAGTACAGTCGCCCGACTGTCGTGTGCACCGCACCGGGACGGCTCCAGATGCGGCCCTCGTCCAGATTGCTGTAGTTGGGGCCGTCGACGCCGTAGTCCGTGTTGTTGGCGTTCCACTGGGCCATGCCCTCGCTGGTCCAGTACGCGATCACGGCGTTCTGCCGGTCGGTGCCGGTGGCCCAGGACGCCTGGTTGACCGCGACCGGCGGTCGCACCGGGTCCACGCCGGTGGCGTCCGCCTGCACTCCTCCGGCACCGGCCCCCAGCGCACCGAGCACGAGTGCGGCCGCCCCGAGCGCTCTGATCATTCCTTGCGTTCTTCGCATGGAGAACTCCCCGAATCTGCCGAGCGATGGCTGACCGGCGCCCCGATTGCCAGCCCCCTCTGCGAGGCTCGATGACTTCCCGCGTACACCGGCGCATTCGATTGAAAGCTAGCTGGAGGGGCCATTTCCCTCGTCCAACCATGGGTTGAACTGCGCCTGCAACCAGGGTAGTTGGCGGTGTACAACCAGGGGTGTAGCTGTGCTTGAGAGCCGGGTGGAGTGTTTGCTCCTGGCCTGGGCTCGGAGGATGTTCGCGCAGCGCACGTTGAGCGGGGCGGTTCGCCGGGCCTTCGCGCAGGTGGCAGACATTGTCTACGCGGTGATGTCGGTCTGGATCTCGAGCACGATGCTGCGCAACTGGCCCAACTCGCAGGGCTACTGGCGGCAAGTCGACGTATGAGCCTACGTGCTGATCGCCCTGGTCTACCTCCCGCTGGCCGTGCGCCGCCGGGCTCCCCTGACCGTGCTCGTCAGTACGGCAGCCTGCACGCTGTGCTATTGGTGGCGCATCGCGTCGACGACGCTCCGGGCTGTGTTGTACACGGGGACGGTCTCTCGTGGGGCTGCTTGGAACCGTTCGACACCGAGGGTGAAGGTCTTCGAGGTGTACTGCGCCACTACGGTCGGCGGGTAGGAAATCGTGGGGCGGCGTGAATCGCGCGGCACGGCGATGTGTACCGCTGCAGGGATGTCGTCGATCAGCTCGTGCAGGGCCAGTGCGGACTCACCGCACACGACGGCGCGAGGAGCCCGCGCACACGGCCAGCAGATCCGCGTGCGCGGGCTCCGGTGCGTCTGCTCGCCGGTAGACCCCCGCGGGAGAGTTCGTCTCTCTCGCCTTCCGTGACCAAGTACGCCAGATCGCGGGGGAGAGCAGGGCCTGACGTTGCCTTTGCCGAATACCTCATCCACGCAGGTGGGATCGGGTTTGGGTGTTGGCCGGGGCCGATCGAGTCGACGGTGTCGCGTGGCGCCGGTTGGCGCGGCATGATGATCGGTCGTGCTGCTGAGACTGGCGTACCTGGGTGTGACGGACGCGTTGACGATGCTGCGACTGCTGCCGATGGGCGACCGGGAGAATGATGTCGAGATCCTCGCTCTGCGCCACCGGATCGGGGTTGTGGAACGGCAGCTGAACGGGCAGCGGGTCCGGTTCCACACGGGCGACCGGGCGTTTTTGGCGTGGCTCCTCCATGGCCTGCCACGGGAGGTGCTGCGCGGGATGCGGCTGCTGGTGCGGCCGGACACGGTACTGCGCCGGCACCGCGACGTCGTCGCCCGCCGACACGCTTCCCGGTCCCGGCCGAAGCGCGGAGGCCGGCCCCGCACCGTGCACTCGATCCGGGCGCTGGTGCTGCGCCTGGCCAGGGAAAATCCAAGTTGGGGCTTTCGGCGCCTGCACGGTGAGCTGCTCGTACTCGGGGTGGAGGTGGCAGCATCCACGGTCTGGGAAATCTTGAAGGAGGCCGACGTCGACCCGGCGCCCGAGCGGGCCTCCAGTACTTGGGCGGACTTCCTGCGCTCCCAGGCCGACGCGCTCTGGGCGTGCGATTTCTTCGAGGACGCCGGCTGCCGGGCTCGCTGTCTGATCAGGGATCGGGACGGGAAGTTTCCACGGCCGTTCGACGAGGTGCTCAAGGACGCGGGTATCGAGGTGGTGCTCAGCGGCGTCCGGATGCCGCGCATGAACTCGGTCATGGAGCGGTGGGTGCAGACCTGCAGGCGAGAGCTGCTGGACCGTACGTTGATCTGGAACCGGCGCCATCTCCTGCGCGCCCTGCGCGAGTTCGAGACGTTTGATAACGAGCACCGGCCGCACCAGGGTCTTGCGAATGCCCGCCCTCTCCACTCGCTGCCCGCTCCGATCGAGGACCCGGACCGGATCGCCCATCTGGACATACGACGGCGAGCGCGACTCGGCGGCACTCTCCACGAGTATCAACATGCTTCCTAATGCTGTTGTCAAGCAGCTGTAGTCACTGGAGGTGTGACTTGGTAGCGCCGTCCGTCGCGGATCAGGGCCCACAGGACGTTGACGCGTCGGCGGGCCAGGGCGAGCACGGCTTGGACGT
>NZ_JAAGLT010000027.1 GCF_010548275.1 Streptomyces sp. SID12488
CAGGCCCTGCTGGCCCTCGCACGCCGACGCCTCAACGTCCTGTGGGCGATGATCCGTGACGGAGAGTGCTTTCACGCTTCACCTCCCGTCACGGGAGCGGCTTGACAACACGATTGGGAAGTCCCTTCCCTTCCCCACCAGGCTCGCCCGCGGCCGATGCCGCTGACAGTGGCGGGATCGCCATGGTTCGAAAGGATCCCGCCACGACCGCCACGACCCGCCACGCGGTGCCGGGCGGCGGGCTACTCGCCCCGGGTGAAGGTGCGCCGGTACTCGCTCGGGGTGGTGCCAAGGACGCGCTGGAAGTGCAGGCGCAGGTTCGCGCCGGTGCCGAGTCCGATGTCGGCGGCGATCTGTTCGACGCTCCGCTGCGAGCGTTCGAGCAGTTCGCGGGCCAGGTCGATACGGGCGCGCATCACCCACTGCATCGGCGTGCAGCCGGTCTCCTCGACGAAGCGCCGGGAGAACGTACGCGGTGAGACCCCCGCCTGCCGCGCGAGTATGTCGAGGGTGAGGGGGCCGCCGAGCCGGTGCAGCGCCCACTCGCGGGTGGCGGCGAACCGCTCGCCGAGCGGCTCGGGGACGCTGCGCGGCACGTACTGGGCCTGGCCGCCGCTGCGGTAGGGGGCCGCGACCAGACGCCGGGCCGCGTGGTTGGACGCGGCCACTCCGAGTTCGCCGCGCAGGATGTGCAGGCACAGGTCGATGCCGGAGGCTGCGCCGGCCGAGGTGAGCACGCTGCCCTCGTCGACGAACAGCACGTTCTCGTCGACCTGGACGAGCGGATGCCGGGCCACGAGCGCCCGCGTGTAGTGCCAGTGCGTCGTGGCGCGCCTGCCGTCGAGCAGGCCCGTGGCGGCGAGCGCGAAGGCACCCGTCGAGATGGCGGCGAGTCGCGCGCCCCGGTCGTGGGCGGCGATCAGTGCGTCGACGACGGCCTGCGGCGGGTCGTCACGGTCCGGGAACCGGTAGCCGGGGACGAAGACGATGTCAGCCCACGCGAGCGCGTCTAGGCCGTGGTCGACGTGGTAGGCGAGCCCGTCGCCGCCGGTGACGAGCCCGGGTCCAGCCCCGCACATCCGCACCTCGTACGGCATGCTCGCGCGGGTCGTGAAAACCTGCGCGGGAATCCCGACATCGAGCGGCTTCGCCCCCTCGAGCACAAGGACGGCGACGCGATGCAGGCGGGGCGCGGGCACAGGGAGAGGTTACGTGGGGCGGGACTGAGCATCGGACCGTAGGCGGCGGAGACCCCGGCGCCAACGATCACTCGTCGGCAGCAGGACAAGCCCCCTGAGCCACCTCAGCTTCCTGAGGCCCATCCGGCCCTCCCTGCAGATGCCCACGCGTTCAGCAGGGCCGCCGAACGCGCTGCGGTCGCTCACTCACTTTTCGCCGCCCGGGCGCGATGGGCCGCGACTGTCGTCCGGCTCGCGCACGCGTTGGAGCAGAACCGGCGAGTCCGGTTCCGTGACTGGTCGGAGAAGTAGTTTCCGCATCCGGCCGCGGCGCACCGCCCCAGTGTCACCGCCGGATCCCCGGCCGCGACCAGGGCGAGCTTGGCGGCGATCAGCTGACCGGCCCAGCGTTCGGCCGGAGTGCCGTTGCGGCTGAAGTGGACGTGCCAGCCGCCGAGGCCGTCGTGGTCGGACAGATGCATTTCCGGCGGATAGTCGTGCAGCAGGCGGTGTACGGCGTCGGGGGCGGCGCCGTCGACCGACTGCGCCAGGGCCGTGCGCACGAGGTCCGGCAGCTCGCCGTAGTCGCCGCCCGGCGGCGGAGTGATCTCGTGCTCCGCGAAGAACGCGGCGACCAGTTCGCCGTGCTCGTCGAGGGTCCCGGTGTTGGCCAGCTCGACGGCCAACCGCGTCACGTTCCCAATGTAGTCACCGTATTGCACTTGACCACCTACATAGCCGCTTCCTAATGTAGGCGTCATGCTATCCGATGACACCTACGTAGCCCGCCGCCTGCTGCTGCTCGGGGAGTGGGGCACCGCACTCGCCGTCCTGGGCCCGGATGCCGAGCCCGAACTGCGCGCGGAGATCGCCGTCGACCGCTGGTCCTTCCGGATCGAGGGTCACGAGGAGGCCGAGAAGGCGGTCGCGGCGCTCGATCCCGCCTCGCCGACCGCGCACCTGCTCACGGCGCGACTGGCCTACAGCCGCCTGCTGTTCCGGCGCGACCCCCGCCCCGACGACCGCGCCGTGGCCGAGGCCGGCTACCGCGCGGCAGCCGAGAGCGGCGACGACAAGCTGCGCGGCTGGGCCGAGTTCCACTGGGCCGTCCTGCTGGACAACATCGACGAGGACCCGGCCGGCGCCCTCCCGCACTACGAGACAGCTCTCGAGATCGCGACGAAGTCCGGCGACGGCCACCTCGAGTCGTACGTCATCCGGCACCTCGCACCGCGCAAGGAGCCCGCCGAGCGGATCGCGATGCTGCGCCGCTCTCTCCACCTGCGCGCCGCGCTCGGCGCCCGGCCCCAGACAGTCGCCGCGCAGGCCCTCCTCGCCGACAACCTCCCCGAGAACGACCCCGAGCGCGCCGAGCTCATACGGACCTTCCGCCCGGGCGCGGAGGAACTGCGCATCGGCTGGCTCCTGCCCGAGGCATCCTGAGCCGACGCGGCACGGCACACTCCTATGCCTCCAACTCCAGCGGCTTCCTGGGCACTTGAGCCGACCGAGCAGACTCCTCGACAACAACGACCGGCTCCTTCTTCCGGCCTACCTGAGTCCGTACCGCCCCCATGCTCGCCACGATGACGAGGGAGATCGCGAGGGCCTCGGGGGCGGAAAGGGCCTGGTCGAGGATCAGGAAACCGGCGGTCGCGGCGACGGCGGGCTCCAGGCTCATCAGGATCGCGAAGGTGGAGGAGGGCAGGCGCCGCAGGGCAAGAAGTTCGAGGGTGTACGGCAGCACGGAGGACAGGACGCCCACTGCCGCACCCAGCGCCACGGTGGCCGGGTCGAGCAGCTTCCCGCCCGACTCGACGATGCCCAACGGCAGAAACGCCGCCGCGGCGACCACCATGGCCAGCGCCAGCCCGTCGGCCTGCGGGAACCTTCGTCCCGTACGGGAACTGAGGACGATGTACACCGCCCACAGGACACCGGCACCAAGGGCGCAGGCGACCCCTACGGGATCAAGGGTGCCGAAGCCGCCGCCACCGAGCAGGAAAACCCCGGCGAGGGCGAGACCGGCCCAGGCGAGATTAATGGCTCGCCTGGAGGCGATCACGGACAGCACGAGCGGCCCGAGCACCTCCAGCGTGACGGCGGGACCGAGCGGAATCCGTCCGATGGCCTGGTAGAACAGGCCGTTCATGGCGGCCATGGTCACGCCGAACAGGACGACCACTCCCCAGTCGCCCCGCGAGTACCCGCGCACCTTGGGACGGCACACCAACAGCATGATCACGGCGGCGGCAACCAGCCGCAGCGTCACGATCCCGAAGGCCCCGGCCCTGGGCAGCAAGGTCACGGCGAGCGCCCCGCCGAACTGCACGGATATCCCCCCGGACAGCACGAGCCCAACGGCCCCCAGGGCCCCCCACCCCTTGCGCGCTCCCCGGTGCCGCCCCCGAGAGCCCCCGGGGGTGGGCACGATGAGAGCGGGCAGGTTGGCGGAGGGCAGCGCAACGTCACCCGCACCGGCGGTCACGACCGGTCCCGCCACGGCGGCCCACGGGGGCAGACGCTCAGCACTGGGCATCTTCACAGGGCCTTCCCACGATTTACGCGCGATCTCCGTACAATGAGATGCACTCTACCGTCCAGAGTAATGGACCGGGAAGGGCGCGCGAACCCAGGGCTCCTGAGGCGCCCCAGCCTTTGCTCCGGCAGCCCTGAAGTCGTTGATCAAGCTCGTGGGTCACTCGGCGGACGTCTACTCCGAGGGCTTAGCGGGCCGCTCGGCGACAAAGGAGCCGAGGCCCGGTTCGGTGTAGATGAGCCCCTCCGCACGCAAACCCTTGTGCACCTTCTGCGCGGTCACAGCGGCGATGCCGAACTCCGCGGTGATCTCCACAACGGACGGGATGCGAGTCCGCGGCGGGTACGTGCCGTCCTCGATACGGCGGCGGATCACCTCGGCCACCTGGCGCCAGCGGGGGATGTCGGCAGCAAATTCCATCACCGCACCACCATGCGCAGACCGCCGTATTCTGCGCGATTCACAGTCTACCGCTCATACAGCAGTAGACCGCAGTAGGGTGTAGCTTTGAAAGACCCCGGCGACGGATTGCGCCCGTCCCGGGGCATGGGCACCAGCCAAATCCGAACGGAGCTGATGACAGTGACCGACCTTATCGGCCGCTTCGCCGCCTGGGTGAGTCTCCTGCTCACCCCACGCGGCACGCACCGCCGAACCCGCCCGGCCTTCCTCTTCGCGCCCGCAGGTGCAACCCCAGCCCGAACCACACTCCCCACCCACCGCAGCCCGTACGGCCTGGACGCCGATGCCCCTCTCGACGGCACCGCCACCAGGTCCGTACGCCCGTACCTCACCGCCCACGAACAACGGCTGCGGCGAAGGGAGTTGGCGATGGCCACCCTGGGCCTGGACATGCCCGGCCCGTACTGGATCCACGGGATGGAGGTCGCCTGATGCGAGCGGAACCGGAGTCGACGAGCGCCAACCCTGAACTACCGCACGGGCCGCGCCTGTTGCCCTGGACCGGCCAGGAAGGCAAGCCCTGATACCTGATCACCGACGACCGCGGAGGCCCCGTGTCCCGCCTGGCCGACGCGACGGAATCCATCCAACTCGGCATGGGCACCGAACTCCTCGCCCACGCCCGCGAACTACTCCCGAACACTCCGCGCGGCGAACTCCGCTTCCTCGCCGAGCGGTTGACGGAAGCCCTGCGTGATGCGCTTCGCGTGGCCGAGAGCCGTGGGCAGCGGTTGAACCTGTTGAACTGAACGCTACGAGAGGAAGAGGGAGTTGAGGTGAGGAGTCCACGGCTGTCCAGGCTTCTCACCTCGAACTCAGAATCTGACAAGCACGGTTGATCACCGCCCGCGCAGCGGCGCCGTACGGACTGTGCCTGCGCAGCGCGGACTTCCTGCGGTCCATCGGGCCCTTGGCCACCCCACCAGGCATGGCCCGCCCTCACCAACCACTTCCGAGAGAAGGCCCCATGAAGCACGAGTACGAGGCGAAGTTCCTGGCCATTGACGCCGCCGGCCTTCAGGCCAAGCTGACGACTCTCGGCGCTGTCCAGGCATTCCCCCGCACCCTCCTCACCCGCACCATCTTCGAGAACAGCCTCCTCGACGACGGGGCGTGGCTCCGGCTGCGCGACGAGGGCACCCGCTCGACGCTCACGCTCAAGCAGGTCACCGATGCCACGACGATCGACGGCACCACGGAGATCGAGACCGAGGTCGCCGACCTGCACGCCATGGCCGACATCCTGCGCCGGGTCGGCTGCGTCGAGGTCCGCCACCAGGAGAACTACCGCGAGGAGTGGCGCCTGGGAGAGGTCGCCTTCGACTTCGACACCTGGCCCGGCCTCCCCACCTTCCTGGAGATCGAGGGGCCCGACGAGGCATCGGTCCGCCAGGCCGCCGTACTCCTGGACCTCGACTACTCCGAGGCCCGCTTCGGCAGCGTCGACGGCATCTACAAGAGCGAGGTCGACCGCGACATCCTCGCCGAGCACACTCTCCTGTTCTCGCGCGCCGGGAGGCAGGCGGACCCCTCCTAGACAGCCGAGGGGTTCTCGTGGATGCGCTTCCTGTCAGAAGCGGCCGTCCGCGAGTTCCTCGTCGAGTTCGTCGAGACCGCGCGGGCAGCCGTCGACCTGGACAACGTGAGCCTGCTCGCCCCTGTGATCGCCGTGTGGAAGTCCACCGCCCTCATCCACGCCGACAAAAATCTTCACCGTGAGCTCACCCGCCCGGCCAGTGAGGACTTCGGCCCGGTCGAGTCGCAGAAGGTCCCCTCCGAGTGAGTCTGATGACGCCTACCAGGCGTGGAAGCCGATGAGAACCGACCCAAGCCCCGCCATACAGACGGAACGCCACCACCAGCTCAAGCGCCTGCGCCTGACTGGCGGCAGGCCGACCCGGGCCCCCGCGCGCACAACGGCGAAGCACAACTCCCCTACCTCTGAAGCTGCTTGAGCAGCCTGCGGGTGCTGGGTGAGGGTGTTGCGTCGATCCGGGCCAGTGCTGTCTCGCAGCGCTGGAACGCCGTGAGGACTCCGTCGTCGTCGCCCAGGGCGTTCGCCGCGCGCATCCGTACACGCCAGGCCACCTCGCGGAGCGGGTCGATCGTGGTTGCCTGTTCGCACAGGCGGACGGCGTCGCCGTACTGGTGCAGTCGCAGGGCGAGGTCGGCCGCCGAGGAGAGCGCGTCGGCGGCACGGCGGGACAGTACCCGGCGCCGTTCCTCGGCCCACTGCGAGGTGCGGTCCGGCAGGTAGTCGCCCTCGTTTCGGGCGAGGAGCGCCTCGACTGCCGACAGTCTTGCCCGACCGGTCAGCCGGTGGGCGGCAGCGAGGTCGGCTTCCATCCGCAGCGACTGGCACCCCTGCGCCACCTCCTCGGCGAGGCACAGCCTGTTCTGTTCGACCGTGAGGCGCAGTTGTGGCGGCAGGGCCAGGTTCAGCTGGTGGACGGCCTGACGCAGGTAGGCGCGGGTGGACCGGTCGTCGCGTGCGAACAGCGCCTCCAGGACCCGGGGGCGGTCGGCGGTGAGGCCGGGTCTGCTGCTCAGGTAGGAGAGCAGCTCCAGGCTCTTGCTGATGCGCAGGCGGGCCTCGACGCCGTCGACGAGAAGGGTGTGCCGTCCGAACTCCATGACCCTCACGGCCGGAGTCCGCTCCATGACCTGGATGGTCGCTCCCTGGGCGGCGAGCGCCCGGCCGATCGCGTGCCAGCGGGTGTCCGTTTCGGCCTCTGCGTCGATGCGGCGCGAGACGACGGCCGGGAACTCGGCGAGAACCTGGAGCAGAACGTGGTGGGAACCCTGACGGCCCGACACCTCAAGGGCCAGGTCTGCGGCCCGGTCTGCCTCGTCCTCGTGGCCGGCGCGCCACTCCGCCTCCGCCAAAAGCACCGCTGCGATGGGCAGTTCCAGGAAGAGACCGCCAGCCTTCATGAGCGAGACGGCCTCGCGCAGGCAACCGAGCGCGTCGGCGTCCGCGCTGCCGCCGCGCAGCAGGAGCCAGCCTCGCCAGGCACAGGCTTTGGCGCTGAGCTGCACCGCGTGTTCGATGAGCGGGTCGTTGTCCAGGCCGTCGAGCAGCGCCATGGACACCGTGGGGTCGCGGCGGTCGAGAATCCTGAGTCTGACCAGCCCTTCCGTGAAGCCGAGGTACCAGATGTGCGCCCCGGCGTGGCGGGCGAGCCTGCGGCCTTCCTCCAGGGCCGTGATCGCCTCGTCGGGGCGCCCGGCGTCCAGCAGGAGTTCCGGCACGACCGCGTGCAGGCTCATGGAGTTGGAGAGCGAGTCGCGGGTCCGTTCGTACAGCTCCAGGGCCCGGCGGGTGTGGCCCTGCGCGCGGAGCGCCGCGATCTGCCACGGGGTGGCCAGGGACGTCCCCCAGTGCGATTCCAGGGAGATGTCGAGGTCGCCGAGGTGCCCGAACCAGTACTTCGCGAACAGCACACACGCGTCGAACGGCCCGCCGGTCAGCTCCGGTGGTGTGTCGATGCGGTACGAGGGATACATGGTGCCCAGTGAGTAACGTACGGCGGCCACCTCCGCGCCGGGGCCTGCCAGCCGGAGGATCTCGTCCACGTCCCCGGGGCGGCCGCACTGGGCGTAGCAGTAGATCATCAGCGCCGCCGCCCGTTCCGATGCCCGGGCGACCTCGTCGCGGGTAGCGGCCCGGTTGAGCGCGTCTGCGATGGCCACGCCTCCGCGGTAGTCGTCCCGGGCCCAGGCGAGCATGAGGCGTGCCGTGGTCAGTTCGTGGGGTTCGCGGTCGGCCGGTCCGAACGCCTCCAGCCACCGCTCGGCGACGGGGAGGTCGAGCCGCTCGATCACCCGTCGGATGACCCGCGCCCCGCAGACGCGCGCCTCGGCGGCCTCTCCGGCCTGCAGCAGGACCTCGGTGGCCTCCTCGTCGTGGCCCTCGTCGGCCAGCAGCCGGCCGTGAGCGAGGCGGATCCGGCGCAGCTCCTCGTCGTCGCGCCGGCCGAGCTGTTCCAGCAGGAACTCCCGCAGCCGCGGGTGGCAGCGCATCGTGCGCCCGTCCCGGGACCAGACGACGGGCAACCGGACCGAGCGCAGCGACTGCATCCGTCTCGCCGACGCGTCAAGGCCGAGAGCCCGCGCCCGCTCGGCCGTCACCTCGTCGAGGATCGCTGCCGTGACGAGGAACTCTCGGTCCACGTCGGGCAGTTCGGCGAGGATCCGGGAGGAGATGTAACCGTGCAGAGGGTCGGCCTCACCTCCGACGACCGCGGTGTGCTCCTCGGAGCGCCAGGCTTCGAACAGCACGCCGGTGACCCAGCCGCCCGTCGCCGACACAGCCTCCGCCGGGTCGATCGTGGCGTTGTCGCCCAGCCGCAGGGCGTCGGCGGCCTCCTCGACGGTGAAGGCGAGGTCCTCCTCGCGGAGGGCGGCCACCGAGGTCGGGTCGAGTTGCCGGTGCACGGCCGACGGGATGTCCCGCCGGCTGACGAGGACCGCGCGGACCGTGCGCGGAAGGTAGTGCAGGAAGGAGCCGAGCGCCTCCCAGCCTTCTCCCGACACCCCCAGCCGTTCCAGGTTGTCAAGCACCAGCACCAGCGTGTGTCCCCGCAGGGACTCGGCGAGGAGCCCGGCGGACTCCGTGTGCTGGATGCCCGCGCGCAGTGCTCGGGTCGCCACCTGGTGTGCGGCGGGTGCGTGCTGTGCGAGCGCGTCTTCGAGGTAGGCGAGCAGACGTCCCGGCCGGGCGTCGGTCGCGTCGACCGACAGCCACGCCACCGGGTGGGGCAGGCGGGCCGTCGCCTGGCTGATCGCGGTGGTCTTGCCGGCGCCCGCGGTCGCCAGTACGAGCACCACCTGACGTCGCTCGATCAGTGCGCCGAGAGCTGTCTCGATCCTCGGCCGTGACACCAGGCGCTCGGGCACGTCCGGAACGGAGATCTTGTGCTGGATCAGACCTGCGGTGTGCGGCACCGTCTGTCCGGGGTCGTCCATGGCCACCTCAACCGGGGGAACTTGCCGGATGATCTCACAGGCCCACTTTCCCCGTCGCCCAGTACGGCTGCGTGTAGATGGCGGACCGGTGCAGGTCATACCGGGTACGGACCAGGTTCCGCGCCTGCTGGATGGTCTGCCCGTGCCCGGAGAGGTAGGCGTGCGTGACCTTCTCCGGTGGCGCCTCGGCCAGCCAGGACAACAGCGCCTCCCCCGGCTGCGGGCTCTGCGCGACGACCTGCACGCCGGGCAGCAGATCCCGTACGAGAGGCACGTCCCGTGCGGGCACTTCGACAACACCGCGCACCCGGGCCCGGTCGCCCAGCCAGTGGATCATCGAGGACCACAGGCCCACCGTGGTGGCGTCGCCGCACACGAGTGTGGTCCCCGGTTCGGCCCGTGCCCGGAAGCCCCGTGTCGCTTCCAGCCCCATCACGGAGACGGTGTCGCCGACCGCGAGACCGTCCAGCCACGCGTCTCCCGGCGAGGGCGGGCCGGGAATCACGGCACTGTGCCGGTAGAAGAGGACGGACATGCGTCCCGTGGTGGTATCGACCGCGTCCGGTGTGTAGCGCCGGAACTCGGTCGGCGAGACCAGGAACGTGGTCACCTGGCACGGTGCCCAGTCACGCCCCTTCAGGCGCTCGCCGGAGAGATGGACCCGCCGGAACGACGGCGACAGGTCCTCTGTTCCGGTCACCGTGCACGGCATTCCACGGACCTCGATCATCCGGGCGAAGGGCGCGGGCAGGCTGGGCATCGGTCACTCCTCAGGTAGCGGATTCTCGTGCGGCCGAGCAACCGAGAAGGCCGATCAGCGGAACGTCGGCATGATCTGCTCGGCGTAGGTCTTGAGTTGCTCGCGCTGGATGTCCGGCGCGTCGACACCGGGCAGCGCCTGCGCCCAGTACTCCCAGACGAACCAGTCCAACTGGCCGCCGCCGTAGACGGTTTGTACGTCCTTCAGCTGTTCCCGGACCTGGTCCGCCGTGCCGCAGAGGAGGCGGCCCGCCGCGTGCATACGGAGGGTGAGTGCCCGCGCGTCGTCCAGGCACAGTGGGCGGTGGGGGTCATCGGCGGTACGGAGGTTCTCGTTGCGGCCGAAGGCCTGGAAGCAGTCCTGGTACCAGTAGCCCGAGGTCTGGACGGCGAGGTCGAACGCCTCCTCGAACGTGTCGCCGAGGAAGAGCTTCGCGACGATGCCCGTTCCCTCGCCGAGCCGCAGGTCGCGGCCGTCGGCGCGGGCGGTGTCGCGGTACAGCTCGGTGATCGAGCGCACCTTCTCCCGGCTGCTGGCAGCGAGCAGCAAAGTCCGTCCGTTGCGGGCGGCGCCGATCACGGTCTGCGGCGAAGCGGTGGTGGGGACGAAGACCGTCGGCCTGTGCACAGGCTTGGGCACCACCCCGATCCGGTTCACGGTGCCGTCCTTCTCGGCCCCGTCCGGGCCGCCGTAGGCGCGGGTCCGGTCGGCCGGCGGCCGGTCGGCGACACCGAAGGCCGGGTAGGGCACCTGATAGTGCTCGCCGTTGTGCTGGAAGGAGTCCTCGGTCCAGGCCCGCTCGACGATCGACAGGTACTCGTCGAAGATCTCCCGGTTACGGGCGTCGGAATCGGGGTGGCCGGAGACGATGGTGTCGTCCTGGGTCAGGGTCTGCATCCAGCGCGTCCGGTAGCCGCGGGCGAAGGCGACACCGAGCCTGCCGGGGAACATGTGGGTGAACATCGCGAGGTCCTCGGCGACGCGCAGGGGGTTGTGGGCGGGGAGCACGATGGACATCGGGGCGAACATGATCTGCCTGGTCTGCGCCGCGAGTTTCGCGTACAGCAGCAGGCTGTTGGGCATGTTCTCGCCGCCCTCGGTCCGGAAATGGTGTTCGGCGCTGCCGAAACCGTCCAGGCCGAACGCGTCGGCCCAGCGGGCGATGTCCTCGTAGTTGCGCAGCATGGACTGAAAGGCATGGATGTCCCGGCCGATCGGGCGCCCCGAGCGTCGTTCCGAGGGCGTCACGGGGATGGCGCTGCTGCACCGGACCAGTGTTTTCACGGTGGCTCCTTCTGGACCGCGGCCCGTTACGAGTGCGGGCCGAGCTGCCCGGCCGCTGTCGGCGAGTCCCTCGCCGGGAGGTGGTCCTGGGCCCACACGGTCAGGGCGGCCAGGGGGATGAGGAAGGCGTTGCCGTGGGGAGCCAGGGCGTACCGGCTGTGGGGCGGCGGTCCGGGGCGGGCGGTCCGGGTGACGAGGTCGACGGTGGTCAAGTGCCGGAGGCGGTCGGCGAGCGTGTCGTCGCTGATGCCGGGGACTCGCTCCCGCACCTGGGCGAAGCCGGCCGGGCCCTTGGCCAGGGCCGCGATGATCAGGCCGTTCCATGGTTCACCGAGGAGAGCGAAGGCTCGGATGAGGGCCGGGTCGGGCTGGGCCTGCTGTGAGGGTTCGAACCGGGGGTCCGGCTGCGAGCGCTGCGGGGTGGTCTGGGGGGTGGTCATGATGTGTGTCCGCTCCGGTACGGCGGAGGCATCGCGGTGTGACGCCTCCGCCGTACGTCGTCATGGTCGTGTTCAGGACAGGAGCGTGAGGTCAGCCGATGTGGACGGGCACGGCGCCCTCAGTGTGTTGCTGCCTGCCCGCGTTGACGGCGAGGAACATGACCGCCAGGCCGCCCAGGAACATAGCGCCCGAGGCGACGAAGGCCATGGTGTAGCCGTGGGTCAGCGCGTCGCCCGCCTTCGCGACCAGGGGGAAGTCCTTGGTGGCCAGGCCCCTGAAGAAGGCGGAGGCCGCCTCGGGCAGTTTGTCGTTCGCGGCGGTCGTGGAGATCGTCGACAGGACGGCGAGCCCGAGTGCGCCGCCGATCTGCTGGGCGGTGTTGAGCAGTGCCGATGCCATGCCGGTGTCCTGGTGGTCGACGCCGCTGACCGCGCCGAGCGTCATCGGGACGAAGCTCATGCCGAGCCCGAGCGCGGTGACGAACATCGCCGGCATCAGATGTCCGGCATACGAGGAGTCGGGATCGAGGGTGGCGAACCAGAACATGCCGCCCGCGGCGACCAGCAGGCCCGGTCCGGCGATCAGGCGGGGCGCCAGGTGGGTGATCAACTTGGAGCTGATACCCGCGGCGGCACCCATTCCGACGCTGAAGGGAAGAAAGGCGAAGCCCGTCCTGACGGCGCTGTAGCCGAGGATCAGCTGCATGTAGAGCGTCAGGAAGTAGAACATGGCGAACATGCCCGACCCGACGAACAGCATTGTGGCGTAACTGCCGGAGCGGTTGCGGTCCTTGAACAGCCTCAGCGGCATCATCGGGTCCGCGGCGCGCCACTGGACGGCCAGGAACACCGTCAGCAGCACGGCGGCCGTCGCGAAGGACGCCAGGGTCAGGCCGCCCGTCCAGCCGTGCTCGCCGCCGCGCGTGATGCCGTACACGAGGGCGATCAGGCCGCCGGTGCCTGTGATGGCACCGGGGACGTCCAGGCTGCCGGGGTGGCGCTCCGCCTCGACGAGGCTCCTGGTGCCGGCGAGGACGGCCAGGCCGATGGGGATGTTGATGAAGAACACCCAGCGCCAGTCGAGCCCGTCGGTCAGTACGCCACCCAGCAGCAGGCCGACCGTGGCGCCGACGCCGCCCATCGCCGCGTACACGCCCATGGCGGTGTTGCGTGACTTGCCGGCGGGGAAGGTGGTGGTGATCAGGGCCAGCGCGTTGGGCGCGGCGAGGGCGGCGCCGATGCCCTGGAGGATGCGGGCACCGATCAACAGGCCTTCGTCCGGGGCGAGTCCGCCCAGCAGGGAGGCGAGCGTGAAGACGGCGATACCTGCCTGGAACAGGCGCCGCCGGCCGAAGAGGTCACCGGCTTTGCCGCCGAGCAGCATCAGTCCGCCGAAGGCCAGCGCGTAGGAGTTGACGATCCACGCCAGGTTCGCGTCGGTGACACTCAGGTCGGTCTGGATGGCGGGCAGGGCGATGTTGGTGATCGTGGCGTCGAGGATCACCATCAGCTGGGCCGCGGCGATCACGAAGAGCGCCAGGCCGAGGTGCCGGCCGCCCGGGGAAGCCCCGGGCGCATCGGTACCCGGCTGCCCGGGGGTCGTGGTGGTGCTGTCGGCAGACAAGGGGGAACTCCAAAGGGTGTGGCGAGGGATGCGGAAAAGTAATTCACCCGGACAGGGAAAACCAGGGATGTCAAATTTAGTTACGGCCCGGATGAGGGGTGCACAGAGTGGATAGCACTTTGTCAAGTGCTATTTCTTCTGAGCCGTCCGAGGGCATTGCGATGCGCGGTCGAGTCTCGACGCAGAAAGCCGACCCTAGCACCCGAATTTCACTGCCTGCGGCGGAATTCCGTTGCACATAACGCTGACCGGGTTGTCAAATCAGGAATCCTTTTCCCAGAATTCGACAGGTGAGATCTGCTTTCTCCGTCATCGCCAGATCGTGCCAGCGGGGCGTTAGCAATGGAGAAACCAGTACGTCGTGCACTCGGCCGGTGGAGAGGACGGCAACCTTCTTCAGCCGAGTCCCACTGCCGCCTCGTCCCCCTCCAGCCCCTCCGCCAGCCCTTCCGCCAGCACCTCCGCCAGATGCCGCCCCCGCACCCCGCCCAGTTGCTGGAGCTGCGTCCGGCACGAGAACCCGTCCGCCAGCACCACCGTCCCCTCGCCCGCCTCCCTTACCGCCGGCAGCAGCCGCTCCTCCGCGCAGGCCACCGACACCTCGAAATGGCCCTTCTCGAAGCCGAAGTTGCCGGCCAGACCGCAGCAGCCACCCGCCAGTTCACCCGTCAGGCCGACGGACTCCCGCAACCGCCTGTCCGCCGCGTCGCCCAGTACCGCGTGCTGGTGGCAGTGGGTCTGGCCGGTCGCCGGGCGGTCCACGCGGGGCGGGGTCCAGTCGGGGGCGTGGTGTTCCAGGGTCTCCGCGAAGGTGAGGACCGCGTCCGCGAGGCGCCGCGCGCGTGGGTCGTCGTGCAGCAGCTCCGGGAGGTCGGCGCGGAGGGCTGCCGCGCAGCTCGGTTCGAGGACCACCACCGGGGTGCCCGCGTCCAGCACCGGTTCCATGGCGTCGAGCGTGCGGCGCAACACCGCTCGGGCCCGGTCCAGTTGGCCGGTCGAGACATACGTCAGGCCGCAGCAGACCTGGGCGCGGGCGCGGATGCGGGTCCGTACGGTCGGCGGCAACGTCACCTCCAGGCCCGCCGCCTCCAGTACGCGCACGGCCGCCCGTCCCACCGACGGCGTCAAGTGCTCCGTGAAGGTGTCGGGCCAGAGGACGACCGGCGGACGCCCCCCGTTGGCAGGCGCAGTCGCAGGCGCAGCCGATGCCCGCCTCCCCCACCACCGGCTGAACGTCTCCCTCGCCAGCGCCGGGATCTCCCGCTCGGGCGCGATTCCGCCCAGCCGTTTCACCAGTGCCGCCAACGCACGTACCGAGGCAAGGGAGTTGAGCACGCGCGCCGTGCGTGTGCGGGCGACGGCCCCCAGCCACACCGGCAACCGTCCCATCGCGTAGTGCGCCGCCGGGCGCAGTCGGCCGGCCCAGTGGTGGTGGAGGAACTCCGCCTTGTACGTGGCCATGTCGACCTCGACCGGGCAGTCCGAGCGGCAGCCCTTGCAGGACAGGCACAGGTCCAGCGCGTCGCGGACCTCCGTCGAGTGCCAGCCGTCGGTGATCACCTCGCCCGCGAGCATCTCGTGCAGCAGCCGGGCCCGCCCGCGCGTGGAGTGCGCCTCCTCGCCCGTCACCCGGAAGGACGGGCACATCACGTCCGAGCCCCCGGAACCCCCCTTGCCGGCCGCCGGCGTGCGGCACTTGGCCACGCCCACGCATCTGCTCACCGCCGCCCCGAAGTTCCCGGCGTCCGCCGGGTAGCCGAAGGCCACGTCCACCGGCTCGCGGGGCAGGACCGCGAAGCGGAGGTTCTCGTCCAGCCGGGCGGGGCGGACCAGCATGCCGGGGTTCAGGAGGTCGTCCGGGTCCCAGAGGGCCTTCACGCGCTCGAAGAGGGCGATCACCTCGGGGCCGTACATCTTCGGGAGGAGTTCCGCGCGGGCCTGGCCGTCGCCGTGTTCGCCCGAGAGCGAGCCACCGTGGGACACCACCAGCTCCGCCAAGTCCTCCGAGAAGCTGCGGAAGCGGGCCACGCCCGGTGCCGTCAGCAGGTCGAAGTCGATGCGTACGTGGATGCAGCCGTCGCCGAAGTGGCCGTACGGCGTGCCGCGCAGCCCGTGGTCGCGCAACAGTCCCCTGAAGTCCCGCAGGTATGCGCCCAGTCGGAGCGGCGGTACCGCGCAGTCCTCCCAGCCGGGCCAGGCCTCCGTGCCGTCGGGCATCCTCGTCGCCGTGCCGCTCGCGTCCTCCCGGATGCGCCACAGGGCGCGTCGACCGGCCGGGTCGGACACCACGAGGGCGTTCGTGACGTCCGCCGCCCGCACGATCGCGTCCGCACGCGCGCGTGCCTCCGCCGGGCTCGCGCCGCCCGTCTCCACGAACAGCCAGGCGCCGCCCCGGGGTAGGTCCGTGGTGGTGCGGACCAGGTCGGCGGCCATGCCCTCGACCGTCAGCGGACCGTACGGCAACAGGCCCGCCGCCGCCTCCGCCGCCGCGCTCTCGTCCGCGTACGCCAGCACGGCCAGCGCACGCGCGCGTGGGGCCTCGACCAGACGGACGACCGCCTCCGTGACGATCCCCAGGGTGCCTTCCGAGCCGCAGAAGGAGCGGGCGACGTCCGCGCCCTTCTCCGGCAGCAGTGCGTCCAGCGCGTACCCCGAGATACGGCGCGGGAGGTCCGGGAAGCCGGTGCGCAGACGGGCCAGGTCAGCCTCCGCAAGCTGTCGCAGGCCGTCCGGGGCGCCCGCCCAGTCCCGGCCCAGGCGGAGCCGGTCGCCGCGCGCGCGGATCACCGTCAGCTCGCGCACACTGTCCGCGGTCGTGCCCCAGGCGACGGAGTGCGCCCCGCAGGAGTTGTTGCCGATCATGCCGCCGAGCGTGCAGCGGCCGTGCGTCGACGGATCGGGGCCGAAAAGCAGGCCGTGCGGGGCCGCGGCCTCCTGAAGACGGTCGAGAACGAGCCCTGGCTGAACAACAGCCGTCTGTTCCTCGTGGTTCAGGGTGAGGAGGTGGTTCATATGCCGCGTGAAGTCCAGAACAACCCCGGTGCCCGTCGCCTGGCCCGCGATCGACGTGCCCCCGCCGCGCGCCACGACCGGGACACCGTGCGCCCCGCAGACGGCGAGGACCGCCGCCACGTCGTCCGCGTCGCGCGGGGCGACCACACCCAGCGGGACGCGCCGGTAGTTCGACGCGTCCATGGTGGTCAGCGCCCGGGACGTGGCGTCGAAACCGACCTCGCCCCGGACGGCCCCCCGCAGTTCCGCCTCCAGCGGCCGAAGATCCGTCATGCCCCCAGCATGCATCCCGCCACTGACAGTGACCGTCGGGGCGGCTCGGCAAACGTGGCCGGTTTGTGGGGACCGAGCCGAAACACCGCCAATTTGATCACTAACTCCCCTATAGTTACGTCGAGTTGAGCACCATTAGTCACATCTCGCTCACAAACCGATTGCACAGGCACCGCGCAGGGCCCCGTGGGCCAGGCGGCAACAGCACCGAAGACCCAGCCGAGGAACCGCCCCAGGAACGACCGAGGAACCGACCGAGGACCCCTTCATGACCGCGCCCCGCCAGCCCGGCGAACGCCTCGCCTACCGTGCCCTCCTGCCCGCCCCGCTGCTCACCGCCGTACTCGCCGCCGCCGCGGTGGCCGGCGGGGTCGCCCGGGCGCCGGACGAGGCGCGCGTCCCGCTCACCCTGGGCGGGGCGGTCGCCGCGCTGCTGCTGTGCGTGGCCGTCACCGTGGCCGTCCACGGCGTCAGGTCCGCCCGTCTGTCGGGCCGGCGGCTCGCGACCGTCACCGACGACGCCGGCCGACTGCTGCACGACCGGGCTCTCCTCACCGAGGAGCTGAACCAGATACGGGCCGGAACGGCCGCCGATCTCGACCGGGAACGCGCGCGCGTGTCCGCCGATCTCGCCCGCGAGCGCTCCCGACTCAACGATGCCTCCGTCCAGGAGTTCAGCCGCCTCCAGCAGGAGAAGGCCTACGAGATCACCCAGCTCACCGAGGACAACGCCCGTCTGACCGAAGAGCTGCGCCGGGCCAGGCAGGAGCGGGCGGCGGCCCTCGCGGCCACCGCCAACGTGGCCGGCCGGATGCAGGCGCTGGCCACCAGCACCCTGGCCGACCTGCGTGCCATGGAGGACCGGCACACGGACGAGGACGTCGTCGCCGACCTCCTCCACCTCGACCACCGCACCGCCCAGGCGGGCCGCCTCGCCGACTCGATCGCCGTCCTCTCGGGCGCCCGTTCGGGCCGGCGCTGGGCCCGCCCGATCGTCATGGAGTCGATCCTGCGCGGCGCCATGGGCCGCATCGGCGGGTACCAACGCGTGCGCGTGCACTCCGCCAGCGCCGCCGCCGTCGCCGGACACGCCGCCGAGGGTGTCATGCACGCGCTGGCCGAACTCCTCGACAACGCCGCGAACTTCTCGCCGCCGACCGCCGAGGTCCACGTGTACGTCGAGGAGGTCCCCGCCGGGGTCATCGTCTCCGTGGAGGACAGCGGCCTGGTCATGAGCGACGTGCAGCTGCACCGCGCCGAACGGGCCGTCTCCGGGGACGACGGAAAGAGCGACGTCAAGGGCAACGACGCCAAGGGCAACGGGAGGAACTCCGAAGGCGTGGGGCTCGGCGGCCTCACCGGCACCCGCCTCGGCCTCACCGTCGTCGGACGGCTCGCCCGCAAGTACGGCCTCAAGGTCTCCTTCCGCCCCTCGGCACGCGGCGGCACCGGCGTCCTGGTGCTCATCCCGCAGGACATCCTGGCCGGGAGCACGGTGACGGCGGAGCCGCTGCCCATGCCGATACCGCCACCTCCGGCACAGCCCGTGCCGGAGGCCCCCGCGGCCCCGGCGCCCACACCCGGCGAACCCTGGGAAGCCCCGTCCTGGGAACAGGACCAGGAACAGGAACAGCACCCGCAGGTGTCGTACGCACAAAAGGGCCACGTGGAATGGCCGTACCCGGAGGAGCCGTACGCGGACACGCCCTCCGCGCAGGAGCAGCAGTACGCGGAGCAACCGTACGTAGACCAG
Organism: Streptomyces sp. SID12488; assembly: GCF_010548275.1. Taxonomy (GTDB): domain Bacteria; phylum Actinomycetota; class Actinomycetes; order Streptomycetales; family Streptomycetaceae; genus Streptomyces. The sequence goes on from NZ_JAAGLT010000027.1 coordinate 18,294, forward strand.
TCCTACGCGGAGCAGTCGTACCCGGAGCAGTCGTACCCGGAGCAGTCGTACCCGGAGCAGTCGTACTCAGCAGCCCGCGCCGCCATCGGTGACCTGGACCCGGACCCCGTACCGACCCACGAGTCCCCCGGCCACGCGCCGGAGCCCCCGGAGAGCCACACCTCGGAGGTGCCCCCCGGCGAGCTGCCGCAGCGGCGCCGGGGCCGTACGCTCGCCGAGGCCGAGCGCGCCCGAGGAGGCGCGGGGGCCGACGAGTCGAGGTTCTCGATCCCCCTCGCGCCGCCCGACCCCGACGACACACGCGAGCGTGTGGCCCGTTTCGGGACCTTCCGGCAGGCCGTGCGCGGCACCGTGCCCGATCAGGCGGCCCTCCAGGGCAGCGCCGGCCCGGAGCCGGCACCCGCCCCCGCACCCTCCGCCGTCCCCGCGCAGGCCCCCGTACCCGCGGCGGAAGCCGCCGCCTCACCGCCCGCCACCTCACCCCCCACCACCTCCCACCCGGAAGGCGACCCCACCCCATGACCGGCATTGGCCTCGGCCCCGGACCGACGACCGCCGACGACAAGCTGACCTGGCTCATCGAGGGCCTGCTCGAGCGCACCCCGGGAGCACGGCACGCGCTCGTGCTCTCCCGGGACGGCCTGAAGCTGTGCCGTACGCCGGAGCTGTCCGTCGACCAGGCGGACCAGCTCGCCGCGATCGCCGCCGGCATCCAGTCGCTGTCGCACGGCGCGTCCGTGGAGTTCGGGGACGGCAGCGGAGGGGTGCGTACCGCGATGACCGAGTTCTACGGCGGGGTGCTGTTCATCGTCGAGGCCGGCCAGGGCGCGCACCTCGCCGTCGTCACCGCCGAGGACGCGGACACCGGGCTCGTCGGCCACAACATGAGCGAACTCGTCGAGCAGCTCGGGGAGTACCTGCGCGCCCAGCCCCGAACCGTCCAACCGCGAACAGTCCAGCCCCGTACGGCATGAATGGACCGGGGGGACAGTCGGGGGCACGACCGGCGGGACAACCGGGGAACCGTCCGGGAAGGGACGATTCCCCGGACCGGCTCTACACCCTCACCGGAGGACGCAGCCGCACCGCGCCCGACAACCCGTTCGACCTGGTGACGCTGGTCGTCGCCGAGTGCGATCCGGCGCCGGGGATGCAGTCCGAGCACGCGGCGATCCTGCGGCTCGCGGAGCGTCCCACGGCGGTGGTGGAGGTCGCCGCCGTGCTGCGCCTGCCGGTGGGCATCACCAAGGTCCTGCTCGCAGACCTCCTCGCCGCGGGCCGCGTCAGCGCCCGCCATCCGCGCCGGACCGCCATCACCGACCCCGACATCCTGGAGCAGGTGCTCGTTGGACTCCGTAACCTCTGACCCGGCCGAAGGCGCCGACCCCGAGGCCGACCCACGGCCACCCCTGCGCGCCTCCGCCGACAACGGACTGAAGATCGTGGTCGTCGGCGGCTTCGGCGCCGGCAAGACGACGCTCGTCCGTTCGGTCAGCGAGATACGTCCGCTCAGTACCGAGGAGACGATGACGCGGGCCGGCGAGGCCGTCGACGACGTCAGCGCGGTGCGCGACAAGAAGGCCACGACCGTCGCCTTCGACTTCGGCCGCATCACGCTCGACGCCCACAACGTGCTGTACCTGTTCGGCGCGCCGGGCCAGGAACGCTTCTGGTTCCTCTGGGACCGGCTGTTCGGCGGCGCGCTGGGCGCAGTCGTCCTCGTCGACACCCGCCGCCTCGACGACTCCTGGTACGCCATCGACCGCCTCGAACGGCACGGCACACCGTTCGTCGTGGCCCGCAACGACTTCGGCGGCCCCGACTTCGCCCCGCAGGCCGTCCGTGACGCGCTCGACCTCGACCCCGACGTGCCCCTCATACACTGCGACGCGCGCGCACGGAGTTCGAGCAAGCGGGTGCTGATCGCACTCGTGGAACACGCGAAGAGCCGCAACCGGCGTTCACAGCTCTCACATTCGTACGATGCCCAAGTGCCCGCCCCTTACGAGGAGTTGCCCCGGTGACCGCCGCCCATGTCCCCCTCAACGGTTCCCGGCTGCGGACCGAACCCGACCGGCTGTACCGGGAGATGCGGCGCGACCACGGTCCGGTGGCACCGGTGCTGCTCGACGGGGACGTACCCGCGTGGCTGGTCCTCGGCTACCGCGAACTGCATCAGGTCACCGGCGATTCCGTGCTGTTCAGCCGGGACTCGGAGTTGTGGAACCAATGGGAGAGGATCCCCGCCGACTGGCCGCACCTGCCGATGATCGGCCGCGGGCAGCCCTCGATCCTCTACACCGTCGGCGAACGCCACCGCGAGCGCGCCGCGATGATCGGCAACGCGCTGGAGGAGGCCGATCCGGTCGAACTGCGGTCGTACACCGAGAAGTTCGCGGACGAGCTGATCGACACGATCTGCGCCCGGGGCGAGGCGGACCTCGTCAAGGAGTACGCGATGCTGCTGCCGGTACGCGTCATGGCCCGCCTCTTCGGGTTCGCCGACGAGGACGGGCCGACCCTGGTCTCCGCGGCGCTCGCCATGACCGACGGCCTGGAGACCGGCATGGCGGGCCAGCAGCACCTGATCGAGTCGATGGGCCGGCTGCTGGCCGCCCGCAGGCTGCGGCCCTCGGACGACGTGGTCTCGCGGATGCTCGCGAACCCGTACGGCTTCACGGACGAGGAGGTCGCCCACGACCTGATGATCATGATCGCGACGGGGAACGACCCGACCGCCGACTGGATGGGCAACTCGCTGCGCCTGATGCTCACGGACGAGCGGTTCGCGGCCTCCCTCTTCGGTGGCCGCAGCAGTGTCGCCGAGGCGATGAACGAGGTTCTGTGGGAGGACGCGCCCGTACAGACCATGCCGGGCCGCTGGGCGTCCCGCGACACCCGGCTGGGCGACCGGCACATCCGTACGGGCGACCTGCTCCTCCTCGGCCTCCAGGCCGCCAACTCCGACCCCCAGGTCCGCACCGACGGCTCCGCCCTCACCGGCGGCAACAACGCCCACTTCTCCTTCGGACACGGCGAACACCGTTGCCCGTTCCCGGCGCAGGAGGTCGCGGAGGTCATCGCGAGAACAGGCATCGAGGTCGTCCTGGACCGCCTCCCGGACATCGACCTGGCAGTCCCGGCCGAAACTCTGACCCGCCGGGCGTCCCCGTGGCTACGGGGCCTGACGGAACTCCCGGTCCGCTTCACACCAACGCTGAGGGGCTAATTTCAGCCCGTCCGGCGTTTGAGGACGAGCGCCTTCAGCCCGAAAGGGGGGTCTGGGGGCACAGCCCCCAGAGACGGGCGCCCCCAACCCCCCGCCAAACCCGCGGAGCGCGTCTCACCGGACGGACCACGTTTCGTCCACGTTTCCCAAAACGGCTACGCTCCCCCCGTGGCTGAGATCCAGATTCCCGCTGACATCAAGCCCGCCGACGGACGTTTCGGCGCGGGCCCCTCCAAAGTGCGGACGGAAGCGCTGGACGCGCTGGCCGCCACCGGTAGCTCCCTCCTCGGTACCTCCCACCGCCAGGCCCCGGTCAAGAACCTGGTCGGCAAGGTGCGCGAGGGCATCTCCTCCCTGCTCCAGCTCCCCGACGGCTACGAGGTGATCCTCGGCAACGGCGGCTCCACCGCGTTCTGGGACGTCGCGACGCACGGCCTGATCGAGAACAAGTCGCAGCACCTCACCTTCGGTGAGTTCAGCTCGAAGTTCGCGAAGGCCGCCAAGCTCGCCCCCTGGCTCGCCGACCCGACCGTCCTCTCCTCGGACCCGGGCACCCACCCGGACCCGGCGGCCGAGGCGGGCGTGGACGTCTACGCCTTCACCCACAACGAGACGTCCACCGGTGTCGCCGCTCCCATCAAGCGCGTACCGGGTGCCGACGAGGGCTCCCTCGTCCTCGTGGACGCCACGTCCGGCGCCGGCGGTCTGCCCGTGGACATCACCGAGACCGACGTCTACTACTTCGCCCCGCAGAAGTCCTTCGCGGCGGACGGCGGCCTCTGGCTCGCCGCGTTCTCCCCGGCCGCGATCGAGCGCGCCGAGCGCATCCACGCGAGCGGACGCCACGTACCGGAGTTCTTCTCGCTCCCCACGGCGATCGACAACTCGCGCAAGAACCAGACGTACAACACCCCGGCCCTCTCCACCCTGTTCCTCCTCAACGAGCAGCTGGAGTGGATCAACGGCCAGGGCGGCCTGGACTGGGCGGTCCGCCGCACCGCCACCTCGGCCCGCACGCTGTACGGCTGGGCCGAGGACGTGAAGTACGCGAACCCGTTCGTCACCGACCCGGCCAAGCGCTCGGCGGTCATCGGCACGATCGACTTCACGGACGAGGTCGACGCCGCCGCGGTCGCCAAGGTCCTGCGTGCCAACGGCATCGTCGACACCGAGCCCTACCGCAAACTCGGCCGCAACCAGCTCCGCGTGGCGATGTTCCCGGCGATCGACCCGACGGACGTCGAGGCCCTGACGAAGTGCATCGACTACGTGATCGAGAAGCTGTAACCACGCACAAACTGCGGTTGAGGGCCGCACTCCACAGTGGAGTGCGGCCCTCGGCGCATCCGCCTACAAGGCCCAGCCGCCGTACGGCACGGTGATGAGTTCCATGGTGGCCCGCCGGGTTCATGAAGTACACGCCGTGGCCACCGTCGTTGCGGTTGATCGTGCCGGGCTGCTGCCGGTGGGGATCGGCATGGTGCTCGATGCCGGCAACGACGTCGATGAGGGTGCCGCGCCGGCCGAACAGGTCGCCCGGCACCCCCGTCCACTTCCTCAGACCCTCACGTAGCCGTACAGCTCACCGCAGGAGTCCCCCCACCCCCCGGCGCTCCCCCGAACCCGAAGCTCGCCGAACTCCCCACCGCCACGCTCCCGTTGTGAGACGCGTTCACAGCGGTGACCGTCGCCCCGCTCTGCGTGTACGACGCGTTCCACATGCTGGTGACCCCCTGTGAACCACTCCAAGTCCACGTCACCTTCCAGGACTTGAGCGCCACCGTGCCCGAATTGGTGACCTTCACCTCGGCGTTGAACCCGCCGCCCCAGTCGCTGCTGACGGTGTAGGTGGCGGCACAGGCCGCCGTACTGCCGCCACCGCCACCGCCGCCTCCCCCGCCGCCGCTCCCCGGGAAGCCCGGCGCCTTGACGCTCGCAAGGTACCCGTCCTTCACCGTGTCGACCGTCTGCCAGTCGTCCTTCAGGATCCCGCCCGTGTCACCGGAGTTGGGGTTCCAGGACCAGAAGGTCCAGTGGAAGGAGTCCGAGCCGTAGGTCGCGGTCGGCCGCAGATAGTCGACCAGCGCGGCCAGCCACCGCTGGTCCACGGTCGCCTGGAGAGTCGTGCCGAACTCCCCCACCCACACCGGCGCGATGTTCTGCTTGAAGATGTAGCCCCAGTACTTGTCCCAGATCCCCGGCATGTTCGCGGGGAACGAGGGATCACTGAACCAGCTCTGCTGGGCCACGCTCGTCGCGTAGTCGTGGGCCGAGTACACCACCCGGTTCGCCACATCCAGCTGCACCGGATACTGCCCGACGCCCATCAGGTTGCCGCCCCACCAGCCGGAGACCCCGTTGAACGTCTGCACGCCCTCCACGAACACGAGCAGCTGCGGATTCACGGCGAGAACCGCGTTGCCCGCCCGCTGTGCCGCCAGCCGCCAGTCCCTGGTCGTGTCACCGCAGCCCCAACAGGCCGGATCGTGCGGCTCGTTGTGCAGGTCGATGCCGATGACCGCGTCCTGGCCGGAGTAACGCGCCGCCAGCGCCTTCAGGTTGGCGATCCACGTCGACTCGGGCACCGCCGAGGTGTACCAGAGCGCCGACTGCCCGGCCGCGTCCGGCCGGTGCCGGTCCAGGATGACCTTGAGGCCGTCCTGACCGGCGTACGCGACCAGCTTGTCCATGATCTGGAGGGAGCCCAGACCCTGCAGGTCGGCGTTCTTGCCGCTGCTGAAGTCGATGCTGTTGGGGACGGTCGAGGACTTGAAGATGTCGTCGCTGTACGGCAGCCGGATGGTGTTGTAGCCGAGCGTCTTCATCTGGTCGATCATGCTCTTGTAGTCGCGGGACCAGAGGCCGTGCACCACGTTGTTGCTGGTCTCGAAGCCGAACCAGTTGATGCCGGCGATCCGGACCGGCTGCCCGGCCGCGTCCAGGATCTGGCGCCCGCTGGTGTGCCAGTAGCCGGCGCCGGCGGCTGCCGCACGGACGTCCGCCGTATCGGCGTCCGCCGCGTGGGCGGCCTGTGCACCGGCTCCCAGTGGTAGCAGGAGCACGGCTGCCACGGAACACAGCACTCTTCGCCAGCCACGGCGGTCGCGGAGTTGGGGGAAGCGGAACATGTCGTTCGTTCCTCTCGGGAGGCGCGGCCCCGGAATCGATGGGAGCGCTCCCATACGCCGCGCACCTCTCAGGAAACTGACACAACATGCCCACGTCAATACTCGCGGCAACCCCGGAATACGTAAGCCCGTCAGCGACCGTCCGGCGCGCGGCAGCTCAACGGCTCAACGGCTCAGCTCCCGGGAACGGACCGCCGGGACGATCACGAAGACGATCACGAAGACGACGACGGCCGCCGCCGAAGCCGCTTCAACCCGAGATAGGCGAGGAAGAGCACGCCGACAGCGATGGCCCCGTTCTTGACGTTGCCCTCCGCGCTCCCGCCTCCGTCACCACCCGAGGCCGAACTCCCGTTGCCGGAAGCCGAGTCGGAGTCGGAGTCACCGGACTTGCCGTACGAAGGAGCGTCCTCGGCCTTGACCCCGCTCTCGGCGCCCTCGCTCCCGTACATGATCCTGGACCCGTCCCGGCTGTACGTGACCGACTCCCCTTGCTGCTGCAACGGCACGTCGAGCTGCCCCTGCCGCTTCAACTTGCCGCCGTTCCAGGCGTAGGAGACGCCGCCGAAGTACCCCCGTACGGCCAACTGCTGCCCGTCGGGCGAGAACGCGGCGTCGGTGGCCCACATGTCGACGGCGGCGACGGGCCGGAAGACGTTGGTGCCGGAGGAGGAGAGCTTGGCCGGCCCGGAGTACAGGTGGCCGCCGTCCTCCTGCTTGTCGATGATGTAGACACGCCCCGTCTTCGGATGCACGACGAGGGACTCGGCGTCACGCGAACCGTCCGAGTACTTCACGACGTACTGCTTGGCGCGGATCGTCTGGTTCCTGAGCACCTTGGGCTCGGTGAGCTGGTAGATCCATACGTAATCCCAGGTCACACCATCATTGTCGCCGATGTCGCCGACGTAGATCTGGTTGTTCGGCCCGATGGAGATGGCCTCGATGTCGCGGGGTTTGCCCACGCCGGTCATGGTGACGGTGGCGACGGTCTGCCCGGTCGCGCTGTCGATCGCGTACAGGAAGGCGCCGTCGTCGCTGTCGTTGTGGGTCCAGTAGACGCCCGGGTGCTGGCGGGAGGCCGCGAGACCGCTGGACTCGGTGATCCGCGGGTCCTTGATGGTGAAGTCCTGGTCACCATCGGCAGCGGAGGCGGGCGCGGCGAGCGCCCCGACGAGTAGGCCCCCGGCGAGGAGGGCGAGCGATCGGCGCATGCCCTCAAGCGTGCCATCCCGGCGCTCGTTGCGAGACCCATGACCCTGAGCGCCCGCCGGATCGGTCACCGGATCAGTGTGGGGCCAGTGCCGGACCAGTGCTGGGCCGATGCCGGATCGCCCGCTCACCGACGGCCAACTACCCGCAAGCCGACCCACACCTGACATTCGCCTGACACCGGGTGGCCCGACTCACACACCGCACGCTTCCCACGCCCCTCCCCCCATCCCTCATCATGAGCGGATGCTCAGGTTGATGCCCGTAGGCGACTCGATGACCATCGGCAGCGCCGGTGAACACACCTGGCGCTACCGGCTGTGGCAGCACCTGCGGGAGACCTACGGCGGCCCGTTCCGGATCGTCGGTCCGCGCGAGGCGCTGTACGACAAGGCGACGGACACCGCCGACTCGTACGAGTACGCCGACCCTGACTTCCCCCGCGCCCACCTGGCCGGCTGGGGCGAGGGCTGGCACCACATCACCCCGCTGATCGCGGACGCGGTACTCGCCCACGAGCCGGACGTCCTGCTGGTCTCCCTGGGCCTGATCGACCTCGGCTTCTACACGGACGCGGAACAGACCGCGGACAACGTCCGCCTCTTCGTGGCCGAGGCCCGACGGTCCAACCCGCGCATCGCCATCGCCCTGCTCCCGGTGATCCCGAACGTCCGCGCGGAGACGGACCCGCCCTTCGCCGCCCAGGTCACCCGCTTCAACGAACTCCTGGCGAAGACGGCGGCCGACCTGGACGAATCCCGCTCCCCCCTGCTCCTGACGTCGCCCCCGCCCTCGTACGACATCCACCACGACACGTACGACGGCACGCATCCCAACGCGAACGGCGAGCACAAGATCGCGGGCGCGTTCGCGGACTCGCTGTACGAGGCCTGGGATCTCGGGGACCGGTACGGGGCTGAAACCGACTGACCGAATCCGGGCGTGCCCTGGTCACCGTGCGTATCGTTGTACCGCACGGCTGCGCTCGTCCGGGGCACAGCCGGGGAGGAGTGCCACGGTGACCGTCCTTGAAGACAGGATCGAGATGGCCGACATCGCCGACAACAGCGACAAGCTGACGCTCGACATGATGTACGAGTGGCTCGAGAAGAGCCCCATCCCCGACGGATACAGGGTCGAGATCGTCGGAGGGAACATCTTCATGTCGCCGCAGCGGGACACCCACTGGGAGATCATCGCAGCCATCTACGATCAGCTGCGCACCAAGTACCCGCGCAAGCGTGTGAAGTCCGACGTCCGCATCGACTACCCGGGCCACCTCAACGGCTTCTCCTCCGACGTCACGCTCATGACCGACGGTGCCGAGAAGGGCGACAAGGGCCTGTGGCGCTACCAGGACGTCGAGTTCGTTGCCGAAGTGATCTCGAAGAAGACCGCCGCCAATGACTACGGCCCCAAGAAGACCGCCTACGCCGAGGCCGAAGTCCCCGTCTATCTCATCGCCGATCCCTACCAGGGCAGGTGCTTCCTCTACACCCACCCCAAGAACGGCGAGTACGCGACCGAGACGAAACTCCCCTTCGGCGACGACGTGGACCTCGGCGACACCGTCGTCGACCTCACCCTCAAGACGGACGAGTTCCCCCGCGACTAGCAATTAGCAACTAGACGCCACAAAGCGGTACTTCAGGTGCGTGGCCAGGGGCGTGTCGACCACCCTGACCTTTTCGAAGGTCCGCCGCGCCGGGCCCAGCCCCCCGAAGAGCCGTAGGCCGTCTCCGAGGAGCGCGGGTACGACGTGCAGTTGCAGCTCGTCGATGAGCCCCTCCGCGAGGTACTGCCGAACCGTGTTCGCCCCGCCCGCGATGTCGACGTTCCGGTCCCCGGCCGCCGCCTTCGCCCGGTCGAGGGCGCTGTGGATGCCGTCGGTGACGAAGGTGAAGGTGGTGCCGCCCTCCTTGACCAGGGTGGGCCTGGGGCGATGGGTGAGCACGAACACCGGTGTCCGGAACGGCAGGTTGTCGCCCCAGAACGCCTCGCCCGTGTCGTACATCATCCGGCCCATGACCACCGCTCCGGTGGCGTCGAACCACTCGCGCATCAACTCGGAGTCGCGGTTCTCCTCCCCGCCGGTCATGCCCTGGCGCTCCCGCCAGCTCGCCAGGTTGTGGATCCACTCGAACAGGGGCTCGGCGCCGTCCCCTCCCGGGTTGTCGAGGGTGACATCGGTGCCGGCCACGCAGCCGTCGAGGGAGATGGCCAGATCCGCGGTGACGGTCACGCTCTCGGTCACGATGGGCTCCTGAGGTCCTGAGGTCCTGAGGTCCTGGTGAAGTACTGGTGCGTCTGCTCGTTCACCCTCACGTCGATCAGGAACCGGCCCGTTCGACACCGTAGCCCTCGAACATCAACGAGACCCACATCACATTCACTCACCCATGTCACATCCCAGCGCTCCGCCCCGTCGTGCATGTGTAACGCCCCACGAAGGCCGCAGCACCAAAGCACCAGAGCACCGGAAGCCAGCAGTGCCAACGACGAAGGAGCCCATCATGGAAGCCCGTTTGAACCTCTTCGCCAGCCCGGTCGCCGCCAAGGCCACGAAGCACCTCGTCGCAGCGAGCAAGGCGGCCGCGGACTCGGGCCTGCCGCTCGCGACGCAGGAGTTGGTGCGGCTCCGAGCCAGCCAGATCAACGGCTGCGGCTTCTGCACCGACATGCACACCAAGGAGGCCGCCGCCGCGGGTGAGACCGCGCAGCGCCTCCACCTGGTCGCGGCCTGGCGGGAGGCCACGGTCTTCACCGACGCCGAGCGCGCCGCGCTGGAGCTGACGGAACAGGGCACCCGCATCGCGGACGCGGCCGGCGGCGTCACGGACGAGGCCTGGGCGAACGCCGCCAAGTACTACGACGAGGAACAGCTCACCGCGCTGATCCTCACCATCTCCCTCATCAACACCTTCAACCGGATGAACGTCATCGTCCAGCAGCCCGCCGGCGACTACGAGCCCGGCATGCTCGCCCAGCTCTGACGACGTCGACGCCTTCTGCCGGGCGACCGGAGTGACGGGGCCGCCCGGCGGGAGGCACGGCGGCCCCGTCACTCGCCTCAGCCGTGTTCCGGACTCGGAATCCCGAGCTCAGAACCCCTAGTTCAGAACATCGTGTTGTCGTTGGCCGAAGTGGCCGGCACGTCCTGCAGCACGTCCCAGTGCTCGACGATCTTCCCGCCCCGCACGCGGAACAGGTCCACGACAGCCTGTCCGCGCTCGCCCGGCGCGTTCACGTAGTGACTGTGCACGGCGACCAGATCCCCTTCCGCCACCACCCGCTTACGGGACACCGCCAGCTCCGGGAACGCCCGGAAGTACCCCCCGAGCCCCTCCCGCGCACCGGCCACACCGTCCGCGATGTTGGGATTGTGCTGGTGGTACTCGGTCCCCCAGTACGTGTCGAGCGCGGACAGATCCTTGTCGACGATGAGCCGGTCGAACGCCTTGGTCACCAGCTTCTTGTTGTAGGCGGTGAGCCACCGCGACCCCGGCTGCTCGGTCCGCGGCCAACTGACCGTGGAGAACATGTCGTTGCCGTTCGCGCTGGTGTCCGGCACGTTCTGCCCGGTGTCCCAGTGTTCGGCGATCCTCCCGCCCCGGAAGCGGAAGATGTCGAAGACGGCCGAGCCCCGACTCCCCGGCGTCAGTGCGACGTTGGAGTGCACGAGGACGAGATCGCCCTCGGAGATGACCCGCTTCACGTCGTACCTCGCGTCGGGGAACTGCTGGTGAATCCCGGTGGCCAGGTTCTTCAGCGGCCCGGAGCCGTCGGCCGCGAGCGGGTTGTGCTGGATGTAGTCGGCCCGCACGAACCTGTCCACGATCGCGGTGTCACCCCGCTCGAACACGCCCTTGAGGACGCGTACGGCAACGTCCTTCTGGTAGTCGAGCCGCGCGTCGGCACCGACGTACCCGCCGTACCCGACGACATGACGCCCACCCACGGACGGCGAGGCGACGGCGGGCACGGTCGCGGCGCCCAGCAGGGCGGACGCGGCGAGCGCGGCAACAAGGACACGGCGGACGGGCACGCGCGGGGCAGGCATGTGGGGGGTCACAGTGCTCCCTCTCTCGGGATCTTGACGACGAACCAGAATCTTGAAACTTAAAGCGAGTGGCGCTGTGCATACGTAAGCACTAACCACGAGTTAGCGTCAAGGTCCGTCGGCCTGCCACCCCGCCCCGCCCGACCCACCCTTGCCTAGAGCGCACTCCACGACGTTGGCTGAACAGTCATGAAGTACACGCAGCTCGGACGCACAGGACTCAAGGTCAGCCGACTCGTCCTCGGGACCATGAACTTCGGCCCCCAGACCGACGAAGCCGACAGCCACGCGATCATGGACGCGGCCCTGGAGACGGGGATCAACTTCTTCGACACCGCCAACGTCTACGGCTGGGCCGAGAACAAGGGCCGTACGGAATCGATCATCGGGAACTGGTTCGCCAAGGGCGGTGAGCGCCGCGACAAGGTGGTCCTCGCCACGAAGATGTACGGCAACATGGCCCCGGAGGGCGACGCCTGGCCCAATCACGACAAGCTCTCCGCGCTCAACATCCGGCGCGCGGTGGACGCGTCGCTGAAGCGGCTCCAGACCGACTACATCGACGTCTACCAGTTCCACCACATCGACCGCGCGACTCCCTTCGAGGAGATCTGGCAGGCGATCGACGTGCTCGTACAGCAGGGGAAGATCCTCTACGCGGGTTCGAGCAACTTCCCGGGATACAAGATCGCCCAGGCCAACGAGATCGCCGCCCGGCGCGGCGGCACCATCGGGCTCGTCAGCGAGCAGTGCCTCTACAACCTCATCGAGCGGCGCGCCGAGATGGAGGTCATCCCGGCCGCGCAGGAGTACGGGCTCGGCGTCATCCCCTGGTCGCCGCTGCAGGGCGGACTCCTCGGCGGCGTCATCAAGAAGGAGATCCAGGGCGGCCGACGCGCGAGTGACCGGGCGGCCGACGCCCTCGCCGACCCCGCCTACCGCGCCCGGATCCAGGCGTACGAGGACCTGCTCGACAAGCACGGCATCGAGCCCGGCGAGGCGGCCCTCGCCTGGCTGCTCACCCGCCCCGGCGTCACCGGCCCGATCGTCGGCCCGCGCACCGCGGAGCAGTTGGCGTCGGCGGTACGGGCGTCCGAGCTGGAGCTGAGCGCCGACCTGCTGACCTCGCTCGACGAGATCTTCCCGGGCCCGGGCCCGTCACCGGAGGCCTTCGCCTGGTGACGCGACGGTCGCCGCAGCAGCCGTAGCAGGTGGGCGGCGGTCGGAAGCCGACGTGCGCGAGGTCCCTTCCTACGGCACCTCGCGCGCCACTTCCCTCGTCACTTCCCGACCGCCGCCGCCACTCCCACCACAATGAACATCAGTACGAGCGCACCGGCCATCACCCGGTTCCGGATTTTCGGATTCACGCCGCCGAGCCTAACCGGCCGCGCCGAGGGACCAACGGCCGACCACCTCGTACCGGGGCTGCTCCCCCGGCACCCCCGACTTCGGCAGATTGCTGCGTACGAGCGCCAGGTCGTCCACCGTCCATGTGCGGCTGGTGAACGCGTCCAGCGCCTCGACGTACGGCCGCACCTCGAAGGCCTCGCGGCTGCGCGCCACCGTGAGGTGGGGCTTGTAGCGCCGGTGGTCCCCCATGTCGACGCCCGCCTTCCGCCCCGCAGCCTCCGCCCGGTCGGCCAGCAGACCCAGCACGCTCACCTCACCGGCGGCGCCCGCCCACAACGCCCGCCCGTGCCCGAACTGCCCGCCGCCGCACACCGCCAGCGCGAACGCGTCCGTACGGTGGGCGGCCCGCGCCAGCCGCTCCGACAGTTCCGGTACGACGTCCTCGTCCACCTCGCCGTAGAAGGCGAGGGTGAAGTGCCAGCCGGGTACGCCGGTCCAGCGCAGCCCGTCCGCACCCGGCAGGCCCCTCAACCCAGCCACCGCGACGGCGAGTTGCTCGGAGACGTCCTCGGGCGGCAGCACGGCGGCGAACAGCCTGACGGTGTTCGTGGCACTCGTGGAACTCATGGCGCTCACCGTACTCAGGCCGCGGAAGCCACCGGCTCCCGATGCTCCTCCTGCCGCTTGACGAGGCTGACGCGCGGGTGTCCGGAGTTCCAGACGGCGGAGACCTTCAGACCGCCCACCCGGGCCAGGACCAGGCCGACCGTCAGGGCGGCGGCCGTCGCGACGATGCCGCCGAAGGCGAGGCCGACCCGGGGGCCGTACGCGTCCGTGATCCAGCCGACTATCGGTGCGCCCACCGGCGTACCGCCCATGAAGACCATCATGAACAGGGCCAGGACCCGACCGCGCATGGCCGGGTCGGTGGTCATCTGGATCGAGGTGTTCGCCGTGACGTTGACCGTCAGGCCGGCGATCCCGATCGGCACCATCAGCAGCGCGAACAGCCACAGCGACGGGGCGACGGCGGCCACGATCTCCAGCACGCCGAAGGCCACCGCCGCCGCGACGAGGACGCGCAGCTTCGCCGTACCGCGCCGGGCGGCGAGCAGGGCGCCAGTCAGGGAGCCGACCGCCATCAGGGTGTTGAAGAGGCTGTACGCACCGGCGCCCGCGTGGAAGACGTCGTCCGCGTAGGCCGAGAGGACGACCGGGAAGTTGAAGCCGAAGGTGCCGATGAACCCGATGAGGACGATCGGCCAGATCAGCTCGGGCCGCCCGGCGACATAGTGCAGGCCCTCGCGCAGCTGCCCCTTGGCACGCGGCGCCCGCTCAACGGCGCGCAGCTCACGGCCGCGCATGAGGAGCAGGGCGGCCATGGGGGCGACGAAGGAGAGGCCGTTGAAGAGGAAGGCCCAGCCCGTGCCGACGCCGGTGATCATCACACCGGCGACGGCGGGTCCGACGAGGCGTGCGGACTGGAAGTTCGCGGAGTTGAGGCTGACGGCGTTCTGGAGCTGGTCGGGCCCGACCAGCTCGGACACGAAGGACTGCCGGGCCGGGTTGTCGACGACCGTGGCGAGACCGACGGCGAAGGCGGCGAGGTAGACGTGCCAGACCTCGACGCCACCCGTGAGCGTCAGGGCGGCGAGTGCGAGGCCGGTGACGGCCATCATCGCCTGCGTGACGAGCAGCGTGGGGCGCTTGGGCAGCCGGTCGACGAGGACACCGCCGTACAGGCCGAAGAGCAGCATCGGCAGGAACTGCAGCGCGGTCGTGATGCCGACGGCGGTCGAGGAGCCGGTGAGGCTGAGGACCAGCCAGTCCTGGGCGATGCGCTGCATCCAGGTGCCGATGTTGGAGACGACCTGGCCGAGGAAGAAGAGACGGTAGTTCCGGACCTTGAGGGAACCGAACATGGCGGTACGGGAGCCGGCGCGGGGGGACTCCACCTCGGTGGAAGGCGCGCGGAGCCCGGAATGCGGCTCCGGGAGACCGGCGGGCTCGGGGCGGCCGACGGGCGCGGAGGAGGTCACGGGCACGGCGGGAGTCACGGGCGCCGCCGGAGCCACGGGTACGGGCACGGGCACGGGCACGGCGGGAGTGACAGGCGCCGCTGGAGTGGCGGGCGCGGTGGGGTGGGGAGCGGGCTGGGGGTCGTGGGCGGCTGGTGCGGGTGCGGAGTCTGCTCCGGTTCCCGAACTCAAAGGTAATCGCCTCCTTGCTGTGTCCTGCTTACAGATGTGCGAGCTTCTCCAGTACGGGGGCGGCGGCGCGCAGTTTGGCCCACTCGTCCTCGTCCAGGACCTCGACCAGACCGGCCAGCCAGGCGTTCCGCCTGCGGCGGCTCTCTTCGAGAATCGCCTCGGCCGTCTCGGTCTGGGTGACGACCTTCTGGCGCCGGTCCTCGGGATGCGGCTCCAGCCTGACCAGGCCCTTGCCCTCCAGCAACGCGACGATTCGTGTCATGGAGGGCGGCTGCACATGCTCCTTGCGGGCCAGCTCGCCCGGCGTGGCCGAGCCGCAGCGGGCAAGGGTGCCCAGCACCGACATCTCGGTGGGGCTCAGCGACTCGTCGACCCGCTGGTGCTTGAGTCGACGCGAGAGGCGCATCACGGCGGAGCGCAGGGAGTTCACGGCGGCAGCGTCGTCGCCATGGGTTAGGTCCGGCATGTTATTTAGCCTAACTCATTACTCTGACTAAAGACCACTCGAAACGCGCCGAGATGCCCGTGACGCGGGCCACGGAACCTTCACATCACCCATACGAGTGAACCGACCGCAAAAAGCCACCCGCCGCCCCGCACCGGCCCGCGACCCTCGTCTCCATGGGGACCAGCGTGCTCAGCCTGCGGATAGACGGGGAGCTGCTCGACCGGCTCCGGGACCATGCGGCGAAAAGGGGGATGAGCGTGCAGGACTACGTGGTCCGGACGCTCGTTCGCGACGACTTCGACGAGCGCTTCCAGACCGCCGTCGAGGAGACGGAGAAGTTCTACGGGGTGCCGTGAGACACCCCACGGACCAGGCGGGACGGGACGGGACGGGACGAGGTGAGGCGGGTCAGGTCAGCCCCAGCGCCAGCATCAGGCAGTGGGGGAGCCATGGGGCTGCGGCGCGCCCGCTGGGCGGCCCTCGTAAGCTGGTCGCATGGCGAAGTGGACACCGAAGCACGAGGCGCCGGAGCCCCTGGAGGGCCCCGTCGTCGCCACCATCACAGGCCTCACGATCCTCTGGTTCGTCCTCTTCCTGGCCCAGCTCCCCTTCTACGGCTGGTACGAGGACCACGACCACGAGTGGTGGGTCTGGACCTGCCTCGCGGGCACGGCCCTGGGCCTGATCGGCATCTGGTACGTCCGGGGACGTGACGCGGCGATCAAGAGGACGCAGTCGGAGTAGGGGGGCCGCGCAGCCCGACCGGGGCATTCCAGCCAGTCCGGCGTTCGGAACGGGACTACGACCACCGCATCACTCCCCACCCCACCCCTCCTCCCCAGGTCGGATCTTTGCCCCACTCACCGGGTGAAGCCATAAATCCGCACGTACCGTCGAACACATGACGCACATCGACGCCGGCGCCGAACTCGATCCTGTGCACCCCGTCCCCCTCCCCGGCGCCAAGCCGGGCAGGGACGCACCACTCCGCGCCCGCGCCCGCGGCCTCACCGCCGCAGAGGTCGCCGACCGCGTCGCCCGCGGCGAGGTCAACGACATCCCCGTACGCAGCAGCCGCAGCATCGGCGAGATAGTCCGCGCCAACGTCTTCACCCGGTTCAACGCGATCATCGGTGTGCTCTGGCTGATCACGATGTTCGTCGCCCCGTTCCAGGACACCCTGTTCGGATACGTCATCCTCGCCAACACCGGGATCGGCATCATCCAGGAGTGGCGGGCGAAGAAGACCCTCGACTCCCTCGCCGTGATCGGCGAAGCCAGGCCCACGGTCCGCCGCGACGGCGTCGCCACCGAGGTGAGCACCTCCGGCATCGTCCTCGGGGACCTCATCGAGATCGGCCCCGGCGACAGGATCGTCGTGGACGGCGAGTGCGTCGAGGCCGACGGGCTCGAGATCGACGAGTCACTGCTCACCGGCGAGGCCGACCCCGTCGTCAAACAGCCCGGCGACCAGGTCATGTCGGGCAGTTTCGTCGTCGCGGGCGGCGGCGCGTTCACGGCCACGAAGGTCGGCCGCGAGGCGTACGCGGCCCAACTCGCCGAAGAGGCCTCCCGTTTCACTCTCGTCCACTCGGAACTCCGTACCGGAATCTCGACGATCCTCAAGTACGTGATCTGGATGATGGTTCCGGCCGCGATCGGCCTGTGCATCACCCAACTGGTCGTCAAGGACAACGACTTGAAGGAGTCGATAGCCCGTACCATCGGCGGCATCGTCCCCATGGTCCCCGAGGGCCTCGTCCTCCTGACCTCCGTCGCCTTCGCGATCGGTGTCATCCGGCTCGGCCGGCAGCAGTGCCTCGTACAGGAGTTGCCCGCGATCGAGGGCCTCGCCCGCGTCGACACGGTCTGCCTGGACAAGACGGGCACGCTGACCGAGGGCGGCATGGACGTGACCGAGCTGCGCTCCCTCAACGGCGGCGACGAGACATACCTGCGGCGCGTCCTGGGCGCGCTCGGCGAGTCCGACCCCCGCCCGAACGCCTCCCTCAAGGCCATCATCGACGCCTACCCGGACAGCGAGGACTGGCGCTGCACCGAGTCGCTGCCGTTTTCCTCGGCGCGCAAGTACAGCGGCGCGTCGTTCAGCGAGGGCAACGGGGAGTCGAGCACGTGGCTGCTGGGCGCCCCGGACGTACTGCTTGCCTCCGAGGACCCGGCCCTCGCCGAAACGGACCGCCTGAACCAGGCGGGCCTGCGGGTCCTCCTCCTCACCCGCACCACCCGCGAACTCGACCACCCGGAGGTGGCCACCGGCACGACCCCCACCGCCCTGGTCGTCCTGGAGCAGCGCCTGCGCCCCGACGCGGCGGACACACTCCGCTACTTCGCCGAGCAGGACGTCGACGCGAAGGTCATCTCGGGCGACAACGCGGTGTCGGTGGGCGCGGTGGCCGGAAAACTGGGCCTGACCGGCTCGACGGTGGACGCCCGCCAACTCCCCACCGAGACAGTGGAGATGGCGAAGGCGCTGGACGAAGGGACGGTCTTCGGCCGGGTCACCCCGCAGCAGAAGCGGGACATGGTGGGCGCGTTGCAGTCACGTGGCCACACGGTGGCGATGACGGGCGACGGCGTGAACGACGTACTGGCCCTGAAGGACGCCGACATCGGCGTGGCCATGGGGTCGGGCTCGGAGGCGACGCGGGCTGTGGCCCAGATAGTCCTCCTCAACAACAGCTTCGCGACACTGCCTTCGGTGGTCGCGGAGGGTCGCAGGGTCATCGGCAACATCACCCGCGTGGCAACCCTGTTCCTCGTGAAGACGGTCTACTCGGTCCTCCTGGCAGTCCTGGTGGTCTGCTTCCAGGTCGAATACCCCTTCCTGCCCCGGCACTTGACGCTGCTCTCCACCCTGACGATCGGCGTCCCGGCCTTCTTCCTGGCCCTGGCCCCCAACAAGGAGCGCGCGAAACCCCACTTCGTTCGGCGGGTCATGCGCTACTCGATCCCGGGCGGCGTACTGGCGGCGGTGGCAACCTTCGCGACTTACCTGACAGCTCGTCACTACTACACAGGGGAGGGTGCGTTGGACGCGGAGACGAGCGCGGCGACCCTCACACTGTTCCTGATCTCCATGTGGGTACTGGCGATAGTCGCCCGCCCCTACACGTGGTGGCGGATCGTCCTGGTCGCGTCGATGGGCGCGGCTTTCCTGCTGGTACTCGTCGTACCGTCGCTCCAGGAGTTCTTCGCGCTGAAGCTGGTGGGCGTGACGATGCCGTGGATCGCGGTGGGGATCGCGGCGGTGGCGGCGGCCACCCTGGAGGTCCTGTGGAGGTGGGTGGACCGCCGCTTCCCGGCGTAAGGCGTACGGGAGTCGCGTGGCGTCTACTTCACGTCGATGAAGTCGGGCGCGGCGTACGCGTCCGAGGTGGTCACCGTGGTGGAGGAGACATACCGGAAGAACCCGTCGACGGTCGCCTTGACGGTGGTCTTCAGGTCACCGTTCGCCGCCGTCCTGATGGTCTTGACCGTGGTGTAGGTGTTGGTCCCGTTCTTCCGGAACTGCAACTTCACCGCCTGGTTCCCGTACCCGGTGTAGTTCGCACCGTCCCAGTTGGCCCGGGTCAGCTTCCCGGTCACGGTGATCGTCTTCCCCTTCTTCACCGGCTCCGGGGTGGCGTTCAGCGTCAGCTTGGCGAGACGCCGCACGGTGGTGGTGCCGAGGTCGCCCTGCTGGGCGATGCCGATCTTGGAGGGGTCGATGGTGTCGCCTTCGGGGTCCTGTCCGTTGAAGGCGATGGCCATGCCGCCCGCCGTCCAGCGAGTACCGGCGTCCGTGGTGGTCAGGTCGCCCTCGCCGGGGTAGATGTCGAGGTTGGCCTTGCAGTTGGCGGTCGTCGTCGACGTGGCGGTGCAGGTACCGGGCTTCTCGCCGAAGATCACGTTCTCCGGCTTCGCGAAGTCGCCCCTGTACAGGTACGGGCCGCTGTCGAAGTCGGAGGCCTTGATGTCGACCTCGATGCCGTGGGTCAGCGTGTACGTGACCGGGATGGCGACATGGCCGCTGGCACCGACGTTGATCGACTTGGCGACCTTGAAGTTGGAGAAGGTGACGTTCAGTGGGTACGGCTTGGCGGCGGCGACCGGCGAGGTGATGAACGCGGTCTTGCCGCCGGTCCCCAGAATCTTCGCGACGGTCGCGCGGTAGTTGGAGTCGCCGCCGGAAGCGTGGACATCGGCCTGCGCGGCAGGCACGGCGAGAGCGGAGAGGGCCAGGGCGCCGGTGACGGCGGCCACAGTGGCACGTATACGCATGCGTTTCCCCACATGGAGAAGGGACCCGACGGCGACCGTCCGCATCGACGCGCGCCCACCCGGGACCCAGGTGATCGTGGAGCCTGATGGCCCCCGTGATCAGATCCGCTACGGGAGTGGTTGGTTGTGCGGAGAGGACGTAATTTTGCGTACCCCTTACACATGGGCCCGCCGCCGACCCCGAAAACGCGGAGGGTCGACGGCGGCTACAAGCATTTCGCCTGACCGGCAGACGATTCAGACCGCTTAACGCCTGTTCGGGAGTCGCGTGGCGTCTACTTCTACTTCACGTCGATGTAGTCGGGCGCGGCGTACGCGTCCGAGGTGGTCACCGTGGTGGCGGAGACGTACCGGAAGAACCCGTCGACGGTCGCCTTGACGGTGGTCTTCAGGTCACCGTTCGCCGCAGTCCTGATCGTCTTGACCGTGGTGTAGGTGTTGGTGCCGCTCTTCCGGAACTGCAGCTTCACCGCCTGGTTCCCGTACCCGGTGTAGTTCGCACCGTCCCAGTTGGCACGGGTCAGCTTCCCGGTCACGGTGATGGTCTTGCCCTTCTTCACCGGCTCCGGAGTGGCGTTGACCGACAGCCTGGCCGCGCGCAGGATGCTGACGCCGGGCAGGCCTTCCTTCTCGGCGACACCGACCTTGGTGACGTCGAAGGTGTCGCTACTGGGGTCCTGGCCGTTCAGGGCGACCGCGTACGCCGCAGCTTTCCACTTGCCGGCGGCCGCGTTCTCCAGGTCACCCCAGGCCGGGTGGATCACTATGGACTGGGTGCAGTTGGCGACGGTCGTCGAGGTGGACTTGCAGACGGGGAAGTCGTCGCTGTACAGGCCGTATTCGGAGTCCACGTATGTCGCGCCGTAGTACAGCTCGATGTCGCTGAAGAAGTCCTCGGCGGCGATGTCGACGTTCGCGGCGTGGGTCATGGTGTAGGTGACCGGCACGGTCAGCGTGCCGGTGGTGCCCGCCACGATCGTCTTGCCCTTGTTGACCTTGACGTTGGAGAAGGACACATCGAGGGCGTACGGCGCGTCGGCGGCGACGGCCGACGCGCTGAACGCGGACTTGGAAGTACCGGAGGCGGCCTGGCCGGCCTTCAGAACCTTGGCGATGTCGGCGCGGGACACCGAGCCGTCGGCCTGCGCGGCAGGCACGGCAAGAGCGGAGAGGGCCAGGGCGCCGGAGACGGCGGCCACAGTGGCACGTATACGCATGCGTTTCCCCAAGTGGAGAAAGGGGGCCCGGAGGTGCACGTCCGTACGAAGTCCGTCCGCACCACGCGCAGTCACACCCGGGACCCAAGTGATTGTTGAGTCAGTCAACTCGCATGCTCAGATCTGTGACAGGTGAGAATGGTTGTACGAGCGGGACAGATTTCCTTCACGCTTCACACGTGGCGTCCGTCACAGCACGCGCGTCGCCATGGCTCCGGTGTTGCAGGCACAACCCAGGAAATCAGGGCAGAACCACCCGGGGCCGGGCCTCCGACTGAAGATCGCAGATGAGCTATCCCTTTGAGCACGGCACCAGGACTCTCTGGGACGCGGGCTACCACAGCGGAAAGTTGTACGCCGCTCTCGCTCACGGCACGGCCGAGTTCCTGGAACTGCCGTCCGGGCTGACGCCCAACGCTCAAGGTGGCTGTGACGTGGACCCGAAATCGTTCCAGGTCTTCGTCGAAAGGCTCTGCGGTACCTACTCCTCGACCCAGAACGAACTGCTTCACGGACTGGCCCACGGATTGCTACTGACGTCGCTCGTGCTGCTGGACCGAGCAGGGGGCTCAATTCCCCTGAGGCCAGAACACGAGGATGCCTTCGCGAGGGAAAAGTCGGCCCTCGCGCGTTCGATGGCAACGCTGTAGGGCATTCCTCCCCCGCCCGACTCACCGATGTGTATCCGCTGAAGGGCGCACACGCGGACGCGTTCCGGCGGCTGACCGGAATCGTCCTCGACCTGAACCGCTACGAGTACTTCCTCGAAGCCGGGGTCGGCTGAGCCGAATCCGATGCGCGAAGGCCGCGGCCTCCCTGATTGGGTGGCAGCGGCCTTCGTTCGTCGTACGAGCCCCGCGGCCCGCGCTCCGTCTACTTCACGTCGACGTAGTCACCGGCCGCCGTGACGGGCGCCGTCGTCGACCAGCCCGCGAAGGCGTAGCGGTACGTGCCGTCGACCGATGCCTTGACGGTGGTCTTCAGGGCGCCGGCGGCGCCCGCCTTGACCGTCTTGACGGTGACGAAGGCGGTCGTGCCCTTCTTCTGGAACTGGAGGGCCACCGGGGCGTTGGTGTAGCCCTCGTACTTCCGGGTCTTCCAGTTGGCGCGGGTCAGGGTGCCCTTGACCGTGATGGTCGCGCCCTTCTTGACCGGCTCCGGGGTGGCGTCGGTGGTGGTCAGCTTCGAGTGGAACTTGATCTGGGTGGTGCCGAGGTCGCCCTGGCTCTTGAAGTCACCCTCGTCCGTGAGGGCGACGGCGACGGCGCCCACCTTCCACGTGCGCGCGTCGGTGTTGAGGAGCTTGTTGTCAACATCGCCGCTGGTGCGCAGGTTGATGACACCCTTGCAGCTGGCGACGGTCGACGAAGTGGCCGTGCAGGTGCCCGGATCATCGGCGTGGAGGCGGACCTTGTCCAGATCCAGATCGGCGGTGCGGCCGACGTAGAAGAACGGAAGCGTGACGAGCTTGTTCGGGCTGATGCTGAGACCCGCGGCGTGCTTGAACGTGTACGTCACCGGCACGGAGGTGGTCCCCGTGGGGCGGGCGACGATCGGCTTGCCGTTGTTGACCGTCACCTTGGTGAAGGTGACGTCGGGCGCCGAGGCGGCCTGCGCGGCAGGCACAGCGAAGGCGGAGAGGGCCAGGGCGCCGGTGACGGCGGCCACAGTGGCACGTATGCGCATGCGTTTCCCCAGGTGGAGAAAGGGGGCCCGGTGGTGCTGGTCCGCACGGAATCCATCCGTACGGCTCGCGTCGCACCCGGGCCCGAGTGATCTTGGAGTCTGTTGACTCGACCGCTCAGATCTGTGACGGGTGGGGATGGTTGTACGGAAGTTGCGGAATGTTGCGGAGAACACGGGAATTTTATGCTCGCATTACCGTTTTTGTGCGGCGATGACCGACCAATGGTCGGGCGCGGAAACTCCCCCAGTCTCCGCGCCCCCGCCCTCACCCCCGCCCCCGCCTCAGTCGAACCAGCGATCCCGCGCCAGCTCCGTCGTCCTCGACGGGTCCTCCATCAGCGCCGCCACCTCGAACCGCCGCGGCCACTGACCGGCCGCCCAGGCGAGGCCGGCCGCGACGCCCTCCAGGGTGGCGGCGTGCACCACACCGTCCCGCGTCCGGCGCCAGTCCAGCTCCACGCCGTCGACGACGAGCTCGTCGTGCTCGACGTACGTGGCCGGCGTCGCCGGACCGAGCAGTACCCGTACCGAATCCGGTACGTCGTGCTCCGATCCCTCCGACGTCACCTCGCCCGTCACCGACTCGCTCAGCCGCCGTACCTGGAACAGCTCGGCGAGTTCGGCGGCTCGCGCCGGGCGTACGGGGAGCAGCGGCACCCCCGCCGTGAACGGCAGCAGGTCGGGTGAGTCGACCACCACGGCGTCCGCCGCGTCGACCACCTCCACGTGCCCGTCGACCACGGCCCGCAGGTCGTCCGGCAGCGTGACCTGTTCCGGGTCGAGGTCGGCCAACGCGCCATAGAGGGCGTGCAGTTGGACTCCGCTCACCTCCCGGTCGGGGTCGGCGAGGCGGTCCAGCAGTTCGGCCGCGCCGCCCGGCTCGTCGAGGAGGGCGGCCACCGAGGTCCGTACGCCCAGCGCCCGGAGCACCTGCTCGTCGTCGAACCCGGTGGCGTCGGCCTCCTCGTACAGGCCGCGCAGCAGCGGGTCGCCGCCCGCCGCCAGGAGACCGGCCGGCCTGCGCCCGTCCAGCACCGGGTTTCCGCGCAACCACCAGGCGGTGTAAGGCCGTACGAGCTCATGCGTGCCGTCGGGCAGCAGGACACGCACCGGCTGGACGATCGCGTCCCGCAGGGGCGGCTGGGCGAGGAGCGCGAGGGCCTGGGGCCAGCGGTCGTCGTCCACGAGGTCCAGGTCGCGTACGGCGACCAGTTCCGTGGCGACGGGAGGCACAGGCGAGTCGGGGAAGCGGTCGAGGATGTCCTCGCTCCACACGTCCACGGCGTCGAGCAGGCCCGGGTCGTCGGGTTCGGCGAAGTCGCTGTCCCGGGGCTCCAGTTCGTCCGGGTCGAGGACGATGTCGGTGGCGCGTACGAGGGCGAAGGTCGCGAGGACACCGCAGGCGGCCAGCGGCTGCTCGCCCCAGCGGTCGGCCAACTCACCGTCCACCGTCGCCAGTTCGCCTTCGCGGATCACCTGGGCGAACGGGCTGCCGGGCAGGACGAGTTCACCGGCGGGGGCCAGCTCGCCGTCCTCGTCGGGGAGAGCGAGGGCGCCGAGCCAGGGCTCGTCGCCGGGTTCGAGGCGGGCGTCCCGGACGAGGGCGAGGACCGTGTCGGCCAACTCCTCGGCGTCCGGGGTTCCTTCGTCGTCCCACGACAGGGCGGCGGAGTCCTCGTCGAGGGAGGCGGCGACGGCGGCCCGTACCTGCGGGGTGGTGAGGACGGCGCGCGGGGTCGCCGGGAGGGCGCCGAGCTTCTCCAGCAGGGGGTGCGCGGCGTCCGGGTGGGCGACCTTGAGGCCGAGGCGGGCGAGGGTCTCGGGGGCGGGGCCCTCCACCTCGCCCCCGATGGGCAGCAGCACCTGGCGGGGGCCGATGGTCGTACGCCCGTCGGCGAGCGGCACGGGCAGTCCGGTCAGCCGGTCGGGGTCGACGCCGGCCAGGCTGTCGTACAGCCGATGCCACCACTCGGGCGCCTTCTCCAGGCCGGCGAGCCGATCGACGGCCTCGGTGAGGGGGACGCGGGCGACCCCCAACGTCCGTAGTTCCACCCGGCGTTCGAGCCCGGCGGGCAGCAGCGTGGGCAGCACCTCGGCGAGGACCTGGACGGTCTCGGCCCCGGCGCCCTCGACGACCTCCGCGTCCCGGGGGCGCAGGGCCGAGGGCAGTTCCTCGTCGTCTCCCGGGTCGAGCGCGGGCGGGAGGAAGGCGGTGCGCGGCAGCCGTTCGAGGATCGCGTGGCGCAACTGCCCGTCCAGCTCGCTCTTGCCCAGCGGGCCGGGCACGAGCGCGATGATGCCCTCCCCCACCGGGTGCCAGTCGGCGAGGAGTTGGGCGTACGCGTCGGCTGCGCGCTGCACCAGGAAGTCGGTGAGCGGGCCGGGCGCGGCATGCCGACGGGCGGTGTCCAGCGGGAGCGAGGCGATGAGCAACGCCGGTACACCCAGCGGCTCGTCGCTCGGCGTGGGCGCGTGCACGACGGGGCTGGTCCGGGGCGGCACGGGAGTTCCGTCGGCGTCGACGGGCACCGCCCAGGTGACCGACCAGTGCGGACGCAGACGCTCCTCGACCGGCCGCCCGGCCAACAGGGCGGCCTCCAGGGGTCCGTGCGCGGAGACGGTACGCCAACGGCTCGTACCGTCCCGGGAGTCCTCCACGAGCGTCAGGGCGCCGTCGGTACGGCGGCTGAGGGTGCGCGTCTGCTCCCCCACCTCGATGACGACCTCTTCGAGACCGGGGAGGGTGAGGAGAAGCGCGTCGTCGACGCCGCTCAGCAGCCGCTCCGCGAGAGCCTCGGCGGCGGTGTCGCGCAACGGCAGGATGACAGCCGTGTCGTACGGGTCCGGGGCGGTGCCCTCGGCGGCGAACGGCAGCCTGAGGAGGGGCACATGGCCGTCGCGCCGCCGGATCTCGTCACCGAGTCCGGGGCTGTGCCGGGCGGTCTCGGCGGCCAGGTCGCGGGCCTCGGCCAGCGCCCACCGCACACCCCCGTGCCGCCCGACGACGGCGGGCTCGTCGCTGACGGCGAGGACGGCGGCGAAGCCGACGCCGAACCGTCCGACGGCGCCCGTCGCCTTGCCGTCCTCGCCGCCCTTGCTGTCCTGGGCGTCCCGCTTGGCTGAGGCGCGCAAGGTCGACAGGGACTCCACACCGGTGGCGTCCAAGTGGGCGCCGGTGTTGGCGGCGACGAGGACTCCCTCGCGGAGGGTGAGCCGGAACCTGCCCGGCACCCCGGCCCGCCGGGCGGCGTCGGCGGCGTTCTGGGCAAGCTCGACGACGAGCCGGTCCCGGTAGCCACCGAGGACGAGATCCTCCTCGGCGTTGGCATCCTCACGGAACCGGGCGGGGCTGGTGGCCCACGCGTCCAGAACGCCCCGGCGCAGACGGGCCGTACCGAAAGGATCCGAGCCCTCAGCTGCCGGTCGCACGAACTTGCTCACGGACGTTCACTCTCCTCATCGGCGTGAGCAAGAAGGTACCCCGCGTCGGACAGGGCACCCGCCCACCGGACCCGGTCGGCCCCCAGGGCCTGCACACACACTCACGCATCCCCACACATCCCGGGAGGCAGAGGGCCCGTACCGGCGCCACTTACCATTCCCTGCGGATCACGCCCGAGGCGGCGCAGGTCCACGAAGCAGGTACGAGGTACCTGTTCCTGAGGGGGGATCTCTGTGTTCGTGTTGTCCATACTGCTGCTCATAGCGGCGGTCGTGCTCTTTTTCGTCGGCCGTGGGCGGGAGGCCGGCGGCTGGAAGGCCGGAGCGGCACTCAGCGCCGTCGCGGCCGTGCTGGCCGGCGTCTTCGCGTGCGTCCATGTCGTGCGCGCCTACGAGGTCGGGGTGCCGGTGACCTTCGGCAAGGTCGGGAGTCCGCTGACCTCCGGCGTCCAGTTCAAGTCGCCGTTCACCGACGTCACGTCGTTCTCCACCCGTCCCGTGGACCTCGACCTCTACGGCAAGGACGTGGTCGAGGTCCGCTCGGCGCAGGGCGGGGTGCTGTACGCGGACGTCACCATCAAGTGGGCCGTCATCCCGGCCAAGGCGGTCGAGCTGTACCGGCTGGCGGGCAGCGAGGAGGCCGTCCAGGAGCGGCTGGTGGTGCCGGACAGCCGCGAGATCATCCGTAACGTATTCGCGAAGCACACCAGCGAAGAGGGCTACGCCTCCGCCCGCGAGGAGATCGGCTCGGAGATCGCCGCCCTCATCAAGGCGCGTCTGGCACCGCGCGGGATCGACGTCACCAACGTGAATCTGCGCAATGTGAAGCCGTCGGACAAGCTGCAGGAACAGATCGACAAGAAGATCCAGCAGGAGCAGGACACCGAGCGGTCCGTCGAGGCGGCGCGTACGGCCAAGGCGGAGGCCGAGCGCAGGCGGATCGAGGCGGAGGGCATCGCCCGCGCCAACGAGATCCTCTCGAAGTCGCTGAGCGACAAGGTGCTGTACAACCAGTGCCTGGAGGCCTACAAGGAAGCCGCCAAGGCCAACCCGGTGTACGCGGTGCCGTGCGGCACGAACGCGAACGGCACCCCGGTCATCGTGGACAGCGGCAAGAACTAGCCCCGCTGGACCGGCAGTTCGTCAGGTGAAGTGCGGTGGGGGCGAGGGCCGTGGCCCTCGCCCCCACCGCACTTCCCTACCGCACTACCTACGAGTGCCCGAGGTCCGCCGTATCCCCGTCCGCGTCCGCCCCGTCCACCGACACCGATCCGGAGTCGGCGGCGGGTCGCAGCGGGAACGGGTCCACCATCGTCTCGTCGATCACGTGCGGTGGCGGAACCGGCGGCTTCGGCATCACCGCTGCCTCCGAGTGGCCTCCGCAGCCGTACGCCAGGGACACCACACGCCCGTCCGCCGGGGCGAACTCGTTCGTGCACACACCGAACGCCTGCCCGAGTGATCCGCCGATCGCCACCAGGAACCCGCAGCTCACACACGTCGCCGGCGCGGCCTGGGCCATGGGCGTCGTGGGGCCGTACGCGTCCTCCCAGCGGTCGGCGGCGCTGTGCAGGCCGTACCGCGACAGGACGCGCGCCCGGCGCATGCCCAGTTCCTCCGCCACCGCCGCGATCGAGCCGCGAGCCGGTACGACCGTGAAGTCGGCCGGTGAGCCCGGTGTGATGTCCGCGTCCTCGGCCTCCGCCAGATCCGCGGCCAGTGCCACCGAAGCCGAGGCCGATCCCAGCACGGAGTTCGGCAGGGGCTCGTCCTCGCCCGAGTAGCCGGGCTCCAGACGCAGGTCCTCCGCGTCCGTCGGGAGCAGGTCACCGGGGCCCATGTCCCCGGGGCGCAGGCGCTCGCTCCAGGGCACCCATTCCGGGGCCTGGAGGGCGTCGGGGCCCGGGAGGAGCACCACTTCGTCCAGGGTGACCAGCTTGGCCCGGGACGCCCGGGCGACCGTCACCGCCCAGCGCCAGCCCCGGTAGCCGAACTCCTTGCACTCGAAGAAGTGCGTGACCACACGGTCGCCTTCTGACACCAGGCCCGAGTGTTCACCCACCACGCCTGGTGCCGCCGCCTCCTCCGCCGCCGAAAGGGCGAGGTCGACGGCCTCGGCGCACAGGCGGTCGGGGGTGCGGCTTCGCGTTGTCGCTGCGCTCACAGGTATCGCTTCTCTCCTACGCCGTCTCACGAGTGCGCCCGTCCCGACGGGGTGCGACCGGTTGCGAACGGAGCGGACCAGAGGACCGCGTCAACGTTCGCGCCCGATCACGCTCGGGCGCACCTACGTCATCCATTCTGCGGGATGGCCGAGAGGCGCGCGGCCGAGAACAACCGCCACTGCGCGCTACGCACGCTACCTTCTCCAGCGCCCGGGGCCCACACCGACGGGACGGTTCGTGGCGACCGACATCCAACCGTGGCAACTCCGGCCCTCCTCCCGTTCGCCTCTCACCCCACTCTTCCCGGCCTTCAATGGCCGGAAAACACCTCACCCGAACCGTCATGAGTCGCGCCCAACCCCCTCCTCCCCCACCCCACTCGGCCCCATACGCGCGGTAACCACGCTAGGTACGCCGTTCTCGGGGCACTATTGCGGGGTGGCAACCGACAGGTCGCCCCACGGCGCCACCGAGACCGGTGGGACCGAGGGGCACAACCCGAGCGGCACCGGCACCAAGAGCGGCCGGCGTGGCGTACGGGACCGGATGAACGGGTCCGTACGTGCGGTCGGCCATGCCCTGCACTTCCCGGTGACCGGTACGGCCCGGGGCATCCGCAAGGCCACCCACGCGCACGGGGCCGGGGAGTCCGGGCTCGGCAAGCTCATCGAACTGCACGCGGTGAACGGCGCCGGCGACGTCATGATCACCATCGCCCTCGCCTCCACCGTGTTCTTCTCCGTCCCCACCGACGAGGCACGCGGGCGCGTGGCCATCTATCTCGGCATCACCATGGCGCCCTTCACTCTCCTCGCCCCCGTGATCGGCCCCCTCCTCGACCGTCTCCCGCACGGCCGCCGCGCCGCGATGGCCGGCTCGATGCTCGCCCGCGCGCTGCTCGCCCTGCTGCTCGCCGGCGCGGTCGCCACCGGCAGCATCGAGCTGTACCCGGCCGCGCTGGGCGTCCTGGTCGCCTCGAAGGCGTACGGCGTGGTCCGCAGCGCCGTCGTACCCCGTCTCCTGCCACCCGGCTTCTCCCTGGTGAAGGCCAATTCGCGGGTCACGCTGAGCGGGCTGCTCGCCACCGGTCTGGCCGCACCCATCGGCGGCGGGCTCCAGGCCCTCGGACCGCGCTGGCCGCTCTACGGCGCCTTCGTGATCTTCATCGCGGGTACGTTCCTGTCCTTCACGCTCCCCCACAAGGTGGACTCCGCCAAGGGCGAGGACATCGCTCTGCTGGCCGCCGACCCGGAGCATCTGCACGGCCCGCACCGCCGCGAGACCCTGCGCCGCCCGGGTCTGCGCACGGTCGGTACGGCCGTCACGCACGCCCTGGGCGCCAACGCCGCCCTGCGCTGTCTGTCCGGCTTCCTGATCTTCTTCCTCGCCTTCCTGCTCCGCGAGCACCCGCTGACCGGGGAGAGCGCCGCGTGGTCGCTGGGCATGGTCGCCGTCGCGGCGGGCGTCGGCAACGCGCTCGGTACGGCGGTCGGGGCGGCCGTGAAGCAACGCGCGCCGGAGCTGATCGTCGTGACGGTCGTCGCCGTGGTCCTCGGCGCGGCGATCGTCGCCGCGATCTTCTTCGGCGCCGCCCTGGTCGCCTGTCTGGCCGCGGTCGCCGGGTTCTGCCAGGCCCTCGCCAAGCTGTCCCTGGACGCCCTGATCCAGCGGGACGTTCCCGAACACGTCCGCTCCTCCGCGTTCGCCCGCTCGGAGACACTGCTCCAGATGGCCTGGGTGCTGGGCGGCGCGATCGGTATCGCGCTGCCGCTGATCGGCGAGCTGGGCCTCGGGGTGGCCGCCACGATCGTCGCCGTCGGCTGGCTGACCACCGTCAAGGGCCTGATCGGCTCGGCCCGCCACGGGGGCCGGGCCCACCCCCGGGTCGCCTGACGCCACCCGGCGAGGCCGGGACAGCACGTACGTACCGCACCTACCGGTGCCCGGCACGCCGTACCCACGTGACAACCGTGCCGCGGGTGCCCGATAGCCTTCGGCCATGACCTCGTTGCGTTCCGCTTCCACTGCGCGCCGTCGCCGCGCTGTTGCCGCCGTCGGCGCCGTTGGTGCCGGACTGCTCGTCCTGTCCGCCTGCGACAAGCCGACGCCGATCTCCACGATCACCGTCGGCACCTCCTCGGTGAGCTCGGAGGCCTCCTGCTACGCCGACGGCGACGCCAAGGAGCTGAAGGCGGCCGAGGTGACCGAGTGCCTCAAGAAGGACACCGCCAAGGACTCGGACGTCAAGAGCATCAAGGTCGACCCTGACGAGAACGTGCGCTTCGGTGTCGACCCGAAGATCGCCGACAAGGGCTGGACGATCCTGCTGAACGGCAACCCGCTGACCGACGCCAGCACCAAGACGTACCGCACGATCCCGGGCAGCGTGTTCTTCAACGAGCAGTACGGCGCCCAGGGGGACTCGACGCTCGTCACCGTCAAGGAGGGCGAGGGCGACGTCAAGGGTGTGTGGTCGTTCCGGCTGAAGAAGGACTCCTGACGATCTCGGGGGTACGGGTCCTCGTCGCCACCGCGGTCCCCGTCGAACGGGACGCGGTGGCACAGGCGTTCGATGTCGCTGACGGCAACGTCACCGGACCGTTCGACGTCACCGGACCGTTCCACGTCATCGCCGCGGGAGTCGGCCCCGCCGCCTCCGCCGCGTCCGTCGCCTCGGCGCTCACCACCGCGGCCCTCCGCGGCACCCCGTACGACCTGGTCGTCTCGGCGGGCATCGCCGGCGGTTTCCAGCCGGAGGCACCGGTCGGCTCGCTGGTCGTCGCCGACGAGATCACCGTCGCGGACCTGGGCGCCGAGACCCCGGACGGCTTCGTCCCGGTCACCGCGCTCGGCTTCGGCGCCGTCACCCACCGTCCGCCGGAAACACTCGTACGAGATCTCACGGCCGCGATCGGCGCCCGCGCAGGTGCCGTCCTGACCGTCTCCACCGTCACCGGCAGCGCCGAACGCGCTGCCGAGCTGCGCGCCCGGCACCCGAGTGCGCTGGCCGAGGCGATGGAGGGCTTCGGGGTCGCCGAGGCCGCCGCCGCGCACGGTGTGCCGGTGCTGGAGATCCGGGCCGTGTCCAACCCCGTCGGCCCCCGCGACCGCGCCGCCTGGCGCATCGGCGACGCGCTCACGGCCCTGACCGAGGCCTTCGGGAAGCTCGCGCCGGTACTGGAGAGTTGGAACCCACATGAGGACCTCCATGAGCACCCGAGTGACCCCGGAAACTGAACGGCGGCTGCGGATCGCGTACTCGCCCTGCCCGAACGACACCTTCGTCTTCGACGCCTGGGCCCATGGCCGGGTGCCGGGCGCGCCCGCGCTCGACGTGACCTTCGCGGACATCGACATCACCAACGGCATGGCCGAGCGCGGCGAGTTCGACGTACTGAAGGTGTCGTACGCCGTGTTGCCGTACGTCCTCGACGAGTACGCGCTGCTGCCCTGCGGGGGCGCGCTGGGGCGGGGCTGCGGGCCGCTGGTGCTCACGCGGGAGGCCGGGACCGACCTGACGGGGCGCACGGTCGCGGTGCCGAGCGAGCGGTCGACGGCGTACCTGCTGTTCCGCCTCTGGGCCGCCGACACGATCCCCGGCGGGGTCGGGGAGGTCGTCGTGATGCCGTTCCACGAGATCATGCCCGCCGTGCGGGACGGGAAGGTCGACGCCGGGCTGGTCATCCACGAGGCGCGCTTCACGTACCAGAACTACGGGCTGCACAAGCTCGCCGACATGGGCGAGCACTGGGAGGCGACGACCGGGCTGCCGATCCCGCTCGGCGCGATCATCGCCAAGCGGTCGCTGGGAGCCCGGAAGCTGGAGCTGCTTGCCCAGGCCGCCCGGACGTCCGTACGCGCCGCCTGGGACGACCCTGAGGCCTCCAGGGCCTATGTCCTGGAACACGCGCAGGAGATGGACCCGAAGGTCGCCGACCAGCACATCGGGCTGTACGTCAACGAGTTCACCGCCGACCTCGGCGAGGACGGCTACGCGGCGGTCCGGGGGCTGTTGACCCGCGCGGCGGCCGAGGGACTGGTACCGGCGCTCGGCCCTGAAGCCCTCTCGTTTCCCTGATCCGGCGCAAGGACGGCAGAACGACGGCGGAAAGAGGTGCCGCGATGGTCCGGGGACTGGACTGCTTGCACGCGCGGCGGCCGAGGGGGGCTGGTGCCGCCCCTCGGCCGCGAACGCTCTCGATTTCCCCTGGGAATCCCCGGAGGCGTCCTACACGTCCAACTGGTCGGCGACCGCCCGCAGCAGGCCCGCGATCTTCGCACCCGAGGTCTTCTCGGGGTAACGGCCCCTTTCCAGCAAAGGCGTGATGTTCTCCAGGACGGTCGTCAAGTCCTGGACGATGGAAGCCAGTTCGTCGGGCTTCTTGCGCTGTGCCGCGGCGACCGACGGGGTCGGGTCCAGGATCACGACGGAGAGTGCCTGGTCACCGCGTTGTCCGGCGACAACTCCGAACTCCACGCGCTGGCCCGGCTTGAGGGAGTCGACTCCGGCGGGCAGGACCGAGGAATGGACGAAGACGTCACCGCCGTCATCGCGGGAGAGAAAGCCGAAGCCCTTCTCGCTGTTGAACCACTTGACCTTGCCGGTGGGCACGTCTGTTCCTCGTCCTCATACTCGTCGGAAAACTGCTTCGGGCTGTTTGAATCTGCTACGAAGTGCTTCGAAGCGCTTCGAACTGCTGGCGGGAAAACGGGTCTTGATAGCACTGGGGCGGGTCGTGTGACCCGCCGGTTCCAAGGCTAGTGGTCTGCGGACCGGTGACAAGACGTCGCCGGATTGTTCCTTCGGGCAGGGAACTACCCTGGTCGAGTGCGTGACAAAACCCAAACGAATTCCGCCGCGGCCGGAGATCGGCTGATCCGTGTCGGTGCCATCGTGTTCTTCGTCGGTGCGGTGGCCACTTTGGTCACCGTGGCCCCATTCCTCCTCGGGACGACGCCATTCCCGACGTACATGTTCGGCTTGAGCATGCTGATGGGCGTCGGCTTCCTCGTCGCGGGCGCCGGGGTGCTCCAGTCGGTGGCCGACGGCCGCCGTCAGGCGCGCGCGGCCACACCCGAGTAGGAGGCCAGCCAGGCGGGGAAGTGCGTGAGGTCGTCGAGGACGACGTCCGCGCCCGCCTCGCGCAGCTCAGCGGCGTCGCAGGGCCCGGTGGGCACGGCCACCGACAGGGCGCCGGCGGCCCGGGCACCGCGTACGTCTCCGACGTGGTCGCCGACATACACGCTCGCGCCCTGCTCGCGCAGGGCCACCGCCTTCTGCTCGGCCCACAGGTTCCCGATGACCGCGTCGGGCTCGATGCCGAGGTGTTCGAGGTGCAGCTCGGCGTTCGGCTCGTACTTGGCGGTGACGACGATCGCCCGCCCGCCGGACTCCCGTACGGCCGCGATGGCCTCGCGGGCGCCGGTCATCGCGGGGGTCGCGGTGATGGCGATGGCCGGATACATCGCACGGTAGAGGTCGCTCATGGCCGCGACCTGATCGGCCGGAAACCACTGCACGAGCTCGTCCGCGAGGGGCGGGCCGAGCCGGGTGACGGCCAGATCGGCGTCGATGTACGTGCCCGTCCGCTCGGCGAGCGCCAGATAGCAGGCGTGGATGCCGGGGCGGGAGTCGATGAGGGTCATGTCGAGGTCGAACCCGACGGTGAGCGCGCCGGAGGGCGTCGGCGAGGGCATCGATGTCATATGCACCATTGTGCGGGAGCGGGCAGAAGGAGAAACGGGGGCAGGGGGAACGCTCAGCGTGAGCGCTGGGAGCGCCAGACGAGGAACAGGGCGGAGACGATCGCGGCGCCCTTCACCACCCACGGCCAGGTCTGGCTGAGGGCCTCGTTCATGTGCCCCTCGGCGATGGGTTCGCCCCAGCGGCCCCGCGTACGGCCCCACAGCCACCCCGCACCGGCCGCGACAGCCACTCCGGGCAGGTACACGACCGCCCACTTGGTCTCGGCCTGGGAGAGCCGACGCGAGGCGTAGGCGATGGCCCAGCCGACGAGGAGGGCGTAGAGGTTGCCGAGGACCGCTCCCGCGACGAGGAGGCCGGCGGCGAGCAGGAGCAGGGGGTTGCTCCAGCCGCCGGAGGGGAGCGGGAGGCGCAGTCGGCGGCGCCGTCGACGGGGTGCGTCCGCGATCTCGTCCCCGGCGTCCCCTTCGGCAGCGGACGCGTCGGGCTCGACTGCCTCGGCGGCCTCGTCCGTCGGCTTCGGCTGCGGCTTCTGGGGCCTGGGCGGCGGCTTGAGCAGGTCGGGGATCTCCACCCCACCGACGAACCCGGCCGGAAGACCGTCCGCGTCCGCGAGCGGGCCCCTGCGGCCCGCCAGCCACCAGTCGGCGTCCCCGAGTTCGTCCGTACCCGCGAGATGGGGCGGGGCGGGGTCGCCGCCCGAGGGAAACGGAGTGAACGGCCCCGCGACACCCGCTTCCTCGCCGGCCTCCGCCGGACGCGGGCGCGGTACGAGTCGCCCGAGCCCTTTGCCCTTGCGCTGCGGCTCCTCACGGTCACGCTGTACGGGCACGGAGGCACGCGGCGCCTCGGGCGCGCCGGGCACACCGGGACCGGGGCCCGCGCCGGCCACGACCTCGTCCGGGCTGCCGATGCGGTCGAGGATGCGGCGTACGGAGGCGGGGCTGTCCACCGGCGCCTTGGCGCGGCGCCGGTCGATCTCCGCACGCAGCCCCGACACGAGGCGCATCCGCTCACCGGACGGCAACTGCCGCTGCTGGGCCAGGTCTCCGACCCTGCTCAGATACTCGTAGACGACCTGGTCGCTCTCGATACCCACGAAGCCAGACGTTACCGGCATCTCCTTGCCACCCACCCGCCCCCGCCATGTCTTCAGCCCGGGCCCGCATATCCAGCCCGTCCGGCGTTTGAGGACGAGCGCGTTCAGCGCGAACGGGGGTCTGGGGGCAGCGCCCCCAGTGACGTCCACACCAACCGACCCGCACCGACAAAAGACACCTCACCGCACCCACCCGCTACCGTGGGCGGGATGAGCACCGAGGAGACACCGGCGCCGCGTTCCCTCGCGGAGGCGCTTCGCGCGCGGGACGACGCATCGCTCGCCGCGCTGCTGCGCACGCGTCCGGACCTCATCACCCCCGTCCCCACCGATCTCACCCAGCTGGCCACCCGCGCCGGCACGCGCGCGTCGGTCGTACGCGCCCTGGAACGTCTGGACCGTTTCACGCTCCAGACGGCGCAGGCGCTGGCCGTGGCCCCGGACCCGGCGGCGTACGACGATCTGCTGGCGCTCCTCGCGGGCGACGCCGCCGACCCCACCGTCACGGCGGCCCTCCCCCGCGCCCTCACCACGCTGCGCGAGCAGGCGCTGGTGTGGGGCGGGACGGACCGGCTGCGTCTCGTCCGCACCGCCCGCGAGCTGCTGGCGCCCTCGCCGCAGCATCCGTCCCCGACGGGGCTCGGTCCGACGGTCGCGGAGGCGACGGCCGGGATGTCGCCTGGCCGGGTCCAGGAGATCGTGGCTGCGGCGGGGCTCACGTCGACGCACGACGCGGTGAGCGCGGTCGCCTCGCTGACCACCCTGTTCACCGACCGCAGGCGGAT
This sequence comes from Streptomyces sp. SID12488, assembly GCF_010548275.1. Classification (GTDB taxonomy): domain Bacteria; phylum Actinomycetota; class Actinomycetes; order Streptomycetales; family Streptomycetaceae; genus Streptomyces. The sequence continues at coordinate 54,312 of NZ_JAAGLT010000027.1, forward strand.
GGCCGCGCTGCTCGACAGCGCCGCCCCGGACTCCGTGGACGTACTGCGGCGCCTCGTCTGGGGCCCGCCGTACGGGCAGATCACCGCCGAGCCGGCCGCACACCTGCGCTGGCTGCTGGACCGGGGGCTGCTGCTCCCCACCGCGCCCGGAACCGTCGTACTGCCCCGCGAGGTGGCCCTGCATCTGCGCGGCGGCCAGGCGCACCGTACGACCGAGCCGCTGCCGCCGGGGATCGAGCCCGCCGCGAACCATCGTCCACAGGTTGTGGACAACGCGGCGGCCGGACAGGCGTACACCGCGCTCGCGACCGTCGAGGAGCTGCTGAAGGACTGGGACGAGGGCGGACCGGCGGTGCTGCGGGCCGGCGGGCTGAGCGTCCGCGACCTCAAGCGGACGGCCGTCGCCCTGGACGTGTCCGAGCCGGTGGCCGCGTTCTGGGTCGAACTCGCCTACGCGGCAGGCCTGTTGGCGTCCGACGGCGAGGCCGACGAACGGTACGCGGCGACCCCCGCGTACGACGAGTGGCTGGAGTGGCCCTCCAGCCGGCGCTGGGCCCGGCTCGCGGAGGCATGGCTGACGGCGACCCGGACGCCCGGCGTGATCGGCGGCCGGGACGCCAAGGACCGCACGCTGTCCGCGCTCGGCCCGGCCCTGGACCGGTCGGCCGCGCCGGAGGTACGGCACCGGGTGCTGGCCCTGCTGGCCGCCCTCCCGGAGGGCACGTCCCCGACCGTCGAGTCCGTGCTGGCCCGCCTGCACTGGGAGCGTCCGACGCGCGGCCCGCAACAGGACCGGGAGGGCGACGAGGACCTGCGCACCAGGCTCGCCCGCTGGACCCTGGCCGAGGCGGAGTCGCTGGGCGTCACGGGCCGGGGGGCACTGTCGTCCCAGGGCCGGGCACTGCTGGGCGCCCCCGCAGCGACGACGAAGGCGCCCGAGTCGACCGGCCCGGGCGACAAACTCCCGGTCCACCACGACCACCACACCCACGACCACCACACCCACGACCACCACAGCCACTCCCACCCGCACTCCCACGGGCACACCCTCGAACCCCTCTCGGCGTCCGAGCAGGCCGTCGCCTCCGCCACCGCCGCCCGGCTGCTCACCCCGCTCCTGCCCGAGCCGCTCGACCACGTCCTCCTCCAGGCGGACCTGACGGCGGTGGCCCCGGGCCCCCTGAAGCGACCCCTGGCCGACATGCTCGGCGTGCTCGCGGACGTCGAGTCGAAGGGCGGCGCGACGGTCTACCGCTTCACCCCGGGCTCCGTACGCCGCGCCCTGGACGCGGGCCGCTCCGCCTCCGACCTGCACGACTTCCTGACCGCTCACTCCCGTACGCCGGTCCCGCAGCCCCTCGCCTACCTCATCGACGACGTGGCGCGCAGGCACGGACACCTGCGGATCGGCGCGGCCTCGGCCTACGTGCGCTGCGACGACGACGCGGTGCTCAGCGAGATCCTCGCCGACAAGCGGTCCGCGAACCTGCGCCTGCGGCGCCTGGCGCCCACGGTGCTGGCCGCCCAGGCCGACCCGGCGACGCTCCTCGAAGGCCTGCGCGGCATGGGCTTCGCACCGGCCGCCGAGTCCGCCGAGGGTGACGTCCTGATCACCCGCGCCCACGCCCACCGCACCCCGCCCCGCACCGCCCCGGACCCCGTACCGGACGGTCCGCCGGCCCCCGACACCACGCTCCTCTCGGCGGCGATCCGGGCGATCCGGGCGGGCGACCTGGCCTCGACGACCCCGCGCAAACCGACGGAGACCCCGGCCCCGAGCGGCGACCTCCCGCGCACCAGCCCTCCCGAGACCCTGGCCACCATGCAGGCCGCCGTGATGACCGGCGAGGCCGTGTGGATCGGCTACGTCAACGCCGAGGGCGCCGCCAGCCAGCGCGTCATCGCCCCCATCCGGGTGGAGGGCGGCTTCGTGACGGCGTACGACCACACGGCGGACGAGGTACGGACGTATCCGCTGCACCGGGTCACCGGGGTGGCGGAGCTGGCGGACGACCAGCCGTAGGCACCCGGGCGGCTTCTCAGAGCAACCGGTCAGCAGGCGGCGACCCGGGCGTCCGCGGGCAGGCCGAAGTGGGCTCGGGCGGCGGTCTCCAGGTCGGTGGACGACATCGTGCCGTCGGCGCCGGACCCGGCGAAGAAACCGAAGTGGTCCTCCATCCACTCCGCGTACCCGGCACCGTCCGGCGGCTCCTCCCGCGACACGACCCGGTAGCCGCCGTCCGCCGCCCGTTCCAGCCGCAACACCTGCGGGTACCGGGAGCCGCCGCACTCCACCAGGGCGCCCACGCGGACCCCGTACTCCATGCACAGGGTGTTGACGCCCGCCCGTACGACGCCGTCGCCGTCCTCGCCGAGGTCCAAAGGCTCCGCCCGGCAGAACCACCGCGCCCTGAGCCCGGCCACCGTCTCCCCGTACCCGCTGCCCCGCGAGTCGGCCACGAGCCGGGTCTCGATCACCGGCCGCACCTCGCCCCAGAGGCGGGCGTCGACGCCCATCGGCCACAGCACCCACGCGCCCGTCGCCATCAGCACCGTCACGGCTCCCAGTCCCGTCGCCCATCTGCCCACCGACCGCACCGCGAGCTCCTCCCGGGCCGCGCCCTCGCGCCGCTCCCGCCGTACCAGACATCCGTCCCGGCCCCGGGGTTGCCCGTAAGGTCACGTCGACCGTGATCCGCTGCCGATCCACTGTGATTCGCACCCCACCGTGACCGTCGGCCGGTAGGGCACACTGGACGTTTGGCCGTAGGCCGTACGGAAGGGATGTGCACGTACGTGAATGGTCCACTCATCGTCCAGTCGGACAAAACCCTGCTCCTGGAGGTCGACCACGAGCAGGCCGGCGAATGCCGTCGGGCCATCGCGCCGTTCGCCGAGCTGGAGCGGGCGCCGGAGCACATCCACACCTACCGGGTGACCCCGCTGGGCCTGTGGAACGCGCGGGCCGCCGGGCACGACGCCGAGCAGGTCGTCGACGCGCTCGTGCAGTACAGCCGCTACCCCGTGCCGCACGCGCTGCTCGTCGACATCGCCGAGACGATGGACCGCTACGGCAGGCTGACCCTCTCCAAGCACCCGGCGCACGGGCTGGTCCTCACGACCACCGACCGTCCGATTCTCGAAGAGATTCTCCGCTCCAAGCGGATCATCCCCCTCGTCGGTGCCCGGCTCGACCCCGACACCGTGGCCGTGCACCCCTCCGAGCGCGGGCAGATCAAGCAGGTGCTGCTGAAGCTGGGCTGGCCGGCCGAGGACCTCGCCGGGTACGTCGACGGCGAGGCGCACGAGATCGCGCTGGCCGAGGACGGGTGGGCGCTGCGCCCCTACCAGCAGCAGGCCGTGGAGAACTTCTGGCACGGCGGCAGCGGAGTGGTCGTCCTCCCCTGCGGGGCGGGGAAGACGCTGGTCGGGGCCGGGTCCATGGCCCAGGCGAAGGCCACCACGCTCATCCTCGTCACGAACACCGTCTCGGCCCGCCAGTGGAAGCACGAGCTGGTGAAGCGGACGTCGCTGACCGAGGAGGAGATCGGCGAGTACAGCGGGACGCGCAAGGAGATCCGGCCGGTCACCATCGCGACCTACCAGGTGCTCACGACCCGGCGTAAGGGCGTCTATCCGCACCTGGAGCTGTTCGACTCCCGCGACTGGGGTCTCATCATCTACGACGAGGTGCATCTGCTGCCCGCGCCCGTCTTCAAGTTCACCGCCGATCTGCAGGCCAGGCGGCGGCTCGGGCTGACCGCGACCCTCGTGCGGGAGGACGGGCGCGAGTCGGACGTCTTCTCGCTCATCGGGCCGAAGCGGTTCGACGCGCCCTGGAAGGAGATCGAGGCGCAGGGCTACATCGCGCCCGCCGACTGTGTGGAGGTCAGGGTCAACCTGACGGAGTCGGAGCGGCTCGCGTACGCCACCGCCGAGACCGAGGAGAAGTACCGCTTCTGCGCGACCACCGTGACCAAGCGCAAGGTCACGGAGGCGATCGTGCGGCGCTTCGCCGGGCAGCAGATCCTCGTCATCGGCCAGTACATCGACCAGCTCGACGAACTCGGCGAGCACCTGAACGCGCCCGTCATCAAGGGCGAGACGCCGAACTCGCAGCGCGAGAAGCTCTTCGACGCGTTCCGCCAGGGTGAGATCAGCGTGCTGGTGGTGTCCAAGGTCGCGAACTTCTCGATCGACCTGCCGGAGGCCACTGTGGCCATCCAGGTCTCCGGGACCTTCGGGTCACGTCAGGAGGAGGCTCAGCGGCTGGGGCGCGTACTGCGGCCGAAGGCCGACGGGCACAAGGCCCACTTCTACTCGGTGGTCGCCCGGGACACCCTCGACCAGGACTTCGCCGCGCATCGCCAGCGGTTCCTGGCGGAACAGGGATACGCGTACCGGATCATGGACGCGGACGAGCTGCTTGCGGGGGACGCCGGAGGCGCCGAGGGCTCCGAGGGAGCTGCGAGCTGAGGGATACGCCGCTCACCTGCGGCGCACTCCCGCCTCCTCCCCGTACTCACCGAGGAGTACGACGCTCAGGGTGACGCCCGCGAACACCCTGACGGCGCGCAGGGCGTCGCCGAGGGGGTGCCGGTGGCCGCCCCGCACGGGGGTGGCACCGGGGTGGACAGTGGCCGGGGTGAAGGTTGCTGCGCTCATGTGTCCATGGTTGCTTCCGGGGGCGCCGGTGCCATCGGCCTGCGGGTCGAACCTCCGTCGTCTCCCTGTACGCCTCCGGGTGGACGTCTCCCCGACAGGGAGGTGGAGTCCGTCCCCTAGGGGACGGCGGACGCCGTACACCGGATATTGATTGGCCTCAGCCTCCTTCCATCCCCTAGGCTCTCCGCTCTTGCCCGCCTCCCGTCGTGGAGTGCCGCTGCCCGGACGGAAACCGGTCGGCTTCTCGACGTCACACCCAGCAGCAGGTACGCACCCGTACGCAGCAGGTATCCGGAGGCACCCCCTTGTCCAGCCCCAATCCCGACCTCGTTTCCGACCCCGTTGCCGACGGCCCCCTCGGCCGCGAACGCTCCCATCTCAGCGACTCCCGAGCAGCCCTACGTGCCATGCGTGAGGACGCCGAGTCCCTCGACATCAAGGACGTCACCGCGAACTGGGTCAACGCGGCGGTCCTCTCCCGCCAGATCGAGGAGCGGATCAAGGCCCTCGCCGACCTCAGTCACACCCCGCTGTTCTTCGGCCGCCTCGACTATCTGCACGCTCCCGGCGCCGAGCAGGCCGAGGGCGCGGAGGGCGAGCAGTTCTACATCGGGCGCCGGCACGTCCACGACGCCGACGGCGACCCCATGGTCATCGACTGGCGCGCGCCGGTGTCCCAGCCGTTCTACCGGGCCTCGAAGACCGACCCGATGGACGTCGCCCTGCGCCGCCGGTTCGGGTACACCGGCGGGGACCTCACGGCGTACGAGGACGAGCACCTCTCCGACCCCACTGATCCGTCGAAGGCAGCCACCACCAGCAAGCTGCTCCAGCAGGAGATCGAGCGCCCGCGCGTGGGCCCGATGCGCGACATCGTGGCCACCATCCAGCCCGAGCAGGACGAGATCGTACGCAGCGGGCTGGGCGGCTCGGTGTGCGTGCAGGGTGGTCCCGGCACCGGGAAGACGGCGGTCGGTCTGCACCGGGTCGCCTACCTCCTCTACGCCCACCGCGATCGACTGGCCCGCACCGGCACCCTCGTCATCGGGCCGAACAGCTCCTTCCTCCACTACATCGAGCAAGTACTTCCCGCGCTGGGCGAGTTGGAGGTCAAGCAGGCCACCGTCGACGACCTGGTCGCCCATGTCGAGGTGCGCGGCTCGGACGACGCGGCGGCGGCGATCGTCAAGGGCGACGCGAGGATGGCGGACGTCCTCCGCAATGCCGTCTACTCCCACGTGACCCTGCCCACCGAGCCCGTAATGGTCGTACGGGGGTCCAGGCGCTGGCGCGTCCCGGCGTACGAACTGGAGCAGATCGTCCGGGAGTTGCTGGACCGTGGGATTCGTTACGGCGCCGCCCGCGAGGCACTGCCTCAGCGCATCGCGCACATGGTGCTGGTGCAGATGGAGCGGTCGGGCGAGGCACCGGACGACCGTGTGCAGGACTCCGTCGCCCGCAACACTGCGGTGAAGGCGGCCGTGAAGGCCGTCTGGCCGCCCGTCGACCCCGCGAAACTCGTCCTGCGCCTGCTCACCGACGCCGACTTCCTCGCCGCGCACGCGGCCGGAATCCTCGACGAGGACGAGCAGAAGGAGATCCTTTGGGCGAAGCCCGTACGGTCGGTGAAGTCGGCCAAGTGGTCTGCCGCGGATGCCGTGTTGATCGACGAGACGATCGACCTGGTCCAGCGCACGCACTCGCTCGGGCATGTCGTTCTGGACGAGGCGCAGGACCTCTCGCCGATGCAGTACCGGGCGGTGGGCCGGCGCTGCACGACCGGCTCGGCGACCGTCCTCGGCGACCTCGCGCAGGGCACGACGCCCTGGGCGACGAGGAGTTGGGACGAGGCTCTCACTCACCTGGGCAAGCCGGATGCCGTGATCGAGGAACTGACGGCCGGTTTCCGCGTCCCGACGGACGTCATCACGTACGCCTCCCGGCTGCTCCCGCACATCGCGCCCGGGCTGACGCCGGTGGCGTCGGTGCGCGAGAACCCGGGGTTCTTCGACGTGCGGCCCATCAGCGACGACGTGGGTGAAGTGGTGGCCGCCTGCGAGGAGTTGCTGCGCAACGAGGGCTCGACGGGCCTGATCGCGGCGGACGCCCGCATCCCAGCCCTCGCGGAGGCCCTGACGGCGGCGGGCCTCGGCCACCTCTCCCCGGGCGAGGAGACGACGCACGAGACCCGGCTGACCCTGGTCCCGGCGTCCCTCGCGAAGGGCCTGGAGTACGACTACGTGGTCCTGGACGAACCCCAGGCCGTGGTGGACGGCGAACCCGACGAACGCACGGGCCTGCGACGCCTGTACGTGTCCCTGACCCGAGCGGTATCGGGCCTGATCGTGGTGCACGCGGCACCACTACCGGACGAACTGACCTAGGCATCTCCAGCCCGTCTGGGGGTCCCCCCTCTGGGGGAGTTTGAGGACGAGCGCGTTCAGCGCGAAAGGGGGGTCTGGGGGGGCGCAGCCCCAGGAACAGGATGGGACGGGTAGGGGCGGCGGGGGCGAGAAAACCCCCTCACCCTCCGTCCAGCACCCCCCGCCACTCCGCAACCGCCCCCGCCGACACCGGCACCCCCCACCCCTCCGGCCGAGCCGCCCCCCCGATATGAAACGCGTCCACCCCAGCCGCACGCAGCCCCGCCACATGCTCCAGCCGCAACCCACCCCCCACAAGCAGTCGCTGCTCATACCCCGGCTCCCCACCCCGCGCCGCCTCCGCGAGCAGCGTAGGAAGCCCGGCATCGACGCCCGCCGCCGAGCCCGCGGTGAGGTAGGTGTCCAGACCGGGAAGCCCGTCGAGCTGCTTGCGCAACGCATCCCGGTCGACGGCATGGTCGATCGCCCGGTGGAACGTCCACCGGCACCCCTCGATCTCCCCCACGACCCGCTCGACGGCAGCGAGATCGACACCACCGTCCGCCCCCAGGAACCCGAGCACGAACTCCTCCGCACCCGCCCCCCGCAACTCCCCGGCGACCCCGGCCAGCCGGTCGACATCCCCCGCACCGAACCCGTCCGTCAGCCGCAGCATCACCCGCAGCGGAATGTCGACGGCGGCCCGGATCCCGGCGAAGGCCGCGACCGTCGGGGTGAGCCCGTCGGAGGCCATGTCGGCGACCAGCTCCAGCCGGTCCGCACCTCCGTCCCGGGCGGCGACGGCGTCCTCGACACCGAGGGCGATCACCTCCAGCACTGCGCGCCGGCTCATCGGACCCCTTTCCTTGGTTTCCGTGGATTCCCTTGGGTTCACATCGGAGCGACTACAGGTCTAGTCCAATCCAAGAGTACGCCCGAGCCCAGCCCCAGGCCCAGTCCCCCACCGCACCACCCTCGCCCGGACCCGCCCCGACCCACCCGGACGGCAGAATGCCCGCATGCCAGATCAAGCCGACCTCGACGCCCTCGCCACCCCCGCCACCCCCGACGCCCTCGACGCCCTCGACGCCCTCCGCGCCCGCTGGACCCACACCCTGGAGGCAGCCCGCCCCCGGGACGCCAAGGAGCTTCCCGACCCCACCCCCTACGCCGACAATCTCCTCACCCGCTACCAGGAGCCCCAGCGCCGCTACCACACCCTCACCCACCTCACCGCGGTCCTGGACCACATCGACGTACTGGCAGAGGCCGAGGCCGGGTACGCGGACGACCTCGCCCTGGTCCGCCTCGCCGCCTGGTTCCACGACGCCGTGTACGCCCCGGACCGCTCCGAGAACGAGGAGCGCTCCGCCCGTCTCGCCGAGCGCGCCCTCCCCGAGGCCGGAGTCTCCCCGGCAGGTACTGCCGAGGTGGCCCGTCTGGTCCGCCTCACCGTCACCCACGCCCCCGCGCCCGGAGACCGCAACGGCGAGGTCCTGTGCGACGCGGACCTCGCGATCCTGGCCGCACCTCAGAGCACGTACGCCGCCTACGCAGCCGCAGTACGCGAGGAGTACGCCTTCGTCCCGGAGGACGCCTTCCGGGAAGGCCGGGCAGCGGTACTGCGTCAACTCCTCGCCCTGCCAGAGCTGTTCCGGACGCCGTACGGCACGCGGCACTGGGAGGAGCCGGCGCGCGCCAACATCACGGCGGAGCTGAAGCAGTTGGGCCGAGCCGACTCGGGGCCGATTTAATGCGTGTCCGTCACCGCACCCCACCCCCTATCCTCGCCGCATGCTGAGCACGGGCGGGAACGAAGTGGACGAGGCTGTAGCGAGCACGGTGGCGCTGCTGCGACAGGCGTTGGACCGCGACTGGGCGGAGATCAACGCCGGGCCGCTGGAGTGGAGTTGCCGGCAGACGGCCGAGCACGTCGCCAGCGACCTCATCGCGTACGCGGGACAGTTGGCGGGGCGGGCGCAGAGCGCCTACACGCCCTTCAGCATCACCATCGACGGTCGCGAGGACGGTCTGGACGCCGCCGACAACGCGGGCATCCTCGACGTCATCACGACGACCGGCGCCCTGCTCACCGCCGCGATCCGCACCGCCCCCCGTGACGCGCGCGGCTTCCACCCGTACCCCTTCCGCAGCGCGAACCGTGAGGGCTTCGCCGCGATGGGTATCGCCGAAGTGCTGCTGCACACCCACGACATGGCCGAGGGCCTGGGACTGCCGTACGAACCGCCCCCGCACCTGGCGGAGTTCGTCCTCACCCGAATCTTCCCGGCGGTCCGGCCGGGCCCCGACCGCTGGCAGACCCTGCTCTGGGCGACCGGCCGCGCCGACCTCCCCGGCCGCGCCCGACTCACCGAGTGGCGCTGGAGCAACAACCTCGTCCTCGACACCGAACGCCTCCGCCTGGAGGGCGTCACCCCGGCCGCCGCCGCCGATCTGAGCGCGGGCGGCACCGGCGGCTTCGACTGGATCGAGGACGGCCCCTTCTACGGCACTCGCGAGGCCGCCGGGATGCTGATCAAGTCCTACGAAGCGGGCGTACACCGCCCGGAGTTCGGTCTGTTCGTCCTCGTACGCCGCGAGGACGACCGCGCGGTCGGCGGTGTCGGCTTCCACGGCGCCCCCGACGAAGAGGGAAAGGCCGAGGTCGGCTACGACCTCGCGGAACCCGCCCGTGGCAACGGCTACGCCACGGAGGCGCTGCGCGCGCTGACGGAACGGGCGCTGGCCCGGGACGACGTACGGTCCCTGTTCGCGACCATCAAGCCGAGCAACGCCCCGTCCCAGGCGGTGATAGCCCGCGCCGGATTCGTGAGGGTGAGCGAGAAAGTCGACGAAGAAGGCCTCCAGGCCTACGAGTTGCGCGGCTGACGACCAATCCGACCAGGCCAACCAGACCGGCCGGACCGAACCGGCCGGTCCTAGCGGGCCGGTCCTAGCGGGCTGCCTTCTTCCGCCTGCGCAGTCCCGCCCCGTGCAGCAGCCGCACCACCTCGCGGCTGCTGACCTCGACCGCCCCGGCGGCCACCACATCCCCGTACCGATGCGACGGAATGTCGTAGTGGTCGCGCTCGAATGCCCGCGAAGGCACCCCCAACTCCCCTGCGAACACGTGCAGTTCCTCGTACGAGACATCGCTCACGAGGTGTGACCACAAGCGGCCGTGGCCGGGCCAGACCGGCGGATCTATGTAGATCGTCACGACGACGCCGTCCCGCCCGAGGCGGAGTCCAGCCGCCCGATCGCCGCGACGCGCACCCCTGCCTTGTGGCACACCCACTGCGGATCGGGGCCCAACTCCGGTTCCACCTCAAGGGCGTGCGGATCGCCGCCACCGCAGACCGGGCACAGGGGCCAGCGGCCGTACGTCTCCAGCAGCGCGTCCTGTACGTCCTGGGCCACCAGCCCGGCCACGTACCCCGCGCCGTCCGGCCACTGTTCGACCCACCAGCGGCGCTGTACGACCGACTCCTCGACCATCGAGACGACATCCGCCTCGGCGACCTCGCGCGCGGCCAGGTCGGCGAGGACGAGGGCGCGTGCCGCGTGCAACGCCTGCTCCAGGCGGGTGATGGGGGCGTCCGGATCGCCGGTGGGAGTCATGCACCCATTGTGCGCACTCTTGACCGTACGTCCGAATGGAAAATATCTTTCAACATGTGACCCGAGACGTGAAGGAAATTTTCGGAGCAGCGGCGGGCACAGCCGGTGCAGCTCGTGGAGCCGGTGGTGCTGGTGGACCGGCTGTCACCCCGCCCGCGCCCGCCGCCCTCGCCGCCAAGGTGCGGACGCTGGCGCCCACGATGACCCGCTCCATGCAGCGCGTCGCCGAGGCGGTCGCCGCGGACCCGGCCGGCTGCGCGGCCCTCACGGTCACCGGCCTCGCCGAACTCACCGGCACCAGCGAGGCCACGGTCGTCCGTACGGCCCGGTTGCTCGGCTACCCCGGCTACCGCGACCTGCGTCTCGCCCTCGCGGGCCTGGCCGCCCAGCAGCAGTCGGGGCGCTCCCCCGCCGTGACCGCCGACATCGCGGTCGACGACCCGATCGCGGACGTCGTGGCGAAACTGGCGTACGACGAGCAGCAGACCCTCGCCGACACGGCCGCCGGGCTGGACATGGCCCAGCTGTCCGCCGCCGTCGCCGCGCTGGCCGCCGCCCGTCGCATCGACATCTACGGTGTCGGCGCCTCCGGTCTGGTCGCCCAGGACCTCACCCAGAAGCTGCTGCGCATAGGGCTGATAGCGCACGCCCACAGCGACCCGCACCTCGCCGTCACCAACGCCGTGCAACTGCGCGCGAAGGACGTCGCCGTCGCGATCACGCACTCCGGATCGACCGGGGACGTCATCGAGCCGCTGCGCGTCGCCTTCGAGCGCGGGGCCACGACCGTCGCGATCACCGGACGCCCCGACGGGCCGGTCACCCAGTACGCCGACCACATCCTCACCACCTCCACGGCCCGCGAGAGCGAACTGCGCCCGGCGGCGATGTCGTCGCGCACCAGTCAACTCCTGGTCGTGGACTGCCTGTTCATAGGCGTGGCGCAGCGAACGTACGAGACGGCGGCCCCCGCGCTCTCCGCCTCCTACGAGGCCCTCGCCCACCGCCACACCCCGCGCAGCGGCGGCACGACATCACGCCGCTAGGGCCTGTCGTCACATTCCCGTCGTCCGCCCGGAGGGCGGGCCGGGCGGCGTCAGGTGCGTGCTCTCGGCGTGCCGGGCGCAGGCCCTCGTACTGGTTGTACGTGGGTCTGTGTCCGGTGCGGCGAGAGTGCGTGCATGGCGCCGCCCGGCAGGCGGGAATGTGACGATAGGCCCTAGGCCCGCCCGCACCCGGGCGCTTCCCCGTCCGGGCCGCACACCGACAGCCACAACACCGGTAGCCGCACCGTCACAGCGGCCTACCGGGAGATCCGAAAGAGCCGCACGCCATGACCTCAACCGCTGACGCCTCCTCCAACCACCGCGCCCTGAAAGAGGAGTTGGAGTCGCTGACGACGGAGGCGTTCCGCCCGGAGCTGGCCGACATCGACCAGCTTCCCACCCTCGACATCGCCAGGCTGATGAACGCCGAGGACACGACCGTCCCGGCCGCCGTCGCCGCACGGCTCCCGGAGATCGCCGCCGCGATCGACGCCCTGGCCGCCCGGATGGCACGCGGGGGCCGACTGGTCTACGCGGGCGCGGGTACGCCGGGCCGGCTCGGCGTGCTGGACGCCTCCGAGTGCCCGCCCACCTTCAACACCGACCCCGCGCAGGTCACGGGCGTCATCGCGGGCGGCCCCGAGGCCATGGTCACCTCCGTGGAGGGCGCCGAGGACTCCAGGGAGCTGGCGGCCGGTGACCTCGACGCCCTCCGCATCACCGCCCTGGACACGGTGGTCGGCGTCTCGGCGTCCGGCCGTACGCCGTACGCGATCGGCGCCGTCGAACACGCCCGCGCGCTGGGCGCGTTGACGATCGGCCTGTCCTGCAACGCGCACAGCGCGCTCGCGGCGGCGGCCGAGCACGGCATCGAGGTCGTCGTCGGGCCCGAGCTGCTGACCGGGTCGACGCGCCTCAAGGCGGGCACGGCCCAGAAGCTGGTCCTCAACATGCTGTCGACGATCACGATGATCCGGCTCGGCAAGACGTACGGGAACCTGATGGTCGACGTACGGGCGTCGAACGAGAAGCTCCGGGCCCGCTCCCGCCGGATCGTGGCCCTGGCGACCGGCGCGGGCGACGAGGAGATCGAGGCGGCGCTCGCGGCGACGGACGGGGAGACGAAGGACGCGATCCTCGTCGTCCTCGGCTCGGTCGACGGCCCGACGGCCGCCCGCCTCCTAGCGGAGAACGACGGCCACCTGCGGGCAGCACTGGCGGCGGCACCCCACTGACTCCCCACTGACTCCCCACTGATTCACTCACCCGTTCGCGGGTCGGGCAGGATGGGCGCCATGACCGAGATCCACACCCCCCGCCTCCTCCTCCGCCGCTGGACCGACGACGACCTCGTGCCCCTGTCGGAGATCCTCGCGGACTCCCAGGTCATGCGCTGGATCGACGACGGTTCGGTGCGCGACCTGGAGTACACGGCGGAGGCCATCGAGCGGTGGGAGGAGGAGTGGGACGAGGAGGGCTTCGGCCTCTTCGCCGTCGAACTGCTCGCCTCGGGTGAAGTGATCGGCGCTGTCGGCCTGTCCGTGCCCGAGTTCCTGCCGGAGGTGGCGCACGACGTCGCGATCAGCTGGCTGCTCGGCTCCCAGTTCTGGGGCCAGGGTTACGCCTCCGAGGCCGCCCACGCCACCCTGGAGTTCGCCCTCCAGGACCGCGGCCTCGACCGCGTGATCAGCATCAGCCGAGGTGGCGACGACGCCTCCGAGAACATCATCCGAAAGCTGGGCCTGACGGAGGAGCGGGACACGACCCACCCCGTGTACGGCCACCAGCTGCTCGTGCACGCGATCGACCTTACGGAGTTCGAGGCCTGAACCGTCTCCCGGATGGTCCGGGGCACCGGTGGTTGTCAGTGGCGTGTGCGACGGTTGAGACCGCTGACTGCTCAGCACACCGCACGCCGAAGGGACGACCACCGTGAACCACGCCCAGCTGACCGCCCTCGGGCGAGCCCTGCGCGTCCTCGGCGAGCACGGGGACGCGCTCAGCGGAGACACCTCCGACACGAAACTGCACGAGATCAAGGCCGACCTGAAACGGGCCCTGGCGATCCTGGACGACACGGTGGCCGGGGCGGCGCCCACGACCCGCTGCGCCGAGCACCCCAACGGCCCGGTCGACGAGAGCGCCAACGACCTCTGCCTGCTCTGCGAGACGCGCCGCCGCAGCGCCCGCCGCTCCCAGCAGAACGGCACCTACCCGCAGGCCCGCCACACCGACCCGGACACGGCGCCCCCCGAGCGCACGATGTCCCGCTACGGCGTAAGCGCGGACCGCCCCGAGTCCCAGCAGCGCTGGATCCCCGAGGTCTGGACCGGCCAGAACTGGCAGCTCTGCGGCACCCCGCGCCGCGACCGCCAGGAGGCCGAGCGCTACCTCTCGGCCGAGCGCCGCGCCCCCCGCCCCGGCATCGCCTACCGCCTGATCCACGAGTACACCGACTACGAGGTCCTGCGCATCTGGGGCACACCGATGAAGGTGGACATCGAGCCGATGGGGAACCTGTAGCCCGCCCAGGCGATGAGTTTCCGGGGCGTGCCCGGTCTATGGGTACGAGGAGTCCGCGAGCCCCCGGACACCCGTAGGACATAGCGCATAGGAGCTGTGATGAGCACCGTGATCATGCACGCCGCCGTTTCCGTGGACGGTTTCATCGCCGGCGCGGAAGACCAGGTCGGCCCCCTGTTCGACTGGTATGGCAACGGCGACGTCCCGCTCGACGCGGAGAACACGACCTTCAAGATCTCGCAGGCCTCGGCCGCGTACGTCAAACCGATGTGGGCGGGCATCGGGGCGACGGTGATCGGCCGCCACCTGTTCGACACCACCAACGGCTGGGACGGGAGGCCACCGGCCGGCGAGCACGTGGTCGTCGTCTCGCACCGGCCCCGGCCCGACGGGTGGCACCCCGAGGCGTCGTACCACTTCGTCGACGACGTGACGCGGGCTATCGCGAAGGCCAGGGAACTCGCCGGAGACCGCACGGTCGCCGTGGCGGCGGGCGATGTAGGCGGGCAGGCCTTCGCCCTCGGCCTGGTGGACGAGGTGGCGATGGACGTCGTACCCGTCGTCTTCGGCTCGGGCAAGCGGTACTTCGGGGTGACGGACGCGCGCCACCTGCTCGACGACCCGCACACGGTGATCCAGGGCGACCGGGTGCTGCACCTGCGCTACCGAGTCAACCAGGGGCACCGCAAACCTTGATCCACACGACCGGGTGAACCAGTTCCCTCGTCCGATGCAAAGTGGCCGGACCGACGGCCGGTGATCATCAATGCTGCCGGTGTCCGCATCAGTACTTCGCCGGGAGACCCTCCTTGAACGTCCGCCGCTTCCTGACCACCGCCCTCGCCGTCGTCGGCCCCCTGACCAGCGCCCTGGTGCTCGCCGTCGCCACCCCGGCGGCCACCGCCGCCGCGAACCCCTGCGGGTTCTACGAGACGGGCAGCGACGCGTTCTACAACCACTGCACGAGCGACGGCTCGCGCATCATCATCGAGGTCGAGGTGTGGGGCCCGAACTACGAGAGGTGTGTGGCCCCCGGCCAGACCTGGCTCGGCAGCAGCGGCAAGATCGACGGCGCCTTCTACACCGGCCGCCTCTGCTGACCTGATCTGCTCTGGCCTCAGCGCACCTGATCCGGCCCGACCCCATCGGGGCCGGATCACCCGCCCGCCTCAAGGCAGCCGCCCCTCCAGGTTCACCCGCCGCACCCGCGCCCGCAGCACATCCTCCGGCGCCGCCTCCCCCAACGCCTCCGGCGGACAGTCCCACTCGCACCCACCGCCCACGGGCCGCAACTGCACGTATCCGCCCTCGCGCCCCATGACCTCGCCGATCCGCCCGTCGCGCACATCGAGGGCGTACGCCACCTCACGCACCCTCGTCGCCACCGGCGGCCACGCCCTCCAGCACGGCGGCCAGCCGCGTCGCCGTACGGACATTGCAGCGCCCGAGGGCCACCAGCGCGAACGGCTCACTGCTCGCCCCGCTCACGGGGTCCACTCCCAGCGACGGCAGGGCCACCCCGACCCCCTTCAGTGCCGCCCGCAACCGCGCCACGATCTCCTCGGTCGTCAGCAGCCGCCCGTCCGACATCAGCTCCATCGCGCCCATCCCTCTCCACTCTGAGTGTTCGCTTTCTCCACACAGCGTGGCGGTCGGGTGTCTAACCTGACCAGAGACGACATCCCAACAACCTCATGTGTCGGACAGGGAGTTGCCGCCATGGCAGGTTCGAAGGACCTCGACCCCTCCTCCTCACCCCGGGCCTTCCTCGGCGCCGAACTGCGCCACGCCCGCGAGGCGGCGGGCCTGAGCCAGGACGAACTGGGCCGACCGCTCTTCGTCAGCGGTTCGTTCATCGGGCAGATGGAAGCCGGTACACGGCGGATGATGCACGAGTACGCCGTGCAGATAGACCAGATCCTGGGCACGAAGGACTTCTTCGAGCGCAACTGCGCCGCGCTGGCCAAGTCGAAGTACCCCGACCACTTCGCCGAGGCAGCGGAGGCGGAAGCGGTGGCCACGGCCATCAGGCAGTACGCCCAACTCCTCATCCCGGGGCTGTTGCAGACCAAGGGGTACGCGGAGGCCGTGTTCCGCGCCTACAAACCCCTGGCGCAGGCCGCCGAGATCGACAAGGACGTGGCGAACCGTCTTGACCGAGCCCGCCTCCTCGACGACCCAACAACCCCTTTGTTGTGGTCGGTTCTGGACGAGGCGGTGCTCCGGCGGGTGGTCGGCGGCCCGGCAGTGATGGCGGAGGCGTTGCGGCACGTGGCAGCACTGATCCGGCAGCACCGGATCATCGTGCAGGTGCTGCCGTTCGGCGCCGGGGCGCACGCGGCGATGGACGGCCCCCTGAAAATCATGGAGTTCGAGGACGCCCCGCCACTCTCCTTCGTCGAGGCACCGGACATGGGGAAACTGCTGGACGACCCGGCCACGGTCAGCCGCCACACCCTGTTGTTCAACCTCCTCCAGGCCACGGCGCTTTCGCCTCAAGATTCACTGGCCCTGATCGAGTCGGTGGCGCACGATTACGAACATGGAGAAGAACACTCTTGAGCACGCCCTGAGCACGGCCACCTGGCACAAGTCGTCGTACAGCGGCGGCCAGGGCGGGGACTGCCTGGAAGTCGCCCGCTGGCGCAAGTCGACGTACAGCGGCGGCGACGGCGGCGACTGCCTGGAGGTGGCCGACGGCCACCCCGCCCTCGTCCCCGTCCGCGACTCCAAGAACCCCCACGGCCCGAAGCTCGCGTTCCGGGCGGAGGTGTGGGGAGCGTTCGTCGATGACCTCAAGCGGCCGTAGGGCAACTGCCCCCGCCGCGCGCCCCGAAGCTCAAGCGGCCAGCTCCGAGCCCTCTTTCTGAGGAACGGGAGGTGGGTCTCAACCCACCCACCCTCCCTGCGTGTTGACTTGACGCGTTCGGCTTGCCACGCAGAGTCACGAGGAGCTAGCGTGCCCAGATAACGAACAACCCCCGCCAGGTGCTGGAACACCTGCGGGGGTCTGACCTCAGAGATCGTGGAGACCGATCCCGTGGCTGAAGCCAACTTTAGTGCTGCCGTCCTGCCCGCGCACCCTTCCCCGCCGCCTCCGCCTCACCCGATGGCCAATCCGGGTTACGGCAAGCGCGACGCCCCGGACCAACGCCCTCGCACGAACCACGACTTCGCGCATCTGCCACCGCGCGAGGCAGCGGTCGCCGCGTACATCGACCGGTTGCCCGGCGGGGCCGACATCTCCGTAAAGACGCTGGCCAAGCACCTCCCGTACGGCCAGTGGGCTCTCCGGACGACCCTCAACAACCTTCACCGGGCGGGCCACCTGCGCCGGGGCCGCGAACACCTGACCGGCACCGCCGGCCAACTCTGGATCACCCGAACGTGGTTCACGCGCACGGCACGAGGCGACGACTGGTGGGCGACGTTCACGCGGGGCGACGTACCGCAGGAGTCACCGGCGGAGCCCGAGGCGGAGTCCCCGGAGGAGCAGCGGAGCCGCCCGACCCGTTCCCGCGCGTTCATCCTGCTCGCCGCTCTCGGCCGTAGCACCCCCGTCCTGTCCCTCTCCGAGGCGGACTGCGCGGCGCTGGCTCCGCTGGTCGCGGAGTGGTTCGAGCGCGGGGTGAACGAGGAGTCCGTACGGAATGCCCTGACCGCCGGCCTGCCGACGCCGGTCCAACACCCGGCCGGTCTGATCCGCAGGCGCCTGACCAGCAAGCTCCCGCCGGAGCCGCCTGCCGTACGGCCACCGTTGCGGATGCTGGAGTGCGCGAAGTGCGGGGTGCCGGGGCGGGCGGAGGCGTTGGCGGGGGGCGTGTGCGGGGAGTGCCGGGGCGAGACCGTTCCGCCTCGGGCACCCTCCGCACCCGTCGACGCCTCGGCAGTCCACGCCTATGCCGCCGCGACCCGGGCGGCTCTGATCGACCGACGCCGAGAAAGGCCACGCGTATGAACGCTCCAACAGTGCGCAGACACCGCTCCGGGGCACCATGGTGGGAAGGAGGCGAGCCCACCATGACCTTTGGCACCAGGCGCCCGCAGATGTCCCGCGAGGACTTCGAAGAGCTGGCCGGTAAGGCCCCCGCAAACGTACAGCTCGAACTCGTCGACGGCCGGCTGTACGTCAAGGGCGATCAGATCGAGGTCAAGGACTTCGAAGAGCTTGCCCGCAGGGCGCCCGAGGGCGTCAAGCTCGAACTCATCGACGGAAAGCTAGAGGTCAAGCCGTTGCCGGACCAGCGTCACGGGGCTGTCGTCATGTGGCTCATTCGGTTGTTCGTGCGACTGCGCCCTGAGCTGGCCCTCTACCCTGAGCAGGGCCTCAAGATCGGCACCTACCGCAAGGGACACGCCAACGCGGACGCCGCACTGGCGCCGTTGGATCACTTCATCGCCCAGGACGGCGAGTGGGCCGATTCCGAAGGTGTCCTCATGGTCGTCGAAGTCACCTCCCACGACCGCGACACGGACCGACGCGACCGCATCGACAAGGTGCGCGGTTACGCGGAGGCAGGCATCCCTGTCTACCTGCTGATCGACCGGGACAACGACACCCTGGTCGTGTACAGCGAGCCGAAGAACGGCACCTACCAGCAGAACCCCTCGTACCCGTACGGAGCCGTGGTCGAGCTGCCCGCCCCAGTGAACGTCACCCTCGACACCGAGAAGCTCAAGGACTATGCCGACTGACCCATGAGTCATGAGTCAGGAGTCAGGACCGAGGCCCCCCGAACCGCCGAACGCCCAGGAGCCGTAGGGCTCCTGGGCGTTCGTGTCGGGGCAGTCTTCGTCCTGACTAGCGGGCGCTGTGCGCGTCCGGCGACGGCAGGTGCTGACCGGGGACCACCGCGAGGGCGGCCGTCGGGCGGTCGCTGTCGGCGGCGGGCAGGGTCGAGGCCCTGGAGGAGCGCGCCGTGGCAGCCGCCGTCGGCGACACACCGCCCGGCGCCCACACGGTGGACGTCCAGGCGCTGCTGGCCGCGATCGCGGAACCGATGCCGGTGCGGTTGGCCGGCGGGTACGACGTACTGCCGCCGAAGGTCTGCACCACGGAGATGCTCGCGGACCGCTGGCTCAGGTAGTACGCGGTCGGCGCCGAGAGCGTGCCCCGAGCGGACCAGAGCATCGGGCCGTAGGCGGCCGAGACGCCCGCGCCGGCGACGGCGTTCTGCCAGGACCAGGTGTCCTGGACGGTCGCCCACGTCGGCGAGGTCCACCAGAAGCGGGCCAGGCTGACGGCGACGTCCTCGTGGGTCCTGCCGCCGATCTTCCAGAAGTTCCAGATGTTGTTGAGGGTCAGGTTCTCGATCGCCTTGCCGGCGTTGTAGCCGACCGTCACCAGGTTCGTGGCGTTCGGGTTCAGGGAGTTCAGGTAGTTCCTGACCGAGGCGGAAACGCTCTGCCCGTTCGTCAGCAGGACCACGCCCTTGCCGCGGTAGCCCAGCGACCCGGCTGCGGAGGCGGCGGCGATCGGGTCGTGGTACTCCTTGCCGTCGGCGACGAAGATCCAGCTCGGGGCCGGCGTGATCTGCTTGGCGACCCTGACCGACAACCCGGAGAGGTCCCCGCCGTCGAGGCGCACCGGCTTGTAGCCGAGTGCCTGCACCTGGCTGGCCACCCTGGAGTTGAGGATGCGGGTGCCGCCGTTGAGGTAGACGGAGCTGCCCCTGGGAAGCGAGCGCTTCAGTTCGGTGGCGGCGGCGGAGTCGAGCGAGCTCCCGGAGGTCATCAGGACCGGACCCTGCTTCTCGGCGGCCAGCGCGATCGCCGGGGCCGAGTACGTGGCGTTGCCCTTGTTGACCAGAACCGCGGACCGGGCGGTGATCAGGCCGGCCTCATGCGTTCCGCCAGACTTGTCGAACGTCCAGCGGGACGCGGCCCCGTCGATACCGACGGAGCCGGTGCCGTAGATCCGGGCCAGGGTGTTCTTCCGCAGCGGCTGCCACGCGGGCTTGCTGCCCTTGCCCGCCCCGGTGAGCTGTACGGACGTCCCGCTGCCCAGGTCGAGGATGCGCACCGTCTGTACATCGCTGGACCAGCCGGCGTGCGAGCTGTGCGCCTCGTAGGCGATCCGCCCGCCTGCGGGGTCCCAGCTCGGGGCCAGGTGGTCGGACTCGCCGGTGGTCACCTGCTGGACGTTGGTGCCGTCGGCTTCGGCCGTGAACAGCTGCGTCCAGTCGTCCACCACGCGCGTGAAGGCCAGCTTGCTGCCGTCCGCCGAGAACACCGGTGCGGAACCCGACGCGATGATCTTCTTCAGCGCTTTGGTGGCGGGGTTGAACGTCCAGATGCCCAGACTGTCGTAGCAGCCGTAGTTGTTGCGCCGCTCGAAAGCCAGTGTGCCCGCGGGGCTTGCCGTCGGGTGCAGGTCGCAGACCGTCGACGGTTCCTGGGCGTCCGTCAGCAACGGTTCCGGCGCCCATGAGCCGTCCGAGGGCCCGTAGGCGAGCTGGCCGCCCGTGCTGAACACCACGTACCGGCCGTCCAGCCAGAACGTCGGGTCCTCGTAGGACGCGCTGGAGCGCATCCCGGTCGCCCACGGCAAGGTGATGGGCGCGGTGCTGCCGGTGACCCGGCCGGTGACCAGCTGGCTCCATCCGGCCACCAGGCGGCTGCCGTCCGGCGCCCAGTTCGGGGTGTAGTTGTAGTTCGGGATGTTGGGGACGGACCGCAGCCCGGTCCCGTCCGCGTTGATGGTCGCGATGCCGGTGCTACCGCCGTACAGACCGATCTGACCGGGCACAGGAACGGACGCGGCCTGCGCGCCTGGTGCCACCGCACCGAGCAGACCGGCTGCCAGCGAGGCGGCCGACGTGAGCGCCGCGAGATTGCGGCGCGTGCGAGAACTCAAGGAATAGCCCCCCAGAAAAGTGATGTGTTGTCTGCCGCCGAGCGTCTCGGCCCTCCGCATCACGGCGTACTGGATTACTGGATTACTGGCGTACTGGTTTATTGGTGTGCTGGCTTACTGGTGTACAGCCCATGCGCCGCGGCACACCCCACACCCACGCCCCCGCGCAGCACTCCGAACCCCGGGCTCCGGGCCCAGCGATCACTCGTCGGCAGCAGGATATTATGTGACGCCGTGCGCGCTTCCGGAAAGCGCTTTTCGAACATCGTGTGAACAATGTGATGTGCGTCCGCTGTGACCCATTCGGTCCTCCCTACGGATGCGGACGCGTTCAGCACGGTTGCGGCCGTGGGCAGTTGGCGCCGGAGCAGGTCGGGTGCGGGGGCTGACGGCACTCCGGTTCGGCGCCCTTTACGGCGCCCTGTACGGCTGCCACCCACTCTTCTTGTTCGACTCCGCTCCCCCGCCCTGCGGGCAGAAGCAGGTACGCCGAAAGCCCAGACCGGGGAACGGTCTGGGCTTTCGGCGTGTGTCTGCGGTGCCAGGTGCCGAGTGGCGGGTGCCAGGTGGCGAGTGCCGGTTGCCGAGTGCCGGTTGGCGACGCGGTTCAGCCGGACGTCTAGCTCAACGACCCCAGCGCCGCCGCCTCGTAAGCCTTCAGCTCGCCCGTCCTGTCCTCCAGGACCTTCGCGGCCCACTCCGGGTCCTGGAGCAGCGCGCGGCCGATGGCGACGAGGTCGAACTCCTCGTTCTCCAGGCGGTCCAGGAGGTCGTCGATGCTCCTGACCGGGGAGCCCTCGCCCGCGAAGCCGTTGATGAAGTCGCCGTCGAGGCCGACCGAGCCCACGGTGATCGTCGGCTTGCCGGTGAGCTTCTTCGTCCAGCCGGCCAGGTTGAGGTCCGAGCCGTCGAACTCCGGAAGCCAGTAGCGGCGCGTGGAGGCGTGGAAGGCGTCGACGCCGGCCGCCGCGAGCGGGGTGAGGACCGACTCCAGCTCCTCGGGGGTCTCGGCGAGGCGCGCGTCGAAGGCGCCCGACTTCCACTGCGAGTACCGGAAGAGGATCGGGAACGACGCGGACACCGCCCCGCGTACGGCGGCCACGATCTCCGCCGCGAACTTCGTACGGGCGACCAGGTCACCCCCGTACGCGTCCGTGCGGCGGTTGGTGGCGGACCACAGGAACTGGTCGAGCAGGTAGCCGTGGGCGCCGTGCAGTTCGACTCCGTCGAAGCCGATGCGCTCGGCGGCCACCGCGGCTTCGACGAACGCGTTGATGACGTCGTCCAGGTCCTGCTGCGTCATCTCCTTGCCCGCACCGGCGGTGCCGTCCAGCCGCAGACCGGACGGGCCGACCGGCGGGGCGTCGGCGAACGGGGGCTGCCCGGCCTCCCTGACCATGCCGATGTGCCACAGCTGAGGCACGATCTTCCCGCCGGCCGCGTGCACGGCGTCGGCGACCTTCGCCCAGCCCGCGAGCTGCTCCTCGCCGTGGAAACGGGGGACGCCGTCGCTGTCACCGGCGGATTCGTGTCCGACGTAGGTGCCCTCGGTGATGATCAGGCCGACCCCGGCGCCCGCGCGGCGCGAGTAGTACGAGGCAACGTTCTCGCCGGGGACGCCACCGGGCGAGAACTTGCGCGTCATCGGCGCCATCACGATCCGGTTCGGCACGGTCAGGCCGTTCAGCGTGACGGGGCGGGAGAGGACCTGGGCCGCGCGGGAGGTCTGGGCGGGGGCTGTCACGTGGGGGCTCCTTGGGAGGGGCGGGAGATGAGCGGAGGTGCGGGTGCAATTGCTTGCATGTGCATCAACTACGTTCCTCCGGTCCTCCATTCCGGCCCGCCGGGGATGCCTCCTGTGATCCCCGCCACTGTGCGCGCCGCGGCCTCGGCGGTCCGGCAAACGCCCGAGGGCGGCACCCTCCCCGTAAGGAGAAGGGTGCCGCCCTCGGTACGAAGGACGGTGATCAACCAGAGGTCGATCAGAAGTCCATGTCACCGCCCGGCATACCGCCGCCGCCACCGGCGCCGGCGCCGGCCTTCTCCGGCTTGTCGGCGATGACAGCCTCGGTGGTGAGGAAGAGCGCGGCGATCGACGCGGCGTTCTGCAGCGCGGAACGCGTCACCTTCGCCGGGTCGATGATGCCCTCGGCGATCATGTCGACGTACTCACCGGTCGCGGCGTTGAGGCCGTGGCCGACGGGAAGGTTGCGGACCTTCTCGACGATGACGCCACCCTCGAGACCACCGTTGACGGCGATCTGCTTGAGCGGGGCCTCCAGGGCGAGACGCACGATGTTGGCGCCGGTCGCCTCGTCACCCGTCAGCTCGAGCTTCTCGAAGACCGAGGTGGCCTGGAGCAGGGCCACGCCACCACCGGCGACGATGCCCTCCTCGACGGCCGCCTTCGCGTTGCGAACGGCGTCCTCGATGCGGTGCTTGCGCTCCTTGAGCTCGACCTCGGTCGCGGCACCGGCCTTGATGACCGCAACACCGCCGGCGAGCTTCGCCAGGCGCTCCTGCAGCTTCTCGCGGTCGTAGTCGCTGTCCGAGTTCTCGATCTCGGCGCGGATCTGGTTGACCCGGCCGGCGACCTGGTCGGCGGAGCCGCCGCCGTCGACGATCGTGGTCTCGTCCTTGGTGATGACGACCTTGCGCGCACGGCCCAGGAGGTCCAGGGAGGTGTTCTCGAGCTTGAGACCGACCTCCTCGGAGATGACCTCGCCACCCGTGAGGATCGCGATGTCGTTCAGCATCGCCTTGCGGCGGTCACCGAAGCCCGGAGCCTTGACCGCGACGGACTTGAAGGTCCCGCGGATCTTGTTGACGACCAGGGTCGAGAGCGCCTCGCCCTCCACGTCCTCGGCGATGATCAGCAGCGGCTTGCCCGACTGCATGACCTTCTCCAGGAGCGGGAGCAGGTCCTTGACCGAGGAGATCTTGGAGTTGGCGATGAGGATGTAGGGGTCCTCGAGCGACGACTCCATGCGCTCCATGTCGGTCGCGAAGTACGCCGAGATGTAGCCCTTGTCGAAGCGCATGCCCTCGGTGAGTTCCAGCTCCAGACCGAAGGTCTGGGACTCCTCGACGGTGATGACGCCTTCCTTGCCGACCTTGTCCATCGCCTCGGCGATGAGCTCGCCGATCTGCGTGTCGGCGGCGGAGATGGAGGCGGTCGAAGCGATCTGCTCCTTGGTCTCGACCTCCTTCGCCTGGTCGAGCAGGGCACCGGAGACGGCCTCGACGGCCTTCTCGATACCGCGCTTCAGCGCCATCGGGTTCGCACCCGCGGCCACGTTGCGCAGTCCTTCACGGACCAGCGCCTGGGCCAGGACAGTCGCGGTCGTCGTGCCGTCGCCGGCTACGTCGTCCGTCTTCTTCGCGACTTCCTTGACCAGCTCGGCGCCGATCTTTTCGTACGGGTCCTCGAGCTCGATCTCCTTGGCGATGGAAACACCATCGTTGGTGATCGTGGGGGCGCCCCACTTCTTCTCGAGGACGACGTTTCGGCCCTTGGGGCCGAGGGTGACCTTGACGGCGTCGGCGAGCTGGTTCATCCCGCGCTCGAGACCGCGCCGTGCCTCCTCGTCGAACGCGATGATCTTGGCCATGTGAAGTGGTCCTCCCGGACTGGGGTGGATTGCTCCGGACCGCGCTGGCGCCCGCGACGGACGGCCTGCCTGCCTTGGTGATTCCTTGCACCACCTGGCCTGCGGGCCTCACCCACCCGGTCCTTCGGTAGCACTCTCACCTTCAGAGTGCTAACGCCAATGATTAGCACTCGCCCCTGCCGAGTGCAAGCGGCTCTCGAAGATCCGCAGGTGAACAGGGGGGCGCCTACGGGCCGGTAGGCACCTCGACGGACATGCCCACGTTGTCCACGGACATGCCGATGGGCTCGTACTCCGTGAGGTCCCACGGAGTACGAGCCCATCGAATCCTTCAATGAAGGAAGAAGAACGTCGCTTGCGATGCGCCGGCGCGTTGCTTCAGCTGGTCGCCAGGCGGACCATGTCCGCCTGCGGCCCCTTCTGGCCCTGCGAGATCTCGAAATCGACCCGCTGACCTTCCTCGAGGGTGCGGTAGCCGTCCATCTGAATCGCGCTGTAGTGGACGAAAACATCCGCACCACCGTCGACCGCGATGAAGCCGTACCCCTTCTCCGCGTTGAACCACTTGACGGTGCCCTGAGCCATGCCTAACTCCCCTATTACTGGCCCTTGCACGGATCCGCACTTCGCGGATCCGGGTCAGACCTCACCCCCCCAACCGGTGGAGGTGTGCGCCGGAACGCGTCGACCGCGGCCGAATGTATCTGTCCAACTGCCCTCTGCAACAGGTCAATCGGACGAGAAATCCGGGCACACCAGGTCAGCAAATATGCGGAGAATTCACGCAGATTCAGGGCAAGGCAGGCCCCACAAAGAGAACAAAAAACGCAAAAGGCCTGCACACTTTGGCTACTTCTCGTTGGGTGCGCGGCAGGAATTAATACGCGTGCGACGAGCGAAGTGGTGCGGCTTCCCCAACTGTACCGCGCTCAACCATACAGAATTGCCCCCTCCGCTTCTCTCGCGGAGGGGGCAATTAGGTGAACTCTCGGTAATCGATGTTACCGACGGTTACTACTGGCGGGTATCAACGGGTCCCGACGGGTCTCAGCCGCCGGCGACGGCCGGGATGATCGACACACCCGCACCGTCCGGCGTGGCCGTCTCCAGCCCCTGCTCGAAGCGGACGTCGTCGTCGTTGACGTACACGTTGACGAAGCGCCGCAGCTTGCCCTGATCGTCGAGCACTCGGGCGGCGATCCCGGTGTGCTTCTTCTCCAGATCGGCGATGACCTCGGCAAGGGTCCCGCCCTCGGCGGCCACCTCGGCCTGCCCGCCGGTGTAGGTACGCAGGATGGTGGGGATGCGGACGGAAACGCTCACGATGAACCTCCGGTCGGGGTGACATACCTAGGGGCGCGGGGCTGTGCTGCATGTGCGGCTACCGCCGCGTGGGCGCGACCAGCCCCCACGGACCCGCAGCCGAAAAACGACCTCTTAACCAAGCCCGGCTTCCCGGAACGACTCAAGACTGGGCCGGATCGTCGCGGTCAGCCCGATGTCGGCCACCGCGTCCAGCGTCTTGAGACCATCACCGGTGTTGAGTACGACGGTCGTGAGCGTCGGGTCCAGCAGCCCGTTCTCGATCAGCTTCTTCGCCACACCCACGGTCACACCACCGGCGGTCTCCGCGAAGATCCCCTCCGTACGCGCCAGCAGCCGAATCGCTTCGACCACCTGCTCGTCGTTCACGTCCTCGACAGCTCCCCCGGTCCGCCGCGCGATGTCCAGCACGTACGGCCCGTCCGCCGGGTTGCCGATCGCCAGCGACTTGGCGATGGTGTTGGGCTTCTGCGGCCGCACGACGTCGTGCCCGGCCTTGTAGGCCACGGACACCGGCGAGCAGCCCTCCGCCTGGGCACCGAAGATCTTGTACGGCTTGTCGGGGACCAGCCCGAGCTTGATCAGCTCCTGCAGACCCTTGTCGATCTTCGTGAGCTGAGACCCGGAGGCGATGGGCACGACGAGCTGGTCGGGCAGCTGCCAGCCGAGCTGCTCGCAGATCTCGTACGCCAGGGTCTTGCTTCCCTCCGCGTAGTACGGGCGCAGGTTGACGTTGACGAAGCCCCAGCCCTCGCCGGCCGCGTCGCCGATCAGCTCGGAGCAGAAGCGGTTCACGTCGTCGTAGTTGCCCTCGATGCCGATGAGCTCGCCGCCGTACACCGCGGCCATGACGACCTTGCCCTGCTCCAGGTCGTGCGGGATGAACACGCAGGAGCGGAAACCGGCCCGGGCGGCGGCGGCGCCGACGGCACCGGCCAGGTTGCCCGTGGAGGAGCAGGAGAGGGTGGTGAAGTTGAAGGCGCGGGCGGCCTCGATGGCCTGCGCGACGACCCGGTCCTTGAAGGAGTGGGTCGGGTTGCCGGAGTCGTCCTTGACGAAGAGCTTGCCGGCGTCGACACCCAGCTCGCGGGCGAGGTTGTCGGCCTTGACGAGCTTGGTCCAGCCGGGGTTGATGTTCGGCTTCTCGGCGACGTTCGCGGGGACGGGCAGAAGGGGCGCGTAGCGCCAGATGTTCGCGGGTCCCGCTTCGATGCGCTTGCGGAGTTCCTCGGTGTCGGCCGCCGAATGGATGCCGAAGTCGTAGGCGATCTCCAGCGGGCCGAAACACTCCTCGCAGGCGAACACCGGACCGAGGGGGACTCGGTGGCCGCATTCGCGGCAGGAGAGCGCCACGGCGGGACCGAGATCAACAGGGGTGACGGAGTCAGTGGTGACGGAGCCGGAAGTGGTGCTCTCGGTGCTCTCGACAGTTTGCGCAGCCATGGAGGCGAAGCCCTTTCCTCATCTTCCTCACGACGCGTTTCGCCATGAGACGGATTTGGCACCTTCCCGAGCCGGGAGCCTCGCCGCATGACATGCGACAGGATCGGCTGGAGGGTTGCCGGGGCTTCATCGGGCCGTATCCCTCTGCCCCTCTGGATGAGCGGTATGAAGTTGTGAGGTTGTGAACACCGGTGACCTCTGACATGCGATGGTCACCCGCGTTGTTCAAGACTGTAACCGAAGGCTTGGATGGTGGTGGGAGCCGTCCGAACCGCGAGATAGAAGATCGCTCGCGCTTCCCCCCATGGAACGCAAGGGAGAGCCGCAACGTGCTGGAAGACGTCGAGCGCTGGCTGAACACCCGCTCCTGGTCCGTTGACGACCGCCCGTTGAAGAAGATCGTCGCCGCGAAACGTTCCTCGAACGCCACGGTGAGCGTCGTACTGCCCGCGCTCAACGAGGAGGAGACGGTCGGCGAGATCGTGGCTGTCATCCGCCGCGACCTGATGCTGAAGGTCCCGCTCGTCGACGAGATCGTCGTCATCGACTCGGGATCGACCGACCGCACCTCCGAGGTGGCCGCCGCGGCGGGCGCCCGGGTCGTCCACCGCGACGACATACTGCCGCGCATCCCGGCTGTGCCGGGCAAGGGCGAGGTGCTGTGGCGCTCGCTCCTGGTCACCAGCGGGGACATCGTCTGTTTCATCGACGCGGACCTGAAGGAGTTCTCGTCGGACTTCGTCTCCGGGATCGTGGGCCCACTGCTCACGGACCCGGGTGTCGACCTCGTCAAGGCGATGTACGACCGCCCGCTCGGCCAGGCGGCCGGCCAGGGCGGCAGAGTGACGGAACTCATGGCCCGGCCCCTCCTCAACATGCACTGGCCGCAGCTGGCCGGATTCGTCCAGCCGCTCGGCGGCGAGTACGCGGCCCGCCGCTCGCTCCTCGAACAGCTCCCGTTCCCCGTCGGCTACGGCGTGGAGCTGGGCATGCTGATCGACTCCCTGCACCTGGTGGGCCTGGACGCGTTGGCGCAGGTCGACGTGGGTGTGCGCAAGCACCGCCACCAGGACGGCCGGGCCCTGGGCCGGATGTCCGCCGCGATCTACCGCACCGCCCAGCTCCGGCTGGCCCGGGGCCATCTGATCCGCCCCTCGATCACCCAGTTCGAGCGCGGAGAGGACGGTTTCGAGCCTCGTACGTACTCGGTGGACACGGAGGAACGGCCGCCGATGGCCGACGTCGCGGAGTACGCGAGGAGGAAGGCGGCGTAGTCCGGCACAGGTTCCGTACGGGTTCTGAACGCGTTCTGACCAGGCTCTGTGCGGGTTTGTATACGGCCGGGGCGTACATGTGTACGTTTGATTGTTTCCGGGCGGGGCTAGGTTGAGGCGTATGGCTTCAACGCAGGGTGAGCAAGGTACGCAGGGTTCTTATCGAGTGCTGGTCGCGTCCAACCGCGGCCCGGTCACGTACGAGGTCCGAGAGGACGGCTCGCTGCACGCCCGGCGCGGCGGTGGCGGGCTGGTCTCCGGTCTGTCGGCGATCGGGTCGGACGCGGACTCCCTGTGGGTCTGCTCGGCCCTCGGCGACGGCGACCGCGAGGCCGTGCGGCGCGGGGAGGCCGAGGCGGGCGTACGGATGCTCGCGATCCCGGCGGACGTGCACGAGGACGCGTACAACGGCATCGCCAACTCGGTGCTGTGGTTCGTGAACCACATGCTGTACCAGACCCCGCTGGAGCCGGTCTTCGACGCGGAGTTCCGGCGCCAGTGGGCGTCGTACGAGGCCTACAACCGCGCGTTCGCCGAGGCACTGGCGGCGGAGGCGGCCGAGGGCGCGTCGGTGGTGGTCCAGGACTACCACCTGTGCCTGGTCCCGGGCATGCTGCGGGCCCTGCGCCCCGACCTGCGCATCGGCCACTTCTCGCACACGCCGTGGGCACCGGCGGACTACTTCCGGATGCTGCCGTACGACATCTCCGAGCAGCTCCTGCGCGGCATGCTCGGCGCGGACCGCCTCGGCTTCCTCACCCGGCGGTGGGCCGACGCGTTCACCGCCTGCTGTACGGACCTGGTCGGCGGCGTCGGCGAAACACGGATCGGGGTGCACGGGCTGGGCGCGGACGCGGACTTCCTGCGCAGGCGCGCGCACGAGCCGGACGTCGAGGAGCGGATGACCGCGCTGCGGGCGGAGATCGGCGGGGCCGACCGCAAGACGATCGTGCGGGTGGACCGTACCGAGCTGTCGAAGAACATCGTGCGGGGCCTGCTGGCGTACCGGCAGTTGCTGGAGGACCGCCCGCAGTGGCGGGAGCGGGTCGTGCACGTGGCGTTCGCGTACCCCTCTCGCCAAGATCTGGCGGTCTACCGCGACTACACGGCCGAGGTACAGCGGGTGGCGGACGACATCAACAAGGCTTACGGAACAGCGACTTGGACCCCCGTCGTCCTCCACGTCAAGGACGACTTCGCCCGCTCCCTGGCCGCCTACCGCCTCGCCGACGTGGCCCTCGTCAACCCCATCCGCGACGGCATGAACCTCGTCGCCAAGGAGATCCCGGTGGTCTCCGACGAGGGGTGCGCGCTGGTGCTGTCGCGGGAGGCGGGGGCGTACGAGGAACTGGGCGACGACGCGATCGTGGTGAACCCGTACGACGTGATGCAGACGGCGCGGGCGCTGGAGGAGGCCCTGAACATGGGGGCCGGCGAACGCGCGGAGCGCACGAAGCGACTGGCCGCGGCGGCGACCACGCTCCCGCCGGCCCAGTGGTTCCTGGACCAGCTGAACGCGCTCAACGACCAATGACGAACAGCTGATGGCTAACGGCTGACGACGGCCTGCCCGAGGGCGTGGAGCAGGTGTACGACGCCTGCCGGGCCGTCGACGACCAGGTCGGCGCGCTCCGCGAGCTCCGTCACGGCCTCGGTGCTGTTGCCGCTGCACACCAGGAGACCCGGGACGCCGTTCTGGCGGAGCTTCTCCACCGCCGCGAACGCCGGGAGGTCGCCGAGGTCGTCACCGGCGTAGAGGACCGAGGTGGCGCCGGTCTCGCGGACGTACTCCTCCAGGGCGACGCCCTTGTCCATGCCTGGCGGGCGCAGCTCCAGCACGAGACGGCCCGGTTCGACGATCAGTCCGTGCCGGGTCGCCAGGTCGGCGAGGGGCTCGCGCAGGGCCTCGAACGCGGCCTGCGGGTCCGCCGCGCGCCGGGTGTGGACGGCGAGGGCCTGGCCCTTCTCCTCGATCCACGTGCCCTGCCAGGCGCCGAACCGTTCGAGGAATCCAGGTAGTTCGGCACGGACGGCGGCGACGCCGGGGTGTGGGGCGGGGGCGCTGACCGTGCCGGTCACGGCGTCCCAGCGTTCGGTGCCGTAGTGGCCCAGGACGACGAGGTGCTCCAGGCCGGGCACACCCGCGAAACCGCCGTACCGGACCGCGACACCGGCGGGGCGTCCGGTGAGGACGGCGACGGAGGCGACGGAGGGGGCGAGTGCGGAGAGCGCGGACACAACATCGGGGTGGGCGCGGGCCTGCTCGGGGTCGGCCACGATCGGAGCGAGGGTCCCGTCGAAGTCGAGAACGACGACGGCACCGGCGGGCCGGGAGAGGACGGCGTCAAGCCCGTCCCGGCCGGCCGACGTCACGGGCGTAGGCAGGGAGTCCATGGGTTCGACCCTATCGGGCGATCCGGCACCCCTTCAGCTCCGACCGGCACCTCCAGCCCGTCCGGCGTTTGAGGACAAGGCCCGTTCAGGGCCGTTGGGGGGTCTGGGGGCGCAGCCCCCAGGTACAGGATGGGACGGGTAGGGGCGGCGGGGGCGAAACAACCCGACCTCGCCTACCGCTCCCCCCGCCGAGCCTCCCGCACCCTCCGCAGCCTGTTCACCGTCACCGGATCACACTCCAGTGCGCGCCGGTCGTCCAGCAGCGCGTTGAGCAGCTGGTAATACCTCACCGGCGCCAACCCCAGCTCCTCCCGGATCGCCCGCTCCTTCGCCCCCGGCCCCGCGAACCCCCGGCGCTCCAGCGCGAGAATGTCCTGTTCCCGTCGCCCCAGCTGCTCCCCGTCCATGGAAGAAACCGTAGCCCCCGACACTGACATCCGGAGTGAGGGAGTAGAGGCGTCAGGGCGTCAGTCCGAGGCCGCCTCCGCCGCCGTGGCCTTCCCCTGTATCGCCCCCAGCACCTCCTCCGGGCTCCCCCGCTTCAGCACCGCCCCGCCGACCGTCTCCTGGATGTTCCGGCTGACGGCCGTCCACGTCGGCTTGCCGACCGGGAACAGCTGAGCGGTGCCGAGCGCGTCCAGGCCGTCCCAGAGGGCCTCGTACGTCTTGTTCGCGCGCATCGACGTGGCGGCCGACGACGTCACCGGCAGCAGCTGGTACGTGCCCGCCAGATCCACCGTGTTCTTGTCCTCGTACAGGAAGTTGAGATACGTACCGATCTCCGCGGCATGCCCGCCGTGCCTGAACGCGGCGATCCAGTCCGAGGTACCGACCGTCGCCGTCTTCACGCCCGCCGTGCGGCCCGGCATCGGGACGGCCTCGTACGCCACCGGCTCGACCGACCGCGCGATCTCCCGCACGAGCGCGCCCGGCGCGCTGACCATGCCCGCCTCGCCGTCCACGAAGGCCTTGAGCGCGGCCTTGCGGTTCAGGCGGTCCGGGGACACCGGCCCGGTCAGGCCCTCGCCGACCAGACGGTCGCGCAGCCAGGTGAGCGTGGAGACGTTGTCGGCGGAGGCGATGTCGTACGCGCCGGTGTCCCCGGTGTAGCCGCCACCTCCGCCGAGCAGCCACTGGAGGGTCTCGGCCTGCGCCTCCTCCGGGCCGAGCGGAAGCGCGTACGGGTACTTCACGCCCCGCTCGTCGAGGGCCTTCGCCGCGCTCCTCAACTCGGCCCAGGTGGTGGGGGGTTGGAGGCCGGCTTCGGCGAAGAGGGTCTTGTTGACGTAGAGGAGGCGGGTCGAGGCGAGGAACGGCAGGCCGTACTGGGTGCGGCCCGTGGTGCCCGCGTCGACGAGGTTGGGCAGGAAGTTGCCCTGGACGCGGATGGAGAGCAGGTCGTCGGCCGCGTACAGCTCACCCTTGGCCGCGTAGTCGGCGTAGCCGCTGATCTGGGCGATGTCGGGCGGGTTGCCGGCGGCGACCATCTTGGCGACCTGCGCCTCGGCCTCGCCGGGGTCGTACACGCTGACGTCGAGCCGGATGCCGGGGTGGGCGGCCTCGAAGGCCGTGTTGACCCCGTTCCAGTACGACTCCGAGTTCTTGACGACACCGTCGCCGTAGTTCGTGGCGACCACGGTGAGGGTGACGCCGTCTGACCCCGCACCGGCATCGCCCGAGCCGCAGCCGCCCAGCGCCAGGACGGAACCCAGACTCAGCATCGTCACGGTGGCGAAGACCAGCCCCCGATACCCGCCCCACACTTCTCGCACGGCAGACCGCTCCCCTGGGAGGCACGCGCGCCACGCTCTGTGCACGCGCGTAGAGCCTCCCGCATCAGGAGGCCCGGTCCAATGCCCCGGGCGTTTCGGCCGTGCAACATTTCCGGTCCCACCTCACGCCCACGCGGATGGTCGTGCGCGGATGGCCGTGCCCCGATGGCCTACTCGGCGCTCTCCTCCGAGTTGGCCTGCTTCTGCAGCCCGGTGAGGACCGTCGCCGGGTCGCCGTCCGTGGCGAGGGCCGCGCCGATCCGCTGCTTGATGTGCGCGCTGACCTCCGCCCAGGACGTCTTGCCGACCGGGTAGAGCTGGGCGGTCGGGAGCTCCTCCAGGAAGGGGGCGAGGGCCTTGTCCCGGGCGGCGGTGGACATCGTCCTGGAGGCGGAGGAGGTGACCGGCAGGAGGTCGTACTCGCGGGAGAAGGCGAGCACGTTCTTCTCGTCGTAGACGAAGTCGAGGAATTCGCCGACCTCACTCCGGTGGCCGTTCTTCTTGAAGGCCATCATCCAGTCGGCGACACCCATCGCGGAGCGCGTCGAGCCCTCCTCGCCCGGCATCGGCACCATCCCGAAGTCCACGCCCCTGGCCGCCGCGATCTTCATCAGCGAGGGATGGCCGTTGAGCATGCCGACCTCCCCGCGCGCGAAGGCGGCGAAGGCGGCGGCCCGGTTGAGTTTGCCGGGGGCGACGGGGCCGGTGAGCCCCTTGTCGACGAGTTCGTCCTTGAGCCAGGTGAACGTCTGGATGTTCTGCGGGGAGTCGATGCCGTAGGTGCCGACCTCGCTGGTGTAGCCGTCGCCGCCACTGAGCAGCCACTGCATGGCCTCGGCCTGCGCCTCCTCGGGCCCGAGCGGGAGGGCGTACGGGTACTTCACGCCCTTCTCCTTCAGCGCGGCGGCGTCGGCGGCCAGCTCGCTCCAGGTGGTGGGAGGGGTGAGGCCGGCCTCGGTGAAGAGCTTCTTGTTGTAGAAGAGGAGGCGGGTGGAGGCGGCGAAGGGCATGCCGTACTGGGTCCGGCTGACCTTTCCGGCGTCGGCCAGCTGGGCGACGAAGTCGGCCTGCGTCGGGATGGAGAGGAGTTCGTCGGCCTGGTACAGCTCGCCCTTGGCCGCGTAGTCGGCGTACGCGCCGATCTGCGCCAGGTCGGGCGCGTCACCGGCGGCGACCATCTCACTGACCTCGCGGTCGACCTCGGTCCAGGAGTGGACGCTGACGTCGACCTTCACATCCGGGTGGGCGGCCTCGTACTCCTCGACCAGCTTGTCCCAGTACTTCTGGGAGCTGTTGGCACCGGAGTCGCCGTAGTCGGCGGCGACCAGCTTCAGGGTGACCTCACCCGAGCCGGCTCCTCCGCAGCCACCGAGTACCGCCGTCATCCCGAGGGCCGACACCGCCGCGATCATGCCTGTCCTACGCCGCTGCACCACAGAATCCCAACTATTCATTCGCGTTCACATACATGTTCATTGGTACGTTCAACTTCTTAGCATTACAAGGTGTACAGGTCTACACCACGTAAGTGGACTAGACCTCTTCCGGGTCGACGGGCCACACTGTCCCCGTGAGACATGTCATCGCCCTCGACGTGGGCGGCACCGCGATGAAAGCCGCCCTCATCGGGCCGGACGGCGCTCTGCTCCACCAGGCGCGCCGGGCGACCGGACGGGAGCGCGGCCCCGACGCCGTGGTCGAGGAGATCCTCGGCTTCGCCGCGGACCTGCGCGCCCACGGCATCGCCCACCTCGGCGAGAGCGCCGCCGCCGCCGGAGTCTCCGTCCCCGGCATCGTCGACGCCGAACGCGGCCTCGCCGTCTACGCGGCGAACCTCGGCTGGCGTGACGTACCCCTGCGCGACCTGCTCACCGAACGGCTCGGCCTGCCGGTCGCCCTGGGCCACGACGTCCGTACGGGCGGCCTCGCGGAGGGCCGGATCGGGGCCGGCCAGGGAGCCGACCGTTTCTTCTTCGTCGCCCTCGGCACCGGGATCGCGGGCGCGATCGGCGTCGACGGCCGGGTGGAAGCGGGCGCGCACGGCTTCGCGGGCGAGGTCGGCCACATCGTCGTACGGCCCGGCGGGACCCCGTGCCCATGCGGCCAGCGCGGCTGTCTGGAACGGTACGCGTCGGCGTCGGCGGTGAGCGAGGCCTGGGCCGAGGCCTCCGGCGTCCCCGGCGCGGACGCGGCGGACTGCGCCGAAGCCGTCGACTCCGGCGACCGGCGCGCCAGCCAGGTCTGGCAGCACGCGATCGACGCCCTCGCCGACGGCCTGGTCACCGCCCTCACCCTCCTCGACCCCCGCACCCTGATCATCGGCGGCGGCCTGGCGGAAGCGGGCGACACGTTGTTCACACCGCTGCGCACCGCGGTACAACAACGGATCACCTTCCAGAAGCTCCCGATCATCGCCCCCGCAGCCCTCGGCGACACGGCAGGCTGCCTGGGCGCGGGCCTCCTCGCCTGGGATCTCCTCACCACCACCGACCCCGACCTCACGGAGGTAACGCCCTGATGGCACCCGACCTAGGGGCGCGGGTCCCTGACATTTGCGGCTCCGCCGCGTGGGCGCGAACAACCCCCACCGGCCCGCAGCGCACACACAACCTGGTGTTCAAAGGTGCCCGAGTCGTACTCCCCACAGGAATCACCGACGGCGCCCAACTAGCCGTCGAGGGCACGCGAATCGCCGAGCACCCCCACGAGAACGCCCAGGAGATCGACGTACGCGGCCACTGGCTGATCCCAGGCTTCGTCGACCTCCACAACCACGGCGGAGGCGGAGCCTCCTTCACCTCGGGCACCGCGGAAGACATCCTCAAGGGCGTCCACACCCACCGCACCCACGGCACCACCACCCTCGTCGCCAGCACCGTCACCGGCGACATGGACACCCTCACCGCCCAGGCCGGCCTCCTCTCCGAACTCGCCGAGCAGGGCGACATCGCCGGCGTCCACTTCGAGGGCCCCTTCATCTCGCCGTGCCGCAAAGGCGCCCACTCCGAGGCGCTGCTGCGCGACCCGGACCCGGCGGAGGTCCGCAAGCTGATCGACGCGGCGCGCGGCCGGGCCAAAATGGTCACCCTCGCCACCGAACTCCCCGGCGGCCTCGACTCCGTACGGCTGCTCGTCGAGCACGGCGTCCTCGCGGCGATCGGCCACACGGACGCGACGTACGAGCAGACGGTGGAGGCCATCGACGCGGGCGCCACCGTCGCCACGCACCTCTTCAACGCGATGCCCGCCCTCGGTCACCGCACCCCCGGCCCGATCACCGCCCTCCTGGAGGACGAGCGCGTCACCGTCGAACTCATCAACGACGGCACGCACCTGCACCCGGCGGCCCTCCAGCTCGCGTTCCACCACGCGGGCGCGGACCGCGTGGCGTTCATCACCGACGCGATGGACGCGGCCGGCTTCGGCGACGGCCTCTATCTGCTCGGCCCGCTGGAGGTCGAGGTCAGCAAGGGCGTGGCGCGGCTGGTCGAGGGGGGCTCGATCGCGGGCTCGACCCTCACCCTGGACCGCGCGTTCCGGCGGGCGGTCACCGTCGACCGGCTCCCGGTCACGGACGCGGTCGCCGCGTTGTCCGCCAACCCGGCCCGGCTGCTGGGCATCCACGACCGGGTGGGCTCCCTGGAACCGGGCAAGGACGCGGACCTGGTCCTGCTGGACGCGGACTTCACGGTCAAGGGAGTGATGCGCAAGGGGAGTTGGGTAGTCAAGCCCCAACTACCTTGAGCTGACTGAGGAGGGAGGCTGGCGGGATGATCCTCACGGTGACGCTGAACACCGCGCTCGACATCACGTACCGCGTAAGGGAGTTGCGCCCGTACGCCTCCCACCGGGTCACCTCGGTAACCGAACGCCCCGGCGGCAAGGGCCTGAACGTGGCCCGCGTCCTGGCCGCCCTCGGCCACGAGGTGACGGTCACCGGCTTCACAGGCGGCCCGACCGGACGGACCGTACAGCACCAACTCACCGCCACAACAGGCATATTGGACGCCCTGGTCCCGGTATCGGGTCCGACCCGCCGCACGATAGCGCTGGTCGAGGACACGCCCGCGAGCATGACGCCGGAAACGACCCAGCTCAACGAGCCCGGCCCGCAGATCACCCCGGCCGAATGGGCCACCTTCCAGGACGTCTACGAGGGGCTGCTGCCGTCCGTCTCCGTGGTGGCCCTCTGCGGCAGCCTGCCGCCGGGGGTGCCGGTGGGGGCGTACGCCGACCTCGTCCGCTCAGCGCGGACAGCGGGGGTGCCCGTGCTGCTCGACGCGAGCGGGGAGCCGCTCAGGCGCGGGGTCGCGGCCCGCCCCGACGTGGTCAAGCCGAACGCCGGTGAACTCGCCGAACTCACGCGCTCCCACGAGCCGTTGCAGGCCACCCGGAACGCCCGCAGGCGCGGCGCACGAGCCGTGGTCGCCTCACTGGGCCCGGACGGCCTGCTCGCGGCGACCCCGGAGGGCCGCTGGCGGGCAACCCCACCAGCCCGCGTCCGGGGCAACCCGACGGGCGCGGGCGACTCGGCGGTCGCGGGCCTGCTGTCGGGCCTGGTCGACCAACTCCCCTGGCCCGAACGCCTGATCCGCGCGGTGGCCCTGTCGACGGCAACCGTACTGGCCCCGGTGGCAGGCGAGTTCGACCGCGCGGCATACGAGGAACTGGTGGCCCGGGTGACCGTGACGAGCGAGGCGACGGCGGCATAGCGGACGGTCTCCGGCCCGGTCAGCTCTCGCTCAGACCCCTGTCACTCCACTATCCGTTGGCAGCCGTCAGATACAGCTGGTCGATGTTGACGTCACACTGATTCCCCTGCTCGCAGGAGATCTTGAGCGTGTTGGTGCCCTTGTTCAGCTGGACGGACGCCCAGGTGCTCGTCCAGCCCTTCGCGTAGTCACCCTCGGCGGCCTTCGCGAAGTTGTCCAGGTTGACCGGGCGGGACTGAGCCGTGCCGTTGACCGACAGCGTGGCGGTGGCGGCCTTGCCGGGTACGCCGTAGTTGACGTACAGCCGGTACTCGCCCTTCTTCGCGATGCCGCTGACGTTCCAGGTGACCGACGCGCCCACGTTGTTGAAGTTGCCCACATAGACGCCGTCGGCCGACTTCGCGCCTTTGACGTCCGACGTGGTGACGGCGCCGCCGCCGAGCAGCAGGGCCTTCGCGTCGATCGTCGGGAGTTCGTCCTCCGAGGCCGCCGAGGTGGTGGGCGACGGGGACTTCTCGGCGCTCTGCCCGGTCGTCGGGCTCGCACCGGCCTCGTTGCCCTTGTCCTTCTCGTCGTCGCCGCCCATCATGGCCACGCCGATACCGATGACGACCGCGGCGACCACCGCGATGGCGCCGATCAGTAGTCCCTTGGTGTTGGGGCCGGAGGCCCGCCCGCCTCTGCCGCCGCCACCGCCGTGTGTGGGCTGCCGCGGAGTCGCGGGGCCGGCGCCGAAGGCCTCGGGCCCCTGGTACTGGGTGTTCGGGGTGCTGCCGTACGCGCCCTGCTGCTGCGGGATCGTCTGGCCGTACTGCGCGGTCGGGGCGGTCGGGGCGGTCTGGCCGTACGCGGGCTGCTGGCCCTGGACGGGGGCCTGCCCCGGGGCCGCCGGCGCGCTGTACTGGCGCTCGCCGACCGGCCGCACCCGGCCGACCGAGTTCGGGTAGCCGTAGCCGCTGCTCGGCGGCTGGGCTCCGTTGGCCCGCCCGTCCTCGTACAGGTAGCCGAACGGATCGTCGTCCTCGGGCGTGCTCGCGCCGCTGTTGCCGGGCGTCATCCCTTGGGGTCTCCTCAACAGGTGCGGGGTGGGACAGGTGCGGGGGCGGGACCACGAGATGTTGCGAGGTCCTGGGAAGCATGCAATGCGAAGGATGCAATGCGAATAACGAGCCTACCCGCTCTCGCTGACCCAAACGGGTGAGTCCGGAGGCAACGAGCGGCTACAAGATCGCTACAGGGCCACTGATCTGGTGATCATCCCGCACGCCGATGCTGTTTGGGACGAGATCGTTTCTCGATGTACATCCGCTCGTCGGCCGACTTCAGGACTTCGTCCGCCGTCATCCCGCAGTGTGCCCACCCGATGCCGAAGCTCGCGCCGACCCGCATCGCGCGGCCGTCGACCCGGATCGGCTGGATGATCTCGTTGCGCAGGCGTACGGCGAGGTCCTGGGCGTCGGCCCGGCCGAGGCCGTCGGCGAGGACCACGAACTCGTCGCCGCCGAGCCGGGCCACCGTGTCACCGTCGCGCACGGCCCCGCCGAGCCGTCGGGCCACCTCGATCAGCACCGCGTCGCCGGCGTTGTGCCCGAAGCGGTCGTTGATCGACTTGAAGCCGTCGAGGTCGCAGAAGAGCACCGCGAGCCCCTTCGTCCCGTCGTCCTGCTCACTCTCGGGAGCGACGGTGTGGACGTGGTGGTCGTACGCGCCGTATGCCTCGGGAGCCGCGCGGAAGTCGAACTGGTGGCCGCTCACGTCGTACGGCTGGAGTCCGCCGTCCGTCACGGGCACCGGCGCGGTCGTGTACTGGTCGTGCGTGCCGTAGGGATCCACCTGGCCGTGGCCGTAGGCCGCGTCGACCGACTCGACCAGGCCGGGCACCACCGTCTGCGAGCGCTGGCAGAGGCGGGAGCTGAGCCGGGCGCGCAGTTCGGCGGAGTTGGGCAGTCCGGTGAGGGAGTCGTGGGAGGCGCGGTGGGCGAGCTGAAGCTCGCGGCGCTTGCGCTCCTCTATGTCCTCGACGTGGGTGAGCAGGAAGCGCGGGCCATCGGTGGTGTCCGCGACGACGGAGTTGCGCAGCGACACCCACAGGTACGAGCCGTCCCGGCGCGCGAGCCGGAGTTCGGTGCGCCCGCCCTCGGCGGAGGTGCGGAGCAGGGTGCCTATGTCCTCGGGGTGCACGAGGTCGGAGAAGGAGTAGCGGCGCATCGCGGAGGCGGGACGGCCCAGCAGACGGCACAGGGCGTCGTTGGTGCGGAGTATTCGCCCGTGCTGGTCGCCGCCCATCTCGGCGATGGCCATGCCGGAGGGGGCGTACTCGAAGGCCTGCCGGAAGCTTTCCTCGCTGGCCCGCAGCGCCTGCTGCTCGCGTTCGAGTCTGACCAGTGCCCGCTGCATATTCGCGCGTAGACGTGCGTTGCTGATCGCGATGGCAGCCTGGAACGCGTACATCTGGAGCGCTTCTTTGCCCCATGCGCCCGGTCGGCGGCCGTTGCGCGGCCGGTCCACGGAGAGCACGC
Source organism: Streptomyces sp. SID12488 (assembly GCF_010548275.1). Taxonomy (GTDB): domain Bacteria; phylum Actinomycetota; class Actinomycetes; order Streptomycetales; family Streptomycetaceae; genus Streptomyces. The sequence goes on from NZ_JAAGLT010000027.1 coordinate 94,434, forward strand.
CGATCAGTTCGCCGCAGGTGCCGCCGGGCACGCTCGGGGTGAACATCGGCGCGAAGAGCCGGTCCGAGGGGTGCCACTCGTCCTCGAAGCGCGGGGCGGGGCCGTCGGTGTACCACTGCGGGACGTCGTCGTCGTCGAGGACCCAGCCCTCGGTGTGCGGAATGAAGACCAGTTCGCCCCAGGCCTCGCCCATGGCGAGGCGGCGTTCCCAGGAGTCGCGCGAGCCGACCCGGCCGGTGATGAGGGCCTCGGCGGCGGAGTTCCCGGCGAAGGCGGCGACGACGAGATCGCCGTCGGGGCGGACGAGGTTGACGCAGGCCAACTCGTACCCGAGGCCGTTGACGACGCCGTCGGCGACGGTCTGGAGGGTGTCCGCCAGACTGCGCGCGGTGTTCATGTCCGCCATGACCCGGTGCAGTTGCCGCAAGGTCGCAAGTTGGACGTACGGCTCCTGATCGGTCTCCATTCGCCCTCCTTACGCCTATCTCACCTTCCCCGCCACTGAATCACAGCGCGCTGCCCACTCGGTACACAGGGTCAACAAAAAAGGTCACCTGTGACTCAAGTCACAACGAAAGATGAGCAATTGAGTAGAGTTTCTGAGTTCTCCCTGTGCGTTTACTGAACGCAAACTTTGTATCCGTGCGGACACTACGAGCGAGGATACGGGCGAGGAGAAGTCGGCGTGGCCGTTCCCGATCATTGGGTGTCGGTCGGGAGTCCTAGGTCCGGGCTCGGGCGCAGGTCCGATGTGCGGCACACGCACGGCTAATAGCTTTTCCATGTGCCGACCACTCGCCCCGCAGCACCCACCGCGTCCACCACACCTGCCACCCCCTCCACTCTCGCCCCACACACCCCACACACCTCACACACCCCAGGCGCCGCCACCGTCTCAGCTCCCGCCGGGCATCCTGGTGGGGTGAGCAACGACGACTTCCGCGCCGCGATGTCCCGCCTGGCCTCGGGCGTGGTCCTGGTGACCGCACAGGAACCGCCGCTCGACCCGGACGACCCGCACGCGCCCGGCGGTGAGGACGTCGGTATGACGGCGACCGCCTTCCTGTCGGTGTCCCTGGACCCGCCCCTGGTCATGGTCAGCGTGCGCGAGGGCTCCCGGATGGACGACCTGCTCGCCGAACAGCCCCTGTGGGCGGTCTCCGTCCTCTCCGAGAACCAGCGGCACATCGCGGGCCGGTTCGCGATGAAGAACCGCATCAGCGACCGTCTCCTCTTCGCGGACCTCCCCGTCGTCCGGGGCGAGGCATCCGGCGCCCTCCTGGTGGGCGGCGCCCTGGCGACCCTGGAGTGCCGTACGGAGCAACTGGTGACGGCCGGCGACCACACCCTCGTGATCGGCCGCGTCCTGACGGCGACGGCACCGAGCACGGACGGCGGCGGCCCGCTGGCGTACTTCCGGGGCCGCTACCGACAGCTGGACTGAAGCGCGAATGAAGCCGGGTTGAAGCCGGACTCAGGCTGGGCCGACGAGAAACCCGCTGGTCACACCGGTACCGGGCGGCCTAGCTTGGCCCGTATGACGAACGACGCGCTCCGACTGGAGCGGATCAGCTCCGACAACTTCGACGCGGCCGTCGCCGTACGGGTCCGCCCGGACCAGGAACACGCGGTCGACCCGGTCATGAAGTCCCTGGCCGAGGCGTACATCCATCCGCGCACCGCCTGGCCCCGGCTGATCCTCGACGGTGAGCGGCCCGTCGGCTTCCTCATGGCCTTCTTCGACATCGCCTGGGGCGGCACGGGCGCCGACCTGCGCTCGGGCCTGTGGCGCCTGAACATCGCGGCCGACGAACAGGGCAAGGGCTACGGCCGCTTCGCCGTCGAGTCCGTCGCCGCCGAGATCCGCCGCCGCGGGGGCACCGACCTCTACGTCACCTGGCACCCCGGCCCGACCGGCCCCGAGCCCTTCTACCTGGGCCTCGGCTTCAGCCCCACCGGGGAGACCAGCGGAGGCCAGACGGTCGGAGTGCTGAAACTCACCTAGTCGATCAACGCGACCTTTTCGTGTACGAACGTGAATGCCGGGACTCGCTCCGGGATCCGGGCGCCGGGCCCCGGGCCGAACCGAGCATTCGGTAGGTGACGGCGCGGGGATGACTTCGGGGGATGACTTCGGTGGGATTCGAACCGCTCGCCGAGAAATTCATTCCCGGAGCCGTTCCGCGGTTCTTTTTCCCGCCCGCCCGGAAATTCACGATCGTTCATCCGCCACCCGGCCAATGACCGGTCACTGGGTGACCGGGCACTGGGTGACCGGGCACTGGGTGACCGGGCACTGGGTGACCGGGCACTGGGTGACCGGGCACTGGGTGACCGGGCACTGGGTGACCGGGCACTGGGTGACCGGGCACTGGGTGACCGGGCAATGACCGGTCACCGGACAGGCCCTGACCCCGCCCGAGCCCCAACCCCAGCTCTAACCCCAGTCCCGTCCCGTACGGCCCCGCTTCACATCCGCGCGTGCCTTCTTCTGCCGCAGCCGGCGTTCGTTGATTCCGCGCGGGATACGGGTGGGGGTGCGGGGCTTGGGCGGAGGCGCGGTGGCCTCGGCAAGGAGGGCGGCCAGGCGTACGGCCGCCGTCTCGCGGTTGCGCCACTGCGAGCGGTGCTCGGAGGAGCGGACGGTGACGACTCCGTCGACGAGCCGGCCGGCGAGACGCTCCAGCGCGCGCTGCTTCCAGACTTCGGGCAGCACCTCGGTGTTCGCGAGGTCGAGGCTCAGCTCCACCTTCGAGTCACTGGTGTTGACGTGCTGCCCGCCCGGACCGCCGGACCGCGAGAAACGCCACATGAGCTCGGCCTCGGGGAGCGAGACGGAGCCGCGGATGAGGTAGGGACCGGACATGCCCACCATGGTCGCGCGGCTGTCCGGTCCACGTCACCCCGTTTTCGCTACGACAGCCGTCACGGAAGGTAAAGAAAGTAAAGACACGGAACCTTCGGGTCCCCCGTCGGCGTTCATGGGAGTGACGGTAGCTTCGTCCCGTACAGGACACCGCACCGCTCCGCACGCACGTACGTCAACGAGGGAAGGACTCCCAACAATGGCTGTAAGCCTGTCCAAGGGTGGCAACGTCTCGCTCACCAAGGAGGCTCCGGGCCTGACCGCCGTCACCGTGGGCCTCGGCTGGGACGTCCGCAGCACGACCGGCACGGAATTCGACCTCGACGCCTCGGCGATCGCGGTCAACGGAGAGGGCAAGGTCTACTCGGAGGCCCACTTCATCTTCTTCAACAACAAGCAGACCCCGGACAGCACGATCGTCCACACCGGCGACAACCGCACGGGTGAGGGCGCGGGCGACGACGAGGCGATCAAGGTCAACCTCGCCGGCCTCCCGGCCGACATCGACAAGATCGTCTTCCCGGTCTCGATCTACGACGCGGAGACCCGCTCGCAGAACTTCGGCCAGGTCCGCAACGCCTACATCCGCATCCTGAACGAGACCGGCGGCGCCGAGATCGCCCGCTACGACCTCTCGGAGGACGCGGCGACGGAGACGGCCATGGTCTTCGGCGAGCTGTACCGCAACGGCGCCGAGTGGAAGTTCCGCGCCGTCGGCCAGGGCTACGCCTCCGGCCTTACGGGCATCGCCAAGGACTTCGGCGTCAACGTCTGATTCGACGAACGAGCCGCACAAGGCGGCTGAAAAGCCCCCGGCCGAGCGCGAGTTGTTGGCGTTGGGACCGGGGGCTTTCGCGTGCCCGCACACCTCCGCACGGCGCTGGCACATTGCCCGCCCAACTCCCGCGCATAGGGATATCCCCAGGCTTCCGAAAGACTCCTGGAAACTTCAAGAACGGGCCCTCTACGCTCCGAACCCTCAAGCCCCCGAACGGCAAACGCCCACGCGAGCGCTTACGAGAGACGGAGACACGTCACCCATGCCGTCCTTGTCGGACGAGCACTGTCCCCCCAGGAACCAGCCCCGGCAGTGCTCCCCCCACCGTCCTGATGGACAACCAGGCCCTCGACGAGTTCCTCGCCGCCGCCGTCGGCGAGTACCAGCTCTTCACCCCGACCGGCACGGATAGGCCCACCGCACGAACGCGACGTCTTCCACCACGCCATGGCCGCCTGGTCCCCGCCCCCGACTGCCGCCCCGGACAAGGCGTGCACCGAACTCCCCCTGCGCATCCGCACACGAACCAAGGTCGGGGTACACCCACGATGACGACGCACAACACCCGTCACAACACCCGTCACGGCACCAGTCACAACGGCAGTTCCAACGGCAGTTCAAACAGCGGCAGCAACCTCGCCGACGACGCGATCCGCGCCCTGTGGGAGACCATGGCCCGCGGCTGGGAGGCGGGCGACGCCACCCTGTTCGCCGCGAGCTTCGCGACGGACTGCGACTTCACGACCGTACGCGGCGACAAGCCGCCGGGCCGCGCGGGCATCCAGGCCGACCACGACCGCCTCTTCCGCACCCAGTACGCCGACACCCGGCTCGACGCCCGGGTGACAGCCGTACGACACCTGCGCCCGGGCCTCGCCACGGTCGACGCGGAGTCCACGGTCCGCGCCGCCGACGGTACGACCCTGGCCTCGGCCCACGCCCTGGCCGTCGTCGAGCGGACGGGCACGCACGACGGCCCGGACCTCTGGCAGATCGTCGCCCTCCACAACATGATCCCGGCAACCGCACCCGCCGTGTCAGCCACGCCCGAGCCCGAGAAGGCCGACACCGAGACCGGCCGCCCGAAGCTGCGGCACCTCGCCGTCGTGGCCCGGGACCCGGAAGGGCTGGCCGAGTTCTACAGCTCCGTCTTCTCGATGGAGCTGTACCACCGCGACCCCGACGGCAGTTGCTTCCTCTCCGACGGCTACCTCTCCCTCGCCCTCATCAAGCACCGGCTCGACGGCGACACCCCGCTCGGCATGAACCACTTCGGCTTCCACATCGCCGATACGGCGGCCACCTCGGCGGCGCTGATCGAGAAGGGCGCGGACAAGCCGGCGGAGCGCTTCACCGACCGCCCCTTCGCCGAGTACCGCGCGATGGATCCGGAGGGCAACTCGTTCGACCTCTCGGAACACGGGTTCGGCGGACCCCGGCCGGCCACGGAGTCCTGAGTACCCGCGGGTGCGTACCCGCGCTTCGCACCCGTGCGGAGACAGGTTCACGGGCGTCGATCCCGCCATGACACCATCACCACCGTGCTCGATATCGGTTACGCCCTCTCCAACCGCTTCCCGGACCCCCCGCAGACCGACTACCGCCGCGCGGACGTCCACGCACTCCGCCACGACCTGTTCTGCGGAGACGTCTACCTCGCCGACACCAAGGCGGACCGGGAACTGTCCACAGCCTGGGGATGGGTGCCGGTACTCGACTTCGCGTGGGCGCTGTGCGACATCGTGGAGCAGCTGGACCAGGATCCCGCGGGCTCCCGCGCCTCCCGCCCCCAGTACGCGGAACTGGACTTCACCGAGTCCACCGACCGCATGCTGTTCAAGCGCCGCTTCGGGTGGGTGGACATCGAGTCCGACTGGATGCCGGCGGAGGAGCCCCCACTCAACTTCTCCCACACTGAACTCCGCAAGGAGTCACGGGACTTCCTGCACGACGTACTGGCCGACCTGATCGACCTGCACGACGCGCTCGGCGAGAACCCGGCGATCTGGACACTCCAGGCCCGCTTCCCGAGGGTCACGTGACCTGACCTGGGCGCCGACCCGGGCTGACGAAGCAGTGCAGGGCTGGTGGCCGGACGGGCAGGCAGGCAGGCAGGCAGGCAGGCAGGCAAACTACCCAACCCCCTCCACCCGCACCCCCAGCTCCGTCGCGAACACCGCCGCCAGATCAAGCAACTGCACCGGACTGATCACCGCCCCCGCCAACCGGTCCACCCCCCGCGCGAACCCCAGCTCCGCAGCCCGCCGGAAATCCACATCGCTCAGCCGCGCAGCACTGAAGTCCGCCCCCTTCAGCACACAGTCCACAAACTCCACCCGCTCCAGCACCGCACCCCCGAAGTCCGGCTCCACCAGCACGCACCCCTCGAAGACGACATCCTTCAGCTTCGCCTTGCGCAGGTTCAGATAGTCGATCTTCCCGCCCCGCACCAGCACCCAATCCAGCACGGCCCCGTGCAACTGCACCCCGCCCAGCCGGGCGTCGACCAGCTCCACATCACGCAGCGTCGACTCGGCGAGGTTGGTGCCGACCCCCCGTATCCCCGTGAGGACCGAGTCGAGCAGCCGGGCGTGGTGCAGCCGTGTCTCGTCCAGCGCGCACCCCGTCAGCGCGCAGTCCATGAAACGGGCACCCCCGCCGTCCTGCCCGGCGAAGTCGGACTCCCGGAACTCCAGCCCGTCGTAGTCCCCGTCCGCCTCCAACTGCCCGCCCCCGAACGGCTCCAGCACCGGCAACCGCACCTCGGGCCGCCGCGCCCCCTTCACCCCGGCCCGGGAACCCGTCGTACCACCCACTCCACCCGCTCCGCCCACGCCATCCACCACTCGCCTCGCCATGCCCCCATCCTGCACCCCGCCACTGACAATCCCCCTGACCTGCACAAACCCGTCTCCCCCACACCCATGTCACATTCCGACCCCCTCGATCGGTCGTACCGGCAGAAAACACCGGCAGAAAGCACCGCCGGAAAGCAGTAAGCGCCGACCGCAGGGAGACCCCAGACATGCACCCGGTCCGTACTCACACCCGCACCCGCACCCCGCTCACCACCCTCACCGTCATCGGCGGCGGCTTCGCCGGTCTCACCGCCGCCATCGCCGCCGCCGAGGCGGGCGCCAAGGTCACCGTGCACGAGGCCCATCACACCCTCGGCGGCCGTGGCCGCACCGCCGAGGAGCCTTACCGTACGAACGAGGGCCCGCACGCCCTCTACAGCGGCGGCCCGCACTGGACCTGGCTCACCCGACGCGACCTGATCGGCCCCCTCGCCCCACTCCCGCCCCTCGAAGCCGCCCGTTTCCACTTCCGCCACCAGGGCGCCCTGCGCCGCACCCCGCCCCTCGCGATGCTCAAACTGCTTCGCCACAGCGCCCAACAGGCTCCCGTGGACGTCGACTTCATGACCTGGGCCACCGAGCAGGCGGGCGAGAAGGGCGCGCGGGCCGCCGCGCACTACTCCGCCGTCGCCCTCTTCCACCACGACCCGGGCACCCTGTCCGCGGCCTTCGTACAGGAGCGGCTGCGCCGCGCCGCCGCCCTCCCGCCCGAGGCCCACTACCCGCGCGGCGGCTGGGCCAGCGTCATCGACCGGATGGCCGCCCGCGCCTGGAACCTGGGCGTACGGGTGGAGACCCTGTCCCGCGTCGACACGCTCCCCGAGGACACACCCGTCATCGTCGCCACCTCCCTCGACGCCGCCCGGCACCTCCTGCGCGACGACACCCTCACCTGGCCCGGCGCCCGCACGGTCCTCCTGGACCTTGCCGTACGCACCCGGCGCGGCGACCCCTTCGTCGTCTCCGACCTGGACGCACCCGGCTGGCTGGAACGCTTCACCGCACAGGACCGCACCCTCGCACCGGCCGGAGAGCAGCTCCTCCAGGGCCAGTTCCCGATCGCACCGCACGCCTCCCGCGCCGAGGGCATCGCCCGCGCAGAACAAGTGCTCGACCTGGCCTTCGACGGCTGGCGCGACCGCGTCACCTGGCGCCGCGAGGCCACCGCGAACGGCCGCACCGGCGCGGTCGACCTCCCGGGTACGAGCTGGCGCGACCGGCCCGCGATCGAACGCGGCGACGGTGTCTACCTCGCGGGCGACCAGGTGGCCGCCCCAGGCGTCCTCGCGGAGGTCTCGTTCAACAGCGCGCTGACCGCCGTGTCACTGGCACTGGACACCCGACGAAACCGTGGCCGTCACGACCCCCGCGGCCCCCACGACCCCCTCGACCCCCTCGACCCCCACAATGCCCACAACCCCCTTGACCTCAAGCAAGCCTGAGGTTGAAGAGTGGCAGCAGCCCGCACGCAAAGCCACACACCTGGGGGACACCTCATGCACGCCATCCGCCTGCACACCTTCGGCCCCGCCGAGAACCTCACCTACGAACAGGTCGAAGACCCGGCACCCGGCCCGGGCCAGGTCCGTATCGCCGTCGCCGCAGCCGGCGTACACCTCCTGGACACAGCCCTCCGCGAGGGCATCCAGGGCCCGGCACCCACGCCCACCCCGCTGCCGACCGTCCCCGGCCGCGAGGTCGCCGGCACCGTCGACGCCCTCGGCGAGGGCACCCCGCACCTGTGGCTCGGCAAGCGCGTCACCGCCCACCTCGGATTCCAACCCGGCGGATACGCCGAACTCGCCGTCACCGACATGGAACGCCTGCACGAGATCCCGGCCGGCCTCGACTTCGCCCAGGCCGTCGCGATGATCGGCACAGGGCGTACGGCGCTGGGAATCCTGCAGTTCACCGACCTCGGCCCCGACTCCGTGGCCGTCGTCCCGGCCGCCGCAGGCGGCATCGGCACCCTTCTCGTGCAGTACGCCCGGCACGCCGGCGCCACCGTGATCGGCCTGGCGGGCGGCCCGGCGAAGACGGCCCTCGTCGCGGCGAACGGCGCCGATCTCGCCGTCGACTACACGGATCCCGCATGGCCGGAGAAGGTCCGCGCGTATCTCGGCGGGCGGCCCGCCACCGTCGTCTTCGACGGCGTGGGCGGCGACATCGCCCGCGAGGCCACAGCCCTCCTCTCCCCCACCGGACAACACCTCGTCTTCGGCTGGTCGGGCGAAGGCATCCACACCGGCGGCCCCCACCTCGTCGAGGGCGTCTCCGAACAGGTCCTCGGCCCGGCCATGCTGGCGAGAACAGGCGGCCCCGACCCCCTCCGCACCCTCGAACTCCGCGCCCTCACGGAAGCCGCCACCGGCCGCCTGACCCCGGCCGTCCACCGCTTCCCCCTCACCGAGGCAGCCACCGCCCACCGAGCCCTCGAAAACCGTGCCACGACGGGCAAGGTCGTACTGGAACCATGACCAGCCACTCGCCCCTGCCGCCTCCCACCGCGTCCTCCGAAACCGCGCCACGCCCGGCAGCGGCAACGGGGACTGGAGCCGTAACCAGCCGCCCCCTGCACCACCAGCGCCCCACCTACCGCTCAACCACCCGGTCCGCGACCCGAGCCAGCCGCGACGACCGCTCACCACCCCCGGCCGACTCCCGCCGATCCGCCGCCCGGTACGTGGCGTACATCCCTCGCACCCCCAGCCACCGCAACGGCTCCGGCTCCCACTTCCGCACCCGGTGCCCCACCCACGGCAGATCGATCAGCTCGGTACGCCCCGCCTGCCCCGAGTCGAGCTGCACCAGATCCCGCAACGTCCGCGCCGCGAGATTGGCCGTGGCAACCCCGGAACCGACATAACCGCCCGCCCACCCCAGCCCCGTCGACCGGTCCAGCGTCACCGTGGCACACCAGTCCCGCGGCACCTTCGGATTCCACCTTGCTTTCGGGCGGGGTGCCCGGCCCTTCAGGGCCGGGGTGAAGGGTCGCTCCCGCGTAGCGGGGCAGGGATCGCGGAATCGCCGCCAGCGTGATTCGGCGTCTCACCCGACTCGGCGGCGCGGCGCACGACTGCGATCAGCCACGAGTTGAGGGAGCGGTCATCGGCAGTCGCGGCGGCCACGGCCATCTCGTGCACGTCATCGGGGAGGCGGAGGTTCACATGCTTCGTCATGGTCCCATTCTGACACCGGACCCAACTCGATGCTAAGATGGGACCATATCCAGGTTTCGCATGTACCCGACGACCGCCCAGGAGGCGATCATGCGTAAGCACTGCGCGCACGCCCGGTACGTGTGGAACCTGGCCGTCGAGCAGCACTCGCACTGGTACAAGGGCCGCAAGGCCACACCCGGTTTCGCCGAACAGTGCCGCCAGCTCACCGAAGCCCGACGGGACAACGAATGGCTGGGTGCCGGGAACGCGGACGTTCAGCAGCAGGCGCTTAAGGACTTCGCACAGGCCAAGAACGCGCGGTTCACGTCCGGGTTCGGCGAGCCGACCTGGCGCAAGAAGTACCGGCACGAGGGCTTCCGGGTCATCGGCACCGACCGCGTGTCGGAGTTCGAGACGAACGGCTCGCCGAAGGTGAACACGAAGACCGGCAAACAGGTCATGGGCCGTTCAGTGGTGGTGCAGAAACTCAACAGACGGTGGGCGCAGGTGAAGGTACCCGGCTGCGGCTGGGTCCGCTTCCGCCTTACCCGTACCGGGCTGCCCAGCGCGAAGACGTTCCGGATCACCTGGCGCAACGGACAGTGGCACGCGGCGTTCGCGGTCGTCCCCGCGCCGATCGGCGCCCCCGGTACAGGTGAGGTCATCGGCATCGACCGGGGCGTGACGATCACGGCCGCGCTGTCCGACGGCCGGAAGCTGAACTGCCCGCGGCTCACGGTCAAAGAGCGGGCACAGGTGCGCAAGCACCAGCGGCGAGCCGCCAGAGCGCCCAAGGGCAGCGAGGCCATGACCGCCGGGTACGCCAAGGTTGCCAAGCTCAAGGCACGAGAGGCGGACCGGCGCAAGGACTGGTGCGAAAAGACGAGTACGACACTCGCCCGCACCTACGACCTGGTGCGGTTCGAGAAGCTCAACATCAAGAACATGACCCGCTCGGCGAAGGGGACCGTCGAGCAGCCCGGCAAGAACGTGCGTCAGAAGGCCGGACTCAACCGGGCCATCCTCGCCCAGGGCTGGGGCATGCTCCGCCGGCGCACCGAACACAAGGCCCCCGGCCGGGTCGAAGACGTCCCCGCCCCACACACCAGCCTGCGATGCAGCGCCTGCGGATGGATCGACAAGAACTCGCGCAAGAGCCAAGCCGAATTCTGTTGCTCCTCCTGCGGCTTCACCTGCAACGCGGACACCAACGCAGCGAACAACGTCGCGGCAGGACAGGGCGGGATCCCCCGCCCCCGGCGAACAGCCGGTGCCGGAGGGACGACACCGCCCACAACGCGGTCGAGTGTCCGTGAACCTCAACCCAACCGGGTTGGAATCCCCCTCTTTTAAGAGGGAGAGGATGTCAAATCGCACTGGAGATCAGCCAACAGCAGCCGCACCCGATGGTCCGCAACTCATTGATGTTCGTCGACCGCTGCCGCAGGAACTCCTCCTGGAACTCCGCCGACATGTGATGCACCGCCACAGTCGTGACGAACAGGACGAGCAGCCACAAGTAGGTGCCCGGAGCACTACGGACGTACGCCCACACCCCACGCGGGCCCACCGGAATTCGCATGCCTCAATTTACGCACGCACATAAAGTCGGCCAGTGACGCGCATCCACATCCACGTCCCTGACGAACTGGCCGCCACCCAGCTCAAGTACAACGGCGAGGCGGGCCGCGCCTTCATCACCGCGCTCCCCGCCCGCGCCGCCGACTTCCTCGACCGCTGGAACCTACGCGTCGACGGCCCCTCCATGCACGGCGTAACAGCCCTGGTCCTCCCGGTCCGCCGCCCCGACGACACCCCGGCCGTCCTGAAACTCCAGCTCATGGACACCGAGAGCGAGGGCGAACCGACCGCCCTGCGCCTCTGGAACGGCGACCACGCGGTACACCTCCTGGACCACGAACCCACCACCGGCACGATGCTCCTGGAACGCCTCGACCACACCCGGATGCTGTCCCACCACCCCGACGCCCACGAAGCCACCCTGATCATCGCCGACCTCCTGACCCACCTCACCGCCCTACCAGCGCCACCGGGCATCCGCCGCCTGGGCGACATCGCGGCACGAATGCTGGACCGGGCACCGCATGCCCTCCCCCGGATCCCGGACCCCGAGGCCCGCACCCTCCTCAAGGACTGCGAGGCGGCCCTGCGCGAAGTGGCCCCCGACCCCGGCGACCGCCTCCTCCACTGGGACCTCCACGACGAGAACGTCCTCGCCGCCACCCGCGCCCCCTGGCTGGCGATCGACCCGAAACCCCTGGCAGGAGACCCAGCCTTCGACCTCTGGCCGGCCCTCAACAACCGCTTCGACCCCGCCGACATCCGCTGGCGCTTCGACGCCCTGACGGAGGCCCTGTCCCTGGACCGTGAACGGGCACGCGCGTGGACCCTCGCCAGGGTGCTGCAGAACGCCCTGTGGAACATCAAGGACGGGGATCCGCTGGAGGAAACGGACCTGGAGATCGTGCGACGACTGCGGGGCTGATCCCTGCGACCGCTGACCCCGTATGGCAGTACTGGAGCCCCCTGTCGGATTCGAACCGACGACCTACGCATTACAAGTGCGTTGCTCTGGCCAGCTGAGCTAAGGAGGCCTGCACACGCGCGTGCACAGCCTGTGCCAGCGTGCGTGCCCGTGCAGTGTACCCAGGTCGAGGCCGAGCCCCTGTCGAAAATTTCCGCGAAGTTCACACTCCCCCAGCTACTGACAGACGTCGAAACCCCGGGTACCGTCCAGATTCAGTCCGCGTACGTGGACTACACCACCTTCCACTACGGATCGTCCGGCACGTTCCTGCCGGTGAAGGGGGCCTAGTACCCATGGCCACTGTTTCGTTCAACAAGGCGACCCGCATCTACCCGGGTGGCGACAAGCCCGCCGTCGACCAGCTCGAGCTCGACGTCGCGGATGGCGAGTTCCTCGTCCTCGTCGGTCCCTCCGGCTGCGGAAAGTCCACCTCCCTGCGCATGCTCGCGGGTCTCGAGGACGTCAACGCCGGCTCGATCCACATCGGTGACCGCGATGTCACGCACCTGCCGCCGAAGGACCGGGACATCGCAATGGTGTTCCAGAACTACGCGCTGTACCCGCACATGACGGTCGCCGACAACATGGGCTTCGCGCTCAAGATCGCCGGCGTCAACAAGGCCGAGATCCGCCAGAAGGTCGAGGACGCGGCGAAGATCCTCGACCTCACGGACTACCTGGCCCGTAAGCCGAAGGCGCTCTCCGGTGGTCAGCGTCAGCGTGTCGCCATGGGTCGCGCCATCGTGCGTGAGCCCCAGGTGTTCCTGATGGACGAGCCGCTGTCGAACCTCGACGCCAAGCTCCGCGTGTCGACGCGTACGCAGATCGCGTCGCTGCAGCGCCGCCTGGGCATCACCACCGTCTACGTCACCCACGACCAGGTCGAGGCCATGACCATGGGCGACCGGGTGGCCGTGCTGAAGGACGGTCTGCTCCAGCAGGTCGACTCGCCGCGCAACATGTACGACCGCCCCAAGAACCTCTTCGTGGCCGGCTTCATCGGCTCTCCGGCGATGAACCTGATCGAGGTCCCGATCGCCGACGGTGGCGTGAAGTTCGGCAACAGCGTCGTCCCGGTCAACCGCGAGGCTCTCAAGGCCGCCTCCGACAAGGGTGACACCACCGTCACGGTCGGCGTGCGTCCGGAGCACTTCGACATCGTCGAGCACAACGGTGCCGCCGCCGACGCCCTGACCAAGGACACGGCGGACGCTCCGGCCGGTCTCGCCGTCACGGTGAACGTGGTCGAGGAGCTGGGCGCCGACGGTTACGTCTACGGCAGCGCCAAGGTCGACGGCGAGCTCAGGGACCTGGTCGTCCGCGTCAGCGGCCGTGCCGTCCCGGACAAGGGCGCCACGCTGCACGTCGTGCCGCAGCCGGGCGAGATCCACGTGTTCTCGACCTCCACGGGCGAGCGCCTCACCGACTGAGGCTCGGCCTGATCGCTGATCGTCGAAGGGGCCCCACGGCTTGCCGTGGGGCCCCTTCGCATGTGCGCTCACCGGAGGCCCGATACCCCGGCACACCGGTCGTTTCGAATCGCGTACGTCAACGCCCTACCCACAAAATGCAACCAATCCATCCCCCGATTGGGTGACTGAATGTCGCCAATTCAGCACTGAGCGCTACCCTCACTCGCGTGAAGCACTCCACTAACCAACTGACGCGAAGTGGCCGTGGCCCCGCCCGCCGGATCGGCCGTAGCCTCGCCCTTGTCCTGCCCGTCGTCCTGGTGCTGTCCGGGACCCTCGCGGTCACCCGAGTCAACTGGTCGGGGAATCCCTCGGACTCGGTGCTCACCGCCTCCTCCGAGGACTTGGCCGCCCGGGCCGCCGCTGCCCCCGCACCGCAGGATGTCCTGCGGGACCAGCTTCTCCTGGAGCTCCAGGAGAAGGACCCCGGCATCGCCCTCACTCATCTGCAGCAGGCGGTGAACGGCCACCCGTCGCTGGCGAAGCACTGCACCTCGATCGCCCGCGCCCTGGGCCGTGCAGCGGTCCGCATGTACGGCCCGTCACGCGCCCAGTCGTTCGCCCGCCCGGTCTGCGACACGTCCTTCGCGACAGGAGTGGCCGCGGCCCACAGCTGAACCGTCAGGCGCCCCTGGGAGGCGCCCCCGCAGGGGGCTGCCTCCCAGGGGCGCGGGGAACTGCGCGACCAGCCCCCACCGACCCGCAGATCCCCACCACAGCCCCACCACAGCTCCACCCACAGCGCCACCCCACCTCCCCCGCGAAACCCGCGGAGCGCCCCGTACAGTTCGGACATGACCGATCCGAACGCCACCTCGCGCCCCACCCAGGCCGTGGTCCTCGCCGGCGGCCAGGGCTCCCGGCTCCGCCCGTACACCGACGACCGGCCCAAGCCGATGGTCGAGATCCCCGGCACGGGGACGCCGATCATCGGCCATCAGCTCGTCTGGCTCGCCGAGGAGGGCGTGACGGACGTCGTGGTCAGCTGTGGCCATCTCGCCGAGGTCCTCCAGAATTGGCTGGAGAGCGCGGATCTGCCGCTGAACGTCACGACGGTCGTCGAGACCGAACCCCTCGGCCGTGGCGGCGGCCTCAAGTACGCCGCCGCGCATCTCCCCGCCCCGGAACAGCCCTGGTACGCCACCAACGGCGACATCTGGACGCGTTTCTCGTTGCGCGACATGGCCGACTTCCATGCAGAGCGGGACGCCGTCGCGACTCTCGCGCTGGCCCGCCCGCGACTGCCGTGGGGTGCCGTGCAGACGGACGGCTTCGGCCGCATCACGGACTTCATCGAGTCCCCTCCGTCGACCTTCGAGATCAACGCGGGCGTGTACGTCTTCTCCGCCGAGTTCGCCGCCCTGCTCCCGGACCGCGGTGACCACGAGCGCACCACGTTCCCCCACCTGGCCCGCGAACTCCGCCTGGCCGGCTTCACGATCCCGCACGGCGCCTACTGGCGCGCGATCGACACGGCGAAGGACCTCACGGAGGCCGCGAAGGAGCTGGCCGCGCTGGGCCGTTGAGCAGACGGCTCACCAAAGGTCTTTGCGCGTAGGGCGGTTACGTCAGTGGGGTCCCGCACCGGGAAGGTGCGGGACCCCACTGACGTAACCGCCCTACCCAGGCGGGTTGTTGCTAGCCCAGAAGGCCGCCCACCAGCCCTGGCTGGCCCGTGGAGGAGCCGCCGGTGCTGCTGTCGCTGCCGCCTGTGCTGCCGCCCGTGGAGCCGCCGTTGGTGCCGCCCGGGATGCCCGTGCCGCCCGACGAGGACGGTCCGGCGGTGGTGCTCGGCGCCTGCTGGGCCGGGGTGGTCTGCTGCGGCGGGGCCTGGCCGGCGCTGCCCTGGGTCTGGCTGGGCCGGCTTCCGGTGACGCTGCCGCTCTCGCGGGCCTCCTGGGGGGTGGTCGCGGCGTCGCCGGTGGTGGGGCTGGCCGAAGTGGCGCTCTGGGTCGGGGACTTGGTGGCCGCCGAGGGGCTCTTCGAGGCGCGGCGTTCGCCGGGCTGCTCGGGGAGCGGGGAGCCGGGGAGTTCGTTGCGCGGGGCTTCACCGGGGCCGGGGACGACCACACGGTCGGCGTCGCGGACGGCTCCGCCGAGGAGCGAGCCGATGAGAAGCGTGAGCCCGATGACGACGGCCGTGACGAGGGCGCCGCGGCGCAGGACGTAACTCCGCAGCTCCCAGATGTCCGTACGGGGGCCGAGTCGGCGCCAGGCGCTGCCGGCGAGGCGGCCGTCGATGGAGTAGACGGGGGCGCCGGCGATGATCAGCGGCGACCAGGCGGCCAGATAGATGATGTCGGGGGCGTCGTAGACGGGGACGCTCTTCCAGCTGACGGTGACGAGCAGCGCGGCGGAGAGCATGGCGCCGCCGACCGCGGCGACCCGCTGCCACAGGCCGAGGACCGTGAGGACCCCGACGATGACCTGGAGGAAGGCGATGACGAGTCCGGAGCCCACGGGGTGCTGGAGGGCGAACTGCCTTAGTGGCTCGGCGACTTCCCAGGGGTGAAGGGTGTTGAGCCACTTCATCATGGAGCCGCGTTTGCCGCCGTCGAAGTAGACGGGGTCGCAGAGCTTGCCCATGCCGGCGTAGATGGAGATGAAGCCGAGGAAGATGCGGAGCGGGAGCAGGACGACGCCGAGGTTCATCCGGCGGCCGGGGTAATAGGCGTGCCGTACGGGGTCGTTGGAATGCCGTCTGCCGCCGGTGCGTGGCCCGTCGGTGTCCCGCTCGTAGGCTTCGTCGCCCTCGTAGCCGAACTCGCCGTCGCCGTAGCCGGATTGGCCGTACCCGGAGTCGCCGTATCCGGCCTCCTCGTACGCGCTGCCGGTAGTGCGCATGTTGGGGAGCAGCCGGTCGGAGCCGTGGGTGCGCTGGCTGCCGACGATGGGCGTCTCGACGGTCTGGTCGAGGGTGCTGCCGGCGTAGTCGAGCTCGTCGTCGATGCGGGGGATGACCTGCGTCGCTCCGGCGTCGGCGGTCGGCGGCTGTTCGCCGTGGCGCACGCTGGAGCCTCGTACGGCTTGGAGCAGCCGGTGGGCGCCGGTGTCGTCGGGCGCCGACTTGCCGCTCCAGACGACGGGTGCCCGGCGTCGGACGGCCGTGGCGCCGCCGGCGCCTGCGACGGGGATGCGCGTCGTTTCCTCGGAGGCGCCGAGGTGCCGGGCGACGCGGGCGGACGGTGCCGCCCGCCGTGTCGAGGCCCCCAACTGCACGCGGAAACTCGCATGGTTGACGATGACCTGCGCCGGATCGCTCGGCACCTTCACCATGCTCAGCGCGGGAGCGTCGTCGTATCCCGACGAGCGGTCCCCCGTGGGTGTGCGGGGTGTTCTGGTGTCCACACTCATCTAACCGAGTGACGTGAGGTTAGGACACTGCTTTGACTTGGCGGATGTGTCCGGGCCGCGTCAAGGTCACGTCACCCGCCCGGATTCCCCCGCACGGGTGACGTCGCGCACGCGTGTTCAGGCGCGTCGGCGGGCCGCTTCGTACAGCACGATCCCGGCGGCGACACCGGCGTTGAGGGACTCGGTGCCACCGGGCATCGGGATCCGCACGAGGTGGTCGCAGGTCTCCCCGACCAGCCGGGACAGGCCCTTGCCCTCGCTGCCGACGACGATGACGACGGGTCCGCCGAGGGCGGGCAGGTCGCCGAGTTCGGCGTTGCCGTCGGCGGCGAGCCCGACGACGACGATCCCGGCCTTCTGGTACGCCTCCAGGGTGCGCGTCAGGTTGGTGGCGCGGGCGACGGGCGTGCGGGCGGCGGCGCCGGCGGAGGTCTTCCAGGCGCCGGCGGTCATGCCGGCGGCGCGACGCTCGGGCACGACGACTCCGTGCCCGCCGAAGGCGGAGACGGAGCGGACGACGGCGCCGAGGTTGCGCGGGTCGGTGACACCGTCGAGGACGACGATGAGGGGGTCCACGCCGTTGTCGTAGGCGGCGTTGGCGAGGTCCTCGGGGTGGGCGTACACATACGGCGGGACCTGGAGCACGAGCCCCTGGTGGTTGAGGCCGTTGGTCATGCGGTCGAGCTCGGGCCGGGGGGCTTCCATCAGGTGGATGCCGCCGCGCTCGGCGACGAGCTGGAGCGCCTCGCGCACGCGCTCGTCGTTGTCGATGAACTGCTGGACGTAGAGCGTGGTGGCCGGGACGCCCTCGCGCAGCGCCTCGACGACCGAGTTGCGCCCGACGACGAGTTCGGAGGATGCCTTCCCGCCGCGCCCCTTGGATGCGGGCCGCCGCTGGATCTGCTTGGCCTTGGCATTGGCAATACGGTTCTTCTTGTGCTTCTTGCGCGCCTCGGCGGGCGGCGTCGGGCCCTTGCCCTCGAGCCCCCGGCGCCGCTGGCCGCCACTGCCGACCTGCGCGCCCTTCTTGCCGGACATGCGGCGGTTGTTAGCGGCCATGACCTACCTGTCTGTGTGAAGGCGTGCGTGTGTACGTCTATGAGTGTGCCGCCCGGAAACCCGAGCGGCACAATCGATCAAGGAAATATGGGGATATGAGGGGAAATACTCAGCGTGGTCCGAGGGTCCAGCGCGGCCCCTGCGGGCCGTCCTCGATGACGAGGCCGGACTGGTTGAGCTGATCGCGGATGGCGTCCGCGGTCCCCCAGTCCTTGCGCCCGCGGGCGGCCTCACGCTGATCGAGGACGAGTCGTACGAGGCTGTCGACGACGCCGTGCAGGTCCTCACCCCGGTCACCGGCCTCCCCGACCCAGTGCGGGTCGAGCGGGTCGAGGCCGAGGACGCCGAGCATGGCGCGCACCTCAGCGAGCCGGGCGACGGCGGCTTCCTTGTCGTCGGCGGCGAGGGCGGAGTTGCCCTGCCTGACGGTGGTGTGCACGACGGCGAGGGCCTGCGGCACGCCCAGGTCGTCGTCCATGGCCTCGGCGAAGGCGGGCGGCACCTCGGCGGCGGGCTCGACGACGCCCCCGGCCTTCTCGACGACGCGCTGCACGAACCCCTCGATCCGGGCGAACGCCGACTCGGCCTCGCGCAGGGCGTCGTCGCTGTACTCGATCATCGAGCGGTAGTGCGGGGTGCCGAGGTAGTAGCGCAGGACGATGGGCCGCCAGGCCTTGACCATCTCGCTGACGAGGACGGAGTTGCCGAGGGACTTCGACATCTTCTCGCCGCTCATGGTGACCCACGCGTTGTGCAGCCAGTACGACGCGAAGTCGTCGCCGAAGGCCTTGGCCTGGGCGATCTCGTTCTCGTGGTGGGGGAAGATCAGGTCGAGGCCGCCGCCGTGGATGTCGAAGGCGGTGCCCAGGTACTTGTGGGCCATGGCGGAGCACTCGAGGTGCCAGCCGGGCCGTCCCCGTCCCCAGGGCGTCTCCCAGGTGGGCTCGCCGGGCTTGGCGGTCTTCCACATGGCGAAGTCACGGGAGTCGCGCTTGCCGGTCTCGCCGTCGCCGGAGGGCTGGAGCAGGTTGTCGAGTTCCTGGTTGGACAGCTGCAGATAGCCGGGGAAGGAGCGCACGTCGAAGTAGACGTTCCCGTCGGCCTCGTACGCGTGTCCGCGCTCGATGAGCCCGCGCATCATCTCGACCATCTCGGTCACGTGCCCGGTGGCACGCGGTTCGTAGGTCGGGGGGAGGCAGCCGAGGGCGGCGTACCCGTCGTTGAAGGCGCGCTCGTTCTCGAAACCGATGGACCACCAGGGGCGCTCCTGCTCGGCGGCCTTCTTGATGATCTTGTCGTCGATGTCGGTGACGTTGCGGATGAACGTGACGTCGTACCCGCGGTAGGTGAACCAGCGGCGCAGGATGTCGAAGTTGAGGCCGGACCGGATATGCCCGATGTGCGGGGCGGCCTGCACGGTGGCGCCACAGAGGTAGATCGAGACACAACCCGGCGTGAGCGGGGCGAAGTCACGAATCTGCCGGGCGCTGGTGTCGTACAGGCGAATGGTCACGGGACCAGGGTAGTGGCCTGCACCCGATGCCTTGCGACCCTTACCCACAAGGGCCACATATTCGTGACATTGCCGTCCACAATCCAGCCTCTCCGGCGTTTGAGGAGCGGGGGTCCAGGGGGCAGAGCCCCGGGCGGGGCCTGGGGCTCTGCCCCAGAAGGACGGGACGGGTAGGGGCGGCGGGGGCGAACTTCTCGGGCTCAGCCCGTACGGGCCACCAGCGCCGTGGCCACCGCCATCAGCCCTTCCTCCCGCCCCGGAAAACCGAGCCCGTCCGTCGTCGCGCCGGAGACCGACACGGGCGCGCCCACCGCCTCCGACAGCACCTTCTGCGCTTCCTCGCGCCGCTTCCCGATCTTCGGCCGGGGCCCCACCACCTGCACCGCGACGTTGCCGATGGTGAACCCCGCCGCGCGTACGATCCGTGCCGCCTCCGCCAGCAGCGTCACCCCGGACGCCCCGGACCACTCCGGGCGGCCGGTGCCGAAGTGCTGTCCGAGGTCGCCGAGGCCGGCCGCCGAGAACAGCGCGTTGCACGCGGCGTGGGCGACGACGTCCGCGTCGGAGTGACCCGCGAGGCCCGTCCCCTCGCCCTCCCACCTCAGGCCGGCGCACCACAGCTCCCGGCCCTCCTCGAAAGCGTGAATGTCGGTACCGATGCCGACCTGGGGCAGTAGCACCGGCCCCAGCGCGGAAGACACGGCAGGCACGGAAGACTCAGAAGCCATCGTTGAGCCTCCTGCGGGCCAGAACCGCTTCCGCCAGCACGAGATCGAGCGGCCTCGTCACCTTGAAGGCCTCCTCGTGACCGGGCACGACCACGACCCGCAGGCCCAGCTGTTCGACCATGCTCGCGTCGTCGGTGACGTTGTCGGTGATCGTCTCGTGGGCTCGTACGAGGGTGTCGATCGCGAAACCCTGCGGTGTCTGGACCGCCCGCAGTCTCGCCCGCTCCGGCGTCGCCACCACCGGTTCCGGTTCCCCGGGCGTCGTGGCCGGTTCGACCTCCTTGACGGTGTCCGCGAGCGGCAGCGCGGGGACCACGGCCCGCGCACCCTCGCGTACCGCCTCGATCACCGCGTCGACGGTGTCCACCGGTACCAGCGGGCGGGCGGCGTCGTGCACGAGGACGATGTCGATGCCGGGCGGCAGCGCGTCCAGGCCGAGCTTCACCGACTCCTGCCTGGACTCTCCGCCGGGTACGACGAGAAAGTCCGTGCGTTCGGGCAGCGGGTGGGCGTCGAGGAGGGTCTTCACCTCGGCGGCGCCGTCCGGCGGGGCCACGACGACGACCAGCGAGACGGCACGGGACGCGGCCATCGCGCGCACCGCGTGGACGAGCATGGGCGTGCCGTTCAGCGCTCGAAGCGCTTTGGGAGCGCCCGGGCCGAGGCGTACGCCCCGGCCGGCGGCCGGAATCACGGCGGCCGTACGTGCCCCGGGGGGTGTGGGGCGCGATTCGTCAGACATCGGTTCCTGTCAGGTTTGTGTGCCGAGCCCTCGTGGGTATGGCCTGGAGGAGTGCCGGGCGCGAGCCCCGATCGGACCCTTCCGTGACATCCGGTCGAGCCTGCTCCGGGCCCGGCACACCAAGTATCGGTACTTCAGTGCTACTGGCAGACCGCGGGGAAACAGCGACCGCGGAGAATCCGCTGCCCGTAGGAAATCCGCTGATGGTGTCAGTGCGCCAGTGGTGTCCCGGATTTGCGTCAGGACATCCGGGCACGAACATGCCGCAGCGCCCGGCGACATTGGATACGTCATCGGGCACCGCGGCATTTCATTGCGCTACTGAGCTGAGTGAGCCGGCTTCTCAGGGCCTGCGTTCAGTCAGAGTCAGGACGCGAGCACCTCGTCGAGCAGTGCCTCGGCCTTGTCCTCGTTCGTGTTCTCCGCCAGCGCGAGCTCGCTCACCAGGATCTGGCGAGCCTTGGCGAGCATGCGCTTCTCACCGGCGGACAGTCCGCGCTCACGCTCACGACGCCACAGGTCACGGACGACTTCCGCGACCTTGATGACATCGCCGGAGGCGAGCTTCTCGAGATTTGCCTTGTAACGTCGCGACCAGTTCGTGGGCTCCTCGGCAAACGGAGCGCGCAGGACCTCGAAGACCCGGTCCAGCCCTTCCTGACCAACCACATCACGTACGCCGACGAACTCCGCATTGTCCGCTGGCACACGTACCGTCAGATCACCCTGGGCGACCTTCAGCACCAAGTAGGTCTTGTCCACGCCTTTGATCTGGCGAACTTCGATAGCCTCGATCAGCGCGGCCCCGTGATGGGGATAGACCACGGTGTCGCCAACCTTGAACGTCATGTGACAGGTACCCCTTCCGTGGCTATCCAGGGTAACACGGAAACGACGGCTTCTGAATGGCGTTTTCGCAGGTCAGGGCATATCTCGGGGCTTGACAACTGCAACAGGAACGTGCTTCGACAAGGCCTCGGAGGCGACGGCGCCGGGGGTATTCGCAGGTCGGAGCAGCTCTCCGAACGAAGTGAAACCCGGGCGTTACACGCACCCGGAGGCCCTGCCGAGCGACCAAACATCCACTTATGTCCGCTTCCAGGTGTGCGACTTCCGCTACTCCGTTCGGTGAGCGGAGTCGGGCGCGGGGTGAATCCGGAATTGATCACGGCGGTCGATCTTCGATCCATGTCCGGTCGATGTCCGGTCGATGTCCGTAGACGGCCGAGCGGATGATCTACAGGTGATCCACCGGTGATCAATTTCCGGACGCGCTCATTCCTTCACCGGAAATCCGCAAGCCCTCGCGACGGCACTTATGTGAATGTCGAAGTGGTTCATGAGGCGCCCGTCCTCTCCTGAGGCGGCACCTCCGCCCGCCCTAGAGGCGGGTCGGGTGCAGCGGCGCGGGAACGGCTCGGTAACCTAAGGCCGCTGACAGTCACTTAGGGCGGCTTTATAAGGAGCTGCCCGTGCGTTCCTAGGAGTTGCCGCCGCCGTGAGCAGCAGCCTTCGACGCGGCGCCCTCGCCGCATCCGCCCTCGCGTTCTCGGTCGCCACGCTCGCCGGGTGCGCAGCCGGAAACAACGCCCAGACGCTGGAGGTCAAGCCGGACAACGCGGCCACGACCGTCGGCGACATCAAGCTGCAGAACGTCGTCGTCATCACCCCGTCGGAGCTGGAGTCGACCGGCCCGGCCGCCGTCTCCGCGACGGTGTTCAACACCGGCGACACCGCTCAGACGCTGGAGTCGATCACCGTCCCCGGCACCGGCAAGACCGCCGAGTTGAAGCCCGCCGAGGGCAAGAGCCTGAGCATCCCGGCCGGCGGCTCGCTCGTCATCGGGGGCAAGAACAACGCCTCCGCCGTGCTGCCGAGCAGCCGCGAGGCGGTCCAGGACGGCAATGCGCAGAAGATCACCTTCGCCTTCAGCAAGACCGGTGACGTGAGCCTGCGCGCGTTCGTCGTCCCGGCTGAGGGCTTCTACGCCTCGTGGGGCCCGACCGAGGCCCCTGCGGCACCGGCCGACACCGCCTCGCCTTCCGCCTCCGCCTCGGGCAAGCCGGCGACGTCCGCTTCCCCGAGCACGTCCGGAGAGGCCGAGTCGCCTGCCGACGGGGCCTCCCCGAGCACCTCGGCGACGTCCGGTCAGTAAGAGCCGCGTGTACGTCGAAGGGCGGGACCTCTCCAAGAGGTCCCGCCCTTCGACGTACACGCGTGCGTGTGCGGGTCGGTTTACGGCTCGAACTTGTATCCGAGGCCGCGGACCGTCACCAGGTACCTGGGCGCACCCGGGTCCGGCTCGATCTTGGCGCGCAGGCGCTTGACGTGGACGTCGAGGGTCTTGGTGTCACCCACGTAGTCGGCGCCCCAGACCCGGTCGATGAGCTGCATACGGGTCAGTACGCGGCCGGCGTTGCGCAGCAGCATCTCCAGCAGGTCGAACTCCTTGAGCGGGAGGTCGATCTTGGCGCCGGAGACGGTGACCACGTGGCGGTCGACGTCCATCCGGACCGGGCCTGCCTCCAGCGCGGCCGGGCTGACCTCCTCGGGCTCGCCCCGGCGGCGCAGGACGGCGCGGATGCGGGCGACCAGTTCGCGGGAGGAGAAGGGCTTGGTGACGTAGTCGTCGGCCCCTATCTCCAGGCCGACGACCTTGTCGATCTCGCTGTCCTTGGCGGTGACCATGATCACCGGGACGTTCGATTTGACGCGCAGCTGACGGCAGACCTCCGTACCGGGCAGGCCCGGCAGCATCAGGTCGAGCAGGACGAGGTCGGCGCCGTTGCGCTCGAACTCGTCGAGTCCGTCGGGGCCGGTGGCCGCGATGGCGACCTCGAAGCCCTCCTTGCGGAGCATGTAGGAAAGAGCGTCGGAGAAGGATTCCTCATCCTCGACGACGAGCACTCGGGTCACGGATGGACCTCCGGGGCGTGAAGCGGATCGTAAGGGGATGTACCGGTGGTCCGGTCGGCCACTTCGCCGGGGTCGGACGGTCCGTCCCCGGCTTCGGGGTCGGAGTCTGGGAGTGACTCGGGGTGTGAGTCATGGTCGTACAGGTGCGGCCGGTTCGCACGGGCTCGGCGGCCGGTGGCCGCCTCGGGGAGTCGCAGGGTGAACGTGGAGCCCTGGCCCTCGGAGCTCCACACCGTGACCTCCCCGCCGTGCGAGGCGGCCACGTGCTTGACGATCGCCAGCCCGAGGCCCGTACCGCCGGTGGCGCGGGAGCGGGCGGGGTCGACGCGGTAGAAGCGCTCGAAGATGCGCTCCTTGTCCTTGTCGGAGATGCCTATGCCCTGGTCGGTCACGGCGACCTCGATCAGGTCCCCGCCCGGCGAGTTCACCCGGCGGGCCGCTATGCCGACGCGGGTGGTGGAGGGCGAGTAGTTGACAGCGTTCTCGACGAGGTTGCCGAGGGCGGCGGCGAGCTGGCCGCGGTTGCCCCAGACGCGCAGGTCGGCGGTTCCTCCGGCGGCCATGGTGATCTGCTTGGCGCCGGCCTGGTGGCGGCAGCGGTCGACGGCCTCGGCGACGAGTTCGTCGACGCGGACCGGCTCGGCGTCCTCCAGCGGGTCGTCGTTCTGCACCCGGGAGAGGTCGATGAGTTCCTGGACGAGGCTGGTCAGCCGGGTGGCCTCGATCTGCATCCGGCCGGCGAAGCGTTCGACGGCCTCGGGGTCGTCCGAGGCGCCCATGACGGCCTCGGAGAGGAGGGAGAGGGCGCCGGTGGGGGTCTTGAGCTCGTGGCTGACGTTCGCGACGAAGTCGCGCCGTACCGCCTCGATGCGGCGGGCCTCGGTGAGGTCCTCGACGAGGAGGAGGATGAGCCGGGAGCCGAGCGGGGCGACGCGTGCGGAGACCGCGAGGGCCTCGCCGCGTCCGGTGCCGCGCCTGGGGAGGTCCAGCTCGACCTGGCGTATCTCGCCGTCACGCCGGGTGTCGCGGGCCATGTGGAGCATCGGCTCCACCGAGAGCTTTCCGCCGCGGACCAGTCCGAGGGCGTACGCCGCCGAGCTGGCCTTGACGACGGCGTCGGCCTCGTCGAGTACGACGGCCGAGGAGCGCAGCACGGACAGCACCGTGTCGACGCCGGGCGGCAGTACGGGGTCGGTGTGCAGGGAGGTGCGGGTGGGGCGTTTCTGGTCGCGCTCGCTCCAGCGGAACGCCAGCATGGCGATGACGCCGGTGAGCACCCCGGCGATCGCTGCCGCTGCGGCGACAGCCGCGTTCACGTCCATGCAGCCAGGTTAGGCATGGGACAGGTCCTGGCCACAGCCAACAGAGTGCGACCTCGAACACTCGTCGCCCAGAGTTCACCTTGGAGCCAGTATTGGTTCATTTGTCGGGGCGGAAAAGGACGCGTGCGGGGCCGAACGTGGGAGCGTGGGGGTCACGGGGCCCGCTGTTCGCCCCCGAACGGACGTCAAGAGAGGGACACCTGATGCGTGACGCGTACCACGAGGAACTTGACTCGATCGGCGATAGTCTGGTCGAGATGGCCCGACTTGTCGGGTCGGCGATCGGGCGTGCCACGACGGCGATACTCGACTCCGATCTGAAGCTGGCCGAAAGTGTCATCGAGGCCGACGCCAGGGTCGACGAGCTCCAGCACGACCTGGAGGGCCGCGCCATAGCGCTGCTGGCCCGCCAGCAGCCGGTGGCGACCGACCTGCGGATCGTTGTCACGTCGCTGCGGATGAGCGCCGACCTGGAGCGCTCGGGCGACCTCGCCCAGCACGTCGCCAAGCTGGCCCGGCTGCGTTTCCCGGAGCGTGCGGTCCCGAGCGACCTGCACGCCACGATCCTGGAGATGGGCCAGCTCGCGCAGCGTCTGATGGCGAAGGCGGCCGAGGTCATCATCACCAAGGACGTCGATCTGGCGATGCAGCTGGAGACGGACGACGACGAGATGGACCTGCTGCACCGCACGCTCTTCCGGCACCTGATGGAGGACCGCTGGAAGCACGGCATCGAGACGGCGGTCGACGTCACGCTGCTGGGCCGCTACTACGAGCGCTTCGCGGACCACGCGGTGTCGGTCGCCAAGCGTGTGGTGTTCCTGGTGACGGGCGAGCACGCGGACGAGCTGCAGCAGGACGTGCAGCCGCCCACCGGGGCCGAGGGAGCCTGAGTAAGGCCTAGCCTCCGGCCGGCTCCGCGGCGGGGGCGCGCGGGGCCGGCTCTCGTGCCGCCGAGGGGTCCGCGAGCCTCCGTGCGCCGTTGATGCGCCCGGCGGGGCGGGCATGCAATGGGGCGAAGGCACCCGTCTCCAGGATCCAGGCTCCAGGAGGGCCCCATGGCCGAGACCCCCAGCACGCCCGACCCGACGCAGGCACGCGAGACGCAGCAGCCCGCCGAGATAAAGACCCTGCCCCTGTTCGGCGCGTGCGGCTGCGGCTCCGGCTGCGGGTGCGGGTGCCAGTCGGGCAACCCCTGCCAGTGCGGCTGACGGCGTATCACCAGCTGCACCACTGAGGCCGTGAGGACCCTGTCTCCCGTTGTGGGAGATGGGGTCCTTTTGTGTGAGGTTTGTGTACTGCGGGGCAGTCCACCCCTGTCCGGGGCGGTGGAGGACGACCTCGACGGTCGTTGAACGGGCATACTCTTCACAGCAGTTGACGCCCGAACGCTGTCCATGCACAACAGGCACCCTGTTGCCATCTCGTTAACCAGCACTTCTTGACGTCACGTGCTGCACCCGCGTTGGCTGCCGTATCTGTATCTGGGTTCGTCCTGCTGTTCCCCGCCTGGAAGGCACCTGCCGTGAACGCTCGTACCCCCCGTCGGACCGCCGTGCGCCGTACCGCCATCGCGGTGACGGCCGCTGCCTCGGCCTTCTCGCTCGCCGCGTGCGGTGTCATCGACAGCGCCAGTGGCAGCAGCGGTTCCGCGGCGCCGAAGAAGGGCGACGACATCACCGTGGGGCTCCTGCTGCCCGACACGAAGACGAAGCGCTTCGAGAAGTTCGACTACCCGCTCTTCAAGAAGCAGATCATCGCCCTCACCAACGGCAAGGGCAAGGTCCTCTACGCCAACGCCAAGGCGGACAAGGCCAAGCAGAACCGGCAGCTCGAGGAGATGATCGCCGAAAAGGTAGACGTCCTCGTGGTGGACGCGATCGACGCCAAGACCATCGCGCCGGCCATCGAGAAGGCCAAGGACGCGGACATACCGGTCATCGCGTACGACCGGCTCGCGGAGGGTCCGATCGACGCGTACGTCTCGCACGACAACGAACTCGTCGGCGAGGTGCAGGGCCGCTCGGTCGTCGAGGCGCTCGGTGACAAGGCCGCGACCAGCAAGATCGTGATGATCAACGGCTCGCTCACGGACCCGAACGCGGCGTTGTTCAAGGACGGCGCGATGACCGAGCTCCAGGGCAAGGTCCAGGTCGCGGCCTCGTACAACACCAAGGACTGGCTGCCCGAGGTCGCCAAGGCCAACATGGAGACGGCGATCAGGTCCGTCGGGCTGAACAACATCGACGCCGTCTACTCGGCGAACGACGGCATGGCCGGCGCGGTCATCGACGCGCTGAAGGAGGCGGGCGTCTCGAAGCTCCCGCCGGTGACCGGGCAGGACGCGGACCTGGCGGCGGTGCAGCGGATCGTCTCGGGCGAGCAGTACATGAGCGTCTACAAGTCGTTCATCCTGGAGGCGAGCAACGCCGCGTCCATCGCGGTGTCCAGGGTCCAGGGCCGCGGGATCGAGTTCGACGCGCTGACCCGCGACAGCGTCGACAGCCCGACGACGAAGAAGATCCCGTCGCAGCTGGTCCCGGTGGTGGCCCTCACCAGGGAGAACATCAAGGACACCGTGATCCAGGACGGCGTCTACACCATCAAGGAGATCTGCACCCCGGAGTACGCGGCGAAGTGCGCGGAGATCGGCCTCACGTAGCCGCCGGAGGCCGCCCGCCGGGTCGCCGGGACCGTGGTGCGGGCGGAGGATGGGGAGCAGGCGAACGTACGAGCGGGAAGTGCGACCGGATCAGGGATAGGAGGTGTGACTCCATGCCCCAGTTCATGGACGTCCACCGCGGTATGGAAGGCATCACCGCCGACCAGCTGAACCAGGCCCACCAGGCCGACCTGGACATCGAGAAGGACGAGGGAGTCCACTTCGAGAAGGCGTGGGCGGATCCCGCGTCCGGCACGGTCTACTGCCTCTCGGAGGCCCCCTCGGCGGACGCGGTCCAACGCATCCACGAACGCGCCGGTCACCCGGCGGACGAGATCCACGCGGTGCCACTGACGGCGTGAGCGCCTCGACGTGACCGGCCCCGGCCCGGCCGGATCTGGCCCGGGTGAGGGCCACGGGCCATGAGATTGCCCCCGCCCCGCGCCATGAGCGCAGGTCGGGGGCATGATCACAAAGATTGCCGTGAAGGCTACTTCTTCTTGCCCTGGTTCTTGACCGCCTCGATCGCCGCCGCAGCCGCGTCCGGGTCGAGGTAGGTGCCGCCCGGCTTCACCGGCTTGAAGTCGGCGTCCAGTTCGTAGGCGAGGGGGATGCCCGTCGGGATGTTCAGGCCGGAGATCGCCTCGTCGGAGATGCCGTCCAGGTGCTTGACCAGGCCGCGGAGGCTGTTGCCGTGGGCCGCGACCAGGACCGTACGGCCGGTGAGGAGGTCGGGGACGATGCCGTCGTACCAGTACGGGAGCATGCGGTCGACGACGTCCTTCAGGCACTCCGTGCGGGGGCGCAGCTCCGGGGGGATCGTCGCGTAGCGCGGGTCGTCCGACTGGGAGAACTCCGTGCCGTCCTCGAGGGGCGGGGGCGGGGTGTCGTAGGAGCGGCGCCAGAGCATGAACTGCTCCTCGCCGAACTCGGCGAGTGTCTGGGCCTTGTCCTTGCCCTGGAGGGCGCCGTAGTGGCGCTCGTTCAGGCGCCAGCTGCGGTGGACGGGGATCCAGTGGCGGTCCGCGGACTCCAGGGCCAGCTGGGCTGTGCGGATCGCGCGCCTCTGGAGGGACGTGTGGAGCACGTCGGGGAGCAGACCGGCGTCCTTGAGCAGCTCACCGCCGCGGACCGCCTCCTTCTCGCCCTTGTCGGTGAGGTTGACGTCCACCCAGCCGGTGAACAGGTTCTTCGCGTTCCATTCGCTCTCGCCGTGGCGGAGGAGGATCAGCTTGTACGGTGCGTCGGCCATGCCCCCGAGCGTAATAGAACGTCCCGATCCGCTGCT
The DNA here is from genome assembly GCF_010548275.1 of Streptomyces sp. SID12488. Lineage (GTDB taxonomy): Bacteria > Actinomycetota > Actinomycetes > Streptomycetales > Streptomycetaceae > Streptomyces. The sequence goes on from NZ_JAAGLT010000027.1 coordinate 123,701, forward strand.
CGGCCGCCCGGCAACCGGACGGTAACCGGACGGTTGACGGAATCTGCTAATCGAGTGGTCCCCTCGCGCGACCCGCAGGGCGCGGTCGGGCTGCCGATCGCGATGGGCGCGGCCGGGTTCACCCCGGCGGACTTCGGGATGGTCATCGCCGTCAACGGCGTGCTGGTGGTCGTGCTGCAGATCCCCGTCACCCGTTTCATCGAGCACCGGGACGCCCGTCGGCTTCTCGTGGCCTCGCCCCTCCTCGCCGGGTACGGGTTCGGGTCACCGGACTCTCAGTCCCCGGCCGGACCGCGCGGTTGCTCGCAGGACGCTTGCGCCCTCTCATCGGTGCGGGTTCAAGTGGTCAACGCAACGCCTCGGACGAGGAGTGCTCGTCGATCAGAAGGCGGTAGATCCGAGGTGACGGTGTGGCGCTGTTTCCTGGTCGCGTCCAGATCAATGAGCAGGACCTCGTCGATCAGCAGCGTGAACGGATCCAGCTTCGACGGCCGCGCCGAAGCGGTTGTCGTGCGTGGCTGCGGCCAAGCCGAGGTCAGGGCCTTGTTGACCGTGCTCCAGGTGACGCCGTACTTGCACTGCAACGCCCGGTTCGACATGCCATCGCGGGAGTCGCGCCGCAGCGCGGCGTACAACTCGACCTTCGACTGGCCAGGCGGCATCGGGGGTGCTCCTTTACTGAGCACATCCAGCTTGACACCGCAACCCCGATGGTGACGTCAGAATTCGCGAACATCTTTCTGGGCCATCACCTGGTTCCGTCAGCTTTCACGAACAACTGACGTCACCAACTACCGACAGAACCAGTGGCCGGCCTGGTCGCCCCGCTGATGTCCGGCTTCGTCATCGACCGCTTCGGCGCGGAGTGGCTGTGGGGGCTGTGCGCGGTCGTCGGGACGGTGGCGGGGGCGGGGTACTGGGTGCTGATGGACCGGGTTGCGGTGAAGGACGATGACACCTCCCCGGCTGACCCGACAGAGGGCGGCCAGGGCCGCGTGCGGCAACTGGAGGGTTGAGAGGACCCTCGCCGCCTGGCTCCATCAGTTCAAACAACTCCAGACCCTGGCGGGTCGACAGGCGGCAACACGTCAACGACGAAGGAGCCCTTGTGGGGCAGCGTCTCAATCAGGCCTCGCTCACGAAGGTCCCGTAGCGCGCGCCGGATGGTCCGGTCGGCAACGCCGTAGGTCTCCGCCATCCGCGTAATGCTGGACAACGCTCCACCCGGCGGGATGCGTCCCGACCTGATCTCTTCTTCAACGGTGCGTGCAATCCGCTGCCACTCGTACTCGGCCATACCTTCAGCTTTGCCTGGTGCACCGGGATCTGCCTTGCTAGCCCATGGTGCACCAATGGCGACCGTGGCGTACCGTGGTACATCGATGGAAGACCCCCGCGCCGCTGTCACGGCCGGGGGCGTGGCCCACCAACCAAGTCCAAGTAGGAGTTGATGAACATGGCCGAGCGTAGCGCCACCGCGCTGCACTGGCTTCTGGTGACCCTGGTTCTCTGGGGACTCACCCGTCTGCTGCCCGCGACCGGGACCCGCCGGAAGACACCGGCGCCAACTCGAACCGTCGTCACCAGCACAAACGCAAAAGATCGCGCGCACCCGACAGCAGCACGCGTCCCGGCCCAGCGCCAGTCGCCGTACAGCACCGACCGGGGAGCGCTGGACGGTTCCGCCTCCCGTCTGTCGCGGCCGTATCTGCCCGGCCTCGCGGGATGTTGGGTTCCCGAGGCGGCCAAGTCACCCCGTACAGCCCGTGTGCGGCCCTACTGGACAGCGCGAGAACGCGCGCTGCGCTGGAGGCGGCGGCGCGTCCTCGTGCTGGCGGCTCACTTCCGCCTCGACCTCGACCGGCGCAACATCCACGCCGTCCCGGTCGGGGGCGGCGTCCGATGACCGGCACGAGCGGTGCCAGGGTCGGGGCGGCCGTGCGGCAGGCCGAGTTGCCCATGTTGCGCGCCTACCGCCTGTGGTTCGAGCACACGCGTAAATGCGCCGAGTGCAAGGACGTACGCAAGGCGCAGGACGGCTGCGAGAGCGGGCGGGACCTGTGGGCGGCCTACCGCCACGCCTACGCCGAGGGGTCCCGATGAGCACACCGCCGACGACGCACACGGACCGGTGCGGGACGGCCCGCGCCTCCCTGCTGCACCACGCCCCCATCCTCAGCGAGCTGGGCGCGTGCGTGCTCCCTCACGGGCACGACGGGGACCACCGCGCCCCTTGGGGCCGCACATGGAACGTGATTCCGCTCCACCGCACGGCCAACACCGGCAGAGGGACGGCCAAGTGACCCACTCCCCCGAGCCGGCCTGGACGCCGGAACCCCCGTACCGGTCACCCCGGTGCACTCTCGGCCAGCATCCCCGTTGCCGGGACTTCGAGCCCCGTGACAGCGGTGTCCCCGGCGTGCGGTACCTGGTGTGCACGTGCTCCTGCCATCGGCCGACTCCGGTTCCCGCGAAGGAAATCCGCCTATGAACTCCCTCCAGATCCTGCGGAGTTGACCGACCACCCGAAGGCCGCGGCGCTCCGGTAGGTCACCGACCTCCGCCGGAGCGCCACAGCGGTGGAACACATTGCGACACGTGATCCTCGGGCCGAAAGTGTCATCTGTGTGTACACTAGATTCATGTCAGCTACATATCCGATCGCTGAAGCGAGAGGCAAGCTCGGGGACCTCGCACGCCGGGCCGCCCAGCACGAGCACATCACCCTCACCGACCACGGCGTTCCGACCGCGGTCCTCATCTCCCCCGCGGAGCTCGAAGACCTGGAGGACGCGCTCGCGCTCGCGCGCCTTGAGCGTGACCGTGCCCTCGGACGTACAGAGACTCCCATCCCGCATGCCGAGGCACGGCGTGCGCTTCTCGACGCTGCGGGAAGGGGGAGCGAGGCGTGACCTGGCAGGTCCAGTGGGAACCCGCAGCGCTCAACGAGGCCACTGGTTACCTCAAGGACGACCCGCAGGGGGTGGACGCGCTTCTCCAGGCGACCGACCAACTCGCGGAGAATCCCAGGCCTGAAGGATCCCGGGCCTGGGGCACTCACCACCGCCGTCTTCATCACGGGCCCTGGCGTATCCTCTACCGTTTCGACCAGGACGCGCGCACCCTCCACATCGAACACATCGGGCGAACCGGAGCCTGACCACCCTTTGGCCTCTGGCGTGTTCGGCCACTGCTCGTGGACACCGGCGCCGACTGCTGGCTACTGCCGTGGCGGCGGCTCACGGGTGCATCCGCGCCCCCTTCACCACCTTGTCCACCGCGTTCTTCGGCCCGTACACCGCCACCCCCACCACGTCCAACTCTCCTGCCCCCACGGCCCGCACAGCCGCCCGGTTGTCGCGGTCGTTGCCCGTGCCGAACAGGTCGGACGTGAAGACGGAGCACGGCAGGGACCGGGACACCGCCCGTCCGTGAGCCGCCTTCAGCGTCTCCTTCGTGGCCTCGAAAACGAGGACCGGCTGACGGAACATCGGGAGGTACGGGGTGCCGTCCGCGTCCTCGTACGGCTCGCCGATCACGTCGGGGACCGTCGTCCCCAGGCCGCTGACCAGGAACGCCGTCACGTTCAGGCGCTGCCAGGGTTCCAGGTCCTCGCGCAGCAGAACGGCGATCTTCGTGTCGAAGCGGATCGGGGTGGTGTTCGTCGGGCTCTCGGTGCTCATGCTTCGAGACTGCCGAGCCTCGTACGACCCCGTCTTGTACGTTCTTTGCATGGCCACCCGGCAGGAAGTCTCCGCCTGGCGCCCGGCCGTGACCGGCGTCGTCGAGGTCTTCCACGCCCACTTCACCGAGTACGCCTACCCGATGCACGTACACGACTCCTGGACGCTGCTCATCGTCGACGACGGCGCCGTACGGTACGACCTCGACCGGCACGAGCGGGGCACCCCGCACGACACCGTGACCCTGTTGCCGCCGCATGTGCCGCACAACGGGTCGCCCGCGACTCCGGACGGGTTCCGCAAGCGCGTCCTCTATCTCGACTCCACCCATCTCGGCGACGAGTTGATCGGGGCCGCCGTCGACCGGCCCGATTTGCGTGATCCACAACTGCGGCTGCGCGTCGGGCAGTTGCACGGTGCGCTCGTGCGGGCCGGGGAGGAGTTCGAGGCGGCGAGCCGGCTGGCGCTCGTCGCGGAGAGGCTGCGTACGCGGCTACGGGTGCGGATGTCGGAAGTACCCCGTCCGCCGCGTGTCGATCCGCCGCTCGCCCGGCAGTTGCGCGAACTGCTCGACGAGCGGCTCGTCGACGGGATCACGCTCGACGAGGCCGCGCGGCTCGTGCACGCCCATCCCGCCCATCTCGTACGGGTGTTCAGCGCGGCCTTCGGGATGCCGCCGCACCAGTATCTGACCGCGCGTCGCGTCGACCGGGCCCGGCGGCTGCTCCTCGACGGGCTGGCTCCCGGTGAGGTCGCGACGGCTGCCGGGTTCTACGACCAGGCCCATCTCACGCGCCACTTCAGGAAGTTGGTGGGCGTGCCGCCCGGGCGCTATCGGCTCGGCCGGGGATTCAGTCCGTAGGGCGCTGGGTCAGGTGGGCGAACGCGTCCAGGTTGCGGGTCGACTCGCCCCGGGACACCCGCCAGGCGTACTCCTTGCGGATCGCGGACGCGAACCCCAGCTCCAGCAGGGTGTTGAAGCCGCCGTCGGCCGCTTCCAGGACCGAGCCGAGGAGGCGGTCGATCTCCTCCGGGGTGATCGCGGACAGGGGGAGCTTGGACGTCACGTAGACGTCGCCCAGGCGGTCCACCGCGTAACTCACGCCGTACAGCTTGAGGTTGCGCTCCAGGAGCCAGCGGTGGACGCCCGGCTCGTTCTCGTCGGGGTGGCGGATCACGAACGCGTTCAGGGACAGGGAGTGCTTGCCCACCAGGAGCGAGACCGTCGTCGAGAGTTTGCGGGTGCCCGGGAGTTTCACCACGTAGTTGCCGGGCTTCGGGCTCTCCCAGTCCAGTTCGGCCTCGGTGAGGACCTGCTCGATGATCGACGCCGAATCAGCCATGCAGCGAGCGTACGCGACGCCTGTGGGCCTGCATCGCTGCCGTGTAGACGTCCCCCGTGGCGGCGGCCGAGGCGTCCCAGCCGAAGCGCTGGGCGTGCCGGGCCGCCGACGCGCCCATCCGGGCGGTGAGGGTCTCGTCGTCGGCGAAATCGCGCAGCACGCGCGCGTAGGCGGCGGGATCGTGCCCTTGTACGAGGAATCCCGTACGTCCGTCGTCGACCGCCACCGGGAGGCCGCCCACCGCTGCCGCCAGCACCGGCGTGCCCGCCGCCTGGGCCTCGATGGCGACCAGGCCGAACGACTCGCTGTAGGACGGCATGACGAGGACGGAGGCCGCCCGGAACCAGTCCGCCAGCTGTTCCTGGTTGACGGGCGGGCGGAAGCGTACGACGTCGGCGATGCCCAGGCGGGCGGCGAGCTTCTGCAGGCCCTCCGGCTTGGCCAGGCCGCTGCCGCTGGGGCCGCCGACTATCGGGACGACGATGTTGGCGCGCAGCTCGGGTCGCTCGTCCAGGAGGACGGCGACCGCGCGGAGCAGCACGTCGGGGGCCTTCAGGGGCTGTATGCGGCCGGCGAAGAGGGGGATCAGAGCGTCCTGCGGGAGACCGAGGCGGGCGCGGGCGGCGGCTCGGCCGTCAGCCGGGGAGAAGCGGTCGAGGTTGACGCCCGGGTGGACGACGGCGACCCGGCCGGGGTCGGCGTCGTAGTGCCGTACGAGTTCGTCGGCCTCTTCGGCGGTGTTGGCGATGAGGCGGTCGGCGGCGGCCACGACCTGCATCTCGCCGATCACGCGGGCGGCGGGCTCGGGGTTGTCGCCGGTGGCCAGAGCGGCGTTCTTGACCTTGGCCATGGTGTGCATGGCGTGCACCAGGGGGGTGCCCCAGCGCTGGGCGGCGAGCCAGCCGACGTGGCCGGAGAGCCAGTAGTGCGAGTGCACGAGGTCGTAGTGACCGGGGCGGTGACCGGCCCAGGCCTGCATGACGCCGTGCGTGAAGGCGCACAGCTGGGCCGGGAGGTCCTCCTTGGGGAGGCCTTCGTAGGGGCCCGCGTCGATGTGGCGCACGAGGACGCCGGGGGCCAGCTCGACGGACGGGGGGAGGGCGGCCGTGGTGGCCCGGGTGAAGATCTCGACCTCGATGTTGATCGCGGCGAGGCGCTGCGCGAGCTCGACGATGTAGACGTTCATACCGCCGGCGTCGCCCGTGCCGGGCTGGTGGAGCGGGGAGGTGTGCACGGAGAGCATGGCCACCCGGCGGGGCCTGCGGCGGCGGCCCAGCAGGCCGATGTACTGGCTCACGTGGCGTTCCTCCTTCTCGGCCGGACCCTTGCCGCTGTTCGCGGCTCGCTCTTCGTGCGTCGCTTTCGCGCAGCTCCGAAGGGTCAACGCCCGGAGGGGGCGACCCATTTCCTCTTTGCCCAATCATTACCGTTTCCCGCTCAACCGTTCGACAGGGCGGCGCCCCTTACCCTCGTACGCATGGCTGCTCCCCGCTCATCGACACGTCCCCTCGGAACGGTGACGCGCGGGACGACCAACCCCAATCGGCTGCGCCGTATGGACCGCTGGATCGCGGCCACGCACGGCGCCGCCCTGCGCCGCGCCCCCTCCCCCGTCGCGGTCGACCTCGGGTACGGGGCCGCGCCCTGGACCGCCGTCGAGCTGCTCGCGCGGCTGCGTACCGTGGCGCCACGCACGCGCGTGGTGGGCGTCGAGATCGAGCCCGCCCGGGTCGCGGCGGCGAAACCGTACGAGCGCGAGGGGCTCACCTTCCGGCACGGCGGCTTCGAGGTCCCGGTGCCGGAACGGCCGACGCTGATCCGCGCGGCGAACGTGCTGCGGCAGTACGACGAGGCCGAGGTCGCCGATGTCTGGGCGCGGCTGTGCGCCCGGCTCGCACCGGCCACGGGCGACTCCCGATGCACCTTCGGGGGCACTCTCGCGGGCACTCCTGGGGGTGGCTTCGGGGGCACTCTTGGGGGCGGTTTCGGGGGCGGGCTGCTCGTCGAGGGGACGTGCGACGAGATCGGACGTCGGCACGTGTGGGTCGCCCTGGGACGGGAGGGGCCGCGCACGGTCACCTTCGCGGCCCGGCTGGGTTCCCTGGACCGCCCCTCCGACCTCGCCGAGCGCCTGCCGAAGGCCCTCATCCACCGGAACGTCCCCGGTGAACCGGTGCACGCCTTCCTGCGCGACTTCGACCGCGCCTGGGCCGCCGCGGCGCCCTACGCCTCGTACGGGGCCCGCCAGCGCTGGATCCGGGCGGTGCGGGACCTCACGGCCGACTGGCCGGTGACGGACGGGCCCGCGCGGTGGCGGCAGGGTGAAGTGACCGTGGCGTGGGGGGCGTTGGCGCCTCGGCGCTGAGTCGGCCGGTGCTCGGCACCGAGTTGCCGGGCGCCTCGAATTGCTCGCGGTTCAAGGGCAACGATCTCTGTGCGCCGTTCGTCACACATGCGGGGGACGTGGGAAGGGCAGGCACCTGCGGGATGTCTGTCGCTTTCCGCGGCCACGTGGCACGATCCCCCGGGCGTCCGTAAGTTACTGACGGTTAATCAAGTGGGTGGAAAGTACGGGGGTGCGGGGAATGGGAGCCGGCAAACGGAGCCTGGTCGCGACAGCCGTGGGACTGGTCTGCGCGGTCACCGTCCTCGGCGGCGCGGGCAGCGCGTTCGCGACCCCGGCACCGACCCCGACGGCCACACCGGCGCCGACCCCGAGCGTGACGCTGCCGCCGAACAAGGACCTGGAAGCCGTACACAAGAAGCTGGAGCAGCTCTACCACGACGCGGCGGTCGCCACCGACGCCTACAACGCGGCCGAGGAGCAGACCGAGCGGCAGTCCGCCGAATTGGTCGAGCTGGCCCGGGAGATCGTCAAGGGGCAGGAGCGGCTGGCCGAGTTGAAGGACCGGGCGGGTGCCGCGGCGCGCGCCCAGTACCGCTCGGGGGGCCTGCCGCCGACGGCGCGGCTGTGGCTCAGCGACGATCCGCAGGCGTGGCTGGAGGGGGTCAGCCGGATCCGGCAGGGTGAGAAGGCGACCACCGGCCTGCTCGCCGAAATGACGCGCACCCAGCAGGACCTGGAGCTGTACGCGCGGGACGCCTCGGCCCAGTGGAAGAAGCTGGAGGCGAGCCGGAAGGTCAGGGCCGCCGCCCAGAAGCAGATCAAGCAGCAGATCGCGGCGGCCGAGGGCCTGGAGTCCCAGCTCCAGAAGGAGGAGAAGGAACGCCTCGCGGAGCTGGAGCGCGAGGCCGCGGCCAAGGCGCAGACGTCCTGGCTCGGCTCCGGCGTCCTCGACGACATCGACGCCACCGACGGCAGCGCGACGGCACAGGGCAAGAAGGCCGTGGCGTTCGCGACGGCACAGACGGGCAAACCGTACGAGTGGGGCGCCGAGGGCCCCGGCACGTACGACTGCTCGGGCCTGACCTCGGCGGCCTGGGCGGCGGCCGGGGTCACCATCCCGCGCACCTCGCAGCAGCAGTGGGACCAGCTGCCGCACGTCGCCGTCAAGGACATGCGCCCCGGCGACCTGATCGTCTACTTCGACGACGCGAGCCACATCGCGATGTACGTGGGCGGCGGCAAGATGGTGCACGCCCCGCGGCCCGGACGGACGGTGACAATCGCGGGGGCGGGATCGATGAAGATACTCGGGGTGGTCCGGCCGGGTGCGTGAACCCGGCGATCACCTCGGACAACCAGCCGGATAAGGCATCTTTCGTACCGTACGGAACGTTACGCACCGCCCGTGACCCGTGACCCGTTCCACGTGACGCAACACACCCACCAGCACCTCCCAACCCTCTGGCGGACGTGATGTTCGTCATCCCCGGGTGGGCAACCTCGTGCCCAAGTGCGTTACGGGGCAAGGCATATGACACCGGCGCCGCCCCGTGGACGCACCACCGACCATTCCGCTGCGGGCCTGTCAACCGCTATGGTCCCGGTCGGTGGATCGAGACCCCTCGCCCATCGTGCCCTCGGGGGGAGGGAAGGAACCCACGACGATGCCCGTACCCGTACCGCGGCAGAGAGCGGTCCCGGCCCTGGAGAACGGTCAGGCGCCGGCCCCCGCCATGCCCGCAGCGACCTCCACGGGCACCCCCTGCCCGGACGCCCTCCCCGTCACCGCGCCTGTCAGCGCACCCGTCACGGCCCCCGGCACGCATCTGACCCTGCTGCTGATCCAGGACGACCCGGGCGGCTCGCCCGTCGTGCCCGAACTGCTCGACGCGTCGGGCAAGCCGATCCGCGTCCGTACGGCACGCAACCTCACCGAGGCCGAGCGGCTGCTCACCGACGACGTCCACTGCATCCTGCTGGACCTCGCCCTGCCCGCGCCCCACCACACCGAGGACGACAACGACGACGAGCTGGCGGTCCTGAAACACGTACTGCGGATCGCGCCCCGGCACGCCGTCCTCGCGCTCACCGCCTCCGGCGACGTCGAGCGCGGTACGGAGGCGGTGCGCGTCGGCGCCCAGGACTACCTCTTCCGCGACGAGCTGGACGGCCGGCTGCTGAGCCGCGCGATCCGCTACGCGGTGGAGAGGAAACGCTCCGACCGAGCCGAACGCCGGCTCACCGAGTCCCGGCTGCGGGCCCAGGAGAACGCCCGCCTGGAACGCGGCCTGCTCCCCACCCCGCTCCTCGACGGCTCCTCGCTGCGCTTTGCCGCCCGCTACCGCCCCGGCCGCTCCCGCGCCCTGCTCGGCGGCGACTTCTACGACACGGTCCGTACGCCCGACGGCACGGTCCACGCGATGATCGGCGACGTGTGCGGACACGGTCCCGACGAGGCGGCACTCGGCGTGGAGCTGCGCATCGCGTGGCGTGCGCTGACCCTGGCGGGCCTGTGCGGCGACGACCTGCTGGGCACGCTTCAGCAGGTCCTCGAACACGAACGCGAGAACGACGAGATCTTCGCGACGCTCTGCACGGTCGACATCTCGCCGGACGGCCGCAGCGCGGGCCTGTGCCTGGCCGGCCACCCGGCTCCGCTGCTGGTCCGCCCGGCGACCGCGTCCTGCGGGCTCTCCGACTCTCCGGCCGTCGCGGAACTGCTGCCGCACGAGAACAACGGCCCGGCGCTGGGACTGCTGCCGGGGGCCCGCTGGCCTCGTACGCAGGTGCGACTGGGGGCCGAGTGGACGCTGATGCTCTACACGGACGGTCTGATCGAGGGCCATGTCGGCGCGGGCCGGGAACGGCTCGGCCAGGACGGCATGGTGGCGATGATCCGCCGCCAGCTGGCACAGGGCCTGCGCGGCGAGAACCTGCTGCGGGCGGCCGTGAGCGAGGTCCGCGAGCTGAACGGCGGAGAGCTGACGGACGACCTGGCGGTCCTGCTGCTGGACCGCCTGGCGTGAGTATCGGGGCGGGTCAGCGACCGCCGTTGTAGGGGCCGTACGGACCGTCGCTGCTGGAGCCGCCGCCTCTGCGGCTGCGTCCGCCGCCCGGGAGACCGCGCAGGGCCGGTCGTACGTCGACCATGTACACGATCGTCGCGACCAGGCCGATGATCGGCAGGAACGACAGGATCTCGAAGAACAGGCTCACCACGAAGGCGAGCCCGAGGACGACCAGCCAGAACGGCTTGGTCTTCTTGTCCGCCGCCCGATAGGCGTCCTCGCGGCGCACCGCGGCGTCGAAGAGCGCGAAGCCGCTGAAAAGGGTAAAGGCCGTGCTCAACAGCCACATGAACCCGTCGAAGCCCTGCATCAGCACTACGTCCACCACCAAGCTCGGTCAGTTCGTACGTGCGGTCAACGTACCCGCAACCGGAAACCCGCTACCCGCCAAACGGGCCGGGCACTCATGGAGTGCCCGGCCCGTCCTCGTACCCGCTGTTTCACCCGTTCGGCTCTGCCTACTTGGTGGGCGGAGTCGTCTTCTTGGCGGCCGGCTTGCGAGCCGGGGCCTTCTTCGCGGCGGGCTTCCCGGCCGGGGCGGACGCGATCTTGGCCTCGGCGGGAGTCGGGACAGGGGCGGAGGTGGGGGCCGGAGCGGACACCTTCTCCTCGGTCGCCACCTTGACCTCGACCGGCTCGGCCTTCGGCTCGACGGCGATGGCCAGTTCCTCGATCTCCTCGGCGGCCTCGCCACGCCAGGTCTTCACGGCCTGCTCGCCGTGCTCGGCGACCCTGTCGTACGTCTCGCGCGCCTTCACGGCGTACTCGGCGGCAACGCCGACACCGCGCAGGGCCAGGTCCGTGGCGCTCTCGCCGAGCTTCTTCAGATCGGCGTCGATGGTGGAGCCGAGCTTCTTGAAGTCGCCGTCCAGCGTGTTGATGAACTCGCCGACCTTGGTCTGGATGGTCTCCTGTGCCTCCTTGGCACGGCCGGCGGCCTTCTCCTGCGCCTCCTTGGCGCGAGCGGCGGCCTTCTCCTGAACCACCTTCGGGTCGGTACCGCGCACGGCCTCGATCCGGGCCGGCGCCTCGGCACGCAGCTGCTCGACCAGGCCGGGCACCTTCTTGGCCTGCTGAAGGGCGAGGTCGGCGGTGCCGGCGGCGAAGTAGAACGGCGTGGGGTCGCTGAAGGTCTTGCGGAGGTCGTCGGTGATGGCCATGGTGATGGTCCTCCCGGGTTGCTTCGAACTGAGGGTTTGGGGTTTCCGCGAACGTGGGGCTGGTCTCGACCGGTGCGTCCAGACCGTCCGGAGCAGCTGGTGCGTCAACTGGCCGTCTGCTGCGGGTCGGCGTCGCTGCCGGTGCCTATGTCTGTATCTCTGTCTGTATCTCTGCCTGTATCACTGCGCGTGCCACTGTCGGTGCCACTGCCCGTGTCGCTGTGAGCGGCTCCCGGAACGTCCGGCACAGGGACGTCCGTCGAGGCGGGAGCGCTGCCCGGATCTGCGATCCCGGCGATCTCGAACCCGTTCTCCTTGCGGAAGGACTCGTAGATCTGCAGCAGCACCTGCTTCTGCCGTTCACCGAGGGTGGGATCGGCGAGGATGGCGGCACGCGTCTCCACCTCGTCGCGGTCCCGCTCGGCATCGAGGATGCCGGCCCGCACGTACAGCGTCTCGGCGGAGATCCGCAGCGCCTTGGCGACCTGCTGCAACACCTCCGCGCTCGGCTTGCGCAGCCCGCGCTCGATCTGGCTCAGATACGGATTGGACACCCCGGCGGCATCGGCGAGCTGCCTGAGGGACAGCTGCGCGGTGCGCCGCTGGTCACGCAGGTACTCACCAAGATTGCCGACGTTGAGCGTTGCCATGCATCTACCTTGCAACACCCTTGCTAACTATTGCAAGCGCCTGCTTGCAAAAGTGCGCTACGCCACTGTGATTGGTCGAGATGGGTGTCATCTGGTCGCGCCTGTCCTGTCTCGCTGAAGCCGAGGCAGTCTCGGTCTATGTGAGGCATCGGGTCGTACGTCTCGCTCAATCTCGGGCATCTGCTGCTGTGTCTCAGTCAATCTGAGGTACCGGACACCCCTGGCGCCTACGGTCGCCGTACCTGGACAGCGCCGAGTGGGGGTGGCGGGTGGATGCCGAGGATTTCCAGCTGGAGTACGTCGATTCCCGGGGCGAGTTGCGGAAGGGGTCGCTTGAGGCGATGTGGCCGGCCCGTTTCGAGGTGGCCGGGCCTGTGCGGGCTTTCCCGTCGTGCCGGGGGCTGCGGAACTTTTCCGGCTGGTACTGGGCGGCGACCGGTGCCACGGACGTCGGTTACGAGTCGTGGGTCGAGCTGAGCCACTTGATGCGGCTGGACTCCGAGCCGTCGGTGGCAGCGATGGCTTCGCAGCCGTTCCGGTTGTCGTGGCGGGATGGCGGGCGGGGCCGGCGGGTGAGGCACACGCCGGACTACTTCGTACGGCATCGGGACGGCACCGTCGTGGTGCTGGATGTGCGTCCGGACGATCTGATCCCGCCGGAGGACGCGGAGAAGTTCGCGGTCACGGCTGTGGCCTGTGCTCAGGTCGGCTGGGGTTACGAGCGTGTCGGAGTGCTGGATTCGGTGTTGGCGGCGAATCTGCGCTGGCTGTCGGGCTACCGGCATCCGCGGGTGAGGCGGGAGCCGGTGGTGGCCGCGCTCACGATGGTGTTCACCGAGTCGTGCGGGCTGCTGGCCGGGGCCCGCGCGGTCGGTGATCCCATTGCCGTGCTGCCCGTGCTCTTTCATCTGATCTGGCGCCGGGAACTCGCCGTCGCGCTGGAGGACGAGCTGCTGTCGGCGGCCACGCTGGTGCGGCCCGCGGCCGTGTTCGCGAGGGAGGTGGGTGATGATGCCGACGCGTCCGATGCTGCTGTCGCTGGGTGACCGGGTCCGTTACGACGGGCGTGAGCACACCGTCGCCGCTCTGCACGGCACCTCGGTGCGGCTGGTCGACGATGCCCAGGCCCCGAGCGTCGTCCTGCTGGGGCATCTGCTCGCCTCCGAGGGCTTCACGGTGGTCAGCAGCGTCGGCCCGGGCCGTCCACCGCTTCCGGAGGAAGGGGTGCTGGAGGGCCTGCCCGAGGAGGCAGTGACGCGGGCCTGGTGGTGGCAGCGGCACCTGACCGAGCTGCTCACGGGCCGCCCAGACGGTGATCCGCATGCTCAGGTCCGGGCCGAGTACGACCCGGCGGTGCACTCGCTGCGGCAGCGGGAGCTGACCAAGCTGGCCGAGCTGCAGGAGGCCGGCGAGGACGTGGGCTTGAGCACCCTGCAGAGGCTTCGCACCCGTTTCGAGAACGAGGGGGTGACAGGTCTGGTGGACGGGCGGATACGCAAGCCCGCCACCGGCACCAGCCGGGCCGATCCCAGGGTGGTGGCCGCGATCGAAAAGGTGACGGACAGCCGGGTGGAGGAGGCGACGGTCTCCGCACAGGTGTTGCGGCGGAAGGTGGAACGGCTCTTGGCCGCCGAGCATGGCGCCGGAGTGGTGAAGATGCCGTCCCGGGCCGGGTTCTACCGCCTGCTGGAGGCGGTTTCCACGGGACGTCATCTGTTCGGGTCGGCCCGCACCCGCCGTTCACTGGGCAAACAGCCGAAGAGGATGTTCGGGCAGCTGACGACGGGGCGGCCGGGCGAGGTCATGGAGATCGACTCGACTCCGCTGGACGTCCTGGTCGTCCACGACGACGGAGAGGTGGACACCTGCGAGTTGACCGGGCTGGTGGACCTGGCCACGAGGACGCTGGCAGCGGTGGTGCTGCGGCCCTCGACGAAGGCAGTGGATGCCGCGTTGCTGCTGGCCCGGGCGATGACGCCGGAGATGATGCGGCCGGGCTGGCCGGATGCCTTGCGCCTGTCGCGGTCGGTGCTGCCCTACGCCTCACTGCTGCCGCTGGACGAGCGGCTGGCCAAGGCCGCGGCCATCCCGGTGATCGTTCCAGAGATGGTGGTCAGCGACCACGGGAAGGCATTCGTCTCCGACAACTTCCGCAATGCCTGCCGCCACTTGGGGATCTCGTTCCAGCCCGCACACCCGGACACCCCGACCGACAAACCGCACATCGAGCGGACCCTGGGATCGGTGGCGACCCTGTTCGCCCAGTACGTCGCCGGCTACAAGGGCCGCAGCGCCGAGATGCGGGGCAAGGACCCGGAAGCCCAGGCGGCCTGGTCCATCCACGAACTCCAGGAGCTTCTTCAGGAATGGGTCGTCGCCGTCTGGCAGACCAGGCCACATGACGGGCTGCGGGACCCGCTGATGCCCGGACGGCCATTGAATCCGAACGAGAAGTACGCCGCGCTGGTGTCGGCGGCCGGATACGTGCCGGTCGCGCTCAGCGCCGAGGAGTACGTCCAATTGCTGCCCCGGAAGTGGCGGGTCATCGGTTCCAGCGGTGTGAGGATCAACAGCCGCATCTACGACTCCCGCGCTTTCGGCCCCTACCGGCGCCAGCCCTCTGGGGCCGGGCCGGACGGCCGGCTCTGGGAGGTCCACTACGACCCTTACGACATCTCCCGTGTCTGGGTACGGGATCACCGAGGAACTGGATGGATCACCGCGACCTGGCGCCATCTGCGCACGTCCCCGGTCCCGATGGGCGAGTTGGTCTTCGACCGGGCCCATCAGGTGCTGAGCGAACGCACACAGCGCAAGCCCCAGGAGCAGGAGGTCGCCCAAGCCGCGGCCGAACTGCTGGACCGGGCGGCCGACGGTCCGGAGGAGCCACCTGCACCCCGGCGACGCAAAGGCGGTCCAGCAAAGCGTCGGGACCGCAAGGTCGTCGCCCGCACCCATGCCACCAGCACCCCGTCCTGGCCGCGTCCGGCACCGGCGACGAACGAGCCACCGGAGCCGGAATACGAGCCCGAACCAGCCGATGAAGAGGTGGAGTTGGCCAAGGTGGTGCCGCTGGGAATCTTCGACGCACGCGAGGAGGCGAAACGGTGGAGGTGAAGCCCGGCAACAATCCTGGACAGGTCGTCGACGACGAGCGAGTCGAACCGCCCACGACCCTGGCGGGGTGGCGCCGCTTCGTCGAGAAGGACTCCGCCACCTATCAACTCGTGTCCCCGGAACGCCGGAAGGCGATGAGCGACAGCGCACGCGACACCGACGACGAGCGGCGCATCGACTACCACTCCGAACTGCAAGTCGTGCGGACTTCCACGGTCGAAAAGGTCTGCCACCAGGGACGGCTGCTGACCCTCTTGAACCGGCGCGAGCACGGAGCCCGCCGGGGCCTGATCCTCTCGGGTGAGAGGACCACGGGGAAGACCACTGCGCTTCGGCAGCTCGGCCGGACGCACGAACTGCGGACCCGCCAGCGCTATCCCTCGGGCAGACGGATCCCGGTGGTCTATGTCACCGCCCCTCCCAGGGGCTCCCCACGCAAACTCGCCATCGAGTTCGCCCGGTTCCTCGGCTTGCCGGTGATCTCTCCCCGCCACAACAGCGTCGACATCACCAGCACCGTCTGCCAAGTGCTGATCGAGGCCCGGACCGACCTCGTGCTGGTCGACGAGATCCACCTGATGAACCTGGCCACCAGCGCAGGTGAGGAGTTGTCCGACCACCTCAAGTACTTCACCGAGCACCTGCCCGCCACTTTCGCCTATGCGGGAATCGATGTCGAGAACTCGGGTCTGTTCACCGGCATCCGCGGTGACCAGCTCGCTGGCCGTTGCACGCTCCTGCACACGGGCCCGTTCCCGCTCAACGACGAGTGGGAGGGCCTGGTGACGACGATGGAGTCCACCCTGCGGCTGCACCATCACGTTCCCGGGACACTGGCGGACCTGCACAAATACCTTCACCAGCGCACGAGCGGAATGATCGGCAGCCTCTCGCACCTGATCCGGGCTGCGGCCATCTCCGCGATCCTCGACGGAAGCGAACGCATCACCCGTCGGCAGCTGAACTCCATCCACGTCGACTTCGCCAGCGAGCGAGCATTCCGGGGCGGCGACAGGGAAGCCGGATGAACGGCCAAAGAGGGCCCGCGGTCGTCAAGTCGCTTCCGTTCAAGCCGGTCTTGCTGCGGCCACTGCCACACCCGGTCACGCCGTTCCCCAACGAGACGTTGGATTCCTACCGGCAGCGCCTCGCTGCCGCGAACCAGTTGCCCGACTTCCGCGCGGTCCGCACGCCTTCACGCTGGCTGCTCTGCCAGCTCGACGAGTTGGAAAACTGGAACTCCTCAGCAGCCAGCCCCGCAGGGCACTCCTTTGGGCCATCCCAGAACTTCGTCACTACGATCCCGACATCGCGCCGGAGCACCGGCGACGCACCGGGCTCCTCATTCGTCGGGCCTGCGACCTTTGCGGTTGGCGGTCCGGGAGCGACGGCGAGTCCATCTACGTGCACATACGCGGGTTCCACGACAACGTCTGCATCCGACACCGGCGCTGGCTGGGCGGCGGCAAGGTGAACCCCGAAGGGCAGATCAGTCTGGCGCACGCTCCCGAAGTCGTCCGGGCCCAGATCGTCCTCAACCGACTGGAGCTGAAATACAAGGGCCGGCCCTTTGGCCTGTGTTAACCAGCTCTGCGAACGCTTCTGGCGCGAGATAGACCACCGGGCGCTCGTCCGAAAGGACAGCGAAAGCACCTTCGAGCGAATCTACCGTCCGGACCCGGACGACCTCCCGAACAGATTCGGCCCCGTCCAACGATTCCGGAGAGCTGCGGCCTACCCCCGCATCGCCCTGCTCATCCAGCTCGTCATGGCACTGGCACTGCAACCAGAACTTGACCGCAAAGCCGAGCACGTTACCGGCGGCACCTACGCCACGTTCGAGCAGTCCTTTCATCTGGACTACAAGCCCCGCACCACCACAGGCCCATGGATCCGCGGCAAGTTCAACTCGCTCGTCGAGGCCACGGCCAAGTACGTCGATGCCTCGGGTGAGCGGAAGGCATCGTGACGAGTTGCCTCGCTAATCTGTTCGCATGACTGAGCTTGTTCCGCTTTGACGGACACCATTGGTGTGGTGGTCAGGCTGCGAGTGCGGTCTCGTATTCGGCAGGGCTGAGGTAGCCGAGGCTGCTGTGCAGTCGGTGCAAGTTGTACCAGCTCTCGAT
>NZ_JAAGLT010000028.1 GCF_010548275.1 Streptomyces sp. SID12488
CCCCCTCGGCGAGTTGTGGTACCTCAAAGAACTCGCCGGCTGGCTGCGCGAACACCACCGCAGCCGCTTCCTCCTCACCGCACCCCCACTCAACCTCCCCGGCACCCAAGGCAGCCCCCTCACACCGGTGGCCACCGTCTGACACGGACCGAGTGAAGGAGGGGCCCCAGGACTTGAAATTGGTCCTGGGGCCCCTCCTTCGTCCGTCCTCCGGTGCGGTCAGACCGCCGCGATCCGTCGCAGCGTCTCGGCGATCGTGTCCTGCGACGGCAGCCACACCCGCTCCAACGAGGGCGCGTACGGCGCCGGCACATGCGGCGGGGCCACGCGTGTCACCGGAGCGTCCAGGTGCCAGAACCCCTCGTCCACTGCGAGCGCGGCCAGTTCGGCTCCGACGCCGAAGTCCCGTACGGCCTCGTGGGCGATGACCAGGCGGTTGGTCTTGGCGAGGGAGGCGAGCACGGTCTCCCGGTCCAGCGGGGCGACCGTACGCAGATCGATCACCTCCACGCTCACTCCCTCGGCGGCCAGCGCATCCGCGGCGGCCAGGCAGTCCTGGACCATCCGTGACCAGGAGACCAGGGTGATGTCGGTGCCCTCGCGGATCACCTTGGCCTTGCCCAGCGGGATCAGGTGGTCGGCCGGCGGGCGCGGGCCCTTGAGGCCGTACTGGAGACGGTTCTCCACGAAGACCACCGGGTTCGGGTCCTGGATGGCGGCGCGCAGGAGGCCGTACGTGTCGGCCGGGTTGGACGGCATGACCACCGTCAGGCCGGGGATGTGGGCGAGCAGCGCCTCCAGGCTCTGCGAGTGCTGGCTGCCCGAGGAGCGGCCCGCGCCGAACTGGGTGCGGACGACGAGCGGCATGGAGGCCCGGCCGCCGGTCATGAAGCGCAACTTGGCTGCCTGGTTGAGCAGCATGTCGAGGGCGACGCCGATGAAGTCCATGTACATGATCTCGACCACCGGCTTCATCCCGGCCATGGCCGCCCCGACCGCCGTCCCGAGGATGGCACTCTCGCTGATCGGCGTGTCACGGACCCGGCCGGGGAAGGCGTCGGCCAGGCCTCGGGTGAGGCCGAAGACGTTGCCGCCCGCGCCGATGTCGATCCCGGCGAGGAACACGTCGGGGTCGGCGGTGAGTTCGTGTTCCAGGGCGAGGCGTACGGCATCCATCGAGCGGAAGACCTCGCCGTCGGCGGGGGCCGGCTCGGGGATCGTGGAGCGCGGCGCCGAGACGAAGTCGTACAGGGTCTCGGGGGCCGGCTCGGGCAGGCTCCTGGCCCACTCCACGGCCGCCTCGATCTCCTTGTCGATCTCCTCGTCGACGGCGTCGGCCAGTACGGCCGGGACGCCGGCCGCCGCCAGGTGGCGGCGGGCGACCAGCAGCGGGTCGCGCTCCTTGGCGGCGGCGACCTCCTCGGCGCTGCGGTAACGCTCGGGGTCCCCCTCGTAGTGGCCGTGCCAGCGATAGGTCTCGGCCTCCACGAGGACGGGCCCCGCGCCGCCGCGCAGGCGTTCCACCACGTCGTTCATCAGCGCCGCCACCGCGAGGACGTCGTTGCCGTCGACATGCGCGTAGTCGATGCCGTACCCGGCGGCGCGGGCGGAGAGCGGGGCGCGGTGCTGTTCGGACGCGGGCGAGAACTCGGAGTAGTGGTTGTTCTCGCAGAGGAAGACGACGGGCAGGTCCCAAACGGCGGCCAGGTTGACGGCCTCGTGGAACATGCCCTGGGCGACCGCGCCGTCCCCGAAGAACGCCACGACCACGTCTCCCGCGGCGCGCAGCTTGGCCGCGGTGGCCACCCCGGTGGCGATCGGCAGGCCGGCGCCGACGATGCCGTTGGCGCCGTAGATGCCGAGGCCCGGGTCGGCGATGTGCATCGAGCCGCCGCGGCCGTGACAGGTCCCGGCCTCCTTGCCCATCAGCTCGGCCATCATGGACGCCGTGTCGAGGCCCTTGGCCAGGACGTGGCCGTGCCCCCGATGGGTGGAGGTGATTCCGTCGCCGGCGCGCAGCGGCCAGCAGGCGCCCACCGCACTGGCCTCCTGGCCGATCGACAGGTGCAGGAAGCCGGGGATCTCCGTCGCCTTGTACAGGACGGACGCCCGCTCCTCGAAGCGCCGGATGCGTCGCATGCGGCGGTACATTTCCAGGAGCTGTTCCGCGTGCGCGGAGCCGGTGGAAACGGCGGAACCGGTCGTTGTCTGGTGGGGTGCCTCGGTCGTCATGCGCGTCCTCGCAATGATCGCGCGGGCGGTACAAGGCCGCGCCGCCGGAGTCCATCTTTTAATGTACCGTCTGGTCTAGCAAACTGGTCAAGCACAATAGAACGAGGTCCCGGACCCGCTTCCCCCCGGATGTGCCACCGGCCGTCCGGACGCGGGCCCGAGGCCATGTCTCATCGGCACGTCGAAATGTCGACACATCAGGCGGGGAGAACCACATGCCACGACCACCGGGCCATGGGCCGGACTACGAGGTCCGACGCCAGAAGATCATCGACACCGCGGCGACCCTCTTCGCCCGTTACGGCTACGCGGCGACGTCCATCAACGAACTGGGCCGTGCGGTCGGGCTCGCCAAGGGCGCGCTGTACTACTACATCGGGTCCAAGGAGAACCTGCTGATCGAGATCCAGTCGCGGGTGATGGGTCCGCTGCTGTCCCGTGCCCGGGAGATCGCCGGCCTCGACGCGGACCCGCTGGTGCGGCTGCGGCTGCTGTCGGAGTCGCTGCTGACGATCATCTTCCGCAGACTCGACCACATCTGGGTCTACGAGCACGACTACCGCAGCCTCACCGGCGACTACCTCGACACGCTGCTCGGCCAGCGCGCGGAGTTCGAGCAACTGGTCCGGGGACTGCTCACGGAGGCCGTGGAGCAGGGCACCTTCCGCGCGGTCGAACCGCACCTGGCCACCCTGCAGTTCCTGAATCTGCACAACCACACCTACCAATGGGTGAAGCCGGACGGCGACTGGGACGCCTCGTACCTGTCCAGCGAGTACTGCGACACCCTGCTGCGGGGGTTCGGAGCACCCGGCGCCGCCCTGCCGGACGTGGAGCAGGAGGCCGCGGCCTTCAAGCGCGACCGGCCGGACCTGCCGCTCGACCCCGAGGCCGTGTGGCAGCCGGCCGCCCTGGCGAGCTGAGCCGGCCTGTACCACCAGCACGACCGACACGGCCGGTTCAGCCGGTACAGGGGCCCGCGGCACGCGCCGCGGGCTTCTTCGTGTCCCGCACCGGCCTGCTCGTGCCATGCTCGCCCGTGTCACGCCTGCTTCAGCAACGCCCGGGCTATGACGTCGCGTTGGATCTCGTTCGTGCCCTCGCCGATCTCCAGGATCTTGGCGTCGGCATAGAACCGCGAGATCTCCGACTCCCGCACATAGCCGTATCCGCCGTGGATCTGCACCGCCTGGGATGCCGCACGGTTGGCCACCTCGGAGGCGTACAGCTTGGCCATGGCGGCCTCCGTGCCGTACGGGCGCCCCTGGTCGGCGAGCCAGGCGGCGCGGTAGACCATCCAGCGGGCGGCCTGGAACTCCGTACCGATGTCGGCGATCTTGTGAGCGACCGCCTGGAAGGCCGACAGCGGGCGGCCGAACTGGTGGCGTTCCGTGGCGTGTTTGACAGCCAGTGCGAGCGCCGCCCTGGTCAGCGACAGACCCAGCGCGGCCACACTGACACGGCCCTTGTCGAGGACGGCGAGGAACTGGCGCAGCCCGTTGCCCTCTTCGCCGATCAGATGGTCCTCGGCGATCCAGCAGTCCTCGAAGACCAGTTCCCGGGTGTCCATGGCGTGCCAGCCGAGCTTCTTCAGCTTGGCGCCGCAGCTGTAACCGGGCGTCCCGGTCGGGACGTAGAAGGTGGCGAACCGTTTCCGCCCGTCCTCGCCCTTGCCGGTCGTGGCCAGCAGGGTGACGCCCTGGCTGATGTCGGTACCGGCGTTGGTGATGAACATCTTGGTGCCGTTGATCAGCCAGCCCCCGTCCGCCCGGCGGGCCGTGGTGGTGATGCCGGCCGCGTCGGACCCGGCACCGGGCTCGGTCAGGCCGAACGCCCCGATGGCCTCGCCCCTGGCCAGCGGGGCCAGCCAGCGCTGCTTCTGCGTCTCGGTGCCGTAGGTCAGGAGCGGCAGCGTGGCGATGGTCGAGTGCGCGTTCCAGGAGGAGGCGACCGACTGGTCGGCCGCGCCGAGTTCCTCCATGACCGCGACGTAGGAGACCATGTCGGAGCCCGCGCCGCCGTACTCCTCGGGCACGAGCATGCCCATCAGGCCGAGTTCGCCGAGCTTGGTGAAGATCTTGGTCGGGAACGTCTCGGTCTCGGACCACTGCGCGGCGTTCGGAGCGATCTCCTTCGCCGCGAACTCGCGGACCATCTCCTGGAGGTCCCGGGTCTCCTCCGGCAGGTCGAAATCCATGTCACAGTCCCTTCGGAGTCAGCAGCACCTTGAGGTGCCTGGCCCGGTCGGCGGCCAGGTCCGCGAAGACCCCGGCTCCGTCCGCGAGCGCGAAACGCCCGGTGACCAGAGCGGAGGCGTCCAGGCGCCCGGTGCTCATCAGGTCGATCACGCGGGGGATGTCGAAGTTGTAGCCGAGGGTGCCGACCACGGAGCGCTCGTAGAAGACGAGTTGCCCCATGTCGAACTCGACGCTGCCGTGCCCGACACCGGCCAGCACGACCCGTCCGCCGCGCCGCACCGTGGCGACGGCCTGGCCGGCGAGCGCGGGCACACCGGTCGCGTCGATGACGACGTCGGGGCCGATGCGTCCGGTCTTCAGGAACACCTCGCGGCGTACGTCCGTCTCGCGCGGGTCGAACGCCTCGGTGACCCCGAGGCCGAGCAGCAACTCGCGGCGCCCTGCGAGGGGTTCGCTCACATAGAGCCCGGCGGCACCCGCGATACGGGCCGCGAGGACCACGGCGACGCCGATCGGGCCGCCGCCGACGACCAGGACGTTGTCGCCCGGCCGTACTCCCGCCCGGGTGACTGCGTGCAGGCCCACGGCGAGGGGTTCGGCGACGGCCGCCATCTCGTCGCTGACGTTGTCGGGCAGCCGGGTCAGCCCGCCGAGCGGCACGGTGACGCGGTCGGCGAAGGCACCGGGTGAGGCGAGGCCGACGGAGCCGCTCCTGGGGCAGATGTGGTACTCGCCCCGTGTGCACCAGAAGCAGACACCGCAGCTCCAGACGGGGTCGGCGGTCACCCGGTCGCCAATCGCGATGCCAAGTGTCTCGGTGCCCAACGCGACCACTGTGCCGCTGAGTTCGTGGCCGAGGGCGAGCGGTGGGGCGGCGCCGGTGAGGGGGTGTGCGCTGTCGCGGATCATGTGGGGGCCTTCGAGAAACTCGTGCAGGTCCGTGCCGCAGACTCCGCACCAGCTCACTTCCACGACGGCCTCGTTGGGTGCGGGGTCGGGAAGATCCGGGACCTCCTCCAGGCGCAGGTCTCGGGCGCCGTGCCAGCGCAGGGCCTTCATGCTTTCCCTCCTTTCGTGTCGTGGTGGTCGGTGCGGTGCGTTGCACGCTGCGGGCCTGTGGGGGCTGGTCGCGCACACGCGGCGGAGCCGCAAATCGATACAGCCCCGCGCCCCTCGGGCGGCGCCCTTACGGGGCGCCTTGCCCGGGGTTCTCGAAGTGGGCCTTGCCCGGGCCGTGCTCCAGGAACGACCGGAGGCCCGTCGTCGCGTCCTGTGTGCCGAACACCCCGGTGAACAGGGAGCGTTCGAGGGCGAGGCCGGCGGACATGGAGGTGTCGGTGCCGTGGTTGACGGCCTCCTTGATGGCCTCCAGGGCTGCCGCCGGGCCCTCGGCGAGGCGGTGGGCATAGCGGAGGGCGGAGGCGTGTACCTCAGGCGCCGGGACCACCTCGTCCACCAGGCCCAGCCCGAGTGCCTCGGTCGCGTCCACCCGGCGGCCGGTCATCAGCAGGTTCTTGGCGCGGGACGGGCCGATCAGGCGGGTCAGCCGCTGGGTGCCGCCCGAGCCGGGGATGATTCCGAGCAGAACCTCGGGCTGGCCGAGGAGCGCGTCGTCGGCCGCGATGCGGTAGTCGGCGGCGAGGGCCAGTTCGAGGCCGCCGCCGAGCGCGTACCCGGTGATCGCCGCGACGACCGGCATGGGCAGCTGGGCCACCTCGTCGAAGGTGCGCTGCAGGGCCCGGTTCCAGCCCCGGACCTCCTCGATGCCCATCGCCGCGAGCGCCTTGACGTCCGCACCGGCGGCGAACAGCCGCTCACCGCCGTAGAGCACGACGGCCCGTACCCGGGGTGAGTCGGCCAGTTCGCGTACGCGGGTGGCGAGTTCGTCGCGCTGGGCTGTGTCGAAGGCGTTCATCGGCGGGTGGTCGAGGCGGACCGTGACAACGGGTCCGTCGGTGTCGAGACGGATACGCGGCACCAGGGCCTCCTCATCGGGGGAAACAAGGCGAACTCACCGGCGCGCAGATGGTTGTCGATGGGTTCGTGTCGTCGTACAGTTCGGCCAACAAGTTTTATAGACCAAGAGGTACACTAAATCATGGTAGCGGGCAACCAACCGGCCGGAACCCGCCTTTCCGTATGAGCGGTGGCAAGAAGCATTCGCCGTGCAGACACAGAGCGAGAGAGACCCGTGCACAATTTCGCGAGCATCCTCGATTACCACCTGACCCAGCGGCCCGAAGCCGTGGCCGTCACACAGGAGGACCGCCGCCTGACGGTGCGCGAGCTCCATGACCGGGTCAACCGGCTGGCCGCGGGCCTGACGGAGCTGGGCGTCCGGCGCGGCGACGTCGTCGGGCTGCTGCTCTACAACCGGCCGGAGTTCCTGGAACTCGTCTATGCGGCCAACCGCGTCGGGGCGGTCTTCCTCCCGCTGAACTACCGCCTGTCCGAGGAGGAATGGGCGTACATTCTGGGCCACTCCCAGGCGAAGGCGATCGTCACCGAACCGGAGTTCGTTCGGGCGGCCGACCGGATCGCCGGGAAACTCGACGGTCTGGAGCAGCGCATCCTGGTGGACGGGGAAGCGGAATCGGACGAGTGGACCAATTACGAGGCGCTGCTCGACCGGCACGAGGGCGCCCGGGTGGACCCGGTCGAGGTCGGGCCGGACGACCTCCAGCGGCTGATGTACACCTCGGGCACCACTTCACGCCCCAAGGGTGTGCGCATCACGTACGGCAATCTGCACGCGAAGAACGTGTCCCAGATCGTCCACTTCGGCCTCACCGCGGCGGACACCACACTCGTGGCCGGGCCGCTCTACCACGTCGGCGGCCTGGACATGCCCGCCCTTCCCGTGCTGTACGCGGGCGGCGGTGTGGTCCTCCAACGCAAGTTCGACGCGCCGGGTGTGCTGCGGGCCATCGAGGAGCACAAGGTCACCAACGCGTGGCTGGCGCCTGTGATGGTCAACGCCGTCCTGGAGGTGCCGGACCGGGACTCGTACGACACCACCTCGATGCGCTTCATCGTGGGCGGCGGCGAGAAGACCCCCGAACCGGTGCTGCGGCGCATCATGAACGCGTTCCCGAACGCCTGGTTCGCCGACGCGTACGGCCTGACCGAGACGGTCTCGGGCGACACCTTCCTCGACCGCGAGCACGCCCTGTCCAAACTGGGCTCGGTCGGCCGGCCCGTACCGCACACCCGGATCCGGATCGTCGACGACACCGACAAGGAGGCCCCGGCGGGCGAGCTCGGCGAGATCACGCTGCGCGGCCCGAAGGTCTTCGCGGGCTACTGGCGCGACGAGAAGGCGACGGCCGCGGCCCTGCGGGACGGCTGGTTCCACACCGGCGACATCGGACACGTCGACGAGGAGGGCTTCCTCTACATCGACGACCGCAAGAAGGACATGATCGTCTCCGGCGGCGAGAACATCGCCACCCCCGAGGTCGAACGGGTCCTGTACGAGCACCCGGCCGTCCTGGAGGCGGCGGTCGTCGGCCTGACCCACCCGCGCTGGGGCGAGGTCCCGCGCGCCTTCGTGGTGTTCCGGCCGGGCACCGAAGCCGGCGTCGACGAGCTGCGGGAGTTCTGTCACGGACGCCTGGCGAAGTTCAAGGTGCCGGCCCGCTTCGACGTCGTCGACGAACTCCCCCGCACCCCCTCGGGCAAGGTTCTCAAGCGGACGTTGCGCGACATCCCCGCGGAGAGCTGACCATGGCCGGCGTCAACACCGACCTGCGCCTCGACGGCCGTACCGCCTGGGTGACCGGTGCCGGGAAGGGGCTCGGCCGGGCCATCGCGGTCGCCCTGGCCCAGGCCGGGGCGAACGTGGCGGTGACGGCCCGTACGGCGGCAAGGCACTGGCGCTGCCTGGGCCCGTCGCCGACTCCGCCGCCGTACGTTCCCTGATGGAGGGCGTCGTCGAGTGGGCGGGCCGGCTCGACGTGGTGATCAACTGCGCCGGGGTCAGTCCGCACTTCAGCCGGAGCGAGCGGGTCACCGACGAGGACCGGCAGCGCGTGATCGCCGTCAACCTCCAGGGCACCTTCCACTGCTGCCGTGAGGCCGGGCGGGTCAGGCCGGAGCAGGGCTCCGGGGCGATCGCCAACATCTCCTCGGTGCACGCGAGCACGGGGTTCGAGTTCGAGCGGATCGCCGCGTACGCCGCCGGCAAGGGTGGGGTCGAGACGCTCACCAAGTCGCCGGCTATGGAGTGGGCGGACCGGGGGGTGCGGGTGGCCTTGGCGGCCTGCGGTGAACCTGCCAACGGGGTTGTTCGTTGGGTGCGGGTCTGTGGGGACTTGTCGCGCCCACGCGGCGGAGCCGCAAATCGATACAGCCCCGCGCCCCTATCGGGGGCGCGTTCTGCTCAGCCGATTCCGAAGTGGTCCTCGGAGACCGCCTTTACCGCGTTCACCACCAACGGGGCCACCAGTTCCAGGGAGGAGCTGCCGTCGCCGACGACCGAGATCGCGGCGATCGGGCCTTCGGGGCCGCGGAGGGCGAGGCCTACGCAGCCGAGGTCGGGGAAACACTCTCCGCGGTCGATTGCCAGGCCGTTGCGGCGGCGCACTGTTCGGAGTTCGCTGTGCAGGTGGTCGAGGTGACCGATGCTGTGGTCGGTGCGGCGCTCGATCAGCTGTGCGTACCGCGTGTCGATCTCCTCGGGGCTCAGCCAGGCGAGCATGGCCTTGCCGAGGCCGGTGCAGTGGGCGACCGCGCGGCCCCCGACCTTCGACGGGATGTCGACCGCCGCCCGGCCTCCGATCTTGTCCAGGTAGTAGATCTCGGGCCCGTCGAGCACGGCCAGATGGACGACCATTCGGGTACGGACGGCCAGGTCGAGGAGGTGGGGCGCGGCGGCCGACCGCAGCGCGCTGTGGCCGATCTCCCGGCCGCCCAGGCCGAGCGCCCGCTGTCCCAGCGTGTATCCGGCCACCGTGTGGCGCAGCCAGTCCAGGCGGACCAGCTGGTCGAGTATCCGGTGGGTGGTGGAGCGCGGGAGATGGGTCCGGCGCGAGACCGTCTCGAGCGTCAGATGGGTCTGCGGACGTTCGAAAAGGTCCATGATCAGCGTCACGCGCTCCATCATCGACGGAGGCAGTACCTGCCCGACGACCTCGGAGGGTCGCGAGTCCAGGCGAAGGGCAGACGTCATCGTCGGTGCCTCTCTGCTCAAACTGAAATCAATTCTAGTTCGGCTTCGGCGTCAAGGTACCAATGCCATGGGCCGTAGAGAAAGAGTCGTGCACCGACTAATTGGGGCGGTCGGTCTAATAATCCGGGGACGCAAAAAAGTACCGCTCCCCGGAAGACTGCTTCCGGGGAGCGGTACGACGGCCGGCGTCAGCTCCGGGTGAGGTCCAGGGCGATGTCCACGATCATGTCCTCCTGGCCGCCGACGAGCCCGCGCCTGCCGACCTCCAGGAGGATCGTGCGGGCGTCGAGGCCGTAGCGCTCCGCCGCCGCCTCGGCATGGCGCAGGAAACTGGAGTAGGCGCCGGCGTAGCCGAGGGTCAGGGTCTCCCGATCCACGCGCACCGGTCGGTCCTGGAGCGGGCGGACCAGGTCCTCGGCGGCGTCCTGGAGGGCGAACAGGTCGCAGTCGTGCTTCCAGCCCTGGAGGTTGGCGACGGCTATGAACGGCTCGATCGGGCAGTTGCCCGCGCCTGCGCCCTGTCCGGCGAGCGACGCGTCGACCCGGGCCACCCCCTCCTCGACGGCCACCACCGAGTTGGCCACCGAGAGGGACAGGTTCTCGTGCGCGTGGATGCCGATCTGGGTCTCCGGATCGAGGACGTCCCGGTAGGCACGGATCCGGTCGCGCACCCCGTCCATGGTCAGCCGGCCGCCGGAGTCGGTGACGTACACGCAGTGCGCGCCGTACGACTCCATCAGCTTCGCCTGCCCGGCGAGGACCTCCGGGGACGCCATGTGGGCCATCATCAGGAACCCGGAGACGTCCATGCCGAGTTCGCGGGCGGTGGAGATGTGCTGGGCGGCGACGTCCGCCTCCGTGCAGTGCGTGGCGATGCGCACCGAGCGGACCCCGAGGGCGTAGGCCCGCTTGAGTTCGACGATCGTGCCGATACCGGGCAGCAGGAGAGAGGTGAGGGTGGCGCGCTCGATCACGTCCGCCGCCGCCTCGATCCACTCCCAGTCGGTGTTGCTGCCCGGCCCGTAGTTGAGGCTGCCGCCGGCCAGACCGTCGCCGTGGGCGACCTCGATGGCGTCCACGCCCGCCTGGTCGAGGGCCTTGGAGATCTTCGCGACGAACTCGGGGGTGATCCGGTGCCGGATGGCGTGCATCCCGTCCCGGAGGGTGACGTCCTGGACGTAGAGCCTGGGGGTGGCGGTCACTTGGTCACCTCGGTGGTCGCCTCGTTGGTCGCGTCGTTGGTCGCGTCGGAGGAGAATCGCTGGGCGATGCGCTCGGCGACGCGCAGGGCGGCCGAGGTCATGATGTCGAGGTTGCCGGCGTAGGCGGGCAAGTAGTGGGCGGCGCCCTCCACTTCGAGGAACACGGAAACCTTCGTGGTCACCTCGGAGGGGTCGCCGGTGAAGAGCGTGTGCACCGGGTCGCCCTCGGGGACCGGCGTGAACTGGACCTGCTGCTTGAGCCGGTAGCCCGGCACGTACTCGGCTACCGCCGCGACCATCTCCTCGACGGAGGTACGGATCGCCTCATGGTCGGCGTCGCCGATCAGGCAGTACACCGTGTCCCGCATGATCAGGGGCGGTTCGGCCGGGTTCAGCACGATGATCGCCTTGCCGCGCCGGGCGCCGCCCACCTTCTCGATCGCCCCGGACGTCGTCTCGGTGAACTCGTCGATGTTGGCCCGGGTGCCGGGCCCGGCCGACTTCGAGGCGATCGAGGCGACGATCTCGGCGTAGGGCACGGGAGTGACGCGGCTGACCGCGTGGACGATCGGGATCGTCGCCTGGCCGCCGCAGGTGACCATGTTCAGGTTGTCGACAGCGTTGTCGGCGGCATCGGCGTTCGCGAGGTGCTCGTCCAGGTTCACCGGTGGCACCACGAACGGGCCGATGGCCGCAGGGGTGAGGTCGACAAGGCGTTTGCCGTACGGGGCGAGCTTCTTGGCGTTCTCGACGTGGGCCTTCGCCGACGTGGCGTCGAAGACGATGCCGATCTCGTCGAAGCCGTCCATACGGATCAGTCCGTCCACGCCCTCGTGCGTGGTGGGGACCTTCAGACGGGCGGCGCGCGCCAGTCCGTCCGAGTCCGGGTCGATGCCCACCATCGCGGCCATCTCCAGGGTGTCGGACAGGCGCAGCACCTTGATCATCAGGTCGGTGCCGATGTTGCCGGAGCCGATAACGGCCACCTTGGTCTTCGTCATCCGTCTTCCTCAAGTCCCTTGGTGGAGAAGGTCGCTGTCACCGTGCCCAGGCCCGACATCTCGGCCCGTACTGTGCTGCCCGGCGGGGTGGGGACGAGTGGGCCCAGGGCACCCGAGAGCACGACCTGGCCGGCGCGCAGCGGGTCGCCGAACTCCCGGGCGGTACGCGCCAGCCACAGCAGCGCGGCGAGGGGGTCGCCGAGGCAGGCGGCTCCGGTGCCCTCGGACGCGAGCTCGCCGTCGGCGTACAACCGCATGGTGACGTCCCGGGGTTCGAACTCCTTGAGGCCGACTCGCTCGCCGCCGAGGACGAACAGGCCGCTGGAGGCGTTGTCGGCGACCGTGTCCGTGATCGCGATGTCCCAGTCGGCGACCCGGCTGTCCACGATCTCCAGCGCGGCCACGGCGTGTCCGACCGCCGCGCGGACCCGTTCCAGGTCGAGGTCGTCGTCGTCCAGGTCGGCGGCGAGCACGAAGGCGATCTCCGCCTCGACCCTGGGCTGCAGCAGCCGCTCACTGGGGACCTCCGGGAGCCCGGAGACGTCCATGTCGTCCAGCAGGACCCCGAAGTCGGGCCGGTCGACGCCGACTTGGCGCTGGACGGACTCGTTCGTGAGCCCGATCTTGCGGCCGACGACCCGAGCTCCGGCGGTGATCCGGTCGCCGATGACGCGTTGCTGAACGGCGTAGGCGAGGCCGATGTCGCTCGTGCCGAGCAGGTCCCGTACGGGTGCGCACGGCTTGTGGTCCCGGGCCGCGCCGGCCAGTCGCGCGGCCGCCTCGGCGACGACGGCCGCGCGCTGCGCGACGGCCGTCGGTTCCCCAATGTCTGTCATTCGCATCCTCAGCTCGTACCGGTTCTCCAGCCTGAGCGGCCCCGGCGCGTGGCAGGCACTGACGTTCCGCTGAGCGGGACTGGGGTGTCGACCGGGCGGCGTCTCGCTGAGCGAGATGGCCGAACAGCGGGGCGGCGGCGGCTCGTTACCGTCGTCCGGCGCACTGCTGAACGGCTGGTGGCGCGAGGCTGTCAACCACCTCCGTCCGACGTCCCCCACCTGTGGTCGCAGTCCCCCCACGCACCCCCACGCACCCCCACCAAGAACGTCGGCATTCATGAGGAGGTCATCGTGAGCATCAACGAAGATGTCTACGACGTGGTCGTCGTAGGGTCCGGCGGAGGTCTGGTCGGGGCGTACGTGGCTGCTTCGCGCGGCCTGCGCACGCTCGTCATCGAGAAGACCGACCGGGTGGGCGGCACCACCGCCTACTCCGGTGCCGGGCTCTGGTTCCCGGGCTCCGCACCGCTGCGACGGGCCGGCGTCGACGACGGGGTCGAGGGCTCCCGGACGTATCTGCGCACCATCGTCGACGACCGTTCCCGGGAGAAGCGTCAGGACGCCTACCTGCGGGCGGGCGCCCAGCTGATCGACGAGCTGGAGCAGAACGAGTGGTTCCGGTCGTTCGTGTACGCGCCCGTGCCGGAGTACTACGCGGACGCCCCCGGCGCCTCCCCCGCCGGGCACACCATCTTCCCGCCGGAGATTCCCGCGGCCGAACTCGGCGAGCACGCCCGGCTCGTGCGCGAGCCCGTCTCGATGGAGCGGTGGGGCGTCGACCAGGGCCCCGTGCTCAATGGTGGCCGCGCGCTGATCGGCAGGGCGCTGGCCGCGTTCCTGGAGACCGGCAACGGCACGCTCCGGCTCGACACCGCGCTGGAGAGTCTGATCGTCGAGGACGGCAGGGTCGTCGGCGTGAACGCCGTCAGCGACGGCGAGCCCGTCCGGATCCGAGCCTCGCGGGGCGTGATCCTCGCCGCCGGCGGCTTCGAGCGGGACCCCGAACTGCGCAGGAAGCACCAGCCGCCGCTCACCGGCGAGTGGTCACACGGCGCGCCGGGCAACACCGGCGACGCCCTGCTGGCCGGCATGGCGGTCGGTGCCGCCACCGACCTGCTCGACGAGGCCTGGCTCGTGCCGGGCCTGGTGTGGCCGGACGGGCTGCCCGCCTTCCACACGGGCACGCGGGGCGGGATCTGGGTCAACGCCGCAGGTGAGCGCTTCATGAACGAGACCCGCCCGTACGACCAGGCCGGGCACGAGATCCTCCGGCTGCACACGACGACAGGGGTCTCGCACATCCCCGCCCACTGGATCATCGACCAGCGCCAGCTCGACCGGGACAGCTTCGGCGGCCCGGCCGACGAGCCGGTGCGCCCCGAGTGGTTCGAGTCGGGCGCGCTGAAGAGGGCCGACTCCCTTGAGGAGGTGGCGAAGCTGATCGACGTACCGCTCGACACCCTGCGCGAGACCATCGAGGAGTTCAACGGCTACGCGCCCACCGGGGTCGACGAGAGGTTCCATCGCGGAGAGTCGCCCTGGGACCAGATCGCCCACCATGTGCTCGGCTTCCCCGCCCTGCCCGTGCTCAACTACCCCGCGCCTCCCACGCCCGACTGGCCGAACCCGCTGCTGCTGCCGCTGGACACCCCGCCGTACTACGTCGCGACCATCCTCCCGGCCGACATCGGCACCAAGGGCGGCCTGACGACCGACGAGAACGCGCGGGTGCTGCGGCCCGACGGCAGTGCGATCGACGGGCTCTACGCGAGCGGGAACACCGCGGCGGCGATGTCCGGACGCGTGTATCCGGGTGCGGGGACTCCGATCGGTTCGAGTCTCGCCTTCTCCTACCTCGCGGTGCTCGACATCATCGCCGACGCAAGGGACTGACCACCCCACGCGGCTGTGCCCGGGCCACCTGTCGTGTCCCGGGCACAGCCGCGCCTTCGTGTCCGTACTCGTACTCGTGTCTGCGTCTGCGTCCGTGTCCGTGTTCAGGGCGCGGCGATCAGTCGTGCGGCCAGGTGCAGGTCCGCCTCCGCCTGCTCGGTGGTGATCTCCTCGGTCAGCATGGCCACGAACAGACCCCACCAGCTGTAGACGAGCAGCCGCACCCTGCTGCGCGCGGTCTCCGCATCCGCGCGGCAACCGAGCAGGTACAGGAGGCG
Source organism: Streptomyces sp. SID12488 (assembly GCF_010548275.1). Taxonomy (GTDB): domain Bacteria; phylum Actinomycetota; class Actinomycetes; order Streptomycetales; family Streptomycetaceae; genus Streptomyces. The sequence goes on from NZ_JAAGLT010000028.1 coordinate 14,811, forward strand.
CTGTCCCAGGGCCCTTTCGACGATGTCGAACCGGGTCGGGACGACGCTCGCGTACTCCGTGAACGACGACAACGCCACGGCCGCCGCCAGCAGGGGGCTGGCCAGCAGCTTCCCGCTCAGCGTGACGAGCGTCCGCGCCACCTCCGTCGCCGGGTCGTTCCCGTCGGCGGCGGGAGGAGTGGCATCCCGGCACCCGAGGAACTGCTCGATGTGCCATTCGAGGACGGACAGGAACAGATACGGCTTGGACGGGAAGTAGCGGTACAGCGTGGCGATCGCGACGCCGGCCTCCCTGGCCACGTCCTGCATCTGCACCCGGGCGAGCCCCTCGCGGGCGCCGAGTTCGGAGGCGGCGCGCAGGATGCGTACCTGGCGGGCGGCCTGGCGGCTCGACACGGGAGCGGCGGGTTGCCGTACCTCTGCGGGTCTCGCCACGTCGTCGGCCCCCCAGGTCGCATGTCGTCGAGTCTCCCCGCCGCGTCGCTCAGGAGGCTCAGGAGGCGTCCGGGCGGGTCAGGAAGGCCAGCACCGCGCTCTCCCAGGCCGCCTTCTGCTCGATCATGGCCCAGTGCCCGCAGTCGGGTAGGACGTGCAACTCGGCCCTGGGGATGGTGCGCATCGGCAGCAGCGCGTTGTCCAGCGGGGTGACCCGGTCGTCGCGGCCCCAGGTCAGCAGCGTGGGTGCGGTGACCTTGTGGAGCGCCGCCCAGATGGGCTGGTCGGAGTGGGCCTGGGCGGCCATCATCGCGGCCATCGCCTGCCGGCCGTAGATCCGGCGGGACGCCTCCAGCGTCGCCGGGTCGGTGGCGCTCGCCCAGCGCTCCTCGATCAGTTCGTCGGTGAGGAGGGCGGGGTTGTGGACCATCGACCGCAGCCACTGCACGAGGTTCTCGCGGGTGGGGTTCTCGGTGAACTCCACCAGCAGGTTGAGCCCTTCGCTGGGCGCCGGCGAGAGGATGTTGCGGCCCACTCCCCCGATGGTCACGACCCTGCGGAACAGGTCCTTGTGGGCGACCGCGAGGCCCACGGCCACGTATCCGCCCATGGAGTTGCCGACGACGTCCACCTGGTCGAGCCCGAGGCCTTCGAGGAAGCGCAGTACGGCCTTCGGGGCCGCAGCCATCGGGTTCTCGTCGGTCGGGTCGCTCACGCCGAAGCCGGGGAACTCCAGGGCGAGGGTGCGGAAGTGCTGGGCGAACACGGGGAGGTTGCCCCGGTAGTTGCGCCAGCCGGTCACCCCGGGTCCCGACCCGTGCAGCAGGAGCAGCGGCGGTCCGTCGCCCGCCTCGTGGTAGCGCAACACGCCCTCGTCGGTGGGGAGTTCGCGCAGGGTGTTCTCGTACGTCAGGGAGGTGAGTGTCATGGCAGCACCGTGCCACCGGGCAGTCTGCGCCCGTGGGTGGGCTCCCGATCAGTGGGACGGTCCCGGCGGTGGGTGGCGCGGGCTGTCTAGCGTCGTGGACGTAGCGATGCCGGGGGCCCTCGGGCCGCCCGGACCTGATCAATGCGAGGGGAGGACCTGATGGGTGTTCGCTCACTCGGGTACCTGCGTCTGGAGTCCAACGACATCGACAAGTGGAAGGCCTTCGGGGGCGACTTCCTCGGCCTGATGCCAGTCGAGGGCGGTGATCCCGAGTCCCTCCACTTCCGGATGGACGACTATCCGGCCCGCATCGTGGTCTCTCCGGGGGCCCAGCCCGGGATGACGGCGCTGGGCTTCGAGGTTCTCGACGAGCGGGAGCTGGCGGGGCTGGTCGCGGATGTCGAGAAGGCCGGCATCAAGGTGACGGCCGGCACCGAGGTCGAGGCCGCGGCGCGGAAGGTCACGGGCTTCGTCAAGTTCAACGACCCGGGTGGCAACCCGGTCGAGCTGTTCTACGGCACGACTCTCGACCATGTGCCGGTGCAGACCCCGCTGGTGTCGGAGTTCGTCACCGGCGACATGGGCTTCGGGCACGCCATCATCTCCGCCGAGGACGCCCGGGGCACGTTCGAGTTCTACGTCAACGTGCTGGGCTTCATCGAGCGGAACACCATGCGCTCACCGGGCGGCACGACCTGGTTCATGGGCTGCAACCCCCGTCACCACACCCTCGGAGTGACGCCGATGCCCGGTCCGGGGCGGCTGCTGCACTTCATGGTCGAGGGCGCGACGCTGGACGACGTGGGGCGCGCGCTTGACCGGGCCGGGAAGTACGAGGTCCCGATGATGCACTCGCTGGGCAAGCACACCAACGACCACATGGTGTCGTTCTACGTCTGGTCACCGGAGAACTACGCCGTCGAGTTCGGCTGGAACGGCCTGAAGGTGCCCGAGCCGGTACCCGTCTACGAGATCACCGACGGCGCGTTCTGGGGCCACCACTTCACACCGCCGCCGATGCCGGGCGGCTGAGCGGACCGCTTGGACATGACCGAGCCCCAGGGTTTCCGGTGCACCGGAAACCCTGGGGCTCGGTTGTCGTGGGGCCCAGTTGTCGTGCGGGATGTCATTCGACAGTGATCGCCCGTTCCGGGCAGGCCCGTTCACCGTCGTGGGCTGCCGTTTCGAGACCTTCCGGGACCTCTCCGTCGACGGGCAGTACGTAGCCGTCGTCGTCGAGGCGGAAGAGTCCGGGTGCCGCCGCCGCGCACCGGGCGTGGCCCGAGCAGGACGCCTTGTCGATGGTGACCTTCACGAACCACTCCTGTTCTACGGCTTGTTGGTCGACCCCGCGTCGACGGTGAACTGCAGGCCGGTGACGTATCTCGCCTCTTCCGAGGCGAGGAACAGGACCGCGTTCGACACGTCCCGGGGCTCGACGTACGGAGCGTGGGTGTTCATCGCGGCGAGGGCGAACATCGGTTCCCGGGCGGCGAGTTCATCGATCGGTACGCCGACGGTGATGCCCGTGTCGCTGACGCCGGTGGGGTGGACCGTGTTCACCCGGATGCGGTGCGTGCCGAGTTCGTTGGACAGGGCCTTCATCAGGCCGACCACGCCGTGCTTGGCGGCCACGTAGTGGGCGTACGGCACATGACCGCGGATTCCGGCCGCCGAGCTGATCATGATGATCGAGCCGCCGTTGCCCGCTTCGATCATCCCCGGGAGCGCCGCCCGTGCCGTGTTCCAGGCGCCCTTGAGGTTGACATCGACGACGACGTCCCAGGCCTCCTCGGACAGCTGCCAGGCGGAACCCGAACTCATGACACCGGCGTTGGCGACGACCACGTCGAGACGCCCGAACTCCTCGTGCGCGGCGTCGACGGCGGCCCGCATCTCGGTGATCGAGCGGACGTCGGCCTGGACGGCGACGCATCGCCGGCCCGTCGCCCGCACCAACTCGGCGGTCTCCTCCAGCTGTTCCTTCGACGCGAGCGAGTAGGGCAGCGCGTCGCTGATGTCGTGGCAGACGTCGGTGATGACGACGTCCGCGCCCTCCTCGGCCAGCCGTACGGCGTGGGAGCGGCCCTGGCCGCGCGCCGCACCCGTGATGAGCGCGACCTTGTCCTCAACTCGCCCCATGGCAACCTCAGTTCTTCGAGTGGTCGGTCAGGTTCGTGGAGTTCGTAAAGTTCGTCGGGTTCGTCAGATCCTCAGCGGCCTCGCGCAGTGCGCGCAGCCGCCTCTGGAGGAGTTCGCGTTCGGCCTCGGCCTCGTCGTCCGCGCCGAGTTCGGCCAGGCGTACGTCCGTCTCGGCGATCTCCGTGAGGAGCCTGCCGTGGGCCTCCTCGCGGGTGAGCAGGTCCAGGTCGGTCCAGTCGGACCGCTCGGACTCCGGCCGCCTGCTCATGCGGGGAGGTTGTAGAGGCGGCGGGCGTTCAGCTCCACGATCTTGTGCACCTCGTCGTCCGGTACGTCGACGAGGACCTCGGCGGCGTAGGCGCGGCTCCCCGGCCAGTACGAGTCGGAGTGGGGGTAGTCGCACTCCCAGGTGATCTTGTCGACGCCGACGTGGTGGCGTACCTCGACGCCGAAGCGGTCGTCGATGAAGCAGCCGTGGAAGTGCTTGTGGAACAGCTCCGAGGGCCGCACGGTCTGGTTGACGTTCTGGTAGAAGCGGTGCCGCTCCCAGGTACCGTCACTGCGTTCCAGCAGGTACGGGATCCAGCCGATGCCACCCTCGGACAGCCCGATCTTCAGCTTGGGGTGCTTGTGGAGCACCGGGGAGAAGAGCAGGTCGGCGGTGGCGTACATGGCGTTGGTGCCGAACAGGGCGATCGTCACCGCGAACGGCGCCTCGTCGGCCGTTTTCGGCGCCTTGCCCGAGGTGCCGAAGTGCAGGCACAGGGGCATGTCGGTCTCCTCGGCCGCCGAGAACACCGGGTCCCAGTGGTCGGTGTGGAAGGAAGGCAGGCCGCGCGGGGCCGGGTTCTCCGGGAAGGAGATCGCCTTGGCGCCCTTGGCGGCGGTCCGGTGGATCTCGGCGACGCAGGCCTCGACGTCCCACAACGGCAGGATCACCAGGGGGATGAGCCGGCCGGGCGCGGTGGCGCACCACTCGTCGAGGACGAAGTCGTTCCACGCCTGGACGCACAGCAGCGCGAGCCGACGGTCCCTGCCCTCCATGAAGACATGGCCCGAGAACCCCGGGAAGGACGGGAAGGACAACGCCCCCCAGACCCCGTCGAGGTCCATGTCGCGCAGGCGGGCCTTCGGGTCGTAGCAGCCCGGGATCATCTCGTCGTAGCGCGTCGGTTCGAGGCCGAACTCCTCGGGATTCTTGCCCGCCACCGCGTTGAGGCCGATGTAGGGGTAGATCCGGTCCTCGTAGACCCACACCTCGGCGGGGGCCTGACCCGCTCCGCGTGGCTGCTCGACGCTCCGGGGGCCCGCCTCCCGGTACTTCGCGGGCAGTCGGTCGGACCACAGCCGTGGGGGCTCGATCAGGTGGTCGTCGGTCGACAGCAACTTCATCCATGGCTGCAACGGCATCCTTGCGCTCCCTCGGTCTCGGAGACTCTCCAGCATCGGCACATTGCGTGTACTGATCGGGTCTCACTCAGTGGAAGAAAAAGATGAAACCCCTTACTTCTCACGGATCATGGATGTGAGCCAGATCCCTCCATGGAGATTCAGGCTACTCTTTTATTCGATGGAAGGAGACCCCATGGGTCGAGTGCAGGACAAGGTCGTCTTCATCACGGGGGCGGCACGCGGCCAGGGCCGGGCCCAGGCGATCCGGCTCGCCGCGGAGGGCGCCGACATCATCGCGGTGGACCTCTGCGAGGACATCGCCACCAACGGCTACGCGCTGGCCACCGACGCCGACCTGGACGAGACGGTGCGTCAGGTCGAGAAGCTCGGGCGGCGCATCGTCGCCCGCAAGGCCGATGTGCGCGAACCGACGGCTCTCAAGGCTGCCGTGGCCGAGGGAGTGGCCGAACTCGGGCGGCTCGACGCGGTCGTCGCCCAGGCAGGGATCTGCCCGCTGGGCCCCGGTCAGACCGCCCAGGCCTTCCTGGACGCCGTCACCGTCGACTTCAACGGGGTGGTGCACGCCGTCGACGCGGCGCTCCCCCATCTGCCCGACGGCGCCTCGATCGTGGCCACCGGGTCCATCGCCGGGCTGATCCCGGCGACCACGGACAACCCGGCCAACGGCCCCGGCGGGCTGGGCTACTCCTTCGCCAAGCGCCAAGTTGCCGCGTTCGTCCACGACTTGGCGACGGTGCTCGCATCCCGGCGGATCCGCGTGAACGCGCTGCACCCGACGAACGTCAACACGGACATGCTCAACAGCGACCTCATGTACCGGTCGTTCCGGCCCGACCTGGAGAACCCGACCCGCGAGGACGCGCTGCCCAGCTTCCCCGCGACGACCGGCTTCGGCATCCCCTACGTCGAGCCCGAGGACATCGCCGACACCGTGCTCTTCCTGGTCTCGGACGAGTCCCGCTACGTCACCGGCATGCAGATGCGCGTCGACGCGGCCGGATACGTCAAGCGGCGCCCCCAACTGCCCAACTTCTGAGCGGGTTTCACTCAAACGGGGTTCATGCCGCGCCTCCGCCCGTCATGTCGATGACCACCTTCCCGGTGGTCCGGCGTTCCGCGACGTCGGTCAGGGCGGCGGCCACGTCGGCGAGGGGGTGGACGCGGGAGACGAGCGGGCGCATCCCGTCGCGGACCATCCCGGCGAGCGCCCGGTCGCCGGCGGCAACCGCGTCCGGGGCGTACTGGCGCAGCATGCGGATCTCGAAGCCCCGTACGACCGCGTCCTTGAGCAGGACCAGGTTCAGCGGGATCCGTGGGATCTTCCCGTCGGCGTAGCCCACGGTGACGAACCGGCCGCCCCGCCGCAGTGCTCGCAGGGCGGCCTCCGCGTGGTCGCCGCCCACCGGGTCGACGACGAGGTGGGCGCCCTCGCCGTCGGTCAGTTCACGGATCCGGGTCTTCAGGTCCTCGCGGACGTAGTCCACGCCCGCCACCGCCCCGAGTTTGCGTGCGACCGCCAGCCGCTCCTGACTCGACGCCGCCGCGACCACTCGCATCCCGAGCCTGGTCCCGACGTCGACGGCCGCCGAGCCGACCCCACCCGCGGCACCGAGCACGGTCGCCCACTCCCCCGCCTCGCCCCGCCCGACGGTGGTCAGGGCGTGGTAGGCGGTCGCGTACGTCACGTGGAACGCGGCGGCGTGGACCATGTCGAGCCCCTCCGGGACCGGACGCAGACCGGACACGGGCACCACGACCTGCTCGGCGAAGGCGCCGGTCAGCACCGCCCCGGCCACGGGTGACCCCACCGGAGGTCCGGACACCCCGGGCCCCAGCGCGGCCACGACGCCGGCGAACTCGCTGCCCGGCGTGAACGGCAGGGGCGCGGGGACCTGGTAGCGGTCCGCCACGAGCAGTACGTCGGGGAAGTTGACGGCAGCGGCGTGCACCCGCACCAGCACCTCCCCCGGGCCGGGTTCGAGGTCACCGAGTTCGACGACACTCAGGCCGCCAGGGGGCCCGTACTCCGTACAGCATGCGGCTCTCATCATCGTGTCCTCTCCGCAGGGGGCGCAGTGGGCATCGCCGGGTCCCGGGGCAGGCCCAGTACCTGTTCGGCGATGGTGTTGCGCTGGATCTCGGCGGTGCCCGCCCCGATGGACGAGGCCCGGGTGCGCAGGAAGCCCCACACCCAGCGCCCACGCTGGACGGCGTGCGGATCACGGCGCCCGAGGATGCCGTAGGCGCCCAGCAACTCCACGGCGAACTCGTGCAGTTCCTGTTCGAAGGTCACGATGAAGAGCCGTGACGTCGAGGACGCGGGCCCGGGCTCGCCCTTCGTCATGATGTCGGCGATGGTCCGCATCCCGGTCAGGCGCATGATCCGCACCCGGATCTCGAAGTCCGCGAGGCGGTCGCGCACCAGGGGGTCCGATGTCGCGCCGCGCTCGCGCGCCAGCTCGATCAGTTCGTCGAGGACGCGCCGGTACAGCGCCGCCTGGTTCATCGCGCCGGCCGCGCGTTCATGGCCGAGGCTGGTCCGTACGAGGGGCCAGCCGCCGTTCTCCGGGCCGATCCGGTCAGCCACCGGCACCCGTACGTCGTCGAAGAAGATCTCGCAGAAGTGCGCGTCGCCGGTCAGGTCCCGCAGCGGGCGCACGCTCACTCCCGGGGCGCGGGCGTCGATCAGCAGATAACTGATGCCGTCCTGGCGGGAGTCGGGCGGTCCCGTGCGGACCAGGGTGAAGAGGATGTCGGCGATGTCGGCCGAACTGTTCCAGACCTTCTGCCCGTTGACGAGGTACACGGCACCCGAGTCGTCCGGTCCGCCGCCTTCCCGCCGGGCGGTCGTCCGCAGCGCGGGCAGGTCCGAGCCTGCCTCCGGTTCCGAATAGCCCTGCGCCCAGACGGAGTCGCCGCGCAGCATGGGGCGCAGGAAGCGCTCCTTCTGTTCGGGGGTGCCGTACTTGATGAGGGTCGGCGCCGCGATGCCGAGCCCGGTGCCGAGAGGTCCTGGCACCCGGGCTTTCGCGTACTCCTCTTGGTAGATCACCTGTTGGGCGAAGTCCAGCTCCATGCCGCCGTGTTCGCGCGGCCAGCTCGGACCGGCGTATCCGGCGTCGAACAGGGTGGCCAGCCATGCCTTCTGCCACGGGAGTCGCTCGGCGGGGTCCTTGGGGCGGCGGCCGGGGTGACGGTCCGCCAGGAAGGTTCGGAGGCGGGCTCTGAACTCCTTGTCGGTGAGCACCGCTTGGGCCGGCGAGGTCACCTCGGGGCCATGCGGATGGCGCCGTCGAGGCGGACGGTCTGGCCGTTGAGGTACGGGTTCTCCAGCATCTCGATGGCCAGGCGGGCGTAGTCGTCCGGGGTACCGAGCCGCTTGGGGTGCGGGACGGACGCGGCGAGTCCGTCGCGGATGTCCTCGCGGAGCCGGCCGAGCATGGGGGTGTCCATGACGCCCGGCGCGATGGTGTTCACCCGGATCTGCCAGCTGGCCAGATCACGGGCGGCGAGCAGGGTGATGCCGTGCACGCCCGCCTTGGCGGCGGTGTAGGAGGTCTGGCCGATCTGGCCGTCGAACGCGGCGACCGACGCGGTCAGGACCACCGCGCCGCGGTCGCCGTCGACGATGTCGTTGGCGGCGAGCCGGGCGGCGGCCAGCCGCAGCACGTTGTAGGTGCCGATCAGGTTGACCCGTACGACCTCGGCGAACGTGTCGAGTTCGCCGGGGTTTCGGTCGCGGTCGATGATCCGGGTGCGGTCGCCGCCACGGCCCGCGCAGTGCACGACGAAGCGCAGCGGGCCGAGTTCGGCGGCGGTGTCGAGGGCGGCGGCGACCGCGGCCTCGTCGGTGACGTCGGCGCGGACGAAGCGGGCGGCGTCACCGAGGTCAGCGACCGCCTTGACGCCCTGCTCCTCGGAGATGTCGGCGAGAACGACCTGGCCGCCACGCTCGATGATCCGGCGGGCGGTGGCCAGGCCGAGGCCGGAGGCACCTCCGGTGACCAGCGCCGATGAACCGTCGATGTTCATTTCCCACTCCTCACGGGGCACTTCTTGAATGGGATTGCATGGCAGTGCATGGGGTTGGGTGGGACGGGGTCACAGTCCCAGGGATTTACTGATGATGGTCTTCAGGACCTCGCTGGTGCCGCCGTAGATACGGGTCACCCTGGCGTCCGCGTACAGTCGCGCGATCGGTGATTCGAGGATGTAGCCGTAGCCGCCGTGCAGTTGGAGGCAGCGGTCGACGACTCGGCCCTGCGTCTCGGTGCAGAACAGCTTGGTCCTGGCCGCGTCGACGGGGCTCAGGTCGCCTGCGACGAGCGCCGTGATCGCCGCGTCCAGCAAAGCCTGTGCGGCCGTCACCTCGGTGTCCAGGGCGGCGAGTTCGAACTTCGTGTTCTGGAAGTGGGCGACCGGTTTCCCGAAGACGGTCCGGTCGCGTACGTAGGTGACGGTCAGGTCGATCGCGGCGCGGGCCTGGGCGACGGCGCCGACCGCGATGGCCAGCCGCTCCTGGGCCAGGTTGCGGCCGAGGAGGGAGAAGGCCGCGCCTTCCTCACCGAGCAGGTTGGCGGCGGGGACGCGGACGTCGGCGAAGGACAGCTCCACGGTGTCCTGGACCTGGAGGCCGATCTTCTCCAGCTTGCGCCCGACCTCGAACCCGGTCATTCCCTTCTCCACCACCAGCAGGGACAGCCCGGCACGCCGGTTGTCCGGATCGGTGGCGGTGCGGGCCACAACGATCACCAGGTCGGCGTGGTGGCCGCCGGTGATGAACGTCTTCGCCCCGTTGAGGACGTAGTGGTCACCGTCGCGGACAGCTTTCGTCACGACGCCGGCCAGGTCCGAGCCGGTGCCGGGTTCGCTCATCGCGACCGCGGTGTACAGCTCGCCCGAGGCCAGCCCGGGGAACCAGCGGGCCCGCTGCTCGGCGTTGGCCAGCCCCGTGAAGTACGGGACGACCACGTCGAGATGGGTGCGCAGGCCGCCCAGTGTCACGCCGGCACGGGCGCACTCCTCCTGGATGACGACGTTGAAACGGTAGTCGTCCGAGCCGCCTCCGCCGTACTCCTCGGGGATCGCCGTACCGATGATGCCGAGCTTGCCTAGTGCGGTGAACAACTCACGGGGGACGAGTGCGGCGCGGCGCCAGTCCTCGTACACCGGGAGCACGTCGCGGGCGATGAAGTCGCGGACCAGGAGACGGAAGTCCTCATGATCCTGTTCGAACAGGGTCCGGCGCATCACAGCTCCTCCAGTGGACCCTATTCAGTATACGTAATTGCCTCCCTCGGTCCAGAGTGATCCGGAAAGTGGCAGTACACAGCCATGCATGACTGCACCTTGTCAGTGCCACCAGGGAATGAGTGCATCCAAATGCCGCCCCATCCGGTGGCGGGCGACCCCCGCGTCGCCCTGCACGATGGCGTCGAGGATGCGCTGGTGCACGTGCTGGACCTCCTCGGCGGCCGTGTCGCCGGGCAGCGGGCGGTCGTGGCCGGAGGCGTGCCGGCGGAACAGTTCGGTGATGATGGAGAGGAAGAGCGACAGCACCGGATTGTCGGCCAGGGCGGCGAGTTCGGAGTGGAACAGGTCGGCCTTGCGGAGTTCGTCGGCCGGGCCCTCGGTGGGCCAGCGGACGGCCTTCGTGAGGCGTTCGACGACCTCGGTGTCGCCCCTGGCGTGCCGGGCGGTCACTCTGGCGATGATGCCGAGTTCGATGGCGTTGCGGACGATCCGCAGGTCCTCGGCCGTGACGCCCTGGTATTCGAGGAAGAGGGCCATCGTGTCGATGCTGGCCTGCGGTTCCGGCGCGGTGACGACCAGTCCGCCGCCGGGGCCCCGGCGCATCCGCGCGACCGAGTGGTACTCCAGGAGCCGCACGGCCTCCCGCAGCACGGCCCGGCTGATGCCGTAGCGGGCCAGCAGATCGGCCTCCGAGCCGAGCACCATGCCGATCTGCCAGCCCCGCGCCGCGATGTCGTCGTGGATCCGGGCGGCCACCACTTCGGCGAGCTTGGCCCGCAGGCCCTCGACGAGTTCCGGCTCGATCACGTTCCCGGAGATCCGCTGGCCGCGATGCACCCGGTGCTTCTCGATCCAGGCGGCGACCGACTCCAGGTGGGCGGTGAGTTCGGACTGCGCGCGGGCGCCGTCGTCGGCGATCACGGCCTCTACGACCGCGCGGTGGGCCCGGTGCGAGGTCTCCTTCGCCGCATGCATCTCGGCCTTGGTGACCCGGCGGGAGGTGTGCGCGTACCGGGCGGTGAGGCGGGTGAGCACGTCGACGAACAGGTGCAGCACCGGGTTTCCCGACAGTTGCCCGAGCACCGGGTGCAGGGGGTCCTGCGAATGGACCGACGGATCGTCCCAGTGGGCGAGTTCGGCTTCGAGCGTGGCTCGGAGGGTGGCGATGCCCTCTTCGGTGATGCGGTCCGCGGCGAGGCCCGCGGCGATCGGTTCGAGGAGCCGGCGGGCCTGGAGCAGGTCGGTGACACTGGTGCCGACGTACTCGAGGTAGATCACCATGGCCCGGGTCGCCGGTCCCGCGTCGGGGGCGCAGACGATCAGGCCGCCGTTCGGGCCGCGCCGCATCCGGGCGACCTGATGGTGCTCGACCAGCCGTACCGCCTCGCGCAGCACCGCACGGCTCACACCCAGCCGCTCCCGCAGGTCCACCTCGGAGCCCAGGGACTCGCCGACGGGCCAGCCCTGGCGGATCACGGTCGCCTCGATGCGGTGCGCGGTCTGTGCGGCCAGTTTGCCGACCGGGACACCGGTCTCGCCGTCGGCGGGTTCGCGGTCGACGGCAGTCGCCATGGGGCCAACTCCTCAGCGGGGATATTGCGGATCCCCAGTCTATTCGTCGGTGGCGCGGGTGACGTGCGAGGCGGGTGCCTGACGCCGAGATCGGATCGGCGTTTCCCGTTCTGCTCCTGGTCTCCGGAGGTCTCTGGCGAGAGACATTCAGCACGGTTAGAGTACCCTCATTTCGAGATCGTGCGCATGACGACGACGTTGAGGAGCCGGCAGCGATGCGACTGGAGTCCACCCCCGAACTCGAGGCGTTCCGGAGGAAGGTGCGGGCCTTCGTCGCCGAGCACGCGCCCGGCGTCAAGACCCACTCCGGTGTGCGCGCCCCGGAGCCGGAACTGATGCCGGAAATCCGGGAGTGGACCGCGAAGCTGTACGGGGCGGGCTTCCTCGGCGTCGACTGGCCCACCGAGTACGGCGGCCGGCCCGACTCCCACCCCCTCGAACCGTTCGTCGTCGCCGAGGAGATCGCCCGCGCCCGCACCTGGCCGCCCGTCGGTGCGGCCTCGCTGGCCTCGGGTGCCCTGCTCGACTTCGGCACCGACGAGCAGCGTGCTCGCTTCCTGCCCCGCATCCGGGCTTGCGAGGACGTGTGGTGCCAGCTGTTCAGTGAACCGGAGGCGGGGAGTGATCTGGCCTCGCTGCGGACCCGGGCGCGCCGGGAGGGCGGGGCCGACGGCGACGGCGCCGTGTTCGTCGTCGACGGTCAGAAGGTGTGGACGACCAACGGTCAACATGCCGACATGGGATACCTGTTGGCGCGCACCGACGGGGACGCGCCCAAGCACAAGGGCATCACCGCGTTCGCGCTGGACATGCGCAGCCCGGGGGTCGACATCCGGCCGCTGCGCGAGATCACCGGGACCACCGACTTCAACGAGGTCTTCCTCGACGGCGTCCGGATTCCGGCCGCGAACGTCATCGGCCGGGTGAACGACGGCTGGCGGGTGGCGATGAGCAGCCTCGGGCGTGAGCGTTCCGGAGTGGCCGCGCGCGGCGCCGAGTTGTCCGCCGTACTGGACGACCTGGTGCGGCTCGCGGAGGAGACGCCGGTCGGCGGCCGGCCCGCGCTGGAGGACTCCGCCACCCGGCAGACGATCGGGGAGCTGGCGGCTCGGGTGCAGGTGAACGCGGCGATGATCTCGCTGGCGCAGTCGCGGATGCTGCACGGTACGGAGGGGGTGGGGGACGCCCTGCTGGGCAAGATCTTCTTCAGTGAACTCAACCATGATCTGGCCGAGTTCGGGCTGCGGCTGCAAGGGACTGACGGGTTGCTCGTCGAGGGCGACGCGGGAGTTGTGGCGGGTGGGTGGTGGCAGGACGCGCATCTGTACTCGCGGGCGTACACCATTGCTGGTGGGGCCAACGAGGTTTTGCGTACGCAGGTTGCTGAGCGAGGGCTTGGGTTGCCTCGCTAGGCGCTCCGCGAGAAGGGGCGCGATGTGTTGTTTTTTCGTCTGCTGCGCCGTCGTGGCTTGTCGCGCCCCGCGGCGGAGCCGTAAATGTCACAGCCCCGCGCCCCTGACAGCAGCAGGGCACCCCCTTCTGGATCAGAGCAGCTCGATGATCGTCGCGTTTGCCGTGCCGCCGCCCTCGCACATTGTCTGGAGGCCGTACCTCAGGCCCTGTTGGCGCATCCTCGCCAGCAGCCGTGTCATCAGGATGGCGCCCGAGCCGCCCAACGGATGGCCTACGCCGATCGCGCCGCCCAGGGGGTTGAGGCGTTCGGGGTCGGCGCCCGTCTCGGCCAGCCAGGCCAACGGGACCGGGGCGAACGCCTCATTCACCTCGTACACGCCCATGTCCTCGATGGACAGCCCGGAGCGGCGCAGCACCTTTTCGGTCGCGGGGATCGGGCCCAGGAGCATGGTGATCGGGTCCGCGCCGCTCACCGCTCCCGTGTGGTAGCGGGCGATCGGGGTGAGGCCTAGGTCGCGGGCGCGTTCCGGGGTGGTGATGAGCAGGGCGGCGGCGCCGTCGGAGATCTGGGAGGAGTTTCCGGCGTGGATCACGCCGTCCTCCCTGAACGACGGCTTGAGCCTGGCCAGCGTGTCGGGGGTCGTGCCCCGCCGCAGCCCCTCATCGACGGTGAACTTGGTGCCGTCCACCTCGATCGGCACGACGTGGTCGTCGAAGACGCCCGAGTCGATCGCGGCGGCTGCCTTGGCGTGCGAGTCGGAGGCGAACTCGTCGAGCCGGTGACGGCTCAACTTCCAGCGTTCCGCGATGAGTTCGGCTCCGACGCCCTGGCTGAACTCGAAGCCGTCATAGCGGGCGATGGCGGCGGGTCCGTACGGCTGTCCAGTGGTCCGGTGCGAGCCGAGCGGCACCCGGCTCATGGTCTCGACACCGCCCGCCACCACCAGGTCGTACTGGCCCGACATCACGGCGTGCGCGGCCTGGTCGACCGCCTGCTGGCTGGAGCCGCAGGCCCGGTTGACGGTGACGGCCGGGACGTGTTCGGGCCAGCCCGCGGCGAGTACGGCGAACCGGCCGACGTTGCTGGACTGGTCGCCGATCTGGGTGACACAGCCCCAGACCACGTCGTCCACCGTGCCGGGGTCGATGCCGGTGCGCCGGACGAGGGCCTTGAGCACCTCGGCCGACAGATCGGCCGCGTGCACCGAGGCCAGCGAGCCGTTGCGCTTGCCGATCGGGGCGCGCACGGCGTCGACGATGACGGCGTCTCGCATGGGAAATCCTTTCAGTCGGTCGGGAGTTGCGCTGCGGCACCGCTGTCCAGCAGCGCTTCGATGCCGTCGACCTGCCAGTCCCTGAACACGGCGCGGGTGTCCGCGCCGACCGCAGGCGCTGTGGTCGCGGGGCAGGTCGGGGTGTCCGAGAAGCGTGGTGCGGCGGCCGGCTGGACGACACCGTCCGGTGCGGTCAGGGTGGAGCGGGCGGCCAGGTGGGGGTGGGCTGCCGCCTCGGTGAGGCTCAGGACGGGGGCCACGCACGCGTCGGTGCCCTCGAACAGGGCCGCCCACTCGTCGCGGGTGCGCTCCGCGAACCGTTTCTCCAGCAGTTGCCGCAGCTGCGGCCAGGTCGAGCGGTCGTGCTGCCGGTCCGGGTCGACGCCCAGGTCGAGCAGCTCGACCAGGCGCCGGTAGAACTTGCGCTCCAGCGCGCCGACCGCCACATGGCGGCCGTCCCGGGTCTCGTACACGGAGTAGAAGGGCCAGCCTCCGTCGAAGCGGTTGACCCCGCGCTCGTCGTTCCACTCGCCCCGCCCGAGCTTGCCGAAGGTGCTGGCGAGGAGGTGGGCGGTGCCGTCGACGATGGCTGCGTCCACGACCTGGCCCCTGCCTGTGCGCGCGGCGGCGTGCAGGGCGGCCAGGATGCCGATCACGAGATAGCAGCCGCCACCCCCGAAGTCGCCGACGAGGTTGAGCGGGATGCGCGGCGGGCCGCCCTCCTCCCCGATCGCGCCCAGAGCGCCCGTCAGCGCGATGTAGGTGATGTCGTGTCCGGCGGCGGCGGCCAGCGGACCGTCCTGGCCCCAGCCGGTCATCCGGCCGTAGACCAGGCGGGCGTTGCGGGCCAGGCAGTCGTGCGGCCCGATGCCCAGCCGTTCGGTGACACCGGGGCGGAATCCCTCGGTCAACACGTCGGCCCGCTCGACGAGTTGGAGGAGCGCGGCGGCTCCGGCCGGGTGCTTCAGGTCGAGTACGACCGACCGTTTCCCCCGGTTGAGTACGTCCGCCGGTCCACCCGCGTCCGGTTCGTCCGCCCGACCGGGCCGGTCCACCCTGACGACCTCCGCCCCGAGGTCGGCGAGCAGCATCCCGGCGAACGGCCCCGGTCCGATGCCACCGAGTTCGACGACCCGGCAGCCGACGAGAGGTCCCGTCGTCATGGTCACCCTCCCAGCCCAGTTCAATTTGCGCACGATTACGGATACTCAATTCCGAGCACTTGATTTCGTACCGAGTACGCCGGTGTCAGCGGCCCTTCCAGACCGCCTCCCGCTTCTCCGCGAACGCGGCGGCCCCTTCACGGGCGTCCTCCGACCGGAAGACGGGAGCGGCGATCTCGAACTGTCGCGCCCACCCCTCCTCCAGCGTCCAGTCCGGGGCGTGGCTCGCGATCTCCTTGGTGGCCGCGACGGCGAGGGGACCGTTCGACGCGATGGTCGAGGCGAGTGCGAGTGCGCCGTCGAGGGCGCCGCCCTCGTCGGTGAGCCGGTTGACGAGGCCGACCTCGGCCGCCCGTACCGCGCTGATCGGTTCGCCGGTGAGCAGCAGTTCCAGCGCGACGGCGTACGGGATGCGGCGCGGGAGGTGGAGGGCCGCGCCGGCGCGGGCGACCAGGGACCGTCGCACCTCGGGGACGCCGAGCCGTGCCGTGCGAGAAGCGACCACCAGGTCACAGGCCAGCAGGAGTTCGAAGCCGCCGGCCAGAGCCCAGCCCTCGACCGCGGCGACCAGCGGTTTGAGCGGGGGTGTCAGGGTGATCCCGCACAGTCCGCGGCCCTCGATCGCGGGCGACTCGCCGCGCAGCCACGCCTTGAGGTCCATTCCGGCCGAGAACGTGCCGCCGGCTCCCGTGAGGACGCCCGCCCTCAACTCGTCCGACTCGTCGAGCTCGTCCACCGCTGCCGCCACTCCGGCGGCCACCCCGGCGTCCAGCGCGTTCTTCACCGCCGGGCGGTTGATCGTGATGACCTGGACCGCGCCTCGGCGCTCCACCAGCACCTCGTCGGACACGTCTACCTCCGCGAATCGTTCAACTGATCGCCGGTCACGGCGAATTGGGCCAGTTCATGGGCGACCATGCCGTCCAGGTCCTCGGCCGGCGGTGCCGGGAGGTCGACCGCACGATCGCGGGTCGGCAGCAGGACGACGGCCGTTCCGGGCGTGGTCACCTCACCGCGCTGGTTCTCGCACCGCACCTCGATGTGCACCTCGGCCCGCCCGTCCACCCGCCGTTTGTCTACGACCGTGCCGCGTGCCCAGGTGGTGTCGCCGAGATAGTTGAACTTGCGGTGCTCGCAGCGCAGTTTCCACAGCCAGCCGTCGTCGCCGATCCAGTCGGTGAGCAGATGGCACAGCCAGGTCTCACGCATCCCGCCGTAGTCGTACGAGTTCGGCAGCCCGAGTTCCTTCGCCCGCTCGGGTTCCCAGTGCAGCCGCTGCACGGTGTCCGGGATGTTCAACGGGTTCGGCGGATACAGTCCCGGCACCTTGCGCCGGACACGCGCGGCGATCCCGAAGGCCCCCGGCGGGGTGAGCTGCATACCCCAGCCCAGATGCCAGACGACCACGTCCGTGGTGGTGAGCGGCCCCTTCACGCGGGGCTGGAGTTCGTCGCCGATCTCGACGTCCTCCCAGAAGCGGGGTTCGGCGCCGCGCCGGGTCTCGGCCGCGTAGGCGGCGTCTATCTCGGCGAGTTGGTCGGCAGTGTAGGGCTCCTGCGCCAGGTGTTCCTTGGCGCGCTTCTTCGACGTGTGCCGTTCGGCGTTGATCCAGGTGCCCCGCCGCAGGGCGTGCATCTCGCCCCGCCCGTTGGCGTAGAGGTAGTCGCGGACGACGTGTGCCGTGCGCCCGCCGAAGCTGCTGCGCTTGAGATGGACGCCCACCTGGGTCTGCAACACCCGGCATCTGTCGCCCACTTGAAGCGGGCGCCACCACTCGAACTCCATCACCGCCTGGTAGGAACCGAGTCCGGCGAAGGGGTCGCCCTTCAGCAGCGCCTTCGTCTCCGGGTCCGGCTTCGGGGCGGCGTCCTCCCCCATCGTGTAGAGGAACGTGGGTGGTGCGACGAGCGAGCCCCAGCGGGTGCGGGCCGCGTGGTCCGGGTCGCAGTACAGGGGGTTGGCGTCGCCGTAGCCGTACGCGAAGTGGCGTACGCCGTCCCAGGTCACCTCGTAGTTGTGCGGGGGGTTGTGCTGGGGCTGGGGAACGCCCAGGCGGCACCGGGAACGCTCGACCGCCTCGTCCGTCAGCACGCCGAACCGCTCGGCGGCTTTCTCCTGCGTACCCGTCTGCGCATCCGACTGGGTTTCCGTCTTGGTGTCCATCTGGGGGCCGGTCACCGCTGCTCCTCCTTGACGCGCTCCTGTTGTGCGAGCCGGACGCGGACCAGTTCCAGCAGATCCACGCGGCTGACCTTGCTCGACGGGGTCCGGGGCAGCGCGTCGACGACGACGATGTGCGCCGGCACCTCGTACGGGGTGAGCCGGGACCGGCAGAGGGCGACGAGTTCGGCGGTGTCCGGGACCGGCAGGTCAGGCTCGGTCTCGACCGCCGCGACCGGTATCTCGCCGAGCCTCGGGTCCGGCAGGCCGGCGACGGCCGCCTCGCGGACGGCCGGGTGGGTCTCCAGGACGCGTCGGACAGTCTCCGGCTGCACCTTGAAGCCGCCGCGGATGATGGCGTCGTCCGTGCGGCCCTCGATCCAGACGAACCCGTCGGCGTCGATCCGGGCGAGATCGCTGGTCCGCGTCCAGGCCCGGCCGCCCCGGGTGCTCTGCTCGGTGCGGACCTCCAGGGTGCCGGGCCTGCCGACGGGCAGCTCGACGTGGTCCTCGCCGGTCACTCTCAGTTCGACACCGGCGAAGGCGCGGCCTGCGCTGCCCGCTTTCCGCTGCCACCAGCGCTCGTGCAGCGGCAGCGTCCATCCGGCCACCGCTCCGGCGAACTCGGTGGCCCCGTAGGTCATGAGGACGGGGATGCCGTACGTATGGAAGAACGCGTCGGCGAGTTCCGCCGGGCAGGGCGCGGTTCCGGACGTGACGACCTGGAGGCTCGCCAGCCGCTCCTGCGGGACGCCCGCGTCGAGTACGGCGCGGATGGCGGCCGGTACCAGGCTCGCCGCACGCAACCGGTGGCGCTCCACGGCGCCCACCCAGGGTTCGACGGCAAACCTGGGCATGAGAAGCATGCGGCGACCGGTGGCGAGACAGGCGAGTGCCCGCCACAGGCCGCTGATGTGCACGAGCGGGGTGGCCACGAGCGCCGCCGACCTCGACAGCATCCGCGCGTCCTTCGGGGTCTGGCCGCCGGAGGCGAGGGCCTGTTCCAACTGTCCGATGCGCAGGTGCACGCGTTTCGGAGGGCCGGTGGTGCCCGAGGTGAGCATCTCCACGGCGACGTCGAGGCCGGCTGCGGGTGCCCCGGCGGACGGTGTGCCGCCCGCGAGCCTGATGGTGCCGTCGGCGCCTGCCTCCAGGGCCGCGCCGCGACCTGTCACCGTACCCAACACGCCCTCGCGGGACAGGACTTCGGCGCCGGCGACGACGACGGGCGGTTCACAGCGCGCGATGTCGGCGGCGAGGCGCGCGGCAGGCTGCAAGGGGCTCAGCATCACCAGGCAGCGCCCGGAGGCGATCACCGCGGCGACCACGGCCACGTGCTCGGGCCTGTTCTCCAGGACGACGCCGACGCGGCCACCGGCGGGCAGCCCCAGCGCGTCGAGCACGTCGACGACATCACGCGCGGTCGCCTGGATCTGCCCCCAGGTCCACCAGTCGCCCTCGTACTCGATCGCCTCGGCGTTGGCCGGTGCCTCGGTCAGTAGCCGGGACAGGCGGTCGCGAATTCCCACGGGAGGAGCCTTTCGTCACCAGATCAGAGCGATAAAGTACACTGAATTAGCGAACACCAGGTCACGGATTCCCATATTTTCCGCCCAAAGTGACGAGATCTATGCAATTCAGTGACCTGAACTTGCGGTGCGGAGACCCACGAAGGCCGTGCCGGGGGCCGTCGCACCTGGGGCCGTTCTAGATCCCGACCAGGTCCGCCAGTCGGGCCCGGTGCGACGCCGGGCTGCCGAAGAGTTGCTCGGACGACTTCGCGCGCTTCAGGTACAGATGCGCGTCGTGTTCCCACGTGTAGCCGATGCCGCCGTGGATCTGGATGTTCTCCTTGGCGGCATGGGTGAAGGTGTTCGCGCAGTACGCGGCGGCGAGCGCGGCGGACACCGGCAGTTCGTCCGGTTCCCCGGCGGCCACGGACATCGCGCGGTAGGCCGCCGAGCGGGCGGACTCGACCTGGAGGAGCATGTCGGCGCACTTGTGCTTGACCGCCTGGAACGAACCGATGGGACGGCCGAACTGGACCCGGACCTTCGCGTACTCCACTGCTGCGTCCAGGCACGCCTGTGCCCCGCCGACCTGCTCGGCGGCCAGGGCAACGGCCACGAGGTCGACGACGGCCCGCAGATACTCCGTGGCGTCCCCCTCCGGGCCGACCCGCACTGCGGTCACCCCGTCGAGGTCGATCCGCGCCAGGCGCCGCGTCGGGTCGAGTGTCTCCAGCCGGGTGCGGGTCACACCGGTCGCCGTGCCGTCCACGGCGAACAGGCCGGGGCCTGTGTCCGCGCGGGCGGCGATGAGCAGCAGGTCAGCGCTGTGGCCGTCGGGCACGAACATCTTCGTGCCCGAAACCCGCCAGCCCGTGTCGCCCCTTTCGTCGTGCGTCGCCGAGGCCGCCACGTCCTCGACGCGCCACGACCCGCCCGTCTCGGCCAGCGCCAGGGTGCCGGTCAGCGAGCCGTCGGCGATCGGGGGCAACCAGCGCGCCTTGGCCATGTCGTCGCCGGACGCGGTGAGTGCCTGGCCGGCGAGGGCCACGGTGGCGAAGTACGGCGAGGGCAACAGGACCCGCCCCAACTCCTCCAGGACGATCCCCAACTCGACCGGGCCGCCGCCGAAACCGTCGTACTCCTCAGGCAACGCGATTCCGTGCAGGCCGAGTTGGGCCGCCATCTGGTGCCAGAGCACCGGGTCGTGGCCCTCCTCGGACTCCATCGAGCGGCGCACCGCCTCGCTCGACGCCTTGTCCGCCAGGAAGCGGCGCAGCGTCGAACGGAGTACCTCGTGCTCCTCGGTGAAGGTGGTGAAGGCCGGTGCCACGTACGTCGTGTCCTTCTCTGTCAATGCCGCCACTGTCACTACGGCAGCTGTCACCGGGGTGTCTGTCGGGACGTATGTTGGGGCGTCTTCGACCGCAGGTAGGCGGCGAAGTCCGGCATCCGGGCGCGGTCCACGATCTCGATGCGCAGGCCGGAGGGCGCCAGGTGGTAGGCGAAGATCGACGGTGCTCCGTCGATCACTGCGCAGGCCTCAAGGGCGAAACCCGCCTCCTCCAGCCGTTTCGACGTCGCCGGGACGTCGTCGCAGAAGTAGCCGAGGTGGTGCGTGGCGATGTGCTCGGCCGCCGTCCACGGTGTCCCCGGGATCTCCTGGACGAGTTCGATGTGCGGGGCGTCGAGCGAGTACGCGAAGCGCAGAGGCAGCACACGTTCGCCGTCGGCGAGGCGGACCGGCAGTTCGGCGTACATGGTCTCGGTCCACCGGTAGCCCGCAACCTCTGTCAGCCGGGTCTTCCACTCGTCGACGTCCGAGACCACGATCCCCGTGTGGTAGAGGTCGGCCGCGCTGAGCGGACGGTCCGTCGCGGCGCTCACCAGGCGAGCCGGAGCTGCTTGATGCCGTACATGTTGCCGTGCGCCTCGATGCCCTGGCTGGGCTCGACCTCGTAGTCCGGGATGCGCCGGTGCCATTCCTCGATCGCCACGTTGAGTTCCAGGCGGGCGAGGTGCGAGCCGAGGCAGCGGTGCGGGCCCGAGCCGAAGGCGATGTGGTTGGTGGTGTCCCGGTGCAGGTCCACCTCCAGGGGGTTGTCGTACCGTCCGGGGTCGCGGTTGGTGACCGCGACCGGGAGCATCACCATGTCGCCGGCGCGGACCGGGCAGCCGCCGATCTCGACGTCCCGTGTCGCCTTGCGGGCCGGGACGACGGGCGAGTAGACGCGCAGGATCTCCTCCACGGCGGTGGGGACGAGGGAGGGGTCGGCGACGATCGCCGCACGCTGCTCGGGGTGCGTGGCGAAGTGGTAGAGCGCCCAGCCGAGCGAGATCGGGACGGTGTCGAAGCCCGCCTGGAAGAACAGGACGCAGAACGCGTGCATGTCCCGGTCGCTGATCTTCTCGCCGTCGATCGTCCAGGTCATCGCACGTGACAGCAGGTCGTCGCGCGGGGCCTCGCGGCGCAGGGCGATCTGCTCGTCGAAGTAGTCAGACACGGCGTTCATGGCCGTCAACTGCCGCTGTCCGTCAGGGTCTTCGCCGTAGGTCAGGTGCAGCAGGTCGTGTGTCCAGTGGAGGAACTGGCCGAGGTCCTCCGCCGGCAGGCCCATCAGGTCCATGAAGATCCGGGTCGGGAACCGGCGGGCGAAGGCGTCGAGGACATCGGCGCTTTGGGCGTCTTTCAGGCCGTCGATCAGGTCGCCGGCGATCTTCCTTATCTTCGGCTCGTCGGCGGCGGCGGCTTTCGGGGAGAAGTGCTTGCCCAACAGCCGTCGCCACTCGGTGTGCTGGGGCGGGTCCAGCATCTCCGGGATCCACAGGAACCGCGGATTCGGGTTGAGCACCGTCACCGACTCGCTGGAGAACGTCCGCCAGTCCTGGAGTGCCCGTTGGATCGCCTCGCTCTCGGTGACAACCCAATAGCCTTGCGCGATGGTGCTCCGGAACCCGGAGTGGGTGACGGCGAGTTCGTCCCAGCGCTGTTGATGGCTGAGCACCGGTCCGCTGAGCCGGTTGTCGAAGTGGTAGGCGGGGACTCCCTCATGGGTTCCCTCGGGTTCGAGTGTCGTGCTCATCACGGCTCCTCTCGTCGTACGTTCGTCACGTCGTCCGCCGTCACGCCGTACGGGGGTCATGTCGTGCGGGTCAGCTCGTACTGGGTCGTCTCGTACGGGGTCGTCTCGCACGGGGTCGTTACGGGGGTCACGTCGCCGCCCCGTCGATCTTGAGCGCGATGAGCTCCTCCTCGCCGATGCCGAGCGAGCGCAGGACGTCGTCGGTGTGTTCCGCGAACAGGGGAGCCCGGGTCAGGGTGGCCGGGGTCTCGTCGAACTGGACGGGATTGGCGACCAGTTCACGGTCGACCCCTTCGGCGTCCACGACGGGGGCGATGAGACCGTTGGCCCGCAGCGCAGGATCCTGACCGACCTCCCACGCGCTCTGCACCGCCGCCCACTGGCCCTCGCCCCGGGAGAGGATCTCGACCCACTCGTCGTACGGGCGGGACGCGATGAGCCCGGCGACGATCTCGGCGGCCTCGCTGGCGTTCGCCATCAACTTCTCGGCGCTGTCGAAGCGTTCGTCGCGGGCGATTTCCTCACGGCCGGCCAGCTTGCAGAACTCGGGCCAGTACCGGCCGGGTTGCAGCATCGACAGTTCGATCCAGCGGCCGTCCGAGCTGCGGTAGGCCCCGATGAGGGGGTTGGTGGCCGAGCCGTACCGGGGTTGGATGTTCACCGGGAGCGGGCCGCCGTTCATCAGCGCCATGTTGACCGTGAACTGCGTCGCCCAGGCGCCCACACCGAGCAACGACACGTCCACGACTGACGGTTCGCCGGTCGTGGCGCGGGAGTAGAGGGCGGCGGCAATCCCTCCGGCGATGGTCATGCCGCCGATCGCGTCGCCGTAGGCACCGGCCGGCATCCGGATCATCCGGTCCGCGCCGACCGGGGTGACCCCGGCGGCGCTGCCACCGCGCGCCCAGAAGGCCGTGCTGTCGTAGCCGCCCTTGCGCGCCTCCTCCCCACGGGCGCCGAAGCCGCTGCCCCGGACGTAGATGATGTCCGGGTTGACCGCCCGGACGTCGTCGACGTCGATGCGCAGCTTCGCCCTCGCGTCGGGCAGGAAGTTCGTGAGGAACACGTCGCTGTTGCGGATGAGTTCGTCCAGCACGCGCCGCGCGGACGGCTTCTCCAGCGCGAGGCCGACGCTGCGTTTCCCGCGGTTGGGTCCCTCCACGATCGGGAAGAACGACGACTCCTTGCTGACTGCGTCGTACCCGAGCACCCGCACCAGGCCGCGCTGACCGTCACCCCGTTCGGCGTGCTCGATCTTGATCACGTCGGCACCCCAGTCCGCGAGGACGGCACCCGCCGCCGGGACGAAGGTGAACTGCGCGACCTCGAGAACCCGCACACCTTCCATGGGCCTCTGCATCGGACCAACTCCTCCGAGCCTGAACGCTCCTGAGAAACGCTATTGCGCATACCCAATCAACGAAGAACGCGCTCCAGTATGGACCGAGGGCCGTAAAAAGTATACTGTTTTCGTCATGCTGGATTTCTCGATCGAACCCGATTTCCAGGCCAAGCTGGACTGGGCGACGACCTTCGTACGCGAGGAGGTCGAGCCGCTCGACCTCCTGTTCCCGCACGGGGGCGACCCGTACGACACCCGCAACGGGAAGGCCCGTGCGATCCTGCGGCCGCTTCAGGACAAGGTCCGGGCGCAGGATCTGTGGGCCTGCCATCTCGGCCCCGAACTGGGCGGCGCGGGGTACGGACAGGTCAGGCTCGCGTACCTCAACGAGATCCTCGGCCGCTCCTACTGGGCCCCGACGGTCTTCGGTACCGCCGCCCCGGACACCGGCAACGCCGAGATCCTCGCCATGTTCGGCACCGAGGAGCAGAAGGCCCGCTATCTGCGGCCCTTGCTCGACGGGGACATCGTCTCCACCTTCTCGATGACCGAACCGCAGGCGGGCGCCGATCCCAAGGAGTTCGTCTGCCATGCCCGGCGCGACGGGGAGGAGTGGGTGATCGACGGCGAGAAGTGGTTCTCGTCCAACGCCCGTTACGCCGCCTTCCTCATCGTCATGGCCGTCACCGACCCTGACGCGCCGCCGCACGCCCGTATGTCGATGTTCGTCGTGCCCGCCGAGACACCTGGCATCGAGATCAAGCGCAACGTCGGCACGATGGACGAACGCGACAACCTCGACGAGGGCATCCACGCCTACATCCGCTACGACCAGGTCCGGGTCCCGCTCGACGCCATGCTCGGCGGCCCGGGCGAGGGCTTCAAGGTCGCCCAGGCGCGCCTCGGCGGGGGCCGGGTCCATCACGCGATGCGTACGGTGGGCAAGTGCACGCGTGCCTTCGACATGATGTGCGAACGGGCGCTGTCCCGCCGTACGCAGGGCACCCTGCTCGCGGAGAAGCAGGCGGTGCAGCAGTTCATCGCGGACTCCTGGGTGGAGTTGCAGCAGTTCCGGCTGCTCGTGCTGCACACCGCCTGGCTCATCGACACCCAGCCGCACGGCGCGGCCCGCACCCAGATCGCGATGTGCAAGGTCCAGACGGCGAAGGTGCTGCACGACATCATCCAGCGCGCGCTGCATGTGCACGGCTCGCTCGGTACGACCAACGAACTGCCGCTCGCCAAGTGGTGGATGGCCGCACCGAACCTCGCCCTCGCCGACGGCCCCACCGAGGTGCACCGCACCACGATCGCCAAGCGGCTGTTGAAGAACTACCGGCCGGCGGAGGGCTTGTTCCCGAGCGAGCACATCCCACCGAAGCTTGAGGCCGCGCGTAAGCGGTACGCGCACATCGTCGAGGACGAGGGTCTCGCGGGGCGGGCGGACGTACGACGGGCGGACTTGTGAGCGGCGACCTGTTCGATCTGTCCGGCAAGGTCGCGCTCGTCACCGGGGGCAGTCGGGGGTTGGGGCGCGCGATGGTGCGGGCCTTCGCCGGCGCCGGGGCGGATGTGGTGATCGCCAGTCGGAAAATGGACGCGTGCGAGGGGGTCGCGGAGGAGGTGCGCGACCTGGGGCGGCGTGCGTTGCCGGTCGCGGCGCACGTGGGGCACTGGGGCGACCTCGGTCTGCTCGTCGACGCCGCGTACGGGGAGTTCGGGAAGGTCGACGTGCTCGTCAACAACGCCGGGATGTCGCCGTTGGCGCCGTCGTCGGCGGAGACCAGTGAGGAGTTGTTCGACAAGGTGATCGGGGTCAACTTCAAGGGGCCGTTCCGGCTCGCCTCGCTGATCGGGGAGCGGATGGCGGCGGGGGACGGCGGCTCGATCATCAACGTCTCCTCGTCAGGAGCGTTGTTTCCGCAGCCGCGGTTCGGTCCTTATGCCGGGGCGAAGGCCGCGTTGAATGCGCTGACCACTGTGTTCGCTTTGGAGTACGGGCCGACGGTGCGTGTGAACACGATCTCGGCGGGGCCGTTTCTGACCGACATCTCCAAGGCCTGGCCGGAGGAGAAGCGGGAGAGTACGCGTAGTGCGGTGGGGCGACCTGGGCGGCCGGAGGAGATCATCAGTACGGCGCTGTATCTGGCCAGTGATGCGTCCAGTTATACGACTGGGGCGTTGATTCGGGTGGATGGCGGGTTGTACTGACACTGCGGGTCGGTGGGGGCTGGTCGCGCAGTTCCCCGCGCCCCTGTCGGGGCGCGGGTCTGCGGTCGGCTTTCCCTGGATCGCTCAGACACCTCAGCCCAGCAGTTGCATCGCCTCGGTCAACAGGACCGGCAGCGCCGGCAGCATTCTGCGGTGCATGTCCGTCAAGTGGTCTGCCTTGCGGCCACGCTTGATCAAGAGCGCGGTGGCCGCCGACTCCTTGTACTTCGTCAGGGCCTCGAACCACCTCAGGTCCGGGAGCCGTTCGCCCCGCGCTTCCTCGTAGATGTCGATGAGTTCGGCCTTGCCCGGCATGCCGGTCGGCTGCTCCGACAGGGACGCCGGGTGGTGGGCTTCGTCCGTGAAGAAGGTCAGCCAGGTGATGTCGACCCGCGGGTCGCCGAGCGACCAGATCTCCCAGTCGATGACCGCGTTGACCGAGTCCGCGTCGCACAGTGTGTTGCCGAGCCGGTAGTCGCCGTGGGTGAACACCGGCATCAGTGCGGCGGGCACGGTGGCGAGCAGCCGTTCCGCGACCGCCTCGTAGCCGGTGCGCAGGTCCTCGGAAACCGTCGTGAACGCCCGGGTCCAGCGGTTGATCTCGGCGCCGGGCGTGACCACCGGCTCCACGGCGAGGGCGGTCCGCTTGGGGTCCGCTCGGTGCAGGTGGGCGAGCATCCGGGCCGCGTCGAGGGCACGGGCCCGTACCTGTGCGGCGGGCAGTGTCCCCCGGGGCACGAGCACCGGTTCCACGCACTCCCCGGGTACCAATTCCATGGCTACGAAAGGCTGCTGGGCCGGGGGTGCGCCCTTCTCCCAGAACAGCACCTTCGGTACCCGTACACCGGGCACGCCCGCCAGCACCTGCATGAGTCGTGCCTGACGCAACACGTCCCGGTTGCGGACCGGTTGGAGGCCGGGCGGGGCGACTTTGAGGACGACACGCTCGTATCCGGCGGGGACACCCTCCAGTTCGGCGACGTAGGTGAGGCTCGATGTGCCGCCGGTGAGCGGTTCGACCGACTCCACCGTGCCCTCTGGGGCCCAGCCGCGCAGTGCCGTGGCTGTGCGCTGCGTCAACTCCGGTATCGGGTCGGTGCTGTTGGCGACGGTGCTCATGGACCGGTCTCTCATCCTTGTCGGCCGACGCCCTGGCAGCGGCGTACGTCGGTCAGCGGGTCAACGGTCGGCAGTCAGGGCCTCGACGATGTCGCGGCGCACGAGCTTGCCGGTCGGGGTGCGGGGCAGTTCGGCCCAACGGGTGATGCGCTCCGGCGTCTTCGAGCCGCGCAGGGTGCCGCGCACCTGTGCGCGCAGGTCCCCGGCGTCGAGCTCCGCGCCGTCCCGGACCACGACCACGGCCTCGATGCGCTGGCCCCACTCCTCGTCCGGGACACCGACGACGACCGCGTCCAGCACATCCGGGTGACGCAGCAGGACGTCCTCGATCTCGGCGGGCGCGATGTTCTCGGCGCCCCGGATGATCGTGTCGTCGGCCCTGCCCTCGATGTGGAGATAGCCGTCGGCGTCGATCCGCCCCTGGTCGCGCGTGTGGAAGAACCCGCGCTCGTCGACCGAGGAACCCTGCCCCGCGTACTCCCCCGACACCTGGTCGCCGCGCACCCAGATCTGCCCCGTCTCACCGGGGGCGGCCATCGCGCCGGATGCGTCACGGACCTCCAACTCGACACCCGGCACCGGCAGACCGGCCGAACCGAGCCGGGCCCGTACCGCCGGATCGTGGCTCGCGACGGCCGTCCGGTGTTCCTGCGGGCCCAGGACCGTGATGGTGGACGAGGTCTCCGTCAGCCCGTAGGCGTTCACGAAGTCGACGTGCGTCCAGGCGCGCAGCGCGGTCTCGATCACCCGTACGGGCATCCTGGCCCCGCCGTAGGCGAGCGCGCGCAGCGAGGGCACCGATCGGTCCAGGCCGTCGGTGTCCATGAGGCGGGCGAGCATCGTCGGCACCACCATCGCGTTGGTGACGCGCTGCCGCCGTACGAGGTCCAGCCAGCCCTCCGGAGTGAACTGGTCGAGGCTCAGGGCACGGCGCCCCGCGTACAGGTTCGTCAGCACGTTGGACACGGCGGCGATATGGTACGGCGGCACGCTCACCAGGGCTGCCTCGTCCGGGCCCGCGCCGGCGAACTCCACTGTGCCGAGTACGTACGACACGAGGTTGTGGTGGCGCAGGACCACGCCCTTCGGCGTCGAGGTCGTGCCGCTCGTGTAGATGAGGACCGCCGGGGAGTCGGGTGACTGCGCCGATTCCTCGTCACCCGGAGTGGGTGGAGCCTGGGCCACCTGGGTGAGCCACTGGTCCGGGCTGCGCACCGCCAGCCCGGCCCGGCGCAACGCCTCACCGTGTTCCGGGTCGGCGATGCCCAGGGCGCGGGGGTGGTTCGCCAGCAGCGTGTCCAACTGTGCTTCACCCAGCCGGTAGTTGACCGGGATCAGCGGGACTCCGGCGCGGGCGGCGGCGAACAGTGCGACCGGGAGGGCCGGGCCGTTCACCGCCAGGTACACGATCGCGTCGGCGTCGGCCGCACGCACCGACCGCGCCCCGCCGACGGCCAGTTCACGCAGTCGCGGGGCGGTCAGCCCGTCGTCCGTGCGCCCGATCAGGACCCGGTCGTCGAATCCCTCGGCGGCCATGTCCAGCAGCATCGCTATGTTCATCAGCCGTTCCCGCCCTCAGTCCGAGGCCGGGAGCGGCTTGGCGCTCTTCATCGGCATGGGTACGCCGTTCACCGCCAGCGTGCCCTGCCCCTGCTTGGTGCAGAGCAGTTCCAGGCCGAGGCCCTCGTCGGCGTACCGCTTGCCCAGCAGGGAACCGCCCATCAGCTCGGGGTCGGCCGTGCCGGTGACGGCGGGCCCCGGCCCGTTCGCCTCAGCCATGGCCGCTCCGCCGCAGGTGATCTCCAACTCCTGCTCCGGGCAGCGAACGACGATCACCGCCGTGGTGTCGACCGTACTGGCGAGCATCTGCCCCACACGTGGCCTCATCGCAGGTCCCTCCGCGGATCTTGTTCCGTTCCGGTGCCCGAAGACCAGAAAAAAGTATACTACTTACCTAGATCACGTCGAGATGACGAGACGACGAACTGAGACAACATGACGAACGGAGTGCCGGGTGGAACTCAAGACCGTCCTGTTCGAGGTGACCGACCACGTCGCCACGATCACCCTGAACCGGCCCGAGGTCATGAACGGCTTCAACCAGCGGATGCTGGAGGAGTTCTCCGCCCTCTGGCAGACCGTCAGGACAGACGACGACGTGCACGTCGTCGTGTTGCGGGGCGCGGGCGAGCGGGCGTTCTGCACGGGCATGGACGTGAAGGAGGGCATCGACCGCCACCCCAACGTCTGGTCGCAGACCGACCCCGGGGAGTTCCTCTCGCCGAAGCTCAACCAGGTGTGGAAACCCCTGGTCTGCGCGGTGCACGGGATGGCCGCCGGCGGCGCCTTCTACTGGCTCAACGAGGCCGACATCGTGATCTGCTCCGACGACGCCACCTTCTTCGATCCGCACGTCAGCTACGGACTCACCGCGGCCCTGGAGCCGATCGGCCTCGCCCGGCGCATCCCCCTCGGCGAGGCACTGCGCATCGCACTGCTCGGCCTGGACGAGCGCGTGTCGGCGGCCCGCGCCCTGCAGATCGGCCTGGTCAGTGAGGTGCTCCCACGTGCGGAACTGTGGGAGCGCGCCGACGGCATCGCCCGCATCATCGCCGCCAAACCGCCCGCCGCGATCCAGGGCACCGTCCGGGCGATCTGGGAGTCGCTCGACTCGACGCGCACCCAGGCACTGCGCACCGGACTGTCGTACACACAGATCGGCAACCCCGTCGGGAAAGCCGAGATCGACCGTGCCGAGGTGCCCCGGGCGCAGTGGACACTGCGCTGACACTCCCTTAGCCTGCATCAAAAGAGTGCACTTTATAAAGATCGCAGGGATCGCAGAGACCATAAAGGTCATGAAGGGGAGGCTTCCATGTTGTTCGGCATGCCCTGGCCCGGCCGGGACGTCGCTCGGGAGGCCGAGCAGGCCGGTGCAGGCGCCTTCTGCGCCGGGGAGTTCGTCGACCACGACGCCTACCTCACGGTGGCCGACATCGTGGCGAACACCGAACACGCCCTTGCTGGTCCCGCCATCGCCTACGCGTTCGCCCGCACGCCCTACGCGCACGCCACCGCCCTGCGCCAGCTGCACGCGCAGGCGCCGGGCCGACTGTTCCTCGGTCTGGGCAGCGCCGCCTTCAGGATCAACCGGGACTGGCTGGGCGTACCCGCCGAACGGCCGGTGGCCCGGATCGCCGAGACGATCGGTGCGGTGCGGGCGTGGCTGCACGCCGAGAACGGCGAAAGGGTCAGCTACTCCGGGGAGTTCTACTCGCTCGACGCCGATGTCCGGGCGCCGGTGCTCGGCCGGCTGGACATCCCGGTCCTGCTCGCCGCGTTCAACACCGGTATGGCCGCGACCGCAGGTCGGGTCGCCGACGGAGTGATCGGGCACGGGCTGTTCACCTCCTCCTGGTGGAACGACGTCGTACGGCCCTCGGTCGAGCGTGGCGCGGGCAGCACGGCCGGCGGCGACCCGGAGCCGCGCTTTCTCGAACACGGCTGGATCATCACGGCAGTTGACGACTCCGCGCCCGAACGCGCCGTCGCGGACGCCCGCCGGATGATCGCCTTCTACCTCACGGTGAAGACGTACGACCCTTACGTCGCCCACCACGGCTGGGAGGAACCGGTCGCCCGACTCCGCGCCGCGTTCCGGATGGGCGACACCGATGCCATGGCCCGGGCGGTCACCGACGAGATGGTCGCCGGGATCGCCGTCTGCGGGACGACCACCGAGGCGAAGGACGCCCTCGTCCGCCGCGCCGGCTCCCTCCCCCGCGACGTCGGCTACTTCGCGCCCCCGAGCTTCATGGTGAGCGGGCGGCGACGGGCCGCGTACGCCCGGGCCTCCCTCGCCCTGATCGGCGCTGTACCGGACACGCCGGATGCGCCGGACACACCGGTTGTACCGGATGTTCCGGAATTCCCCTGATTCACGCACGCGAGCGACCGGCCCCCGGAGCGTGGACACTCACACTCCGGGGGCCGGTCCATGGCGCACCGCCGGCCGGCCGGGATCAGCCGCGGATCAGGCAGCTCAGGCGTCCTGCGGAAGCGGCGCGAGCTTCTTGCTCTTGTCGAAGTGCACGACGTCTGCGAGCGTGCCGCCGAGGATGGCCGCGCGGTCCTCGTCCGGGACTCCGTCGAAGTTCTCCGCGATGCACTCGGCGCTGTCGCGGAAGGTGCCCTCGGCGTGCGGGTAGTCGTTGCCCCACATGACCGTGGAGAGGCCGGTGATGTGGCGGGCCTTGACGGCGGTCGGATCGTCCGCGAACTGCACGTGGATCTGGCGCCGGACGTACTCGGTGGGCTTGAGCGGGTAGGGCCACTTGTCGTTGATGGCGAACAGCCGCCCCATGGAGGGCTGTTCGGTCGGGGGGCGGTTGTCGTCCCAGAAGCCGAGCCACCAGTCGGGGTCCTGGCCGGTGCCGGTCTTCCACGCCTTGTCCATGTAGCCCATGAAGGAGACCAGCCAGCCGGCCGTGTACTCGATCAGGTTGAAGTGCAGGTCGGGGAAGCGCTCGCACACTCCGCCGCCGACGAGGCCGGCGATGATGCCCTGCGGACCGGCCACGGCCGACCCCACCGCGAAGCCCATGGTGCGGCCCGCCACCATGTCGTCGGTCAGGTTGCCCTTGCCCATGTTCATGGCGTTCATCAGGCCCCGGACGGTGACCGCCGTCTCGGACACCGCCTCCTTGACCTTCACCCCGCCGGTGGCCACGTGGATGAAGACCGGCAGCCCGTGCGCCTGGGCGGCGGCCCAGACCGGGTCGTACTCCCGCGAGTAGAAGGGCAGCGGCGGGATCTCCGGCAGGAGGATCGCCCCGAGGCCCAGCCGCGCGATCCGCTCGATCTCCGCGACGGCCTCGGGCACGTTCGTCAGCGGGATCGCCGCCGTCGGGCGCAGCCGGTCCTTGTACGGCAGATACCGCTCGACCAGGTAGTCGTTCCAGACGCGGGCGTGCGCCATGGACAGTTCGTGATCGTCGGTGAACAGGACGAACAGCGAGAGGTTCGGGAACATCACCGAGGCGTCGACGCCGTCGATGTTCATGTCCCGGAGGATGTGCTCGGGATCGCCGTCCGGGGTCTCCCCGCCGGTCTGACGGTATTTGGAGATGGTCCAGCCGTCGAACCCGATGGTGTGCAGTTTCTTGAACTCCGTGTGCCCGCCCGGCACGATCGGCTCGTCGAGCGTGAACTCCTCTTCCCAGAGGGCCCGTTCACGCAGGTTCTTGGGGAGCCGGGTCTTGAAGAGATCGACCGGCTCGATGATGTGTGAATCGCCGGAGACGACGAATTCCTTGAACACAGGCGGTACCTCTTTCGAACATCGTTGTTCGCGCAGAATCCACCCCGCGGATGAGGCCGAAGTTACCTGTACCGATCGGTCTAGTCAATGATTCAGCATACGGATTAGCGGCCCGCCCCGTTCAAGAACCCTGACGGACGCCTGACTCAGGGCTGATCACCGCACACTCTTCCCTCACGCCTGCAATTAAGTACACTCAACTACATGACAACGGCCTACTCGTTCTCTTCGCAGCTCTACATTGACGGGCGCTACACGGACGGCGATTCGAAAGCGTCGCTCGTCGTGCGCAATCCGGCGACGGAGGAATTGATCGCCGAGGTCCCCCAGTCCTCGCTCACGGATGTGCGGCGCGCCGTCGCGGCGGCGCGCCGGGCCTTCGACGAGGGCCCATGGCCCCGGCTGAAGCCCGACGAGCGGGCCGCGGTGCTGTTGCGTATGGCCGAGGAGATGGAGCGCCGACTCCCGGACCTCGTCGCCGTCAACATCGCCGAGGCGGGATCGGTCCGTCCGCTCGCGGAGAGCCTGCAGACCCGCGTGCCGGTGGCGCACCTGCGCGACATGGCGGAGCGGGTCATGCCGACGTTCGCCTGGGAGCGCCCGATGCAGCCCACCGTCGCACCGGGCATCGGCATCTCCCAAGGAGTGCTGCGCCGCGAGGCGTTCGGCGTGTGCGCCCTGATCTCCGCCTACAACTTCCCCTTCTTCCTCAGCATGATGAAGGTGATCCCGGCTCTCGCGGCGGGCTGCACAGCCGTACTGAAACCGGCGCCCGCGACTCCTCTGGAGTCCCTCCTGATCGGCGACTTCGCCGACGCCGCCGGACTGCCCCCGGGCGTGCTGAACATCGTCACCGGCGACATCGAGGCCGGCCGGGAGCTGACCACCCACCCCATGGTGGACCTGGTCAGCTTCACCGGGTCGGACACCGTCGGGCGCACGGTCTACGCCCAGGCCTCGGCCTCCCTGAAGAAGGTCGTCCTCGAACTCGGCGGCAAGTCGGCCAGTATCGTCCGCGCCGACGCCGACCTCGACGGCGCCGTACGGTCCGCGCTGGCGGGCATCACCACGCACGCCGGACAGGGCTGCTCGCTGCTGACCCGCACGCTCGTCCACGAGTCCGTCCACGACGAACTGGTCGCCCGGCTGAGCGAGGGTCTCGGCGCTGTCCGGGTGGGCGACCCGGCGGACCCGGCCACCACCATGGGCCCGCTGATCAGCGAGGCCCAGCGGGACAAGGTCGAGAAGCTGATCCGCGTCGGCGAGGAGGAAGGGGCCCGGATCGTCCACGGCGGCAAACGCCCGGCGGGCCTCGACCGGGGCTACTTCGTGGAACCCACCCTCTTCACCGGCGTCGACAACGGCATGACCGTCGCGCGTACGGAGTTCTTCGGGCCGGTCGGCGTCGTCATCCCGTTCGCCAGCGACGAGGAGGCGGTCCGGATCGCGAACGACAGCCCGTACGGCCTCGCCGGCGCCGTCTGGAGCGCCGACACCGTGGCCGCCCACGAGATCGCGTCGCGCGTCAGGGCCGGCGGGGTGACGATCAACGGCGGCAGCGCGGGCGTGAACCCACGGGCCGCCTTCGGCGGGTACAAGCAGAGCGGACTCGGCCGGGAGTGGGGCGAGTTCGGGCTCGACGAGTATCTGCAGACCAAGACGGTCAGCTGGGCGGCACGGTAGCGCTCCGCTGGGTGAGCGGTTCTTCGGCCGCGGCCCGGTGGGGGCTGGTCGCGCCCACGCGGCGGAGCCGCATATCGACACGGCCCCGCGCCCCCAAAAGAGGATGCCGGCTGCGCCGCCTTCTCTTTTGTCGCCCCGAAAAGGGCGCGGGGAACTGCGCGACCAACCACAACAAACCCGCACCCCAAGAACACCCGTCACACCGTCAGCACCATCGCCGATCCCATCCCCCCACCCGCACACATCGCCGCGACCGCCGTCCCCCCTCCTCTGCGGCGCAACTCGTGCGCCAGGGTCACCACCATGCGAGTTCCCGTCGTCGCGATCGGATGGCCGAGACTGCATCCGCTCCCGAACGGATTCACCCGCTCCGGGTCGAGCCCCAGTTCACGAGTCGTGGCCACGGCAACCGCCGCGAACGCCTCGTTGACCTCGAAGAGGTCGACGTCCTCGACACCGAGTCCGGCCCGGCCGAGTGCCTTGCGGATCGCGGCGATCGGCGCCAGCCCCGTCTCGACCGGGTCCACGCCGACGCTCGCCCAGGACCGTACGGTCGCCAGGGGCGTCAGGCCGTGCGCGGCGGCGACGTCCGAACCGGCGACCACGACCGCCGCCGCGCCGTCGTTGATCCCGCTGGAGTTGCCCGCCGTGATGGAGAACCCCTCGATCTCGGGGTGCAGCACCTTCAGCGCGGCCAGCTTCTCGCCGGTGGTGTCGCGCCGAGGATGCTCGTCGATGTGGAAGGCCGAGGTCACCCCGTCCCTCCCCATGACCTTCACCGGCACGATCTCGTCGTGGAACCGGCCCTCGTCGATGGCCCGTACGGCCCGCTCGTGCGAGCGCAGCGCCCACGCGTCCATCTCCTCGCGGGTGAGGCCGGCCAGCCGGGCCGTGTTCCAGCCGACGAGGACGCCCATGTCGTTGTTGGGGGCCTCGGGCGTCGGAACGTGGGTCGGCGCCATCCAGGGGTCCTGCCAGTCGTCGGTACCCGGGATCCGCCACCGGGCCACCGGCGCCGTGGACGACGAATGCGTGCCGCCCGCGACGACCACACGGTCCATTCCGGCCCGTACGCTCCCGGCGGCGGTGGCCACGCTGGCCAGCCCGGAGGCGCAGTGCCGGTTGTGGGCCAATCCGGGTACGTGGGTCAGTCCGGCCTGAAGAGCCGCGTACCGGGCGATGTCGCCGCCCCCGGCGAGGGATTCGCCGAGGACCACGTCATCGATCGTCTCCAGCGGCAGCCCACTGCGGTAGACGGCCTCGCGCACGACGACGGTGGCGAGGTCGAAGGCGCTGGTGTCCCGCAGGGTCCCCCGTCGGGCGGTCCCGATCGCGGTACGGCACGCGGAGAGAAGCACGGCATCAACCATGCAATTCAGAGTACTTAAATTGAGGAGAGATCAACAGGTTCTCCGTAGATCTCCCTGAAACTATGCGGTCAGCAACCGCTGAACAGTCGCGCACCTCGACCCGGCCTGGAAAAGAGGATACCTTGTTCCGGTGAACTTCGAGCTCAGCAAAGAGCAGAGCATGCTGCGCGAAGCCTCGCGCGACCTGCTGGCGGACCGGGCCCCGATCGAGCACGTACGGGCGTGGCTGGACCGCGACGAGGACGTGGACCCCGAGGTGTGGCGACTCACCGCCGATCTCGGCTGGCCCGGCCTCGGCCTGCCCGAGGAGTACGACGGCAGCGGCCAGGGGCTGGTGGAACTCGCCCTCGTCGCCGAGGAGTTGGGGTGCGCCCTCGGGCGAGGGCCGTTCGCGCCCACCGCCGTCGTCGGCCGGGCCCTTGCCGCCGGAGGCTCGCCCGGTCTGCGCTCGGAGGTGCTGCCCGTCCTGGCCGCCGGGTCGTCCTGGGCCACCTGGGCGTTCGCCGAGCCGCGGGCCCCCTGGTCCCTCGACGGCGTCCGCGCCACCGCCCGCGCCGTCGAGGACACGTTCGTCCTCGACGGGGTGAAGACGGCCGTGCAGGATGCCGGCGGCGCCCGCTGGCTGCTCGTCACCGCCCTGCACGAAGGCGGCCCGGCCTCGTTCCTCGTCGACCGTGACGCCCCAGGCGTCACGGTCAGGCGCCAACGCACCCTCGATCCGACCCGCGCGTTCCACGAGGTCCGTCTGGACGGCGTACGCGTCCCGCGCGACCGCCGCCTCACCGACGGGCCCGCCGCCATCCAGCGGCTGCTCGACGAGGCGTCGGTGCTGCGGTGCGCCGACGCGCTCGGCGTGATGCGACGCCTGCTGGAGCTCACCGTCGAACACACCACGACCCGCGTGCAGTTCGGGCAGCCGATCGGCATCTTCCAGGCCGTCAAGCACTCCGCCGCCGACATGGCACTACTCGTGCACGGCACCCGCGCGGCCACCCACTACGCGGCGATGGCCGCCGACGCGGACACCGACGACGCGGCCCGCGCTGCCTGTGCCGCCGCCTCGTACGTCTCGGCGGGATCCGGCGAAGTCGCGGCCCGGGCGCTCCAACTGCACGGCGGCATCGGCTTCACCTGGGAGCACGACCTCCACCTCTATCTGCGCCGGGCCAGGGCGGACAGCGTCCTGTACGGCGACGCGGCCGTCCACCGCGACCGTCTGTGCGCCCTCCTGCGGTCCTCTCCCGCAGTCGCGTCCGCCTGAGCGAGAAGAAGCGCGAAGATCCGAAGCAGACCCGAAAGGTTCCCGATGGAGATCAAGGGCAAGAAGGCCGTGGTGTTCGGCGGCGCCTCCGGCATGGGCCGGGCCACCGCCGAGCTGCTCGCGGCCCGCGGCGCCGAGGTCGCCGTACTCGACCGTCCGGCGTCGGCGGGCGCCGAGGTCGCCGCCGCGTTCGGCGGAAGCTTCCACCCCGTCGACGTGACCGACTTCGAGGCGTCGGAGAGCGCGCTGGGTGCCGCCGTGGAAGCCCTGGGCGGGCTGCATGTGTCGGTCACGACCGCGGGCGGCGGCAGCGTACAGCGCACGCTCGGCAAGGACGGGCCGCACGACCTGGAGACCTTCCGCCGGGTGCTCGACCTCAACGCCGTCGCCACCTTCAACGTCAGCCGGCTGGCCGCCGCGCACATGAGCCGCAACGAGCCCGAGGAGCCGGACGGCGAGCGGGGCGTCATCGTCAACACATCGTCGATCGCCGCCTTCGAGGGGCAGATCGGCCAGGTCGCCTACTCGGCGGCCAAGGCCGCGATCGCCGGCATGAGCCTCACCATGGCCCGCGATCTCGGCTCGCTCGGCATCCGCGTCGTCGCCATCGCGCCCAGCCTGTTCGAGACGGGCGCCACCGAGAGGATCCCCGCCGAGGTACGGGCCGCACTGGTCAAGGACGCCGCGTTCCCCCGGCGGCTGGGGCATCCCGAGGAGTACGCGAAGCTCGCCCTCGCCGTCGTCGACAACCCGATGCTGAACGGCCAGTGCCTGCGTCTGGACGCCGGCCAGCGGTTCGGCCCGAAGTGAGGTCCTGAATGCCGGAAATCTCGCAAGACGCGGAACACCAGGGCAAGGTCGCCCTCATCACCGGGGGCGGCCGAGGATTCGGCAAGGCGTTCGGGGAGGCCCTGTCGGGCCTCGGCGCACATGTCGTGCTCGCCGACATCGACGGCGAAGCGGCGGCCGAGGCTGCCGCCGAACTCACCGCGAAGGGCCTGGGCGCGACCGGGGTCACCTGTGACGTCGCCGACGAGGACGAGGTCGGCGCGGTCGTGAGCGGGATCGCCGAACGCCACGGCGGACTCGACATCCTGGTCAACAACGCAGGCCTGCACGCCGCCTACAACAGGCCGTTCACCGAACTGGGACTGGCCAAGGTACGGCGAGTCCTCGACGTCAACGTCATGGGCACCGTCATCTGCACGCTCGCGGCCCAGCAGGCCATGCGGGGCCGGCCCGGCGCCTCCATCGTCAACATCTCGTCGTCGGCCGCCTATGCGAGCCGAAGCATCTACGGCGTGTCCAAGCTGGCCGTACGGGGTCTGACAGTGTCGTTCGCGCGCGAGTTCGCCGCCGACGGCATCCGGGTCAACGCGATCGCGCCGGGCCTGATCTTCACCGACGCCGTACGGGCTCAACTGTCCGTCGCCGAGGCCGAACGCGTCCTGGGCGAGCAGATCCTGCGGCAGGAGGGCCGGGAGCAGGACATCGTCGAGGCGCTGCTGTATCTGGTCTCGTCGAAGGCGTCCTTCGTCACCGGTGAGACGCTGCGTGTGACGGGCGGATTCGCGCTGTCGGTCTAGCCAGGAACACGGCTGGGGCCCCGCGACAACCGTCGCGGGGCCCCAGCCGTATTGAGGCCGTCCTACACGGTCACCGGTTCGTTCTCCGGCTTTCCGGCCAGTTCCTGCTCCTCGTTGGTGATCGCCTTCAGCAGCACGTACGGCGTGGCGATCTTCCAGACGGCGTACGCGACCGAGGGGACGATGTTCGCGAGGATTCCGTTCCAGGCGAGCGGCCCGTCCTGGTTGAGGAAGACGAAGGCGCCCGGGATGAGCGTCACTCCCAGCACGATGCTCAGCCAGCCGTACCAGCGCGGGAAGAGCGGCTTCTCCCGGGTGTGGTCGATGAACGCGGCGTATCCGATCGACCAGACCTGGAGGACGAAGATGCAGGCGTTGCCCACGAACATCAGCCAGAAGATGTCGACCATCGCGGTCAGGACGTCGACGGAGTGGGCCTCCGGACGGTAGGCCGCCGCGGCGAGGATCGCGAGCGGGAAGAAGAACCCCAGCGGGGCCACCACGCCCGTGGTGAGCTGGGTCATTGACAGCAGTCCCCAGCCGCCCTCGACCCGGCGCAGCTGCAGGCTCGTCACGATGACATAGGGGTACTCGAAGGGGACGAGCAGAACCATCAGGGCGACACAGGTGAGGATCCCCGTGCGATGGTCCTTGAGGAAGGCGACGACGTCGTCGGGGCTCTCCGTCGGGCTCATCGGCGGCGTGAGGTGGCCCACGGCGAACGCGACGAGGAATCCCACGAAGAGGAACACACCACACCACGCCGAAACTCTCTGGAGTCTTATATAGAGGTCCTTCTTCATTGCGGCTCCCTTGTATGCCGACCGGTTTCCACCGGTGTCTGCCGGTGTCTACCGACCGATCTCGTCCCAGCCGACGAGCCTGTCCATGAGCACGCTCGCGCTCGACAGGTAGTCGCCGTATCCGCTCCGGAAGAACAGCAGCGGGGTCTTCATCGACTCGACGCGCAGGTCCCGAACCCGCCCGACGACCAACAGGTGATCGCCGATCCCGACGATCTGTTCCACCGCGCAGTCGACCCAGGCGATGATCCCGTCCAGCACGGGATTGCCCAGAGCCGACGCCTGCCACGTGGCGCCCTCGAACCGTTGCCCGGTCGGCCCCGCCGCCAGCTGCCGCGACAGCCGCTCCTGGTTGCCCGCGAGCGCGTTGGCGCAGAAGCGGCCCGCGGTCCTGATCGTCCGCAGGGTCGCGGAGGAGCTGTCCGCCAGGAAGGACACCAGGGGCGGGTCCAGCGACACGGACGTGAAGGTACCGACGACCATCCCGTGCGGCCGTTCCTCGGCGTCCGTGGTGGTGACGGCGACCACGCTCGTGGGGAAGTTGCCCAGGACGTCGCGGAACCGCCGCCCGTCGATCGCTTGCGCGTCCGCCGTCCCGGAGTGCGTCGCGCCGTCGCTCATATCAGGATGCGCATCGGTTCGGGCAGTTCGAGGCCCATCGCGGCCAGCGCGTTCGCGTGATAGGCGGCTCCCGGCACATGGATCATGTGCTGAAGTCCGACATGCGCGTCGCGCCAGTACCGCTGCATCGGGTTGCCCTTCCGGATCGCGTTGCCGCCGGATCGGGCGAAGATCTCGTCCAGGGCGGCGACGGCCCGCCAGGCGCAACGGACCTGGTTTCGTCGTACGTTGGCCCGGTCCTCCAGGCTGATGGGCTTGCCCGCCTCGACCTGGTCGTACAACCGGCTGATGCCGTCGATGAGTTGGACCCGGGAGGCGGCGATCTCCGCCGCGGCCTCGCCGGCTGCGTAGAGGACGTACGGGTCGTCGCGCACCTGGACGCCGGTCACGGCGACCCGTTCCTTCTGCTGGGACAGGTGCAGGGCGAGCGCGCCCTCGCAGATGCCGATGACGGCCGCGGTGATGCCCAGCGGGAACATCGAGCTGAAGGGCAGTTTGTAGAGGGTGTCGGTGAGCCCGACGGCCTCCGCGGCGGCGCCGTCCTGGACCGTCTCCTGCCGGATGGCCCGGTAGTCGGGGATGAACGCCTTGTCGACGACGACGTCCTTGCTGCCGGTGCCGGACAGTCCGACCACGTCCCAGGTGCCGTCGATGATCTCGTAGTCCGAGCGGGGCAGTACGACGTGCAGGACGGTGATGGGCCCGGCGGGCCTGCCCTTGCCGTCGCCCAGGAGCGCGCCGAGGAAGTCCCAGCCGCAGTGGTCGCTGCCCGAGGAGAACGGCCAGCGTCCGCTGAGGACATAGCCGCCGTCGACCGGTTCGGCGATGCCGTTGGGCATGTAGGGAGAGGCGATCCAGGTGTCCGGATTCTCGTCCCACACCTCGTGTGCGAGCCGGGGATCCATCTGGGCCAGCTCCCAGGGGTGCACCCCGACGACCCCGGCCACCCAGCCCGCGGCTCCGTCGTGCCGGGCGACCTCCATCACCGCTTCCGCGAAGTCCCGGGGGTGGGCGCCGAATCCGCCGAACTCCTTGGGCTGCAGGAGCCGGATGACCCCCGCCGACCGGAGCAGTTCGACGGTCCGGTCGCCCAGTTTGCCGAGTGACTCGTTCTCGTCTGCGAGTGCGGCCAGTTCGGAACCCAGCTCCTCGACACGACCGACCACTTCATGCGTCACGCCGCACACCTCCTGGTGACTGATCCATCGCGTACGCCGCACGTCCCCGGCGGCAGGATGTCAACAGTGTCGTGACGCCTCCCGAGGCCCGCTGAGCGCTTTCCGCTGACCGGGACAGGCCCGCCTCAGCGGGTGACGCGGGGCCGCAGCGCGGCGGTGGAGCGGCCCTTGAGGGCGGAGAACCACACGCCGGCGCCGTAGGCGAGGTCGTCGAGCCGGCGGGCGACGCCGTAGCGGAGCGGGTCGAGTGAACCGTCACCGCGCCGGTACTCAAGTGCGATGTCGGCCAAAGCGGCGACCGCGGCGGCCCGGCGCATCCGCCGGGACACCAGGCAGCCGGCGGCGGTGAGCGGCCACCAGTGCCGGGTGAGCAGCGCGGAGGTCTGTGCCAGGGTGGCGAGCGCGCCGTTGCCCGCGAGCGGCACGGCCAGCCGGTACGGATGCCGGGTGCCGTCGAACTTACGGCCGATGCGCAGGACGACGATCCCGAGAACGGTCCCCGCCACCGGCGCCGACCAGCGCCGTTGGGCGAGCAGCGCGGCGGCGAACACCGCGCTCCAGGGCGCGAACACGGCCGGTGCGATGAACTCGGGGTGCCGCAGGGCGAGCGGATGCGCCCCGGTCCCGTACACGGCCTTGCGCAGGAACCAGTCGCCCACCCGCGTCCGATGCTCGTGGGAGGCCCTGACGGCGGGTTCGTGACGCACCCGCTGCCCCGCCCGGACCAGCCGCCAGCACAGGTCGACGTCCTCCCCCACCCGCATCCCCTCGTCGAACCCGCACCCGTCCCGCAGCGCGTCCACCCGCGCCACCGCACAGGCCGTCGGCGCCCAGGAGACGGGCGTGCCGGGGCGCACGAGGGCCGGGTGGGCGCCGAGGTCGAGGGAGGACCGGGTGTTCTCGTACCGCTCGATCCAGTTCGTGGCGTCGCTGGTCAGCCCGGTGATGCGGGGTACGGCCATGGCGACCCTGGGATCGGCGAAGTGCCGGAGCAGGGTCGGCACCGTGTCGGGGTCCAGCACGATGTCGGAGTCGGCGAGGACGACGTACGGCGTGTTCACATGGCGGAGGCCGGCGTTGCGCGCACCGGCGGGGCCTGCGTTCGTGTCCAGGGCGACCAGGCGGGCGCCGTACCGAGCGGCGACGGCCGCCAAGGCCGCCGGGTGCCGCGAGGCGTCGTCGACCACGATCACGGGAGGTCCCGTGCCGCCCATACCGCCTGTACCGCCCGTACCTCCTGTGCCGATGCTGCGCAGCAGCCGCTCCAGTTGACGCGCACGGTCGCGGACCGGGATCACGACCGTGTACCGGGGGTCGGGCGGCAACGGCAGCGAGTCGACGACGGGATGTGCCATGCCGCGGTCGATCAGCCGGTCCGCGAGGAGCGCGCTCGCCTTGTCCCGTACGGGAACTGTCCGGCCGACGAGGAGTCCGCGGGCCCGTGGCGTCAGCCGCAGCAGCCGGGTGGGGAACCCGCCGACGAGCGCGCGACCACCGTCGATGACCTTGGTATGCCGGTCGAACGCGACGACCACGCCGACTCCGACGGGAAGCGTCATCGGCGTACGGTCCCGGGCCGGCGGGCCGGATCAGCGAGGCGGCCCCGCTCGTCCACCGTCCACGCGCCGATCCGGCGGACCGCGGCCGACACCATCGCGTCCATCGTCCGGCGGCCCTCCTCGGCCGAGGCCCCGGCGGGATCGCCGAGCACGCCGGAGGGCGAGACCGCGCGGACTCCGTGGGCCACGAGGTCCGGCAGGAGGTCGGTCAGAGGGCGCGTGTCGCCCGCGAGGGCCGCGCCGAGCCGTACGCGCTCCGGGTCCAGGTGCAGCATCAGGGAGGTCTCCGTGCGGCCGGCGTGCGCGTCGCCGCCTGGTGTCCCGCAGCCGGTCCAGGCGATGTCGTGGCCTTCGGCGCGGAGTTGACCGAGGGCTGTGTCGAGGCTGGCGGTGTTGCCGCCGTGGCCGTTGACGAACACGACGTGGCCCGCCCACAGGGAGAGGGAGCGCGTCAGTTCCACGACCACCGCGCGCAGCGCCTCGTGCCCGATCGAGACGGTCCCCGGGAAGTGCGCGTGCTCGCCGCTGGCTCCGTAGGTGACCGGCGGTGCCACCCACGACCCGGGCAGGGCGTCCGCCGTGCGGTGTACGACGGCACGCGCGACGACGGTGTCGGTGTCGAGCGGCAGATGCGGGCCGTGCTGCTCGGTGGACCCGACCGGGACGAGGACCAGCGCACCGGACGGTACGGCCGACCAGACGGCGTCAGCCAGGACGTGGGCCGCCATGGTCAGGCGACCGGAGCGGGTCCAGGCAGGCCGGCGCCGCCCAGGGTCAGTGGGAAGCCCGGCGGTATCACCAGGTCCCCGGGCGACAGTTCATGGACGGAGGAGTGGCCGAGGCCCAGTACGGCCGAGTCGAGGCCGCCGCGCAGGATGTCCAGCACGTTCTCCACACCGGCCTGCCCGTTGGCGGCCAGGCCCCACAGATAGGCGCGGCCGATCAGGACGGCTCGGGCGCCGAGGGCGAGGGCCTTGGCGACATCGCTGCCGCGTCGGATGCCGCCGTCCAGGAGGACTTCGACCTGGTCGCCGACGGCTTCCGCGACGGAGGGGAGCACGCGGATCGTGGCCGGGGTGGTGTCCAGGTTGTTCCCGCCGTGGTTGGACACGGACAGGGCCGACACCCCGGCGTCGACCGCCCGTCTGGCGTCGTCGACCCGGGTCACCCCCTT
The DNA here is from genome assembly GCF_010548275.1 of Streptomyces sp. SID12488. Classification (GTDB taxonomy): domain Bacteria; phylum Actinomycetota; class Actinomycetes; order Streptomycetales; family Streptomycetaceae; genus Streptomyces. Next base: position 58,382 of record NZ_JAAGLT010000028.1, read on the forward strand.
GAGCAGAAAGGGGCCGCCCCACTCCGCCCGCAGCCACTTGACGTCCTCCCAGGTCGGCGGCGTGGTCTGCATCCACTCGCCGTAGGCACCGAAGAAGGTGGGCGCCTCGCCGCCGGGCGCTCTCAGGTTGGGCACGGTGAGGTCGGGGACGCGCCCGGATCTGGCGTAGCGCCACAGCCAGCCGGGCCTGGGCAGCACGTCGGGGGCGAACTTCAGCATGGTCCGGAGGTCGAGTTTCTCCGGGATCGCGGGGCTGCCCCAGTCCCGGCCGTGGGAGAACGACCAGTCCAGGGTGACGATGAGCGCCTTGGCGCCCGCCGCCCTCGCCCGGTCCATGCGCTGGACCATCGCGCTGCGCGTGCCGCTCCAGTACAGCTGGTAGAAGAAGTCCGGCTGTGCGTCGGACACCTCCTCCACCGGCTTGCTCGCGAACGAGCTGAGGCCCATGATGACGCCCCTGTTCGCGGCGGCCCGGGCCACGGCCACCTCCCCGTCCGGGTCGACCGCCTGCACACCGGTCGGCGAGATGAGCACGGGCAGCGCGGTGGGCACGCCCAGCACTGTCGTCGACAGGTCGCGCTGCGCGTGATGGCCCACGACGCGCGGGGCGAAGCCCAGTTCGGCGAAAGCCGTGATGTTGTCGTCGATGGTGCGCCCGCGCTCGGAGCCCGCGACGAGCGCGCCGTAGACCGAGCTCGGCAGCCGCTTCCTGGCCCGGCGCTGCGCCTCGGCCACCGTCTCGAACCAGGGGTTCCTAGGCATGTCTCGCGTCCTTTCCGGTGGGCGTCAACTCCAGCCCGGCCAGTGGGTGTTCGTCGCAGTCGCTTACCGGCGGCCTGACCGGTGGCCGGCGGGTGAGGACGAGGTCCACCGTCGTGCGGGAGTGGTCGCCGGACGGCTTCGGCACCCGGCTTCCGTCCCGTTGGGCCAGCAGTTCCTCGCCGTATCCCTGTACGCACTCGGGGTCGGGGCCGTCCAGCGGCAGCCCGGTGAAGAACTTCGCGGCCATGCAGCCGCCCTTGCAGGTGTCGTAGAACGCGCAGGAGGCGCAGGCTCCGCCGTGCTGCGGGGTCCGCAACCGCCGGAACAGCTCCGAGCCGCGCCACACCCCCGAAAAGCCCCCCGGTTCACGGACGTTGCCCGCGAGGAACTCGTCGTGGATGGCGAACGGGCAGGCGTACACGTCACCGACCGGGTCGATCAGACAGACGACGCGTCCGGCACCGCACAGGTTGAGACCGGGCAACGCCTCACCGTACGCGGAGAGATGGAAAAAGGAGTCCCCGGTCAGCACGTTCTCGCCGTGCGCCAACAGCCAGTCGTACAGCTCCCGTTGCTGGCCGGCCGTCGGATGCAGGTCATCCCAGACGTCGGCGCCGCGCCCGGAGGGCCGCAGCCGGGTCAGGCGCAGTTGGGCACCGAAGCGGTCGGCGAGCGCCTTGAAGGCGTCCAGCTGCGGGATGTTGTGCCGGGTGCAGACCACGGAGATCTTGAAGTTCCGCATTCCGGCGGCGGCTAGGTTCTCCAGCGCCCGCAGCGCTGTGGCGTACGAACCGGTCCCGCGCACCGCGTCGTTGACGTCGGCGGTCGCGCCGTCGAGGGAGATCTGGACGTCCACGTAGTCGTAGTGGGCCAGGCGGGCGGCGGCGTCGGGGGTGATGCGGACGCCGTTGCTGGAGAACTTCACGCCCACGTGGTGTGCGGTGGCGTAGTCCAGGAGTTCCCAGAAGTCGGCGCGGACGGTCGGCTCGCCGCCACCGATGTTGACGTAGAAGACCTGCATGGCCTCCAGCTCGTCGATGACGGCCTTGGCCTCCTCGGTGCTCAGCTCACGGGGGTCGCGCCGGCCGGAGCTGGACAGACAGTGGGAGCAGGCCAGGTTGCAGGCGTAGGTCAGCTCCCAGGTGAGACAGATCGGCGCGTCGAGCCCGTGCTCGAACAGGTCGACCAGCCGTGGCGTGGCAGTAACGGGAGCGGTCATGGTGTCCTTCCGACGACCATCGACGACTGGACAAGGACTGCCAACGCCCGGCCGTAGCGAGGGAGTTCGTCATCGCCGAGGCCCGCCGCCAGGCAGGCGGCACGGGCCGTGGGCGCCGCCGCCAGGGACTGGACGACGACCAGCAGGCGACGGTCCTTGAGGAACGAGAGCTTGCGGGTCCCGAAGTGGTAGAGCAGCGCACCGAAGGGCTCCGGGCGTACGGAGACCTGCGGATGCAGGTCCCAGGCCCGGTCGAGGTCCAAAACGCCGGCCGTGGTCATGGCGCGGCCTAGTAGACGCCGCACATGCCGTCGATGGAGACCTCCTCGATGAGGTCGTCCGCCTCGATCAGCGACTCCAACGACTCTTCGGCCGGGGTCGCCTCACCCCGGATCTCGGTGGCCGGGACGGACTGGGTGACGTGGATCTCGGTCATGCGACTCTCCCTGTACATCGCTCCCATCGGACATCCGGAGAATAATGGCACCGAGTGCCGAAAGTGAAGGGGCGGGGAGCCACGAGAACCGCGAGAGACACGCGAGGAACATTCGACGGACCCAGGAGAAGGTCAACTCCCCATGCACCAGGCACAGATGACGCCCGACGTCATCGTCATAGGGGCCGGCGGCAGCGGCGCCGCCCTCGCGGCCCGGCTGACGGAGGACCCCGATCGCACCGTGCTGGTACTGGAGTCCGGCCCGGTGCCCCGCCAACTCTCGGCGTTCCCGGCCGAGTTGCTGGACGCGCGGCTCGTGCCCGGCGCACAGCCAGGGAACCCCGCGGTGCGTCGGTACCCGGCGCACCTCACACCGCGGCGGCCGTACACGGTCGTCCGGGGGCGTTTCCTCGGTGGCTCGACCACTGTCAACGGCGGGTACTTCGTGCGAGCCCGGCGCGAGGACTTCGACCGGTGGTCGGCAGCGGGCGGCGCCGCCTGGTCGTACGACGGTGTGCTGCCGTTCCTGCGGGCGCTGGAGACCGATCTCGACCACAGCGCCGACGTGTCGCATGGGACGACCGGCCCGGTGCGGGTACGGCGCACGGACCTGCGGCACCCCGCCGCCGTCGCGTTCCGGGACGCGGCCCACCACCTGGGTTTTCCACCGGAGCCCGACAAGAACGCCCAACAGGGACCGGGGTTCGGACCGGTCCCGTGCAACGCCGTCGACGGATTACGTCTCAACACCGGCCTCAGCTACCTGCTCCCCGCGCTCGACCGGCCCAACCTGACGGTGCGGGGCGGCAGTACGGTCCACCGGATCGTCATCGAGCACGGCCGCGCGACCGGCGTGGTCGTCGAACGTGATGGGCACCGCGAGACCGTGGAAGGCGGCGAAGTCGTCCTGTGCGCCGGGGCGTTGCGCTCCCCGCACCTGCTGCACCTCTCGGGCGTCGGACCGCGCCACGACCTGGAACGCCTCGGTATCGCCGTCGTCCGGGACGCCCCCGCCGTCGGAGTCCGGTTCGGCGACCATCCCCAGATCGTCATGGAGTGGACGCCCCGCTCCCCCCTACCCGAACCGGTCGGCTCCTGGCTCGGCGGGGGCCTGCATCTGCCAGCGTCGGACGGTCACCACCCGGACGGCGACTTGGAGATCCTCCAGTCACTCGTCCCCCTGTCCGGACTGGTCGGCGGGACGGTGACCGTGCCCGGAGCGCCTCTCGCGCCCCTCGCGTTCCTCGTGTCCGTCCAGTCACCCGGTCTCGGGGGCCGTATGCGTACCCGGTCCGCCGACCCCGACGTACCCCCGAGCCTCGACTACAACTACCTACGGACCCCCGAGGACAGACGCCGGATGCGCGAGGCCGTCCGCACGACCGCCGCGCTGCTCGCCGCCCCCGCCTTCGGCAAGGTGTCCGCCGGCCTCGTCGAGCCGGGCCCCGGGACACTGGACGACGACCGGTCGCTCGACACCTGGATCCACGCCCACCTGGGCACCTCCCACCACACCTGCGCCACGGTCCCCATGGGCCCCGCCGTCGACCCGTACGGGAGGGTGCACGGCATACGGGGCCTCCGAGTCGCGGACACCTCGATCCTCCCCTCGGCCCCACTACGCGGCCCGGCGGCGACCGCCGTCCTCATCGGCGAGCTGATCGCGGACGCGATGCGCTCCGCGGGATAGGCAGTTGTGGGCGGGACCGTTGAACCCCCGTTCGGTACAGCGCCCTACAAGGGGCGCGGGGAACTGCGCGACCAGCCACGACGGCGCCGCACCGAACCGACAACCCCTCGCAGCAGTTCTCCCGCCGAACATGGGTTACGGACCGGGAAACGCCCCGTCGAACCCAATGGCGAGCTGCCGCATCGCCTGATCCAGCAGCGCGCCCAGACTCGCCTCCTCGTCCTCCAGCCAGTGCTCGTAGGCGGCGATACACGCGGCCAGAGCGGCATGCCCCAGCAGCCGCGGCAGCAGGTCGGACACCGGCCGGCCCATGCGCCGCGCGGCGAACTCCGTGACGAGCGCCCGCCACGTCGTGTAGCGCACGGTCGAGTCGGCATGGAGCGTGGGCACACGCAGGATCAGCGTCATCCGCTGCCGGTGCCAGGGCACCACCGCCGGGTCGAAACGGTTGAACTCGACCACCGCGCCGCGCAGCGCGTCCATCATCGGAGCGGCTGGGTCGGTCGCCGCCAGCAGGTGCTCGAGCCTCACCAGCTGGTCCTCGAAGTCGCCCCACACGAGGTCGTTCTTGGAGGCGAAGTAGCGGAAGAAGGTACGTCGGCCGATGCCTGCGGCGGCAGCGATGTCGTCGACAGTCGTCGCGTCGAAGCCCTGCCGGGCGAAGAGCTCGAAGCCCAGGCGTTCGAGAGCGGCCCGCGAGGTGACCCGAGGCCGGCCCGTACGGGTCGCCCCTTCCCGGGCGTCACCGCCCGCCGGGTACTCCGCCGACCGCACCCCAGCCGCTCCGCCCGCCACGCTCTCCCGCCGTCCCGTGTCAGCAACCACACCGCACATCATGCATCGGCCGAGCCCCCGGACACCCACCCCGGCGGCAACGCGGGGAATCATCGCAGGCGAGCCGCTGTTGTCGCGCACAACAACGGCTGTACGAATCTCAATCACAGACCCCAGGCACGAATCCCAGGCACGAATCCCAAGGAGGCCCGGCGTGTACGGCGACCCAGCGACGATCCGCAGGATCCTGACCGAGCTCGGCGACACCTGGGCGATCGTGGGCCTGTCGTCGAACCAGCAGCGGGCCGCGTACCGCGTGGCCGAGGTGCTCCAGCGGCACGGCAAGCGGATCGTCCCCGTCCACCCGAAGGCCGAGACGGTTCACGGCGAGCAGGGCTACGCCTCGCTGGCAGACATCCCCTTCGACGTCGATGTCGTCGACGTGTTCCTGAACAGCGACCTCGCCGGTCAGATCGCCGACGAAGCCGCCGCCATCGGTGCGAAGGCCGTCTGGTACCAGCTCGGCGTCATCGACGAGGCCGCGTACGACCGCACCCGCGCCGCCGGCCTCGACATGGTCATGGACCGCTGCCCGGCCATCGAGCTGCCCCGCCTCGGCTGACCCTCGCACGGTCTCGTTCCGGCGGCCTCACTGTGCCGGCCCACCAGACCGACCCCGACGCCGCAGCAGGAGAAGTCCGCCCGCGAGAGCGGTGATTCCGGTCGCGGCGGTCCAGGCGACGAAATCCGTCGTACCGGTCGCGGCGAGGTCCTCGGCCTTGCCGCCCTGGGCAGTCGTCCCGGCCGAAGGCGACGCGCCCGCCCGACTGGCGTTCACGCCCTCCTTCTCCTTGCCGGCACTCGCACCTGGGCTCGGAGGCACGCTCACGATCGCCCTGTCCCGGGTGAACGCAAGTGTCCCGAAGCCCAGTTGGTCGTATCCCCCACTGTTGGGGCCATAGTCACCGCCGCCGCCCTCGGGGGACGCCTGGGCGGCGATGCGGGTCAGGTAGGTCGCCGACAGGCCCCGGCGCTTGGTGTAGTGGTTGGCGATTATGGCCCAGATCGGCCGGGTCATCGCCGGGTCCACGGCGGCGGCACCGGTCGCGCTCTCACTGCCCGACCAGCCGCCCACCGCCCCCTTCCTGCGGGTGTTCGCCGTGTACGGCACCTCCCCGCCCATGCTCCACCTGGCCACGTACTGGGCGCCCTTGAGGAAACGGCTGTCGTCGTAGCCGTACAGGTCGATGCCCTGGTTCCAGGCCATCTCGCAGACCGTGCCCATCAGGCCGACGCCGAGCAGCGCGTGCCCCTGGTCGCGGCCCGCCTCGACCCATTCGCCGAGTCCCTGGTCGTCGTACACGACCGGGATCGCGTTCTTGACGGAGCCCATGCCGGCGCCGTGCTTGAAGTACTCGACGGCCCGGTCGATCCTGGCGCGGTCGTCGCAGAGGATGCCGACGGCCAGGACGCAGGCGACGGCCGTGAGGTCCCAGTTGGCCCAGTAGTTGGTGATGACGGCACCGTTGTGGTTCGCCAGGAAGTCCTCGCTGAGCGGGCAGAAGACGTCCAGCATCATCTTCTGGAAGCGGGCGAGGTCGAAGTCGGCATGGTCGCGCACGAGTTCGGCCGCGTTGGCGAACTGGTAACCGTAGAGACCCGCCGCGAGGAACCGGTCGGCCGAGCCCGCTACCTCCGTCAGCTTCGCCGACCAGGCGTTGAGGATCGCGACGGCGGTGTCCGCGTACGCGCTCTCACCGGTGATGTGCCACCGCAGGGCGTTCTGGTAGGCAGCGTGGATGTCGTTGTAGAGGATCGCGTAGTTCTGCGGCGAGCCCGCGCCCCGGTAGACCGTGGCCTGTGGGTTGGCCGTCCAGCCGCTCTGCGCATGGCGGTTGGCGGTCAGCCGCGCGAATCCCGCCGTGTACGGCGCGGCCCCGGCCTTCACCCTCTTCGCCATCCGGTCCAGATCCGTCCGGGTGTGCAGCATGCCCGGGTGGACGAGACCCGCGTCGGCCGCCGTGGCCTGCGGGGCGGCGAAGGTCGTACCGACGGTGCCGGTGACGGCGCCCGCCGTCACGCCGGTGAACTTCAACATGCCGCGACGGCTGATACCTGTGTTCAAAGCTCCGGTCCTTGGCTCTGGGGGGTGAGTTGCTCTCGGAGTTACGGAGAGGAGACGCGCTCCAGGGCCGCCGATAACGAAAAATGCGGGTTGCCCAACCACAGCGGACGGTCGCCATAATGCTCGGGTGACTTTCGCCTCACCTCCCCCCGGCCACTCGCCCAACTCCCCGTCAGCGCAACGGTTTCCGGTGGTGATCGTGGGCGCCGGACCCGCCGGACTCACCGTCGGGAACATCCTGCGGGCAGCGGGCATCGACTGTGTGGTGCTGGAGACGGAGAGCCGGGAGTTCATCGAGCGGCATCCCCGGGCCGGGTTCATCGAAGAGTGGGCGGTACTCGCGCTCCAACAACGGGGCCTGGCCGACACGTTGCTGGAGCGGGCCGGTACACACACGAAGTGCGAGTTCCGGTTCGACGGTCGACGCCATCGCTTCGAGTACGCCGAGCTGTCGGGCCACCGCCACTTCGCCTATCCCCAGCCGCTGCTGGTGACAGACCTGGTGCGCGAGTACGCCGACGTGCGCGGCGGCGACATCCGCTTCAGCGTGCGGGACGTACTCGTCCACGACCTCGACACCGACCGGCCCGCGGTGTCCTACGTCTCCGCGGAGACAGGCCAACGGGAGTATGTGCAGGGCGAGTTCATCGCCGGATGCGACGGGGCACGCGGGGTGACCCGGACGGCGATTCCGGCGGCGCACGCCCGCGTCGCGCGGCACGACTACGGCATCGGCTGGCTGGCCCTCCTCGCCGAGGCGCCGCCGTCCAACGACTGCGTGATGTTCGGCATCCACCCGCGCGGCTTCGCCGGACACATGGCCCGGGGCCCCGAGGTCACCCGCTACTACCTGGAATGCCCGCCCGGCGACGACCCGGAGAACTGGCCGGACGACCGCGTCTGGGCCGAACTCCGCGAACGGCTGAGCGCGTTGGGTGCGCCCCCGCTCAACGAGGGCCGCCTGATCGAGAAGCGCGTCCTCGACATGCACAACTACGTCGTGGAGCCGATGCAGTTCGGGCGGCTGTTCCTGGCCGGCGACGCGGCCCACCTCACCGCTCCCATCGCCGCCAAGGGAATGAACCTCGCCCTGCACGACGCGTTCCTGCTCGGCGACGGACTCGTCAACTACCTCACGAAGGGCGACCCCGACGCCCTCAACGACTACTCGAAGGCGTGTCTGCGGCGTGTCTGGCAGTACCAGGAATTCTCCCTGTGGCTGTCCGACATCTACCACGGGGCGTCGTCGGGCGACCCGTTCCGCTCAGGCACGACGCTGGCCCGCCTCCGCCGCATCCTCAACTCCCCTGCAGCCGCAGCGGCGTTCGCCGACGTGTACATCGGCAAGGACGCCGACCACTGACACCGGAACGCGCGACGACCCGTACCTGACACGGGCTCACCCCGACGCCCACTGGCCGCCGCCCGCCGTCAGTTGACGCCCAGCCCGTCCACCACCACGGCACCCGGAAGTTCGGCGAACACCTTTCCCGGCACCAGCAGCTTGCCGCGCCGCCGCCCGCTGCCGACCAGCACCCAGGGGAGGTCGATGACGGCCGAGTCGACCAACAGGGGCCAGGCGTCCGGGAGTCCGATCGGCGTGATGCCTCCATACTCCATGCCGCTCTCCCCGACAGCCGTGTCCATCGGCGCGAACGACGCCTTGCGGGCGCCGAGTCGGCGGCGCACCACCCCGTTCACATCGACCCGGGTGGTGGAGAGGACGAGACACGCGGCGAGGGTGGTCTCGCCGCCGCGCTTGCCGGCCACGACCACACAGTTCGCCGACTGTTCGAGCAGGTCCCGCCCGTAGTGCTCGACGAAGACGGCGGTGTCGGCCCACTCCGGGTCGGTGTCGACGTACAGGATCTGGTCGGCAGGGACGATGCCGGTCCAGCGGCGTACGGCGTCGGCGACCGGGCCGACGAGTTCGTCGAGGCAGTCCGGGGCCGGGGTGGCGGAGTCGAAGTCTCCGATGGGGGCGCGCATGACAGCACGTTAACAACCGTGGGCGGACACCCGGCCGGGTGTCTCAGCTCACCGGCGGGACCGACACCGACATCAGCATCTCCAGCGGTTCGGCGCCGTCATTGCCGTACGTGTGGGGCACGTTGGCCTCGAAGGTGGCGCTCGCGCCCGCCGGGACGCGGTGTTCGGCTCCGTCGACCGTGAGCGTCAGTTCGCCCGCGGTGACGTGGAGGATCTCGAACGTGCCCGCGGGGTGCGGGTCGGACGGGCTGCTTTCGCCAGGCATGAGGTGCCAGTCCCACAGCTCCAGCGGGCCCGGCGCCTCGGTGCCCGCGAGGAGCCGGTTGTAGCTGCCGGCGTCGGTGTGCCACAGCCGTACGGCCTGGTCGGCGGCGACGATACGGACCTTCGGCCCCTGCTCCTGGTCGAGCAGGGTGGTGATGCTGACGCCTAGCGCGTCACCGATCTTCACGACCGTGCCGAGGCTGGGGTTGGTGCGGGCCTGCTCGATCTGGATGAGCATCCCGCGGCTGACCCCGGCACGGGCGGCGAGCGCCTCCAGGGTGAAGCCACGCTCGGCACGCCAGCGCTTCACACTGCGCGCCAGCGACTGGGTCAGCAGGTCGAGGTCCGACAACGTTCCGTCCAAGTTCTCGTCCGACACTCTTGTCTTCAGCCTTGCCTTCGCCCTCGTCTTCAGGGCCTCATCCTGCCGTACGATCCTGAGTGCAAGATTATGGATGACAAGGTTCACTCCACTGCACTACCGTGTGGTGCACCGAATCGTTCACTCCACTGTACTGCGAGGCGTCCTCATGACCGCATTCTTCGCCCTGGTCACCAGCCTTCTCTGGGGGCTGGCCGACTTCGGTGGCGGCCTGCTGACCCGGCGCATGTCCGCGTTGACGGTGGTCGTGGTCTCGCAGGCGATCGCGGCGGTCGTGCTCGGCACGATCGTGGCCTTGACCGGCGGCTGGAGCGAGGCGGGGCCGAGGCTCTGGTTCGCGGTCGCCGCCGGCGTCGCCGGACCGGTGGCCCTGCTCTCCTTCTACAAGGCACTCGCCCTGGGCCCGATGGGGGTCGTCTCCCCACTCGGCTCCCTCGGCGTCGCCGTCCCCATCAGCGTCGGGCTCTTCCTCGGCGAGCGCCCCGGGCTGCTCCAGTTCGCGGGGATCGCGGTCGCCGTCGTCGGGGTCGTGCTCGCGGGCGGCCCGCAGCTCAGGGGCGCGCCGGTGCAACGGCAGGCGATCCTGCTCAGCCTGCTCGCGGCGTTCGGCTTCGGCACGGTGTTCGCCCTGATCGCGGAGGCGTCGACCACACTCACCGGTCTCTTCCTCGCCCTCTTCGTACAGCGGGTGACGAACGTGGCCGTCGGCGGCATCGCGCTGTACGTCTCGGTCCGGCGGGGTGGCTCCGCCCTCCCGGCAGGCGGCTTCCCCTGGCGCCTGCTCCCTGCGCTCGGCTTCGTCGGCCTCGCCGATGTCGCCGCCAACGGCACCTACTCGATCGCCGCCCAGCACGGCCCGGTCACCGTGGCCGCCGTACTCGCCTCGCTCTACCCGGTGGTCACCGCCGTGGCGGCACGCGGATTCCTCAGCGAACGTCTGCGCCCGGTCCAGGCGGCGGGCGCGGGCCTCGCCCTGGTGGGCACACTCCTGCTGGCGACGGGCTGAGCCCCGGCCACCCTGACCGCCGGGTCAGGACTCGGTGCGTACGTCCCCGACATGCTCCTCGACGTGCTCCGCGGCATCCAGTTCCGCCAGCCGCGCCACCGCCTCCTCGTCCAGCTCCGCCAACGCCCGCAGCTGATCCGGGGTGGTCCCCTCCGGTATCGGTGTGGGGGCCGGTGTCCGCAGCGGTGGACGCCAGCCCCCGGCCGGCGTCCAGCGGCGAACGACCCTGGCCGGAGCCCCCGCCACCACCGAGTGGTCGGGTACCGTCCCGCGTACCACCGCACCGGCGGCCACCACCACGTTCCGCCCGATCCGCGCCCCCGGCAGGATCACCGCACCGGTGCCGATCCAGCAGCCCGGGCCGATCTCCACCGGCTCCATACGCGGCCACTGCTTGCCGATGGGCTCGTGCGGATCGTCGTACGAATGATTGGTGGACGTCACATACACGTACGGCCCGAAGTAGCAGTCGCTGCCGATGGTGACCGTCGTGTCGGCGATGACATGGCTGCCGCGGCCGAGGACGACACCGTCACCGATGCGCAGGATCGGGTCCGGGCCGAGATCGAGGTCCGGCATCAGGCCCGCCGTCAGGGTCACCTGCTCGCCGACGATGCAGTGGGAGCCCAGCTCGATCCAGGGTTCACCGAAGACGGTGCCCAGCGGGAAGGCCAGCCTGGTACCTGTTCCCATCGCCCGGAAGGTCAGCCGCCCGGGGTTCTCGGCGGTGACGGAGCCCGTGCGCTGTACCCAGGCCCAGCCCGCGTGCACCGCGCGCTGCGCCAGCCGACGCCGCCATGACGAGAACGTGTTCTTGGGCTTGGGCACCCGCACACCGTACTCACGGCCGAGCGGGCCCGGCATGCCGTACACCTGTGATCTTCACCCCACGGAGGTGGCGTACGGTCTGACGTACTCGAGGACCAGGAGGCGAGATGACGCACAAGGCGTTGATCACCGGCATCGGCGGCAGAGAACCGAAGGTGGACGAGGAGGCGTTCGTGGCGCCCATGTCCTCGGTGATCGGGGATGTGACCCTGCAGGCGGGTGCGAGCGTCTGGTACGGGGCGGTGCTGCGCGGCGACGTCGAGCGGATCTCCGTCGGCGCGCGGAGCAACATCCAGGACAACTGCACCCTGCACGCCGACCCGGGCTTCCCCGTGACCATCGGCGAGCGGGTCTCCGTAGGCCACAACGCGGTGGTGCACGGCGCGACGATCGAGGACGACTGTCTGATCGGCATGGGCGCGACGGTCCTGAACGGCGCGGTGATCGGCGCGGGCTCCCTGGTGGCGGCACAGGCACTGGTACCGCAGGGCATGCAAGTCCCGCCAGGCTCACTGGTGGCGGGAGTACCGGCAAAGGTGCGCAGGGAACTGACGGAGGAGGAACGCCAAGGCGTAACTCTCAACGGCACGCACTACGCGGAACTGGCGAAGGCCCACCGACAGATCCACGAGTAGGGGACCCACCCAAGGGGCGCGGGGCTGTGTCGATTTGCGGCTCCGCCACGTGGGCGCGACAAGCCACAACGGACCCGCACCCAAAGTCACTCAGCAGCCCCCACGGTCTCCACGTCCGCTCCGGCTCCCGCTTCCGCGTCCCGCGAAACGGACTTCGCCTTGCGCTTCAGCACCAGCATCGACGTCAGACCGATCAGCACCGCCAGCACCAGCCCCAACCACGAGAACCGCTTCAACCAGGACTCCGCGACGACACCCACGTAGTAGATGACCGCGGTCGTCCCACCCGCCCAGACGATCCCACCGAGCACGTTGGCGATCAGGAACTTCCAGTACGGCATCCGCAGCACACCGGCCAACGGCCCCGCGAAGATCCGCAGCAGAGCGACGAAGCGGCCGAAGAAGACCGCCCACATGCCCCACTTCTCGAAAGACCGCTCGGCCGTGCCGATATGCGCCTCACCGAAGTGCTTGGGGAACTTCGCCCCGAGCCAGGCCAGCAGTGGCCGACCGCCCTTGCGGCCGATGGCGTAACCGATGGAGTCACCGATGATCGCGCCGGCGCTCGCGCACGCGCCGAGGACGAACGGGTCGATCTCGCCGTGCTGGGAGGCGAGCAGCGCGGCGGAGACCAGAATGATCTCGCCCGGCAGCGGAATGCCCAGGCTCTCCAGCCCGATGACCAGTCCCACCAGCGCGTAGATACTGACCGCGGGGATCGTCTCCAGCCATTCCTGCACGTGCAACGCCGGTTCCTTCCGATCTCGCCGTACGCCCGGTACGCCTGTGTCCCCGGCGTGCGCCCGGCCCCGGGCGCACGCCAAAAGCCTACCGGGTCAGGGTGACACCGCCGCCCGCGCGCGGGACACCCTCGTGCAGGAACGGGGCCCCGGTGTCACGACGCCGCGCGCACCTCGACCGTCGATGACTCGTGTCAATCACCTGGGCAGAAGCGCACCGACGGCCCCCGTGATGGAGCCGACCGCCTGTACCACCGTGGCGACGACGGGCTCCGCCGCGTTCAGCGGCTGCGGCGGCAGGGCCGTCCCCGGGGCGGGCGCGGACTCCTGGCTGCCGTTGTCCGTGACGTACCGGGTCTCGAACTGCTGGTCGGAAGTGGCCTCCGGTGAGGGCGTGGGCGCTGCACCGGATCCCGAAGTCCCTTCTCCCGCATCGGGCTTGGGCTCCTGCTGCGAACCTTCCGGACCGCCCTCCCCCTTCTCCTTCTGTCCCTGTCCGGGCTCCCCGCCCTTCGCGCCCTCACCGTCCTTGCCGCTGTCCTGCCGGTCACCCTCCTCGGCGGAGTCGTCGGCCGAGGACGACCTCGAGACGAACGTCCACATCTCCCCCGCCGACCCGGTCCTCGTCCTGACCACCACGTCCACGCCGGCGCGGAGCGAGACGGGCACGACGGCCAGGTCCTCGCGCCAGTGGGGCAGCAGTTCGCCCTGGACAGTGATGTCGTAGCGAACGTCGTCGGCGTCGGACCCGACGCACCCGGAGAGAACGACGTCCCCGTCGCCGGCGTGGGAGTCGAGGCACAGGCTGGGGTCGGCGAGGCTGCGCAGGAGGCCGTCGTACTCGTACGACCACTGCTGGGTCTCGGCGGAGGAGCACGCGGCAAGCCGGGTCCCGGCGCCGGCCACGACCCGGTCGCCCTGGATGTCCAGGCACAGGCCCGTGGCGACGTGGCGCAGCCTGCCGCGTTCCGTCACGCCGGGATAGGCGGCCGGGGTGGTCGGCGGGGAATCGCCGGCCTGCGACTGGGAGGCCGACCCGTGGTCGGCGGGGCTCGGGGAGTCGGTGTCCGGGGCGGCCGAGTAGCCGCTCGCCGTGCCCCAGGTGGCCGTCGGGACGGTGCTCTCGTCCGACCAGTTGCGGGCGCCGAGCACGCTCGCGAGCAGCGCGAAGGACATGACGCCGACTCCGACGGCCACGGCCCGTCTACGTCTTCCCGGGAGCACGTACCCCTCGTCGGGCAGCGGGAGATGGGCCATGAACCGATGGCGGCCACCGGCGCGCCCGTTGCCCCGACCGGCCGGGCCACGGGGAGAGGCCCCCTGGCCGCCGCGTCCCGGGCGGGAGTCGAGGTAGCGGCGGGCTCCCCAGCCGAGAACCGCCTCGGCGAGGAGAGTGCCGAGTTCGCCTTCGAAATGGCCGAGTTGCTCGGCGGCGTGCCTGCAGTGAGGGCACGTCAGCAGATGCTGCTCGACATCGGGCAGCAGGGCGCCGCCGCGTCGGATCGAGACATCGAGGAGACGGTTGTAGAAGCGGCATTCATTGGTCGGCGCGAGTTCGCGATGGGCGCGTACACAGGTGGAGCGGAATTGCTCGCGGGCCTGTTCCAGCGCTGCCGAAGCGCTTGCGGAGTCCACCCCCAGCAGAGCGGCCGTTCCGGAAATGGGCTCGGCCTCGACATCGGTGTGCCAGAGCAGGCACTGGGCCGCTCTCGGCAGGGCACGGAATGACCGCTCGGCGAGTTGACGCCTTTCCGATGTCCGGGCCCTCGCCGCGCGTAGACCACGCGCACCAGTGGGTTTGCGGAGTTCCGGAAGCACCACCGAAATACTGTCTTCAGCGGACCACTCCCGGACCGTTTCCCGTACTGCTACGAGGAGTTGGGGCCGCAGCGCCTGATTCGACTCACTGCGCTCCAGCCGTCCGAACACCCGGTGAAAGGCCGACGTGGCCGCCATGGTGGCGAGGTCCCCCTCGGCCGCGAGACAGATGGCCGCGTAGTCGTACGCCGACTGCCAGTGCCGCGCCAGCAGCATCGCGACGGCGTACGCGCTCTCGCCCTCCACTCGCCCGCGCAGTTGCGCGGCGAGGTTCATGTCGGATTCGGCCGGGCCAGCACCAGGACGAGGAGGGTACGGCGGACGTGGGGGGTGAGGGGAATGCACAGAACCAATTCCTTCCAAGCCGCAGGACGGCGCGAGCAAATTGCACACCCACGGGAAAGAGGTGCTTGATTGGTGCGTACCTACGACTCGTCAGCTGTGGGACTTCGGGTCGACCGGCACGGAATCCCGAGCGGGAAAAGGGGGTCTGACCTCCGCCCCCGCGCGAGTTGGCTCACACTCGCACACACGTCTCACCATAAACAAGCAGTGCGAGTGACCAAAGTTCAAAACGAAGAGAATTCAGATGTGTTACCGACGGTATCCGCACCGGCATTCGAAAATGCACCCCGGTCACCCGTCGAGTTGTGTGCATGAGCACCCGGATGGCACACACAATCTTCAACTTCCGGCCTCATGGGGACGGTAGTGGGCGCAGGACGCCGAGAACATCCCCGCACACCGCCGAGCCGGGGCGGCCAGGCCCAACCACCGACACTCGAACGTGGTTGACCACCGATACCAGCCGCACCGGCCGGACGGCGGTCCGAAAAGACCCATGACCCGGCAGGTCCGTGGACCTGCCGGGTCATGGCGACTCGTGGGAGCCGGTGACCTGTCGGGGGACGACCCTCAGCCGTTCGGACGGAGGGTCCGGACAACGGTCATCTCACCGGTGACGGCCCCGCCGGCCGACTCCCCAAGTGTGAACATGGCGCCGACGTGCGGTCCGCCGATCAAGATCCGCTCCGCACTCATGGCGTCATGACCTCATGTTACCCACGAGTAGAAAGCTCTGGCCAGATACGGCCCGTCGGCCGCCGGCCCGGCCGTCGTATCGTTACCGGCCATGTGGCCAGAACAGCAGCCGCCCGGGGGCGAGCAGAACCCGCAGGACCCGCAGCACGCGCAGGTCCCGCCGCACAATCCGTACCAGCAACCGGGCTATCAGCAGCCGAACCCGTATCAACAGCCCGGATACCAGCAGACGGGGTATCCGCAGCCCAACCCCCATACCCAGCCGCCGCAACAGCAACCGCAGCCGGGGTGGGGCGCTCCGACGCCGACGGGCGCGCCGCAGCCACCGCCGGGCGGGGGTGGAGACGGAAACGGGAACCGGACGAAGATCACCGCGATCGTCGCCGCCACCGCGGTCGTGATCACGGCCGGGGTGACCGGTTTCCTCGTCCTGGGCGGTGACAAGGACAAGGAGGCGGGCTCGGACAACAAGGACAAGCAGTCGAGCGGGTCCGCGCCCGCTTCGACGCCCGCCTCGGCATCCGCGGACCCGAGCGACTCGGCCTCCGCGCCGGCCTCCGACGACAACCCGCGGGACTCCCAGGCCGAGCAGCCGACCGTCGCCGGCTGGAAGGTGGTCGTGAACCCGAAATGGGGCACCGCCTTCGACGTACCGGCGGACTGGGAGGTGGAGACGCCGGGCACGCTCATCGGCTTCGAGGACGACGACGCCAAGGCCGGCGCCAAGCCGCTCATCACCATGTCGGCACCCGCGTACTACAAGTCGAAGTGGTGCGTGTCGGACGACGACAAGGACGGCCGTACGTCGGACACCGCCCTCGCGGCCGTGGGCACCAAGGGCGCCAGCGGTGCGAAGAACGCCGACGAGGTCGCCGTGAACCAGGTCCCCTGGTGGGTCTACGGCGGCTACACACAGCCGGACAAGAAGAGCCTCGCCTTCGACGAGAAGGCGACGCCGTACACGACGAAGTCCGGCATCAAGGGCAGTTTCGCCAGGGCCCATTCGAAGAACACGCCCCAGAAGGGGAAGTGCGCGAGCGACGGCAAGGCCATCACCTTCGGCTTCAAGAACTCGGCCGGCGACTACGTGGCGTGGAGTCTGTACGGGGCGACGGGTGTCCCCGCGGAGGTCTCCGAAAAGACGATCATGCAGATCCTGAGCACGGTACGACTGCACGGGGATCCGACGGGCGCGTGAGCGACCCGCCGGGCGGAGCGCGGGTGCCGCTGACCGGCTGAAAGCGGCCGGTTCCGGTCGGGGCGAGTCGGAAATTGGTTTGGCAGGTCGGCGGCGGCCCGCGATAGTCGCCCGGTGACCTCCGCCGACTCCCCCGTCCTACGTCCGCGCCTCCCCTCCTGGGCCGGCCGCAACTACAGGCTGCTGACAGCCTCGGCGGTCGTGACGAACCTCGGTAGCAACGGGGCGACGATCGCCGCCGCGTTCGCCGTGCTGGAGACGGGCGGCGACGCCGGTGACGTAGGACTGGTGGCGGCGGCGCGGACGTTGCCGCTGGTGCTGTTCCTGCTGATCGGCGGCGTGATCGCCGACCGGCTCCCACGGCATCATGTGATGGTCGCCGCCAACGCCCTCAACTGCCTCTCGCAGGCGGCGTTCGCGGTGCTCGTGCTGGCGGGGGAACCGCAACTGTGGCAGATGATGCTCCTGACCGCGCTCGGCGGCACCGGGCAGGCGTTCTTCGGCCCGGCCGCAGAGGGCATGCTGCTGTCCTCGGTCGAGGGCGATCAGGCCGCCCGCGCCTTCGCGGTGTTCCGGATGGCGATGCAGAGCGCGGCACTCGGCGGCGCGGCTGTCGGCGGCGCGATGGTCGCCGTGCTCGGGCCGGGCTGGGTCCTCGCGGTGGACTCGGTGGCATTCGCGGTCGCCGGGGCGTTGCGCTCCTTCCTCGACGTGCGTCACATCCCGGCGCGCCGGCCGGGCGGCGGAATGCTCGCCGATCTGCGGGAGGGCTGGCGGGAGTTCGCCGGACGGTCGTGGCTGTGGGTGATCGTCGTCCAGTTCGCCGTCGCCAACGCGGTCATCGGCGCCGCCCAGTCGGTCTACGGCCCGCTCGTGGCCCGCGACAGCCTCGGCGGGGCCGGACCATGGGGGCTGGCGCTGGCCACGTTCGGGGCCGGCACGGTCGCCGGGGCCGTGCTGATGATGCGCTGGAAACCACGTCGGCTGCTGCTCGCCGGCACTCTCTGCGTGTTCCCGCTGGCCCTGCCGGCCGCCGCGCTCGCCGTGCCGGTGCCGATCGTCGTGCTCTGCGCGGTGATGTTCGTGACCGGCGTGACGCAGGAGGTGTTCGGCGTGAGCTGGATGACCGCACTGCATCAGGAGATCCCCGAGGACAAGCTCTCCCGCGTCTCCGCGTACGACTGGTTCGGCTCGGTCGCGATGCTTCCGCTCGCCACGGCACTGGCGGGCCCGGCGGAACACACTTTCGGCCGCACACCGGCCCTGTGGGGCTGCGCGGTCCTGGTCGTGTTGGTGACGGCGGGGGCGCTGTCCGTACGGGACGTACGAAACCTCACCCGGCGCACGAAGCAGGTCACCCGGGACGCGACCCAGGAGGCTCAGGCGCAGGGCGAGTTGGAGAGTACCGGCGGCTGACGACTGCGCCACTGCCCCGCCGACCGAGCCTCAGCCGATACTGAACGCTCCCTGCGGCGGAACCGGTGACGGCACCGCCTCCTCGTCCCGTACGGGTGCAGCACCCCCGATGAAGTCCCGTAGGGCAGGCCCGTGTTCGAGCCGGGCCGGAAAGGCGTCGGAGGCGACGCGCCGGGACAGGGCCGCCGGGTCCAGGGGGCGGTGCGAGGCGACGAGCACCGCGTTGCCGAAACGGCGGCCCCGCAGGACGCCCGGCTCGGCGATCAGTGCCAGCTCCTCGAACACCGTTGAGAAGGTGGCGAGTTGGGATCGCAGAAAGGCGAAGGGCGCCGAGTCGGCCAGATTGGCGAGGTAGACACCGTCGCCGCGCAGCACCCGCTCGGCCTCTTCGACGTACGTCAGGGACGTCAGGTGCGCCGGAACACGCGAGCCGCCGAAAACATCGGCGACGATCACATCGACGCAGGAGTCGGGCGCGGCTTCGAGCCAGGCGCGGGCGTCGGCCGCGTGCAGGGCGATGCCCGCGTCGGCGGGGAGCGGAAGGTGTTCGACAACCAGGTCGAGCAGCCCCCGATCGGCCTCGACGACGTCCTGCCGGGAGCCGGGCCGGGTCACGGCGACGTACCGGGGCAGCGTGAGCGCACCCCCACCGAGGTGCAGCACGTCCAGCGTCCGCCCCGGCTCGGCGACGATGTCCAGCACATGCCCGAGCCGTCGCGCGTACTCGAACTCCAGATGTGTCGGCTCATCCAGATCGACGTACGACTGAGGCGCCCCGTCGACCGTGAGCAGCCAGGCACGCTCACGGTCGACGTCGGGCATCAGCTTGGCGAACCCGTGATCGACGGCACGGGCAACAGGTATCGACTCCTCGTTCACTTGCTCATTGTGCCTGGGAAAAGCCGCGCCGATAGGGGCGCGGGGCTGTGTCGACATGCGGCTCCGCCGCGTGGGCGCGACCAGCCACAACGGTCCCGCGGTCCCCCACGCACCCCGACCACCCTCACACGACGGCTGTCACAGTCCCCGCCCCGACAGTCCGTCCACCCTCACGGATGGCGAACCCGAGCCCCGCCTCCAGAGGCACCTCACGCCCCAGCTCGACGGTCATCGTGACCGTGTCGCCGGGCCGCGCGACCGCGACCTCGCCGAGATCGACGTCCCCGACCACATCCGCCGTACGGATGTAGAACTGCGGCCGATACCCCGTCGCCACCGGCGTCGTACGCCCGCCCTCCCGGGTGGACAGCACATACACCTGCGCGGAGAACCGCCGGCTCGGCACGACGCTGCCGGGCGCGGCGACGATGTGCCCGCGTCGGACCGCGTCCCGTGGCACCCCGCGCAGCAGCAGCGCCACGCTGTCCCCGGCCTGCGCCTCCTCCATGGGCTTGCCGAAGGTCTCCACGCCGGTGACGACCGTGTCCACGTCCGCGCCCAGCACCTCGACCCGGTCACCCACCCGGACGGTGCCGCGCTCGACCGCGCCCGTGACCACCGTCCCCCGGCCGGTGATCGTGAGCACGTTCTCCACGGGCAACAGGAACGGCGCGTCCACGTACCGCTCGGGCATGGGCACATACGTGTCCACCGCGTCGAGCAGCGCGTCGATCGACGACGTCCAACGAGGGTCCCCCTCAAGGGCCTTGAGACCGGACACCCGTACGACGGGTACCGCGTCGCCGCCGTAGCCGTGCGAGGTGAGCAGTTCGCGGACCTCCAGTTCCACGAGGTCCGTCAGCTCGTCGTCACCCGCGTCGGCCTTGTTGAGGGCGACGACGATGTGGTTGACGCCCACCTGCCGGGCCAGCAGGACGTGTTCGGCGGTCTGCGGCATGATTCCGTCGAGCGCGGAGACGACGAGGATCGCCCCGTCGAGCTGCGCGGCCCCGGTGACCATGTTCTTGACGTAGTCGGCGTGACCAGGCATGTCCACGTGCGCGTAGTGCCGGGTGTCGGTCTCGTACTCCACGTGCGCGATGTTGATGGTGATGCCCCGCGCGGCCTCCTCCGGGGCGCGGTCGATCCGGTCGAACGGAACGAACGTGCCGGAGCCGCGCTCGGCGAGCACCTTGGTGATGGCGGCGGTCAGGGTGGTCTTGCCGTGGTCGACGTGACCCATCGTGCCGATGTTGAGATGCGGTTTCGTGCGGACGTATGCCGTCTTGGACATGGCGGTACCTCGAAGCCTCTTCAGCGGTACTGAGTGATGGCCCCGGCGCGGAGAACGCGGCCGGGACGGGGACCCCGAGGAAGTTCGCCGACCCTCCCCCTGCGGGGTCCGCCGGACGATCCGGGAAGGGTCAGCTTCGGGCGCCGTCGACGGCTGCCACGATGATCAGGACGGCAGCCTTCGGGGCATCCGCGACTGCGGATGCTGCGAGGAGGAAGGCGTACCGGAACATGAGGCCGATTTTCGCCGACGCGTCACGGTACGTCGAATGGTTTTCCGCGAACGACAGCCAAAGGGGACAGGCGCGTCCATCACCGTGGCGCATGTCACGGCGTGCAGTTTCCGCAGGGTGTGGGCGCACGTGTCACCCGGCGCGCCGGTAGTCCCCCCTGTTGTTCCACCGTTGAGACGAACCATACGGCGATCACACATACACGTCGGTTAGTGTCGGCGAATGCTCGATGCCACCACCCGCTCTGGGGGCACCGCCACGGCCACTCCCCGGGCCATCGCCACGGAGCTCGCCCCGCTCTCCCCCACCGTCGTCGTCGCCCCGGCCGGCGGCCTCGCCGCGCGCTGCACGAGAGCACTGCTCTCACCGTGGTCACGGCTGTCGCTCCTGGTACTGCTGCTCGGTGCTGCCGCGTCGTGCGTCCTGCTCTTCGAACCGCAGCGGCTGCTCGCCGACGGCTGGCCGCCCCAGGTCGGCGGTGCCGCCGCGGCGATGGTCTTCGGGGCCGCGTACGGCCTGTGCACCGTGGCGTTCGTGCCACGCCCGCTGCTGAACCTCGCGGCGGGCGCGCTGTTCGGTTCCCAGCTGGGCCTGGTTGCCGCGCTCGCGGGCACGGTCCTGGGCGCCGGGGCCGCCTTCGGCCTGGGCCGCGTCCTGGGCCAGGACGCGCTGCGCCCGTTGCTGCGCGCCCGCTGGCTCCAGGCGGCGGACGGCCAGCTCAGCCGGCACGGCTTCCGCTCGATGATGGCGGCGAGGCTGTTCCCGGGGGTGCCCTTCTGGGCCGCCAACTACTGCGCGGCCGTCTCCCGCATGGGCTGGCTGCCGTTCCTCGTCGCGACGGCCCTCGGGTCCGTCCCGAACACCGCCGCGTACGTCGTCGCCGGGGCCCAGGCCTCGTCGCCGACCTCCCCCGCCTTCCTGATCGCGATGGCCTTCATCGCCGTACCGGCCGTGGTGGGCGCCGTGGTGGCCTGGCGCAAACGACACCATCTACGCGGGCACTGACCCCTCTCAAGGGGTGCCCCGGTACACGTCCAGCCGCCCGCACATCCCGAACTTCCCGTGCGCCGAAGGCTGTTCGGCCCGTACGACGGCCTCCGCGAGGTGGGACGTGTCGCCCCGTTCCAGCCGGTCGAGCTGGCCGCCCGTCGCCTTGGCCGCCGCCTCGGCGCCGCGTCGCCAGCGCTCGCGCCAGTCGGCGAGCCGGGGCCGTACGAGAGCAGCCGCGGCCTTGTGGAAGACGGCAAGGGCCTCCGGCCCCTCCGCGTCCCGCAGCGCCCGGTACCCCTCAAGCGCGAGGTCGCGCCGGGCCCGGGCGACCCGCTCCTGCTCGGCCACGGGCGCGTCGGCCGGGACCACGGTCGCGGCGGCGTACGTCTCCGGGTCGGTCAGGTACCGCGGCGGCAGCGTGAGCACGGCGTCCCCCGCCTCCGGCAGCCCGCCGTTCTGCATGAGGACGGTGATGCGCAGTTCGTCCTCGTTGACCAGCCGGTGGATGGTGCCCGGCGTGAACCAGGCGACGGTACCTGGCGCGAGCGGCGTCACCTCGTACCCGGAGGTAGTGAGCGTCTGCACAGCGCCCCGCCCTCCCGTGACGACGTAAGCCTCCGAACAGGTCAGATGCATATGGGGAGTTCCGCCGCACACCCCGTCGACGGCCGGCCAGTCGTAGACGGAGAGATGCGACACGGCGACACCACCGGGCAGCCCCACGAAGGCCGTCCCGCCAGGTCCCGCACTCACCACGGGTGCTCCTCCAGGTACTTGGCGACACCCTCGCGCTCCCACACCCCGTCGGCGACGACGACCCGGTAGCGGCGGGTGAGCGTGTCGCCGGGTGCGAGCTCCAGTTCGTCGTAGAAGGCCCAGGAGGGGGCCACGGCGGCGAACGGCTCGTTGCGCACGAACCAGTGGGCCGGATGGGCGCCCCCGCTCCCCAGGTGGTCGTTCTCGGGCGCGTGTACGAACAACAGGGTGCCGTGTCCGTCGGCGCCGTCGAACTCGCCGGAGTACGCCAGCCACGGCGCCTGCTCGCCCATCAGTCCCGTCCCCTCGGAGTCGGGGCCGAGGACGCGCCCGTCCCGGAAGGCGCGCGGGCCGCGCCAGAACAGGCCGGTGTAGCCCGCCCCCTCGCGCCCGGCTGTGGTGGGGCTCCCGAAGAGCAGCGGCTCGTCGCGCCGGTTGGTGATCGCGCTCGTCCAGGTCAGCGCCCAGGAACCCGCCGCCGGATCGACGTCGTGCACCTCGACCCGCCGCGACTCCTCCGCCCACAGCTCCCCGCTGTACGGGTGCCAGGTGAGCCGCTCCGCGATGACGGCCCGGCCAGCGTCCGAGGCGACCTCGTCGAAGCCGACGTGGGCCATCGAGCCGACGCGCTCGGGGAGGGCGAGATATCCCTCTCCGTGCACGTAGGAGTTGCCGCCCCACAGGTTCGCCCCGGACAGGTGCGAGGCCGTCAGCTGAAGGCCCTTGTGCCAGCGGTGGTCGTTGGGCCGGTAGTCGGTGACGACGTTGCCGGCGAGCGTCCGGACCGGGTGCAGATACGGCTTCGGCGCCTCCCAGGCGGCCTCCGCCCCGTACACGTAACTGAACAGCTCGACCCCGGTGACGGGTTCGGTCACGGTGATGCGGTCGCCGTGCGCGTGGACGATGCTCAGGTCGGTGGACGTGGTCACGCGGACGCCTCCTCGGTAGCGGACTCGGGACCATCCTCCGTCGCGGGCGCCCAGCCGGGCGCACCGCCGTGCAGCGCGGCGTAATAGGGATCGCCGGGGCCGATGTCGCCGGCCCTGACGGTCGTGTCCGTGAAGGCGGACTTGTACAGCGCGGTGATCAGTTCCAGGCTGGTCCGCCCGTCGGCCCCGCTGCTGCGTGGACGCTCCCCGGCGCGCATGCTCGCGACCAGCTCACGCAACTGCGCGAGGTGCGAACTCGGTACATCCGCCCCGAAGTCACGCCAGGCGGCCACCTCCGCCTCCGGCACGCCCGGCGCCGGGGTGATCGTCCAGTTGGCGTTGCTGTGCCCGTACAGATGGGTGAGTTCGACGGTGGCGCGCTCGCAGTCGATACGGATGCGGCTGACCTCGTCGGGGCTGAGCACACTGTTGACGACGGTCGCCAGCGCGCCGTTCGCGAACCGGACGAGCGCGGTGGAGACGTCCTCGGTCTCGACGTCGTGCACGAGCCGTCCGGCCATGCCCCGCACCTCGCTCCACGGCCCGAGCAGATCCAGCAGCAGGTCCATCTGGTGGATACCGTGCCCCATCGCGGGCCCGCCGCCCTCCGTCTCCCAGCGCCCGCGCCAGGGCACGGCGTAGTAGGCGGTGTCGCGGTACCAGGTGGTCTGGCAGTGCACCACGAGCGGCCGACCGAGCGCCCCCTCGGCGAGCAGCCGCCGTACGTGGGTGGCGGCGGAGCCGAAGCGGTGCTGGAAGACGATCGAGGCGTACGGGCCGCCCCCCAGCCCCTCCTCCGCCTCGATGGCGTCGAAGTCGGCGAGCGTCGGCACCGGCGGCTTCTCGCACCACACCCAGGCACCGGCGCGCAGCGCGGCCACGGTCTGCTCACGGTGCAGGGTGGGCGGCGTACAGATGGTCACCAGGTCGGGCCGCTGTTCCCGGAGCATCTGCTCCAGGTTCGTGTACCCGTGCGGAATCCCGCTCTCCGCGCAGAACGCCTTCACCGCGTCGGCATCGATGTCGACGGCCGCGACGACCTCGGTCTCGCCCTCCTCGGCCAGCAGGGCGAGCGCCGGCAGATGCGACCCGCGCCCGATGGCGCCCGCCCCGATGACGGCGGCACGAATACGACGGCCGGTGAGCGGCGGGAGCGGGGCGAGCGAGGTGAGGTCGGCGGGAGCGCCTCCGGCCGGGGGCTGCCCCGGGGGGACGAGGTAGGTGGGACTGGTTGCGGGTGTGGTCATGTGTGTGATCAGCACTCCATCGGACGCGATGACTGACGTGGGCCAACGCGTGATGGCTCCGGACACCCCGGGGGCAGCAAGCGCTTTCTCTTCGCTGCAAAGTATGTTCCGTCCGAGCGGTCGGTCAACACCACGTCGGAGGTGTCCACGGGGTGGATGGCGCTGGCGAGCAATGCGGAGAACACCGCCCTTTACCACCCCTTGACCCCGGCCCCTGTGCTCGGCCTGTCACCGCGGGCCGCTAGGCTGCCCCCAACACACCTGATCTCTGCCGTCCTTCGCTCCGCGCGCGACGGCCCGGTGTGTCCGCCGGCCCTTCCACGATCAGCGCTTGGACCACGTAACTTCATGTCTTGGTTTGAATCCCTCATCCTCGGACTCGTCCAGGGGCTGACCGAGTTCCTCCCCGTGTCCTCCAGTGCGCACCTGCGCCTGACGGCCGCGTTCTCCGGCTGGGAGGACCCGGGTGCCGCCTTCACCGCGATCACCCAGCTGGGTACGGAAGCGGCGGTGCTGATCTACTTCCGCAAGGACGTCGGGCGGATCCTTTCGGCATGGTTCCGCTCGCTCACCAACAAGGCGATGCGCAGCGACCACGACGCGCAGATGGGCTGGTTGGTCATCGTCGGCTCGATTCCGATCGGTGTCCTCGGGGTCACGCTCAAGGACCAGATCGAGGGACCGTTCCGGGATCTGCGGATCACCGCGACGATGCTGATCGTGATGGGCATCGTCATCGGCGTCGCCGACCGCCTCGCGGCACGCGACGAGACCGGCGGAAAGCACCGGGCGGCCAAGGAGCGCAAGGGCCTCAAGGACCTGAACGTGAAGGACGGTCTGATCTACGGCCTGTGCCAGGCGATGGCACTGGTCCCCGGCGTCTCCCGCTCCGGCGCGACCATCAGTGGCGGCCTGTTCATGGGCTACACCCGCGAGGCGGCGGCCCGTTACTCCTTCCTGCTGGCCATGCCGGCCGTGCTCGCCTCGGGCGTGTTCGAGCTCAAGGACGCGTCGGAGGGCGGCCATGTCTCCTGGGGCCCGACGGCCTTCGCGACGGTGATCGCCTTCGCGGTCGGCTACGCGGTGATCGCATGGTTCATGAAGTTCATCTCGCACAAGAGCTTCATGCCGTTCGTCTACTACCGCATCGCGCTCGGCATCGTCATCATCGCGCTGGTCACGACAGGTGCGCTGAGCCCGCACGCGGCGGAGTCCGGGTCCTGATCCCGGGCCACACATGTAGCACCATCTGGCATTTCCTAGCGCCTGACTGCATCACCACGCCATGATCATCTCCCACTCGTCTCCCACCCGGGAGGCGGGACGCACTCCCCCTAGGGCGTGTGCGTCCGCAAAGCCGGGATGACACGGAAGGGCCCGCACGGCTTGCCGTGCGGGCCCTTCCGCACAGAGGGCAGAGCGGGTCAGCTGAGGTTCATGTCCGGCCCAGGCCGCGACCCTCGCCACGAGGAAACGCAGCCGCTCATCCACCGTGTCCCAGGTAGCACCGGTGAGGTCGTCCAGCGCGGCGGCGGCCGTGAGGATGAGCCGGTCGAGGCGCGCTTCCATGTCCTCCCACGTGTGCGTCATCTCGACTGTCTCACCGTGCGGACCCGTCAGCGAACCGCCTGGGGGAACACCTCGGGCGCGTACCCATCCGATAGAGGCCGTCATGACGGATCTCCCGGACCATGAGCACGAACAGTACGCATGCGGCGAACTGCACGGTGGCGTAGAAGACGAATCGAGGGAGAGTGGTACTGCTGTTCCCACTCTCGCGACTGGCGGCTGGCGAATCGCCCAGAGGATGATCGAACAAGCGAACTGCGGCCCGGGCCCGGAGCGTCACAGGCAAGGCATAGTCCGAACCGGAGACAGTCATGATTGGCGAACCGGACTTGAACGCACGCATCATCGATGAGTTCCGTGCCAACAAAGAAAAGGTCGGTGGTGGTTTCAGCAGGGCGCCCCTGCTCCTGCTGCACACCGTCGGCGCGCGCTCGGGCCGCTCGCGCGTGAATCCGATGACGTGCCTGGCCGCCAGGGGTCGCTTCCTCGTCTTCGCCTCCAAGGCCAGCTGCGACCGCAACCCGGACTGGTACCACAACCTGCTAGCGCATACCAAGGTACGCATCGAGGTGGGCGACACGATCCTCGCCGTGCGCGCCGTCGAACTACAGGGCGCGGAGCGGGACACAGCGTTCGCCGCTGTCCCGGCTTCGCCGACTGTCGGAGCAAGACCGAGCGGGTCATCCCTGTGATCGCGCTCATTCCCCTCGGCGACGGCGCCGAGTCCGCCGATCGCGCAGAACGGACACCGTCATGACCATGGCCTACCTCGCCCAGCCCGAGCAGCAGCAGAGGCTCGAATGGCTCGACGGCGGCGAGTTCGCCGTACTCCTGGACAGCGCGGCCACCGGCGGACAGCTGACCGTCGGACGGTTCTCCGTCAGCAAGGGTGAGGCGCCGCCCTACCACACGCACACCCGTGAGGACGAGATCTTCATGCTGATCAAGGGAAGTGCGCTGCTGTGGTGCGACGACCAGGAGATGGAACTGTCGGAAGGCGGCATCATCTACCTCCCCCGGAACGTCCCCCACGGCTACCGGATCACTTCCGACACCGCCGACCTGCTGATGATCTGCACCCCCGGCGGCATCGAAGGCATGTTCAGGCACGCCGGACGCGACCTGGCCACCCCGCGCCCCGAAGGCTTCGAGATCTCACGGGACCTCATGGCCGAAGCCGCCGACATGTACGGCCAGATCATCGTCGGGCCGCCGCGCTGACCGTCGGCAGGTCCGCAGCGATCACCGCTCCGCCGTACGGCACTCACCGGAACCACGAAAGGCACTGCCATGTCCCGGCAACAGCGCCAGACCCTCGACGACCTGCTGCGGCACGGCCCGCTCGACCTCGGAGGCGATGTCGCCGAACAGCGCGCCGTCTTCCACAACATGATGACGTCCATACCGTTACCGTCCGATGTATCGACCACGGCAGGCGAGTTGGGTGGCGTACCCGTCGTCACCGTGGAGACGCCGACGAACGACCCGGCGACCGTGCTTGTGTACCTGCACGGTGGCGCTTATGCCATCGGCTCGGCGGCCGACGCCGCGGGCCTGGCCGGGGACGTCGCCCGGCGCACCGGTGCACGCGCCGTGTGTGTGGACTACCGGCTGGCCCCCGAGAACCCCTTCCCGGCAGCCGTCGACGACGCCCTGGCCGTCTACCGCGCTCTGCTCGACGACGGTGTTCCCAGCTCCGCCATCGCCTTCATCGGCGAGTCGGCGGGCGGCGGTCTCGCCGTCGCGACGCTGGTCGCCGCCAAGGACGCGGACCTGCCCCAGCCCTCGTCGGCCGTGGTCTTCTCCCCGTGGGCCGATCTGAGCGTGTCCGGCGACAGCGCGGTCGGCAAAGCCGCCGTCGACCCCGCGCTGACCTCGGAAGGCCTGCGCACGCGCGCCCGTGACTATCTGCGGGACACGGATCCCGCCACGCCGCATGCCAGCCCCGTCTTCGCCGATCTGACCGGCCTGGCTCCCCTGCTCATCCAGGTCGGCTCGCACGAGATCCTGCTCGACGACGCCGTACGGCTGGCAGCACGCGCCGCCGCACACGACGTCCACGTCGAACTGCAGGTCTGGCCCCAAGTACCCCACGTCTTCCAGGCGTTCGCCACGATGCTCGACGAGGCCGACACCGCGCTGCGGGCTGCCGCCGCGTTCACCCGCGCGCACTGGGCCGCCACCGCCCGATGCGTCCGGCACGGTGTTGGCGGCGAGTAAAAAGTCCGTTGTGCGGCAGTGGAATCACCATGCGGTCCACGGCATCTGGACGACGATGACCTGCATGGCAACGATGAACCACTTCGGCATCGCTCTGCGGGGCTGGCGCGAGCGCATGTCACCGCAGGACAGCGGGCTGGAGACGGACGGGGACCGGCGCATCCCCGGACTGCGCCGCGAGGAACTGGCCCGACTGGCCGGGCTGTCGGTCGACTACGTGGTTCGGTTGGAACAGGGCCGCGCTCGGCACCCCTCGACCCAGGTCGTCACCGCCCTGGCCAGAGCTCTGCGCCTCGACCGGTCCGAGCGTGACCATCTGTTTCGCTGCGCCCGTCTCGCACCGCCCGCCACCGGCAACGTGTCCCGGCAGATGCCAGCGAGGGTGCACCGACTGGTGAGCCGGCTGCAAGACGACCCCGCCGCGGTCTACGCCGCCGACTGGACCCTCATCGGCTGGAACGCGATGTGGTCCGCCGCGGTCGGCGATCCCCGTACGTACGGCTGGGACGAGTGCAATCTCGTCGCCGGGATGTTCCGGTCGAGCGGCGGACGAGCGCGGGAACCGATCGCGGCATGGCCCGTGCTGTGCTGGGCCGGCGACGACGTGGAGGAGGAGGACCTCGTCGCGGACCTGCGTGTGACAGCGGCCGCCTATCCCCACGACGGACGACTCGTCTCATTCGTCGACCACATGCGGCGAAACAATCCCCGCTTCGCCCGGCTGTGGTCCAACGGCACCGCCCGTACCCATGTCGGTGACCGCAAGACCATCGAACATCCGCTGGTGGGCAACGTCGCTCTCGATCTCGACGTCCTGATCCCCGTCGGCACCGACCTCAGGATCGTCACGTACACGGCCGAGGCCGAGACCACGGACGCGGAGAAGATGAACGCTCTGCGTGCCGTCTGCCATCCGCCGGGCAGGAGCCCGTCCCGCCCCACGTCGGAGATCTCCAGCTTCGGCTGATGACGCCGATCCCAGGCTCAGGACGATGCGCCGGAACCTCGGCCAACCGGGCCGGCAGCCCGGTCCGTTCATCCTCGGGCAAGCTCATCGAGCCGTACCTGCCGATGGGTGGGTGACAGCCGGGCGGGGGTCAGGCGGGCGAGGTGTCGGGGCGGGTGTCGTACGCGGCGCGGGCGGTGTCGATGTGCGTCAGGTGCGTGATGCTCCACTCCAACAGGGGAGCGGTGGCTTCGCGGAGGGTCCTGCCCATCGGAGTCAGTTCGTAACTGACGTGCGGCGGCATGACGTTGCGGACGGTCCGTGTGAGGATCCCGTCGCGTTCCAGGCCGCGCAGGGTGACGGTGAGCATGCGCTGGCTGATCCCGTCGACGGCCCGCTTGAGTTCGGTGAAGCGGCGCGGCCCCTGGCTGAGGTTACGCACAATCAGCAGCGACCACTTGTCGCCGACGATGCCGAGCACTTCACGGGCCTGGCACGGGTCCTCCGGCCGCGCCGGCTGCGATTCGCCGCCCACTGTGCCGCTCATGGTTACCTCCAGAGAACCGGGGCACTGAAATGTGCCTTATTGATCGGGGTGCGGCAGGTGCAGCACGATGACTTCGGTTCCTGAAGAGTACCGAGGCGCAAACAGGAACCGTAATGCTCCTGCGCCTCCATGCCCCGAAGAGGACAAATTCCCTTTATGTCAACTTTTCTGCTGGTACACGGTGCTTGGCACAGCGGCCGGTGCTGGGAGCGGGTGGTCCCGCTGCTGGAATCGGCCGGGCACCGCGCGTTCGCGCCCTCACTGACCGGCTACGGCGACAAGGCACACCTGCTCGGTCCCGAGGTGGGGCTCGACACGCACGTCGCGGACGTCGTCAAGCTGATCCATGAGGAGAACCTGACCGAAGTGGTGCTCGTGGGTCACAGCTACGCGGGGCTGGTCGTCTCGTCCGCGGCCAACGAGGTACCGGAACGGATCGCGCACCTGGTGTACCTCGACGCGATGGTCCCGGAGCACGGCGAGACCGCCGTCGACGTGCAGCCCATGACCCAGAACCTGATCGACCTGGCCGCCAAGTCCGACAGCGGCTGGCGCATCCCGCCGCTGCCCGAGATGCCTCCGCCCTTCGGCCTGTTCGGAGTCACCGACCCGGCGGACGTCGCTTGGCTGCGTGCAACGCTCTCGGACCAGCCAGTTCGCTGCCTGCAGCAACCGGTCCGACTGGACAACCCTGCCGTGGACTCCATTCCGCGCACGCACATCCACTGTGTGGGCGCAGAGCCGGAAGGCATCGTGCGCCGACCCGTCCCCGCGACACAGCCCAACGGCTCCCCGGCACGGATACGGGAACTGTCGACCGGCCACGACTGCATGATCACCACGCCGGCGGACCTTAGTGAACTGCTGCTTGAAACCACCCTTCGGTAGCGTCCGGACCGTTACTGCGGCAGCGAGCCGGAGAAGTCCCGCCACCATCGGACAGCGGACCCGGCCCACGAAGCCGCCCACTTCGCGAAAGAAGCGCCATGGGCAGGCTGGTGGTTTGAACGCGCCGCAGTCCGCGGCGAACCCACGGTCGACGCCCCGGCTACTTCGAGAGCATCGTCGGCCCCTTCTATGACTGGGCCCTCATATCCCCCCTCCCTCGTCCGCGACACGCGCACCGGCCCTGGTCGAGAACTTCCTGGCCGGCCTGACGAACCATCGGTCCGAGCCCCCGGACGAGTCCACCGGCTCCCGATCGGCGCCTCCGGACGGATGGTGGAGCTCGAAGGGCTGACTGTGCGCGACTGCAGATGTCGCCTCACGGCGGCTGCGGCGGGACTCATTCTTGGCTGGGCAGTGTCCCCCTGCAGGCCCGAGTTCAGCACCCGTGGTAGAGGGCTGCGATGGCCGTCTCGCGGATCGCGGTTTCGGCGTTGTCCCAGGACCACCCGGCGTCGGTGACGAGGGTGCGCCAGCCGTGCGGGCCGAACCAGAGCCAGAGCAGGTCGGCGGTCTCCGCCGCCGCGTAGCGCGGGCGCGGTGTGAGGGTGTGCAGGTGGTGTGCCGTGTCGCTCATCGCCGCACGGGAGCTGCGGGTGGCCCGCTCCCACAGTGCCGCGCCGTCCTCGTGCACGGGCAGCGCCAGCCGGATCGCCTCATGCACCGTGAACTGGGATTCGCTGCCGAAGCGGGTGCCCGCCGCCAGCGCCGTGAGGACGTCGCGCGGTGTACGCAGTTGCCGCAACTGCTCCATCGCCTCGTCACAGCGACCCGCGATCACGCCCGCGTCGATGATGTGGTCCATGATCTCGCGCTTGCTGCCGACGCTCGCGAACACGGTCTTCGGCGAGACGCCCGCTGCGGCGGCGATGTCAGCGACCGTCACCAGTGCGTAGCCGCGCTGCCCGAACAACTCCGTCGCGGCCCGCAGGATCACCTCCCGCGTCTGCGCCGCCGCCTTCTCCCGCAGTGGGGAGGCGTAGGCGCGCTTGGTCGGCATGGCCGTCACTATACCTGCGGGACTTCTTGAGTATACTATCGGCCTATTCAATAGGCTCTTGCTGGAGCTAATTCGACGAGACATCTCGTCCACCGACCCACGACCGCGGAGTTCCCATGGGCAGCACCACCATCGACAGCGCGCACTCCCTCTTCAGAGTGATAGAGACCGGTGACCCGGCGCTCGCCGCGGACGTTGTCCACGCCGACTTCCACAACCGGGAGGCAGTCAGCTCTCCCGCCGCCTGCGCGATCCCCGGACCGGCCGGGGTGCTCGCCTCCAGTGCCTGGATGCGTTCGGCGTTCACCGACTTGTGCTTCCCCGTTCTCGACACGGGCGTCGACGACGAGCGCGGGCAGGTGTTCGTCCAGGTGCGCATGCAGGGGCGGCACACCGGGCCGTTCGTGCTCTTCCGCGACGGGACGCTGGAGAGGGTCATGCCGCCGACCGGCCGCGAGTTGGACTACGAGCAGATCCACGTACTGACCGTGCGTGACGGGAAGGTGATCAGGCACGAGGCCGTCCGCGACGACATGACCATGCTCGGCCAGCTCGGCACCTTCCCGCCGACCCTTCCCCTGATCGCGCGGCTCGCCGGCTGGAAGCTCACCGGCCGCGACCGACGCGCGGCGGCAGCCGTCTCCACGCGTGCGGCAGAGGCCGCGCAGGGCGCACAAGGCACGGGCGCCGCGCAGTGAACCACTTCGGCATGACGCTGCGCGCCTGGCGCGAGCGCATGTCGCCGCAGGACAGCGGGCTGGAGGCCGGCGCGGAGCGGCGCATCCCTGGACTGCGCCGCGAGGAACTGGCCCGTCTGGCAGGTATATCGGTCGACTACCTGGTGCTGCTGGAACAGGGCCGCGCTCGCAATCCCTCGGCCCAAGTGGTCACCGCCCTGGCCAGAGCCCTGCGCCTTGACCCGTCCGAGCGTGACCATCTGTATCGCTGCGCCAACCTCGCACCGCCCTCCGCCGGGAACGTCTCCAGGCACATCCCCATGAGCGTGCAGCGACTGGTACACCGGTTGGGAGCGGTTCCCGCCGGGGTCTTCGCCGCTGACTGGACCATCATCGGCTGGAACAGGATGTGGACGGCTGCGGTCGGCGATCCCCGCACGTACGGCTGGGAGGCGCACAATCTCGTCGCCGGGATGTTCCAGACAAGGGCCGGCCGAGACCGGGACCCAAGTGCGGCATGGCCCGTTCGGACATGGAGAGGCAGCGATGCCGAGGAAGAGGACCTCGTCGCCGACCTGCGTGTGACAGCGGCCGCCCATCCCTATGACGCACGCCTCACCTCCCTCGTCGAAGGCCTGCTTCGACGGGAACCGGCGTTCGCCCGACTGTGGATCCACGGCACGGCCGGCCCCTGGGCCGGCGACCGCAGGACCATCGAACATCCAACGATGGGTGACATCACCATCGACGTCGACGTTCTGACGCCTGCCGGCACCAACCTCAGGATCCTCACGTGTACGGCTGCGGCCGAGACCACCGACGTAGAGAAGATGTACGCTCTGCACGCAGCCTGTCATTTAGCAGAAAACGGGCTGGTCCATCCCGATTCAGAGGTCTCCGGCCGCGCCCGAGGATTGCGCCCCGGGCTGCCGCCTGCCGCACCTGTCGGTCGAGTTCGGAGCGAACCCGCAGACACTGCGCACGTGGGTGCGCCGTTCCGAGCAGGAGGACGCGACGGTCGGTCTCCTGAGGGCCAACGAGTCGGCATGGCTGCGCAACATGCGGATCCCGGCGGCCTGTAACCAGGCGACCTCTCGGGCGGTGACGCGGGCCGCGCGCGGTGCCGCGAGTGTGGTGGTGTCGATGTTGGTCGGCACGCGCCAGGCCCCGGGGTGGAGGGGACCGCTCCGAAGCCCTCACGCTGGTCGCCTTCCACCGGCCCCACCAAGGCATCGCAGGCGCCCGACCACTGCACGCCTTGCTCCCACCGATCACCGATTCGGAGCAGCTCACCCACCTCGACATACGCCGACGTGACCACCTAGGCGGCACCCTCCAGGAGTACCGACATCCGGCCTGAACTGCACGGACGGAGTTCTCGGCAAGGGCAGGGCTCATCCGCAGCATGCCGGCCGCCGGGTATCCCGGGACTGGAGCCGCGCCCTGGAGCTGCTCCTCGTCGACCCCGACCGCGGCATGAACCTGCGCAACGACGTCTGCCACGGCTTGGTCGACACCCTGCCCAAGCACCGCGTCGCACTCATCCTCCAGGCCTCGTTGTACCTGCTCAACCACGCCCACGGGCATCTATCCCCTGCCCCGCCCACCCCTTGAAGGTTCAGGAAGCGAACCCAGCAGGAGAAGCTGGCGGACCGCCCTCGCCTGGCGGCCGAACGCCTCTGAACTGCTGATCGGACGCCTCGGCCTGACCAACGCACAGGGCAGACCCCTGTGCACACGAGTCCGGCCCCCGCACATCACCTGGACCGCCGAACGCGCCGGCCAGGAGAGGTCGCACGCCGTTCCGGCCGACATCAGCGCCGCCAGGACGCTCAGCGGCGGCAGCTGCATAATCGCAGGTCAGCGTGGATGGCCCGCGCGGCGGTCACGTAGGCCCCTGTGCCTTGGCGACAGGCACTGTCACTGTACGGGCGCGGGTTACGGGTGGGACGGGAGCCAGTGCTGTTGGACGGCTCGTACGCCGGCCTCGAAGCGGCTGCGGGCGCCGAGGCGGTCCATGAGTTCGGAGGCTATGCGGCGGGCAGTGCGATGGGAGACTCCGAGGCGCTTGGCGATGGCCTCGTCGGTGTGGCCCTCGGCGAGCAGGCGCAGGGCGGTGGACTGCTGGCCGGTGAGGCCGTGCGCGTCAGTGGGGACGAGCCGGCCGAGCGGCTGAGCGGATTCCCAGATGGTCTCGAAGAGCGCGCACAGTGCGGTGAGCGTGCCCTGTCCGGTCAGGAGCACCGCGCCGGCGGCGGTGTCGTCGCTGCTGACGGAGATCATGGCGATCTGCCGGTCCATGAGGATCATCCGGGTGGGAAGCGACGGCACCGTGCGGACCTGACCGCCCAGCCCGGCCAGCCAGTTGGCGTGCTCGACAGTGGGCCGGTTGGCGCGCACGCTGTCCAGGTAGATCGTGCGCATCCGCACCCCACGGCCGAGCAGATCCTCGTTGAGCGGCCGGGACGCGGCCATGTTCTCCGCGGTCTGCGGCCCGCCCGGCGCGAACGTCAGGAACTCCTCGCGCACCTCACGGGTGAGCACGGCCAGCCGGTCGCGGATCTGATCGAGCCCCACCAGCTGCTCCACGCCGGGGTGACTCGCGGCCGGCCTCAGCTCGGCGTACTCCGAGATGAGCTGGGCCGCGGCCGCCCGCGATGCCTCCAGTCGCTGCTGCTGCGCCGTCAGCTGGGCCTGCTGCCGGGCCATCAGGATCTCCATGCCGATGTCCGGCGAGACCGCCCGTAGCCGCCCCGCGTCCCCGGCGGCGGGACGCGCCAGCGCCAGCTCGCTCAGGGTGTCGAGGGCGTCGCGCACCTGCTCCTCAGACAGCCCCACGGCGTCGCCGAGGTCCGCGACACCGGCGGCCGGATATCTGAGCATGGCGCGGTACACCGTCTCCGCGACAGCGTCGAGCCCGAGTGCGGTCAGCACGTGCGTCCCCCCGTTTTCTGCACACAACGCCCCCTCTTCAGCGCCGATCTTCGCAGAACAGAGACGTTTCGTCACAGGGGCGGGCCGGAACGGGCCAGGGACACAACCGGCCACCCGCCAGACGGACTTGGCGGCCTCATCCGTTGAGACGCTGGAGTGCATGTATCTCGTCCACGCGCACCTGGAACTCCCTCCCGGCAACCGTCTGCCGCCGGACCTCCGTGAGTTGGTGCGCGCGTCCCTCGTTCCCGGTGACCGCGTCGAGCACGTCGCCGTGCATCCCCGCTCCTCCTCCCGACTCACCCTGGGCCTCTACCTGCTGGCCGACGGTCTGGGAGAGGCCGAGGAACGGGCCGTCCGCTTCTGTGGCCGACTGCTGTGCGACGTGCCGCAGTTGGCGGGAGCGCGACTGACGGGGGCCGGGGTGCCGTTGATACCTCTGGCGTTCGAGGCGCAGCCGGTGGACTGAAGCGGCCCGTGTGGACGTATCGGTCCAAGGCCCTTTCCGTCCACCGAGGAACCCTTCTCATGGGCCCGGGCGGCGACGAACCTGGTGATCACCGGCCGGTCAGCGCGTCACCGCGGGACGCGACGGCGGGCCGGACCTCACCCCTCGTCCCGGAAGGAACGGACAGCCATGCCTCGCACCCGTATCGCCAAGGCCGTCGCGGTCGTCTCCCTCGTGGTCACCGCGGCCCTCGCCACCCCGGCCGTCACCTCGGCATACGGGACGGACGCCGCCGAGCTCTCCTCCGTCGTCACCGCGGACGCCGGCTGGCAGGCCGCCCCCACCGACGCCGGCTGGCAGTAAGCCGTCCGCGCCGCCACTGACTGCCCGACACCAACCGCCCCCGGGGGGAACCAGAAGTGAAGACCATCCGCACCCACGGCCGCAGAGCAGCCGGTCTGCTGACCACCGCCGCCCTGAGCACCGCCCTCCTCACGGTGACCGCTCCCACCGCCGACGCGGCCACCACCTGCTCGGGCGGCGTCAACATCTACGGCGTACTCGGCGACGGCAGGCTCACCTTCAGCCAGATCAACCCGGCCACCGGCGATCTCGCCAAGGTGCTCGTCGGACCGGACCTCGGCTTCGAGCCGCAGGCCATGGCGACCCTCAACTTCAACACCGTCCTGATGACCTCGACCAGCGGCGCCCTCTACCGCGTCGACATCAGGACCAACAACACCAGCCTCACCCTGCTGAACCCGCCGGTGAGGATCGCCGACAGCGGCTGGACCCACGACAAGCTGACCTACGACGGTCACGGCCACCTCTACGGCACCACCACCTCCGGCCTGCTGCTGCGCTACAACGTCACCGAGGACAAGCCGGCCGGCTCCCAGCACATCGGCGTACGCACCGAGATCGGCACCGGGTTCGTCCTGAAGACCCTCACCGCCACCGGCGACGACCGGCTCGGCGCCACCACCGAGGACGGGCGCCTGCTCGACTACACCGTCGCGGGTGCCGGTTCCTGGAAGAGCAACTCTCTGAAGTCCTCCGGCTGGTCGGGCTTCAACCAGCTCGTCTCCCCGGGCGCTGGGCTGTACTACGGACGGCTCTCCACCGGGGCCATGTACTGGTACAAGGACGCCAACCCGACCGACGGCTCCGGCGCGGACATCTCGTACCACCTCGACGACCCGGTCAACACCAGCGGCTGGACGCAGAAGCTGCTGTCTGTGCAGCCCAGCACCTACACCTGCACGACCTCCGTGGACACCGTCGACCGCGGCAACATCACCGAGGTCAAGGCGGCCGGGCGGCAGCTGATGAACCAGAAGGACGCGGCCTGGGCCAACGCCTCCCAGTGGGCCTGCCTGGAGAACCTCTGGGACCACGAGAGCGGCTGGCGCTGGAACGCCACGAACCAGTCCTCCGGCGCGTACGGCGTCCCGCAGTCGCTGCCCGCCTCCAAGATGGACTCCGCGGGCGACGACTGGCACGAGAACCCGCTGACCCAAATCAGATGGGGTCTGAGCTACATCGACGGCCGCTACGGCTCTCCGTGCAACGCGTGGAACTTCTGGCAGGCGAACAACTGGTACTAGGGCCAGTGCCGTGACTCTGTTGGCGATCTTGCCGGGGGTGCTGACAGGTCGTCTGTTCGGCGGTTTGCTGGGATGGGGCGGGGTGGTTCCGGGGAGAGGGCCGGAGATGTCCTTACCGGCCAGGAGCTACCAACGGACCCCGACGCGAACGGTGTTGACGGCGTGGCCGGCGTGCCCTCAGGGCACGCCGGCGATGCTGATTCGGGTACCGGCTGGATGTGGTGTTCAAGGACGAGGAGTTCGCGGACCTGTTCCCCGAGGACGGCCGACCGGGCTTGTCGCCGGGGCGGTTGGCGCTGGTGTCGGTGCCGCAGTTCGCGGAGAACCTGTCCGACCGTGCGGCCGTGAACGCGGTCCGCACCAGGATCGACTGGAAATACGCGTTGGGCCCGGAGCTGGACGATCCCGGCTTCGACCATTCGGTACTGTGCGAATTCCGGGCCCGGCTGGCCGAAGCCGACGCAGCGGACCGGCTGCTGCAGGTGATGCTGCACCGGCTGACCGAGGCCGGACTGCTCACATCCGGCGGACGGCAGCGCACCGACACGACCCCCGTGCTCGCGGCGGTACGCACGCTCAGCCGGCTGGAGCTGGTCGGCGAGAGCCTGCGGGCCGCTCTGGAACAGCTCGCCCAGGCGGACCCGGACTGGCTAGTGCCGCTGGTCGAGCCGGAGTGGGACAAGCGCTACGGGCGCAAGGCGGAGATCGGCAAGGTCCCTGGCGGGAAGGCCGCGGTCACCGCCCTGGCCGAGGCCACCGGCCGGGACGGGCACAAGGTCCTGGCCGCCGCCCGGGCGGCCGCCGCCCCGCCCAGGCTCCGGACACTGACGCAGGTGGAGATCCTGCGCCGGGTGGTCTGGGTGCACCACTATTACGGGGACGCCCGCGGGCGTCCGCGCCGGCGCGACGGCCACACGCTGCCACCCGCGTCGCTACGGTTCGACTCCCCGTACGACACCGATGCACACTACTGCGTCAAACACGACACCGCATGGTCCGGCTATCGCACCCAATTTCACCGAAACGTGCACCTCAGAGCTACCGGAGGTGGTCGTACACGTGGCCACTACGATCGCCCCGGCCCAGGACGCCAAGCTCACCGCCCCAATCCACGACGACCTCGCGGCGATCGACCTCACTCCCGCCGAGCACGCGGTCGACGCCGCCTGCATCAGCCCCGCGCAGATCGAACGCGCCCAGCGGGTGCACGGCATCACCCTGCTCTGCCCGGTCGCACCCGACCACAGCCAGCAGGCCAAAAGCGGAGCCGGGTTCGACAAGGCCGCCTTGTCGACCGACTGGGAGCGCCGCCGGGCCACTTGCCCCCAGGGCAACCTCAGCCGCGAGTAGCGGCCCCTGCGCATCAGCGGACACGACTACATCCAGATCAAGTTCGACAAGGCCACCTGTCTGGCCTGCCCCGCGCGCCCGCAGTCCACCGACGCGGCCAGTGGTCCACGCTCACCCGCGCTGCTGCCCACCCCCGAACTGCATGAAATCCAGCAGCGCAACCGTCTCGACCAGCGCACCGAGGACTGGCAGCGCCAGTACGCGATACGCGCCGGCATCGAATCCACCCGCTCCCAGAACGTCCGCGCCCACGGCCTGCGCCGAACCCGCTACCGCGGCCTGCCGAAAACGCACATCGGGCACGTCCAGACCGCACTGGCCCGCAACGTCACCCGCATCGCCGACTGGATCGCCGAACCGACCCGTCCCCGGCGGGCACCCAGCCACTTCCACGCCCTCTGCACCGCCCCCAACTGACCCCGGCAAGATCACCACCAGAGTCACGGCATTGGCTTTAGGACCGTAGTTACGGGCTTACGGATACGGCACAAGGGCGGCGACCCTCGGAGGAGGGAGTGCCCCCCTTCGTCGTGCGGGCGGGCGTGCGTGCCGAGGGGGGACATCGTCTGCCGGTACGGCGCCCCTGCCCTTGGGCCGGGCATGCGCGCATACCGAAAGGGCCCCGCCGGTGTCGGCGGGGCCCTCGGCGGCGGCGGGGCAGGGCCGGGGCGTCAGGCGATCTTGTTGTAGCGCAGGGCCACGTACGCCGAGGCCGGGTGGCTGTCGATGGTGCCGCTGTAGGCGTTCGCGGACCGGTAGTTCATGTCCGAGTCCGGGCTGCCCTCGGAGTAGTAGTAGAAGGTGCCGGCGTCCTGGTCCTTCCAGCCCGCGAAGAGGACCGCGTGCCCCTCGCTGCTGGAGTTCAGCGCGTCGCCGGGCCGGAGGTCGGCCTTGGAGATCTGCGCGGCGGCGTTGTCGAGGGTCTGCGTCGTCAGCGAGGAGGTGAAGTGCCAGGCCATGGAGACGAAGCCGGAGCAGTCGGTGCGGTAGGTGTCGTCGCCCTCGATGTCGGTGGCGTAAGCGCTCTGGCTGTACTGGATGTTGCGGTTGTACCAGTCCTTGGCCCGGGTCATGACCTCGCTGCGGTAGATCGTGCCGCCCTGCGCGGAGTGAGGCGGGGCCGGGGGCACGTAGGCGCAGTTGTCCGCGTACGCCGACAGCAGGCTCTGCGTCCAGCCGGAGGCGTCCACCGGGTCGCTCGGGTGGTACGCGATGTCGGAGCCGTCCGCGTCGGTGGGGTCGGAGTCGTGGTACCAGTACATGCCGCCGTTGGTGCGGCCGTAGTAGAGGCCCCCGCCGGGGGAGGACAGCGAGTCGACCGCCGACCAGCCGCTCGACTTCAGCACCGCGCGGTCCCAGTCGTTCACGCCGTTGATCTTGTAGCTGAGCAGGCGTCCGTCCGAGGTGGAGGCGATGATGCGGTCGTCGCCCGCCGCGGCCAGCGTCTTGAGGACGAAGCCCGTGTCGATCACGACATGCTGGCCTATGTGGGCCGACCCGGAAGGCTTGTCCTGCGACACCAGGTACTGGTGAAGCTGCCCGTCGACCGTGCCGTAGAGGTGGCCGGCGCCGTCGTAGACCATCTTGTCGAAGGTCCAGCCGCCGTCCCAGATCTTGGTGACTCCGGCGAGCGCGAGGGCGGTGTTGTTGGTCTGGATGTCGACGCGGTAGAGGTCACCGGCCGTCGAAGTGACCAGCACCGTGTTGAAGTTGAGCGTCGCTATCGCCTTCGGCGTGAAACCGAGGTTCGGGCCGATGAGCGTCTTCACGCGGTCTCCGGTGTTCGGCTCGATCTGCGAGTACGTCAGCCGGCCGTCCGCCAGTGTGCCGTAGATCGACACGTTCCCGCTGCACGAGGCAACGGCCTGCGCGGCCTCGCCGGCGACGGTGACCAGCCCCAGGGACATCGCCCCGACGGCCAGTGTGGCGGACGTACGGCGAATGACGTTGCTCAGCTTCATGGTCTCTCCTGCGGCACGGAAGTCGAGTGGGCGAACGCACGTCCCTGGCCCGGACAGCTGTCCTGCAGGTACAGCTGTGAGAGTTGTTCGCGGGTGTGGCGCCCGGTGTCAGGAACTACTTTCGCCGCAGGTCATGGGTGCCGGAAGAGAGATCCGATGGCCGCAAACGTCCCTGGCCGGTTGCGTCCTGACGGGGCGTTCGCCCATGACAGCGTCCAGGCTGGCCGGGCTATGGGCCACCCAGTCCCGCGGACGAAGCATGCCGGTCGACACCCGGGGCCTTTTACTGTCTGCCGTTTCCGTGCCGGGCACTCAGATCCTGCGGCCTTCATTCACATCCCGGAGAGGCTCAGGGGAATCGGCCACGGCGTTTGTCGACGGTTTCGAGTAACAGTTGGCGATCAGACAGCTCGAGCCACCTGGTTTCAGCCTGCGAACGTTCCTGACCGCGGATCTTGCGAGAAGTATTGACGTCATTCATGGGATGCCTAGCATTCTCTCGATCGACACTTCGACCGCCGTTCTATATATCGAACATTCGGAGTTCCGCCACACCGGCATCCGGGCAGCCCTTGACGGGCCAGACCGGAGTCGCCTGCTCAAGGATGACGAGGTCCTTATGCGCAGACGTAGTTTCAGCCGCGGACGTCCGTCGGCGGTGCTCGCCGCCGTGGTCGCGGCCCTGGCCGCGTTGGCGGCGCTCCTCGTCGCCGGCCCGGCTCAGGCGGCCACCACCAGCGATGTGCGCGGTGTTGATTCCGGCCGGTGTCTCGATGTGGCGGGCGTCAGCCAGACCGACGGCGCGAACGTGCAGATCTGGGACTGCCACGGCGGCACCAACCAGCAGTGGACGCTGACGGACAGCAGCCAGCTGACCGTGTACGGCAACAAGTGCCTGGATGCCCGGGGCGGCGGCACCACGCCCGGGACCCCGGTGCAGATCTGGACGTGTACCGGCACTGAGAACCAGCAGTGGCGGGTGAACCCCGACGGCACGATCGTCGGCGTGCGGTCCGGACTGTGCCTGGAGGTCTCGGGCTGGGGCAAGGCCAACGGCACGGAGGTGCGGCTCTGGTCGTGCCACGGCGGCGCCAACCAGAAGTGGACCGGCCTGTCCGGGACGGGCAACGCGTGCGCTCTTCCGTCGACCTACCGCTGGACCTCGACCGGTCCGCTGGCGCAGCCGGCGAACGGGCAGCTCGCGCTGAAGGACTTCGCCACCGTGAAGTACAACGGCAAGAACCTGGTCTACGCCACCACCGCCAACGAAAGCGGGTGGGGCTCGACGGGGTTCAGTCCCTTCACGGACTGGTCGGACATGGGGGCGGCCACCCAGACCAAGACGAACCAGGACGCGGTGGCGCCCGACCTGTTCTACCTCTCGACCAAGAACATCTGGGTGATGGTGTACCAGTGGCCGTCGTTCGTCTACAGCACGTCCAGCGACCCCACCAACCCCAACGGCTGGTCCGCCCCGCAGCCCCTGTTCACCGGCAGCCTCCCCGCGGGCGAAGACGGCGCCCCGCTCGACGCGACCATGATCGCCGACAACCAGAACATGTACCTGTTCTTCGCCGGTGACAACGGCAAGATCTACCGGACGAGCATGCCGCTCGGGAACTTCCCCAGCAGTTTCGGCTCCTCGTACACGACCGTCATGAGCGACACAAACAGGGACCTTCTGTTCGAGGCGCCGGAGGTCTACAAGGTCCAGGGCCGGGACCAGTACCTCATGATCGTTGAGGCGCAGGGTTCGAACCGCTACTTCCGTTCGTTCACCGCCTCCAGCCTCAACGGTCCGTGGACCGTCCAGGCCGGCAGCGAGAGCAGCCCCTTCGCGGGCCAGGCCAACAGCGGTTCCACCTGGGCCCAGGGCGTCAGCCACGGTGACCTGATCCGCAACAACCCCGACCAGACCATGACCATCGATCCCTGCAACCTGCAGTTCCTCTACCAGGGCCTCCTCAAAGACATCCCGCCGAACACCGGCTACCTGAGCCTGCCGTACCGGCCGGGCCTGCTCACCCTGCAGCGCTGACCCGCCTGATCCACGGTGATCGCGATGGGGTGCGGTCCGCCGACGCGTGGACGAGCTGTCTACGGCGTGGGTAACTCCACCTGCTGACCGATACTCACCGCCTTGAGGAACCCCAGCCGCGCGTCGGCTGGGGTTCCTCTCTTTCGTGGACTCTCCTCGTGGGCACGGACCGAAGCCCTATGACGCCACCGGGGATCCTGGGATCCGCCTGCCGGCCGTGGTGTGCCGAGAATTCCGCAAGCCCATCCCAGGCGTCGGTCCGTGTCGCCGTCGTTCCCCTGGACCCACGTCGCCTTCTGAGGTAGTCCTGGAACGCAAGCACCTCGTCGATGATCCAGAGGTTCGAGGTGTTGGTGCC
This sequence comes from Streptomyces sp. SID12488, assembly GCF_010548275.1. GTDB lineage: Bacteria > Actinomycetota > Actinomycetes > Streptomycetales > Streptomycetaceae > Streptomyces. The sequence goes on from NZ_JAAGLT010000028.1 coordinate 101,632, forward strand.
GATCTCGTTGGAGTCGGTTCGCATAGACATGAGCAGTGAGAGGGCGTTTCATTCCATTGTTTAGTCCCTGGATGCCCTAATTCGGCGGGGTTCTAGGTGCCGCGCCAGCTCGGGGTGGATCCAGCTGTGAGGCGGCGGGTCATGAGGTTGGTCATCGCGAGGTGAATCATGGCTTCGGGGCGGTGGGGGTGGGCTTCGTAGTCGCGGGTCAGGCGGCGGTGGTTCATCAGCCAGCCCGGGGTGCGTTCGACGGTCCAGCGGCGAGGCAGGACGGTGAATCCCCTGATGCTGGGGTCACGGCGGACGATGTGCATGTGATGCCCAGGTCGCGGCATGCTCGACGAGGTGCTGGCGGTAGCCGCCGTCGACCCAGGTCTTGCGGACGGTGGGGTGCTCGGTGGCCACCTTCTCGATGAGGGCCTGGCCGGCGACGCAGTCCTGAACGCTCGCGGCCGTGACCAGTACCCCAGCAGCAGGCCGACGGTGTCGATGGCGATGCTCCGCTTGCGGCCCACGATCCTCTTGCCTGCGTCAACGCCTTGGCCGGCCGCGGGAACATTGGTGGACGTCTTGATGCTCTGCGAGTCGATCACGCATGCGCTGGGCTCGACCTCCCGGCCTTCCTGCCTGCGAACTTGCCGGCGCAGGAGACTGTTGAGCCGGTCGAAGACGCCCTCCTCCTGCCAGCGGGCGAAGTAGGCGTAGACGGTGTTCCGGTGCGGGTAGTCGTGCGGGAGGTAGTGCCAGGGGATCCCGGTGCGGTTCACGTAGAGGATCGTGTCCGGGAGGCTGCGCAGGTCATGGTCCGGCGGGCGGCCGATGCCCAGTCCCCGGCCGCGACGCTCGGCCCGCCAGGCAGTCAGGACCGGCTCGTCCAACTCCCAGCGGGCGTCCGACAGATCGCTCGGATAACGACGGCGTTCGGCCATGGTCTTGAAGTACCGGTCAGCCGCCGGTTCCGCCCAGGCGCATGCATCGGGCGCGCGAAGCGGACGACGCACGAAGGCGCGTCATGGGATTAAGCAGGAGGAATGTAGACGAGACACCCGCCCGGCCCTCCTGCGGCGGCACGGAGTCCTGTAGCCAACCGGCCAGCTGTGCGACATCCCGTGGGTTCCCGTGGTTCTTGCCGGAACCCTGAGCCCCTGGCCTGGGGCTTCTCTCTCGTTCGCGTGATCGGCCGGTCAGTGACGTGAGTTCGGGATTCCTGAAGCTTTCTCGTCCGATCTGATCGGTCTGCAGTCTGGTCGAAGGCGAGGAGGCGCATGCTGTCGACGCTGGCGGTGGTGAGAAGACTCGGCAGAGTTCTGGAGAACTCACTGGATGTCGCACTGAGGCGCTTGAGTCTCCAGCCGCCGGAGGGTTCAGGATCTTACTCATGGACGACGAACGCCCCGACGTGCTCACCATTGGCCGGCTCGCGCACCGCACCGGACTTCCGGTACGTACCCTGCGCTTCTGGTCCGACGAGGGAGCGGTGCCGCCTGTGGGCCGTTCCGCAGGCGGCTACCGGTTGTACGACGCCGAGTCCGTGGCCCGCGTCGAGCTGGTCCGCACCCTGCGGGAGCTGGGCCTCGGGCTCGACGACGTGTGCCGAGTCCTGAGCGGCCGCACCACGGTCGCCGAGGTCGCCGACGCGCATGTGGCCGCGCTCGACGCGCAGATCCGCTCCCTCAAGGTGAGCCGGGCCGTCCTGTCCACCGTGGCGAAGCGGGGTTCGACCGTTGAGGAGACAGCACTGATGAACCGGTTGGCGCGGCTTTCCGCCGCCGAACGCAAGCAGATCATCGACGAGTTCAAGGAGGAGGTGTTCGGCGGCCTCGACGACCCTCGCCTGCTCGACCGTATGCGCGCCTTCAGCATCGAATTGCCCGACGATCCCACACCTGAGCAGGTCGACGCCTGGATCGAACTGGCCGAACTGGTGCGAGAGCCCGGTTTCCGCGCCCGGTTGCGCACATGGATGGAGCTCAACACGCCCATACCGGGGCAGGGCCGTCCCCCCGGGGCGTCCATCTGGTGGGCCAGGCAGATCGTGCAGACCGTCACGGAGGTCAGAAAGGGCGGGGTCGCTCCCGAGGGGCCGGCAGCGGCCGAGGTGCTGTCCGAGCTGTTCGGTGACGCCGATCGGGCCGCCGTGCTGCGCAGCCTGGAGGCCGGGATCGAGGCAGGAGCGGAGCACTACCGCAGGCTCGTCGCCCGTGTGCGCGGGCAGAATTCATCGCCCGACGCGACCGAGGAGCTCGAATGGCTGGCGCGGGCCCTGCGCGCCGCGGATCAGACCTGACCTGGTGCTCGACCACGGCACGGGGCAGGCCGCCGACCTTGCGGTGCCGCTCGACCGGGACGAGCTGATCGCCTACGGGCCGTGGCTGTCCGAACTCCCGGCCCTCCGGGTTGCGGCCGAAGTCGGTGAGATCCAACATCTGGGGCTCCTTGCGGCGCAGGCCGTAGGCGTAAGGGGTCTTGAACAAGGCGGCGTCCCGGAAGGCCGGCAACCAGCCCTTGCGGCCTTTGCCGCGGACGCGCAGGACTTCCTCGTCAGCGTGGTCGAAGAACGCTTCCAACTCGGTCCGGGTGAAGGCCCGGCGTTCCGGCTCGCCCTCGGCTTCATCGGCGTGCGTCGCGGCGTTCCAGTCGTAGACCACCTGGACGGGGTGGGTCCCGAAGTGCCGCAGGAACTCGTCGCCCCAGCCATAGGCCGGATTGGTCAGGAAGTCGCAGAACTGGCGCACGGAACCCTGGTGGTTCCGCAAGGTGGAGCGGACGCAGCCGTGCACGGCCCGCAGATCCGCCGACCACTCATCGACGTGCTGCGGCGTCCACTGCCGCGGCATGGCATCGGCATGCTGGGTGAAGGCCCGGACCGTGCGTTCCTGGTCGTTGACGTATCCCGGCGAGAGATTCCGGGCGAGCTGCTGGTTGCGCCAGCCCTTGATCATCGCCTCGAAGACTCGCTCGTCCGGCCGCAGCAGCGGCAGACCGTCGATCAGATGCAGCCGAGCAGAACCTGGAACGAGGCCCCGTCCCCACTCATTTGCCATCACTCTCCGTCTATCGCATCTGACGCGAGAATTTCGCATCAGATGCGACGCGGGGGCGTCTTCGCAGTTCAACCGCTCGATGGAGTGAGGTCCGCGGACACTCGGGAATTTCCCTCTTCCTGTGCTTCCTGTGCGGCTTCAGCCGCACAGCCGCGCGGGGCGGTGTGCGGCCGGAAGCATGTGATGGTTCGCACCGTCGAGGTGGAAAGGGAGCCCGGGCGGGTCACCGGGTCCGGTGACCCGGTGCGACCGCGACTCGGCGAAAAAAATGATTGAGATGGCAACCTTTCCGCTCTGAGTGGCCACTTGGGGGTGTACCGACGAGGGCGAGCCGTGGTCAGCGGCGCTACGCCTTCTGTATCAACACCCGATCGGAGCTCCACAAGTGTCACCAGACAACCCGAGATCCGCCGAGCAGCCGATGCCTCGGGGTCGCACGCCCCGCCGTAGCCCGATGCGCCGGCGCTTTGTCGCGGGGGCGGTGGCGGTGCTCGCCGCCTCGGCCGGCGTCGGCGCCCTGGCGCCCAGCGCGGTCGCCGCGCCGACCGTCGACATCAGTGTGAATGCCGGTACCTCCTTGGGCACGGTGCCCAGCAGTGGTGTCGGCCTCAACACGGGCGTCGGCGACGAGCACATGGGGGACGTCAAGGTGTCATCGCTGATGAAGGCCGCGGGAGTTCGGCAGTTGCGCTTTCCCGGTGGCTCCGGCGCGGACGGCTACCACTGGAAGACCCACACCATGAGCGACGGTGGCTGGGTCGTACCCAACACCGACTTCGACCACTTCATGGCCACCGCGAAGAAGGTCGGCGCCCAGCCGATTCTGACCGCGAACTACGGTTCCGGCACTCCCAAGGAGGCCGCCGACTGGGTCAAGTACGCCAACGTCGACAAAGGTTACGGCGTGAAGTACTGGGAGATCGGCAACGAGGTCTACGGCAACGGGCACTACGGCAACGGCAAGGGCTGGGAAACCGACACGCACGCCGACAAGAGCCCGAAGGAGTACGCGAAGAACCTGGTCGCCTACGCGAAGGCGATGAAGGCCGTGGACCCGAAGGTGAAGATCGGAGCGGTGCTCACCACCCCCGGCTACTGGCCGGATAAGGAGAAGGCACCCGGTGACACCGCCGACTGGAACAACACGGTGCTCTCCATCGCGGGACGCTCGATCGACTTCGTCATCGTCCACTGGTACCCGGGCGGCACCACCACGGCCGACCTGCTGAACACCTCCTCCCGGATCGCCGGTGTCAGGTCCTCGCTGCGCTCGCTGATCGCCAAGTACGCGGGCTCGAACGCCGCTTCGGTGGAGATCGCGGTCACCGAGACGGACACCGTCTTCTCGCCCGCCCTGACCAGCCAGGCCGCGGCCCTGTTCGCGCCGGACACCTACATGACCTGGTTCGAGCAAGGTGCCACCCACGTGGACTGGTGGAACCTGCACAACGGCTCGGGCGACGCACCCACCACCGTCCACGGCCAGACCGACTACCAGGACGGGGGTGTGCTCTCCGCTGGAACCTGCGCCGGGGGAAAGTGCGAACCGTCGCGCGACACGCCCTTCCCCACCTACTGGGGCATCCGCTCACTGACCGCACTGGCGCGGCCCGGCGACACCATGGTCAAGTCGTCCTCGCGCAACTCGTCGGTCACTGTGCACGCGGTGCGGAGCAGCAACGGCGGTCTGAACGTCATGCTGATCAACAAGAGCCCGCAGGACACGGCGCGGGTGTCACTCTCGTACGCCGGATTCACCCCGGCCGCAGGGGCGGTCACGACCGTTTCGTATGCCAAGGGAGGAACCGCCCTGACTACGGTGAAGCAGGGCACGGCGATCGCACAGACGCTGCCGCCGTACTCGATCACGACTCTTCAGCTGAAGCCCGCGTCGGGTACTGCCCGCGCTGACAAGCTGACGCCCGCCGCCACGCCGACCGCAGCCACACCGACCGCCCCCACGCCGGTTGTCTCCGCGTCCGGCACGACCGGCACCCGTGCGCAGGGGGAGTTCGGCGCACCCGTCGGCCAGCCGACCCCGAGCAGCAGCGCGTCCGGCCCCCTGGCTTCCACCGGGGCGAGCAACGCTGTCACGTACAGCGCCTTCGGTGGCCTGCTGGTCATCGTTGCCGGCGGCGTGCTGGTGCTTCGCGGACGTCGCCGCGGGAGTCTGCACGGGAAGTGAGACCGCGTGAGTGACTGACGGCCCGGCAGCAACGCCACCCGCCCGTGGCGTGCGCGCCGGGCCGTCGGCCTCCGCGCCGACGTCGACGGTCAGAAAACAAACAAGCGGCAGATCGGCTCCGGGCGCGTCCTGGACGGCCACGGCCGCCCGCTCGCCGGCTCCGGGACAGAGATCTGCCACACGGCCAACAACGGCGCCTACTCCGGGCAGTACGACGACAGAGTGCAAGACCCGGCACGGCGACGCCGACGGCCGTCATGTGCATGGCCCTTGGCAGGTCTCGGCTCAACAGTGCGCACCGCCGACTCAACTTTACGATGCCGATGGTTACTGAGCTTTGCGGGTTGCCTTCGGGTAGTGACCTTGAGTGATCCCTGCGGTATGCCGGTGTCATGCGGTATGCGTCTCAACACCCATCGCACCGCTGGCCTGCGTGATTGCGCTGCGGGCCACGACTGGCTCACGATCGTCCAGCTCCCCTCCTACAGCCCCGACTTGAACCCGGTGGAAGGGGTTTGGTCCCTGTTACGAAGAGACCCGATGGCCAACACCGCATTCACCGACCCTGACCACCTCACCCGCACCCTCCGCCGAGGCCTCGCCCACATCCGGCCCCACCCAGGACTCATCGACGGCTGCCTCACCGAAACCGGCCTGACCCTCAACCCCGGCACCCGAAGCCAATCCGGCAAGGTCAGTAGTCATCCACCGCTCTGGCGAGCGGCTTTGCGAAGCGATTCCCACAGGGTGTCGATGTGGTCGGGCAGCGTCGTCGTCGCGCCGATGGCGACGCGAATCGCGAAGTGACCGTTGACCGATGTGTGCGTGAGGAAGGAATGCCCTTCGGCGTTGACCGCCTCCATTGCTGCCTTGGTAGCGGCGTCGTCGGGACGCCCTTGCCGGTCGACGAGGTACAGACATACGAGTGCCAGTGATGGCGGGGTGGCCAGGGCGAAGCCCGACTCGCTCTCAATCCGGCCGACCAAGGAGTTGGCCATGGCGACGTGGCCGCGGATGCTTTCGCGCAGGCCTTCCAGTCCGGCGCCGTGCACCACCGACCAGATCTTCAACGCACGCATACGACGGCCCAACGGGACCTGCCAGTCGCGGTAATCGATGACTTCGCCCGATTCGGTCGCAGCGTTACGCAGGTACTCCGGCGTGATGGACAGCGCTGTGGGCAGCGCTCGGGCATCCCTCACCCACATGAACGAGGCGTCGAAGGCGGTGTAGAACCACTTGTGTGCGTCGGTGCAGAACGAGTCGACAAGGTTCACGCCGTCCAGGAGCCAGCGGAACTCGGGACACAACGCCGCGACTCCTGCCCACGCGGCGTCGACGTGCACCCACGCCTCGTACGCACGCGCTGCCAGCGCGACGTCTCTCACGGGGTCGATGGCACCCGTGCCGGTTGTTCCCACGGTCGGACAGACCATGACCGGCCTCTTTCCGGCGGCCACGTCCTTGGCCAGCATGTCTGCCAGGGCATCCGCCGACATGGACAGCGTGCCCTGGGTAAAGGGGACGATCCGCAATGCTCGCGCGCCGAGCCCGGCCACACGCACGGCCTTGGCCAGTGACGAGTGGGTCTCGGCAGTGACGTACACCGTCTCGGTGCCGTCCACGCCGTGTTCGCGCCAGTCCGGGTTGCTGCGCTGCAGCGCAGCCAGCAGGGCAGCCAACGATGCCGACGAAGCCGAATCCTGCAGCGAACCGCCTCCACCCCCGGCGAAAGTGAACTCGCGACCAAGGCCCAGGGCATCCGCCAGGCCGTCGAGCAGGACCTGCTCGATCTCCGTCCCGGCCGGCGATGTCGACCAGAGCATTCCCTGCGCTCCGATCCCGCCCGATGCGATGTCACCGAGGAGCGACAGCAGGGACGCGTTCGCTGGGAAGTAGCCGAAGAAGCCCGGGTGCTGCCAGTGGAGCGACGAGGGGACGACCACGTCGTTGAGCAAGGCGATGAGATCATCGCCCAGCGACTGGGACGGCTGCTCAGGCAGTTCACGAGGAAGCTGCGCCTTCACGGAGCCCGGCGAGACCTTCGGCCGCACGTGCAGGGAAGGGAGCGAGGTGCGGTACTGGGCGACCCAGTCGACCAACTGGTGGCCCTGGCGGCGGAATTCATCTGGCTCAAGATCAGGCATGCTCTGTCCTAAGAGGTGGTGTTGGTCATGACGAGGGCTGAGCGCCTACCTGAGCGCTGGGGACGATCAGGTGCCCGGGGCGAACTGGCCGCTACCGGATTCAGAGGGCCTCGATGCCGCGTACCGACTGGTGCCGCACCAGAGCCTGTCGTCTACAGTTGTAGATTAATAGCTCCAATGTAATCCCTTGTGGGGTCGCTGGGAAGGGGGCGCCATGGGGACCCCTCTCACGGCCACCGGGAATGACACCTCTTCGCCCTCGCTCCGTGCGCCCCTGCCGCGAGCACGTGGCGTCAGAGGTTCACCAGGTCACAGCGTTGGGTCTGCGGGTCACACGACCCCTCAGGGTCATCCGCCGTGAGGCCCGCGAGTGCGACCACAGCCCTCAGCATTCAGGCGTCTACCCGTTGGTAAGGTGTCACCATGCCCAAGATCGTGGACCACGACGCGCGGCGTGAAGAGATCATCGAAGCCGTATGGCGCCTTGTCGCGCGGCGAGGATTCGCGGCGCTGAACATGCGGGATCTCGCCGCCGAAGCTGGATTCACCAACGGTGCGCTCGCACGATACTTTCCCACCAAAGCAGCAATTCTGCGGGCCGCGCTGGAGCGCGCCAATGCAGCCACCGAGCAGCGGGCCGCCCACACCATCGCCGGCGCCAACGGCCTGAACGCGTTCCGCAAGTTCTGCGTCGAGATCATGCCCCTGGACGACGAGCGTCTCAATGAGGCCCGCGTGGTCATCGGCTTCTGGAATTACGCGGTAGCCGATCAGGAACTGATCGGCGTCTACGACCAGGCGATATCGCGCTGGCGCGATCAGATGCTCTCGTACCTGCACACTGCGGCTGAAGCGGGAGAGATCAACCCATCCTGCGATCTCGATGCGTTCTTGGACCTTGCGATGGCCACGCTGATGGGACTCCAGATCAACGCGATCTTCGCGGCTCGCCTGACCACACCCTCCCGCCAGTTGCGGATACTCGACGGACTCATCGCGGGGTTGCAGACCAGCACCTCATGATTTGAGCACGCAGACGCAGAAGTACTCACCTGTGGATCAGTTGCATCTGATCCACCCCTTGTGTCACAACCACCGGTGCCCATGGACCCGCGACACCACCGTCCACAGCGGAAAACTACGGCAGCCGGGAACGCCTCAGCAGCTCGTTTGTGCCGTAGTCCGGTTGGCGTGCACCACCGCCGGCCCGGCTTCGCGCCGTCTTCCGCCCTGCAGACATACGAAGGGGCGAGAATCGCCGCGCCGGGCTTCTCGGCAGCGGCGGCGTAGGCAGGTGCCGTGGCACGCTGGCGGCGATGCCCTCGTCCGGGCAGTACACCGCGCCGGCTCGCCGGCTCATCCAGCCGGTGTTCGCGCCAACGAGTCTCCCCGAACCCCGCGGGACATGACCGGACAGGGGAATCGACGGCGTGATGACATCGAACCCGTGGCAACCGCCTCGCCAGGTGTGCAGCTCTGTCTGCACGTCGGCCGCACCCTGGTCGCAGTTCAGGGCGACCACCAGCATCCGGAACTGACGGCGGTTGTCCAGCATCTCCTGGTGACGTCCAGCACCGGGGCTGTTTCCGCTGCACCTCAGCACCTCAGCGACCTCGCCGCCGGCAAGTCCACCACCCCATACGGAAAGCGAAGCCGCCCACGGGCACATCGGCGGCCGATGGCCGAGCGCTCCCTCACTCGAGCTTCGTACAATTTGGGGCCGAACGGTAATGTCGATCCAGTGCGTCGCAGAGACGTCGAAGGGGTGTGCCCCTGCCCGGCCATCGATCCATCACCGAAGCCGAGAAGCTGGCCGCTGCGAAGCTCGGCGGCATCCCGATCCGCCATGAGCAGATGGCTGTGGTGGCCAATATCCACCGGGCGGCCTCGGCGGTGCGGCAGCATCTGGAGAACTCCGTACTCCGCGGATCCGATCTCACCTGGACGGCGTTCGTCGTGCTCTGGGTGGTCTGGATCTGGGGCGAGCCGGAGACCCGGCACGTGGCTGAGGAAGCGGGGATCTCCAAGGGCACACTCACTGGGGTCGCGCGCACGCTGGAGGCTCGGGGGCTAATACGACGGGGCGGTCATCCCACCGACGGGAGGCTGGTTCTGCTCAGCCTCACGGACGAGGGTGAGGAACTGATGCGGCGGGTGTTTCCGCAGTTCAACGAGGAGGAGGCATTCGTGGTCGAACAGCTGGACGACGAGTGCCGCAGCGTCGCGGACGGACTGCGGCGAGTTGTGCTCAAGGTCGAGGAGCACGGCGAGGAGCGTCGGCGCGCCCTGCCGAACGGTGCCGAGCCCGCCCTGCGTCGCAGTGGTCGCCGTCCGAAGCCGAAGGCGTGAAGGGGAGCCCGCGCAGCGGGGCAGGACTCAGAGGGAGAACGCCTCCGCCGCGATGACGGCCGGCGGCGCTCGGAGCCCCCGCGTTACCGGTGACGCGGGGGCAGCGATCCCACTCCCCGCCGGTGGACCGCGGCAGCTGATCGCATCGGGCGATGGCGATGTCCTGCGGTCCCAGCCCTCGGGCGGCGATGATGCGCCGCAGAGCTATGCCGGGAGCGAGGTAGCCGCGGGGGCAGGACTTGTGCGGCGTCCGTCGAGGAAGACGGCGGTGAGTTCTCGTGCTGTCAACGGCGGTCGCGTGCGGCGCCTACAAGGGCGTCGAACAGTCCCTGCTGGGCGGGGTCTTCGAGGGCGGTGTCCTCGGGGTGCCACTGGACCGCGGCGAACCAGCCGAGAACTCCGGGCAGTTCGAGCCCTTCCACCGTGTCGTCGGCGGCCCGGGCGGTAATCGTGAGGCCGGCGCCCGTACGGTCGACCCGCTGGTGGTGGTAGCAGGATGCCTCCACCTTCTCGGCGCCGGTGGCCTGTTCCAGCAGCGAGCCGCGCCGGATCGCCATCGGGTGCACGACATGTCGGTGCTCGCGGTCCGGACCGCCCATGTCCTGGTGGAGGGTGCCGCCGAGGGCGATGTTGACGACCTGGAGGCCGCGGCAGATCGCGAGCAGGGGCAGGCCCAGGTCGATGGACTGGCGGGCGACTTCCAGGTCGAAGGCGTCCTGGAGGTCGTCGACGTCGTACACGCTGTCGTGGGTGTCGGTCGCGCCGTAGCGGTACGGAGCGAGATCGCCACCGCCGGGGAGGAGGACGCCGTCGAAGCGGGCGAGGCGGGCGGCCACGCCTGCGGCGGTGGGCTCGGCGGGGTGGATGGTGGCCGGTTCGCCGCCGGCCCGCCAGACCGCCTCGACCAGCGCGCGAGCGTTGACCTCGGCGGCGTAGCGCAGGGCGGAGGTGGAGGCGGCGAAGCGGGCGGGGATCGCGATCAGCGGTCGCGCGGGCGTCGTCACAGCTGGATCCAGGTGGTCTTGAGTTCGGTGTACTTCTCGATGGCGTGGGCGGACTTGTCGCGGCCGTTGCCGGACTGCTTCACGCCGCCGAAGGGCACGGTGAGATCGCCCTCCTCGTAGCAGTTCACCCAGACCGTGCCGGCCTTCAGCGCCCGCGAGACCTGGTGGGCGGTGGACAGGTCGGAGGTCCACAGGCCGGCGGCGAGGCCGTACTCGGTGGCGTTGGCCAGCCGTACCGCCTCGTCGACGTCGTCGAAGGTGAGGACGGACAGGACCGGGCCGAAGATCTCCTCACGGGCCAGCCGCATGCCCGGATCCACGTGGTCGAAGACGGTGGGCTGCAGGTAACTGCCGCCGGTGTCGGCGAGTGTGCGGCTGCCTCCGGCCCGCAGCCGAGCGCCCTCGTTGAGGCCGGTGCCGATGTGCTCCAGTACGCGCTGCAGGTGGCGCTCACCGACCAGCGCCCCCATCTCGGTCGCCGGGTCGAGCGGGTCACCGATCCGTAGTTCCCGGGCCCGCGCCACGATGGTGTCCGTCACGCGCTCGGCAATGGAGGAGTGGACGAGCAGCCGCGAAGGGGCCGTGCACATCTCGCCCTGGTTGAAGAAGATGCCCCAGGCGGCGGTTTCGGCGGCCTTCTCCAGGTCGGGTGCGTCCGGGAGGATGATGTTGGGTGACTTGCCGCCCAGCTCCAGCCAGACGCGCTTGAGGTTGGAGTCGGCCGCGTACCGCAGGAAGTGCCGCCCGACGGCGGTGGATCCGGTGAAGGCCAGCACGTCGACGTCCGGGTGGAGGCCGATCGCCCGTCCGGCGGTGGGCCCGTCGCCGGTGACGACGTTGAGTACGCCCGGCGGCAGCCCTGCCTCGGTCGCCAGCCGACCGAGCAGCAACGCGGACAGCGGCGAGTTCTCCGACGGCTTGAGCACCACGGTGCAGCCGGCCGCGAGCGCCGGAGCGACCTTCCAGCTCGCCAGCGTGAGAGGGAAGTTCCAGGGGACGACCGCGCCGACGACACCCGCCGGTTCGCGGGTGACCAGGGCGAGCGCGTCGGGCGCGGTGTGCGGCGACTCGTCGGTGAGCTTGTCCGCCAGCTGCCCGTACCACCGAAAGGTGTTGATCGCGGCGCGCAGCTCGATGTCGTACGCGTCCGTGATCGGCTTGCCCATCTCCAGGCTGACCGTCAGCGCCAGCCGGTGACGCTGCTCCTCCAGCAGATCAGCGATCCGCAACAGGACCCGGCCCCGGTCGGCAGGTGCGAGGCGTGGCCACGGCCCCGAGTCGAAGGCCCGGCGCGCGGCGGCCACAGCGGCGTCCACCTCGGCGGGCTGGGCGTCGGCCACGTGCGCCAGCACCTGCCCGTCGCGGGGCGAGAGGGCCGGGTAGGACTGCCCGCCGCCGGGTTCGTCGGCGCCGTCGATGTGGTGCGCACCGGACACGTCCAGTGCCTTGGCCCGGCGCAGCCAGTCGTCGTGGGTGATGTCCAGCATGCGTAGCCTCCAGGTCATGGCATTACGTTTGAATCCAAACAATAAGCCACGGGCGGTCTCCGCAGGGGAGACCGGGGTCTCGACCGGCTTGTCGTTCGGTCGTACGGTCAACGGGCCATGGACATGCACGGGCGAGCTCGCGCCCCTGCGCATGGATCACCACCTCGGCGTACCGGTGCTTGGTGTCTGCTTCGGCGGCCGGGGGCCGACCACCGCCCTCGGTCGGTCAATGCGTCATCGCGCCCGGAGATCGGCCGGCGTTCCAGGTGGGGCGCTTTCCGGGGATGCGGATCCGGAGATCACCAGGGCTATGACGCGCGACTGCCTCGACCTCGGCGGCACGGGCGGTGCGTACGGCCGGCACGTCGGCCACGTGGCACAGCGGCCGGCTGACGACTTCTTCACGCACCCCGGACTCAGGGCAAGCCCTCCCCCGGCCCGGAGAGGTCGGTGTGGCCGGTCCGGGCCCGAGGGGGAGGACAAGGACCGGGCCGGCCACGCCGCGGGGCAGGCTCAGACGTCGACCAGCGCCCTGCCACGAGTCAGTCGCGCGGCGATGACGCCCAGGACCAGGACCGCCGGGACGGTGAGCTCCAGCCACATCGCCGTGCCCTGGTCCCCGCCGATGAGGGTGGTGAAGTTGGCCAGGATCAGCCAGATGGCACCGGCGATGCCGAGCGCACCCAGGACGGGGGCGATCAGCGTGTTCCAGGCGCGAGTGTCCAGCCGTTCCCGGCGGAAGAACACGACCACCGAGACGGAGGTCAGGAAGTACAGGAGCATGACCGCCAGCACCGCGACCCCACTGAACCAGGAGAAGAGGCTCAGCACCGGGTCCTTGCCCAGCAGCGCGAAGGACATGACCAACGCGAGCGAGATCACGGTCTGCACGCCGCCGGCCGCCCAGGGCGAGTGGCGTCGGTTGACCGCGGTCAGCCCGCGCGGCAGCAGGCCGTCGCGGCCGAGCGAGAACAGGTAGCGGTTGGCGGAGTTGTGGAAGGCGAGGACGCCGGCGAAGAGGGAGGTGACCAACAGGATGGGCAGCGCGTCACCTGCCCATCCGCCGAACTGCGCGGTGATCGGCGCGAAGACCCAGGACGTGGCGTCGCCGCTCTCCAGCGCCTTCCCGGCGGCCGCGGTGGCGTTCGAGGCGCCATGGGCGGAGACCAGCATCCACGAGGTGAAGGCGAAGAAGACGGTGACGACCATGACGGACAGGTACGTGGCCCGGGGGACGGTCCTGCGGGGCTCCCGTGCCTCCTCGCCGTAGATCGCTGTGGCCTCGAAGCCGAACATCGACGCCACAGCGAACATCAGCGCCACGCCCGGTGCCCCCTGCAGGGCCGCATGGGGCGAGAAGCTGTGGGCGAAGCCCAGCCCCTCGGGACCGCCGCCCTTGAAGAAGGTCACCAGGGCGAAGACGAACAGGATGCTGAACTCGGCCAGGACGAAGACGGCGAGGATCTTGGCGCCCATCTCGATCCCGGCGGCACCGAGGATCTGGACGATCACCATGGTGACCAGGACCCACACCCACCACGGTGCGCTCAGCCCCGTGTACTGCTCGACCAGGCCGCCGACGATGAAGCCGTACAAGCCGTACATGGCGGCCTGGACCGCGCAGTAGGCGAAGAGCGCGACTCCTGCGCTCCCGGAGCCGATGGGGCGGCCGAGCCCCTTGCCGATGTAGGTGTAGAAGGCGCCGGCGTCCACGACATGTCGCCCCATGGCGACGAAGCCGACGGAGAACAGCAGGATGACGGCGCCGACCGCGGCATACGCGGCGGGCGCACCCGCGCCCGTTGCCGATGGCGACGGCGATGGGCACGGCACCGGCTATGCCGGTCAGCGGCGCCTGCGCGGAGAGAACGAAGAAGAGGATTCCCAGAACACCGAGGGAGTTGGGTTTGAGCCGGCCTGCAGCGGAGGGGCTCTGCACGGTCTGTGTTGGTTCGACCGTCTGACTGTCCACGCGGATCACCTGCCTGGAAGGGAGAGGGGTTTCGTTTCGAGCCAAACGAGTTGCCTCATAGTGGGCTGGAACTATCCAGATGGCAAGGGTTTGTGTGGTGTTTTTTGGGCCACCGCATCGTCTGTACGAGGCCGTGGCCGAGGTGGCATCCGAGCCGAACGAGGCCCCGGGCGCCAAGCGTCCGGGGCCTCGCAACAGGCAGGTCGGCGAGTCAGGCGCCGCTGTCGCCCGCACTCCCGCCGTCTGCGTCGGCGTCGAGCAACCGCAGCAGGGAGCGGAGCTCCTCGATGGCCGCGTCAGTGACCTCGGGTCCGCCGCCCAGAACGAGCTGGTGCAGGACGAGACCGTCGAGGGCGGCGAAGACCAGCCGCGTCATCGCCCGGTTCGCACCCTCGGGGAGCATCCGGGACAGTTCGCGCTCGGTGGCATCGAAGTACTCGTCGTACAGCCCACGGATCAGCGGCAGCAGCTCCGGCCGTCGCCGGGATTCGAGCAGCAGCTCGTACTGGAAGACCTGGGTGTCCGGATCGGCCGTGACCATCTCGGACACTCCGGCCGAGAAGTCGGACACCTTGCCGGTCCCCGGCTCGACCGCGCTGACGCTCAGGCTGGAGCGTACGGTGTGGGCGAGCGCCTCCTCGATCAGCGCGTCGCGGGTGCCGAAGTGGTGGACGACAAGACCGTGGGTGACCCCTGCCTCCTCCGCCACCGCGCGATAGGTGAGCTTGCGCAGACCGCCCCGGGCCACCACCCGCACGGCCGCGTTGAGCAGTGCCTCCCGGCCCTCCCCGTAGTTCACCCGCTTGCGCGGCCTGCGGCCCTCAGGGGTCCCGGTGGCTTCGGTCATGGGTGCGACCCTACCGGCCCGTACACGCACGGCGGCCTCTCCCCTGCCCGGCCGCAGGGGACGGACAGGTGAAGCACCGCGCCGGGCGCCGTCGCGGCAGGCCGGGTGCGGTTCCGCCTACGGTGGGCATCAGCGCTTGGGGGGCCGGATACCGCGGAACTCCCAGTCGCCGCCGAGCGCGGTGGACAGGACCTCTTCCGATTCGGTGGGCTGGGCTCCGACGTCCGTACGGATCGAGGTGGGGCCGGTGACGATGTGGTTGGTGAGCCGTCCCAGGCCCTCGACCTCGACCTCGACGACGTCACCGGGCTGGACAGGGCGGGAGTTGGCCGGGGTGCCGGAGAGCAGCACGTCGCCGGGGTGGAGAGTGATGGTGCGCGCGATGTCGGCGACGAGGTAGTGCATGTCCCACTCCATCTCATCCGTCGAACCGTCCTGGACGACCTCGCCGTTGACGTACGTGCGCAGGTACTTGCCGTGGAAGTCCCAGTCGGTGACCAGGCCCGGGCCGAGCGGACACAGGGTGTCGGAGCCCTTCACCCGCAGCATCGAACCGGCGTCGGTGTCGCGGAAGTCGTGCAGGCCGTAGTCGTTGGCGACGGTGTAGCCCGCGATGTACTCGCCCGCCTCGGCAGGGGAGATGTTGCGCGCGGTCCGGCCGATGACGATCGCCACCTCTCCCTCGTAGTTGAGCCACTTACAGCCCTCGGGGCGGACGATGGCGCCCTTGTGGGAGTTGAGGGCGGAGGTCGGCTTGTGAAAGTACGTCGGCGTCGGGGTCAGCTGGATCTGGAACTCGTCGACCCGGCTGCGGTGGTTGAGGTGGACGGCGACGACCTTGGACGGGACGACCGGCGGCAGGTGCTGGGCGTCCTCGATCTTGACCCGGCGGCCGTCCCCGGCGACGAGTTCGTCACCGTCACGGACGGTCTCGACGGCGGCTCCGTCGAGGAGGACACGGCGGTATTCGGGCATGGCGGGGCCTTTCTAGGAGCGGCTGTGCGGGGTGCGCGGGGAGGCGGACGCGGGCGGGCCGGTCCAGCCCTCGGCCGGGCGGTCGAACCAGAGGTGGACCTGGCCGGTGCCGATGGAGTTCTCGTACTCGCCGTACTGACGTGCCTCGGCGACGCATGCCTGCTCGCCGAGGGCGCCGGCCATCATCAGGTAGTGGTAGAAGCGGGCCTCGGGCTTGTACTTCCAGAACTCGTCCATGGTGTCGAGGACCTTGCCGTGGCGGCCCTCCTTGAACCAGGCGATGCGCTCGTAGTCGGCATCGCGGGCCTCGGACGTGAAGATGTGGCCGGGGTCGCTCGACTCGTGGTCGCGAAGCTCGCGCAGCGGCCAGAAGGTGTGCGACAGCGCTCCGGAGGCGATCAGCAGCACGCGGCGGCCAGGGGTGGCGGCGATACCGTCCGCCAGGGCGCGGCCGAGCCGCAGGTGGTCCTCCATGTCACCGGTCTGGCAGACGCCTATGGTCACCCATCGCTTGTCCGGCAGCCCCTCGCCGAGGAACTTCCACAGGTTGATGGTGGCGTAGTAGATCGGGAGGTACTCGTCGTCGATCGCGGTGACCCAGGTGCCGTGCTTGTCGGCGAACCGGGCGATGTTGTGGGCCAGTTCGGGATCACCCGGGAAGTCGTACGGCATCCGGCACATGCCGCGCGGCAGTTCCTCGGAGGTGAACAGTCCGGCCCTGCGCTGCTGGGCGGTGACGACGAACTCGACGGTGGTGGCCCAGTGCGAGTCCAGGACCACGACGGTGTCGTAGTCGTCACTGTCGAAGACGTCCTCGCGGAGCTGTCGCAAGCCGGTGACGAGGGTGATCTCCTTGCCCTGGTTCAGCTCGAGCCGGTCCCCCTCCGGCAGCACGATGGTGGGGACGTGGGCGAGCAGACCCGCCCCGACGATTTCACCCATGGTCTTGCCATCCGTTCGGCGCGGTGACGGTGTTCTTGACGTCGCAGTAGAAGTCGAAGCTCCATGTGCCGCCCTCCCGGCCGACGCCCGAGTGGCGGGAGCCGCCGAAGGGAGCCTGGAGGTCGCGTACGAAGAAGCAGTTGACCCAGACCGTGCCCGCGACGAGCCGCGCGGTGACCCGCTCGGCGCGCTCGTGGTCGCCGGTGACGAGGGTGGCGGCCAGACCGAAGCGGGTGTCGTTGGCGAAGCGCACGGCCTCTTCCTCGTCGCCGAAGGTCTGGAGCGTCAGGACCGGACCGAAGACCTCCTCCTGCACGATCTCCGAGTCCTGGGCGACGTCGGTGAGGAGGGTCGGCTCGTAGTACAGAGCGTCCTTGCGCTTGGCGCCGATGACCGCGCGAGCCCCGTCGTCGAGCGCGCGACGCACGAAGCCGTCGATCTTCTCCAGCTGGCGCGGGTGGATGTTGGGGCCGAGGTCGGTGCCCTCGTCACGCGGGTCACCCTGCCTGAGCCGGCTCACCTTTTCCACGAACCGGCGGGTGAACTCGTCCGAGACCGTCTCCTCGACAAGGATGCGGGTCGCGGCCAGGCATACCTGTCCGGCGTTGTCGTACTGCTCCACCGCCAGGTCCACGGCGAGGTCGAGGTCCGCGTCGGCAAAGACCAACAGCGGAGACTTTCCGCCGAGTTCGAGGCTGAGAGGGGTGAGGTTGGCGGCGGCCGCCCGGGCGATGTGCTGGGCGGTGGGCACGGAACCGGTGAAGCTGATCCGGCGGACGTCCGGGTGCGAGACAAGAGGATTGCCGACCTCGGTGCCGTATCCCTGCACGACGTTGAGGACACCGGCCGGCAGCCCTGCCTCGGCCGCGATGTCGGCGAGCAGCGAAGCAGTGAGCGGGGACCACTCGGCGGGCTTGAGGATCACCGTGTTCCCGGCGGCCAGCGCCGGGGCGACCTTCCAGGTGGCCAGCATCAGCGGGGCGTTCCACGGCGTGATCAGCACGCACGGGCCCGCCGGGTCCCAGCTCACGTGGTTGGTGTGGCCGCGAGTGGCGAAGTCCTGATGCTCCAGCTTCAGCAGCCAGTCGGCGAAGAAGCGGAAGTTGTGCGCCACGCGCGGCATCACACCGCGGCGGTGGGAACGCAGGAGGGCGCCGTTGTCCAGCGTCTCGACATTGGCGAGGTCCTCGATGCGCTTCTCGACTCCGTCGGCGATGGCGTGCAGGATGCGGGCGCGCTCGGCGCGCGACGTGGCGGCCCAGGCGGGAAAGGCGGCGCGAGCGGCGGCGACGGCCGCCGCGGCCTCCGTCGCCGTGCCCCGGGAGATCTCTCCAAGGGTGCTTCCGTCGATCGGCGACACGTCGGTGAACGTCTCGACGGACGCCACGCGTTCGCCGCCGATCCAGTGCCGGGTGTCGACGGCGACCCCGGCCACCGTGGTGATGTGCTCGGTCATGTCCGGTCTCCAGGTCTTCTGATGCGTAAGGGGGGTTACTCGGCCTCGGAGGTGCCGGATTCCAGCAGTCGGCCGCCGTCCCAGACGACGCCCACCTGCCGGTAGTACGCGGCGATCGGCTCTCGGATCTCCAGCCGGGCCAGCTCTTCCGTCGGCGCCTCGAACAGCTCCAGTTCCGCATCGCCGACCCACGGTTGTCCGGCCTCGAAGGACGCGGCACCGGTCTCGATCAACTCGTCGAGCGCGAGGCCCTTGCCGTTCTCGATGGAGGGAAGCCAGCGGTGGTGGGCCATCGGGTGGCCGTTGACGAAGCCGTTGGTCTCGGACGGCTCGCGCAGGGTCACCACCGTCTGTGCCAGGCG
This sequence comes from Streptomyces sp. SID12488, assembly GCF_010548275.1. Taxonomy (GTDB): domain Bacteria; phylum Actinomycetota; class Actinomycetes; order Streptomycetales; family Streptomycetaceae; genus Streptomyces. Next base: position 120,402 of record NZ_JAAGLT010000028.1, read on the forward strand.
TCGGTCGGCTGCGGCGAGGGTGGCGCCGAAGCGGGCTCCGGCCTCGATGCGCGGGGCCGGACCGTACAGGTGCGGGCGCGTCTGGTGGATCGAACCGAGCTTCTTCGGGTAGCCCTGGTGCAGCCCGCGGGCGATCGCGAAGTCCTTGTCGACCCAGATGTACACGCAGCGCGAGTACGTCCGCCCCTGGTACGAGCAGCGGACGACGGCGAAGGCCTCCTTGTACTGGGCGCGCACCGGGTCCAGCAGTTCCTCCTTCGTACCGGAGCAGGACTGCCAGTCGGCCCAGATCAGCGCGACCGCGCCCGGGTCCTCCTCGGCGAGTTCCAGCGGTGCGGGCAGCAACTCCCCTACACGTGCGGGATCAGTGCGGTACTCGATCGTGAGCAGGTCGCCGGAGTAGTGCCAGGGGGGTGAGGGGATCAGGGACGACGATCCGGTCGCCGTCTTGGGGTGGAAGTAACCACGGACGCTGGCCATGACGTTGGTTCCTTACGCGGTGAGGGCGGGCTGCCTGAGCAGCTGGGCGCGGTAGCGGGCGGCGCCGGTGGCGGCGGCTGGGCCGCCGAGGGCGACGACGCCGACGAGCTGCCCGCCGTCGGTGTGGTAGCCGACGAGCATGTCGCCGCCCGGATCGCCGGCCAGGACGCGGACGTCGGCGAGGCCGAGTACGGGGGAACCGAAGGACTGCAGCCGGAAGTCGTGCTGGTCGCTCCAGAAGGTGGGCAGCGGCGCGAACGGCGGCAAGTCGGCTTCCGCACCCGTGAGATGAGCCATCAGTGCCTTGGCCGCGTGCTTCGCGGTGTCGCCGGGGATCGACCAGTGCTCGACCCGGCGCGGTACACCGTCGTAGCGGGCATTGGGGAAGCGGGCGACGTCGCCGACCGCGACGACGTACGGCAGTCCGCCGACCCGCAGCTGCCCGTCGGTGAGCACGCCGTCGGTCAGGTCGAGACCGTTGCCGTCGAGCCACTCGGTGTTGGCGACGGAGCCGACCGACTCCACGACCACATCGGCCGGGAGTACCGTCCCGTCACTCAGTACGACCCCGATGACGTGCTCCTCGCCCTCGAACCCCGAGACCCCCGCACCGAGAGCGAAGCGCACACCGCGTTCCTCGTGCCGCCCCAGCAGCGCGCGGGCCGGCAGCTCGCCGAGTGGTCCGACCATGGGCAGCGGCAGTGGGTCGACCACGGTGACGTCCGTGACGCCGAGACCGACCGCGGTGGCGGCCACCTCACAGCCGATGAACCCGGCACCGATGACGACGACCTGGGCGCCCGGCCGGACCAGCTCCGCCCGCAGGGCCTGAGCGTCACCGAAAGTCCGTACGGTGTGGCGGCCGACCGCGGGGCCTTCGCAGCGCAGGCGCCGGGGACGCATACCCGTGGCGACGACCAGTCCGTCGAAGGGCAGCTCCTCGCCGCTGTCGAGCACGACGACCCGCTCGGCGAGTCGGGCGCTCGTGACGCTCGTACCGAGCCGCCACTCCACGTCGGCCGCGCTCGCCTTGGGAGTGAAGGCCAGGGATTCGAACGACGCCTTTCCGGCCAGCGCTTCCTTGGAGAGAGGCGGCCGGTTGTACGGCATGTGGGGCTCGTCACCGATCACGGTGATCGCGCCGGTCCACCCGACGCCGCGGAGTTGTTCGGCCGCGCGCAGGCCGCCCATGGAGGCCCCGGCGACGATGATGCGCTGCGTCGTCATGCCGCTCAGTCCTCGATCCGGATGGCCTGTAGCGGACAGACGTCCGCGGCCTCCTCGACCTCGTCGCGCAGGGTGTCGTCCGGGTCGCTGACGTAGGCCAGCCGTCCGTTGTCGTCCAGCTGGAAAACGTCGGGGGCCGCGAAGACGCACTGTCCGTGGTCCTTGCACTTGTTCATGTCGACGACGACCTTCATTGCCGGTCCTCCTGGAAGGTGGGTGCGCCGGAGCGGGCGGGAGAGAGGGGCAGGGGCGGGATGGAAGGGCCCGGCCAGTGGCCGGGCCCCCAGCCACAGGGGTACGGGAAGCCGAACCCCTGACTCGTTTGGCTTCAAACAACATAGGAAGCCGCCACGCTCTGGTCAATACCTATCCGGATGGATAAATTCTTTGGCACACCCCCTTGCGGGAAGGTGGCCACCTCCATACCGTTTGGCTTCAAATGATTGACCGGGGCTTCACGACCGCGGCATCGCCCGGCGCCCCAGCCAGTCTTCGCTCCGCCACCCTCCCCCCGGGCTCGACGCCCGAGAGGTGCCCCGAATCCGCCGAGGAGACATCGGTGAGCGCTCACGACACCCCATCCGTCCGCCGGCACCAGGACCGGCTCGCCGCCGAGGGCATCGACGTGGTCCGGGTGACCTACCCCGACCTCATCGGCACCGACCGCGCCCGCGACGTGCTGCTCGACCACCTGCCGTCGGCCTGCGAGCACGGCCTGGCCTTCTGTCGCGCCGTCTACCACACCACCCCGCGCGGCGACGTCGTCGCGATCCAGGGCGGCATCGATGCCGGCCTGCCCGACATCTCCGTGCGACCGGACCTGAGCACCCTCGCAAGCGTGCCCTGGGAGCCCGGCGTTGCGTGGTGTCTCGGTGACACGACCGACCCGGCGACCGCCGCCCCGGCCGCGGAGTCGCCGCGCGATCTGCTGCGCTCGGTGCTGGCCCGATGTACGGACGCGGGTCTGAGCCCGATCGTCGGCCCGGAGCTGGAGTACTTCCTCCTCGAAGAGGACGCCACCGCGCCGAACGGCTGGCGGCGCAGCCCCACCGTCACCGGGTCCGTCTACACCGCCGGCCTGCGCGCCGACCCCGACAACCACCTGCTGCGTACCCTGCGACAGCTGCGCGACCTCGGTATCGGCGTCATCACCGGCAACCACGAGTTCGACGGCGGCCAGTACGAGATCAACCTGACCCACTCCGACGCCCTGGACGCCGCCGACCGGGCATTCCGCTTCAAGGCCGCTGTCAAGGAACTGGCTCGCAAGGAAGGCAAGTTGGCCACCTTCATGGCCAAGCCCTTCAACGATTCGGGCGGCTCCGGCTTCCACCTGCACTTCTCCTGCGTCGACGCCGACGGCCGCAACGTCTTCGACGACCCGGCCGGCGCCTTCGGTCTCTCCGGCAACGCCCGGCACGCCATCGCCGGCCTCCTCACCCACGCCCCGGCGCTCGCCGCGCTGCTCAACCCGACCGTCAACTCGTACAAGCGCTTCGGGCCCGACACCCTCGCGCCCTGGCTGATCAACTGGGGCCTGGACAACCGAAGCGCCATGGTCCGCATCCCGCCCGAGCGCGGCTCCGGCGCCCGCCTGGAGCTACGGCTCGGAGACGCCGGCGCCAACCCGTATCTCGCGATCGCCGCGCTCACCGCCGCCGCCCTGCTCGGCGTCCAGGAGGGCAAGGAGCCGCCCGCGCCGCTGGAGGGCTACGGCTACGACCTGGAGAAGTCCCAGGTCCTGCCGATGAACCTGACCGCCGCGCTCGACGCCCTGGAAGCCGACGTAGAGCTCATCGAACTGCTGGGCAAGGACTTCACCGCGTCCTTCCTCGCCTACAAGCGCGACGAGGCCGAACGCTTCCAACGGCACGTCACCGACTGGGAGTTCGCCGAGTACTCCTACCACCTCTGAGCACCCCGCCAGGAGCACACCATGACGAGCACCCTGAACACCACCGACACCCACCACGCCCCCGACGACCCGATGCCGCTGGACGAGGTCGACCTCGCCGACAACGACAAGTTCCTCGACGGCGTCACCCCCTGGCGCATGTTCCACACCCTGCGCCACCAGGACCCGGTCCACTGGCAACCGGAGCCCGAGCCCAACCACGGCTTCTGGGCCGTCACCCGGCACGAGGACATCGCCCGCGTGGGACGCGACCCGCAGACCTTCACCTCCACCAAGTTCGCCAACCTCGAAGAACTCGACGACGACCAGATCAAGAAGCGCGCCTCCATCCTGGAACTGGACGGCGTACGCCACCGTGCGATGCGCAGCCTGCTGCAGCGTCAGTTCGGCCAGGGCGTCATCAACGAGTACGCCGACTTCCTGCGCGGCCTGACCGCCAGGACGCTGGACACGGCCCTCGCCAAGGGCACCTTCGACTTCGTCGCCGACGTCGCCGCCGACTTCCCCATCAACGTCCTCGCCCGGCTCCTCGACGTCCCCCCGGAGGACAACCAGCAGCTCATCGACTGGGGCAACCGGATCATGGGCAACACGGACCCCGACTACGCCGATGTCCTCCTCCACAGCGAGGAGAGCGAGCAGTACAAGGATCTGCCCTTCCGCAGCCCGGCCTCGCTGGAGGTCTTCGAGTACGGACGGGAGCTGGTCCGCCAGCGGAGGGGCGGCACCGGCACCGACCTGATCTCCAGGCTCATCAACCAAACCCCGCGCGACGGCGTCCCGCTCTCCGCGCAGGACTTCGACAACTACTTCCTGCTGCTGGTCGTGGCCGGCAACGAGACCACCCGGCACACCATCTCGCACTCCATGCTGGCCCTCATCCAGCACCCCGAGCAGCTGATCAGGCTCCAGGAAGACCCCTCTCTCATCCCGGTCGCCGTCGAGGAGTTCCTGCGCTGGGCCACGCCCGTCTACCACTTCCGCCGTACCGCGACACGCGACGTCGAACTCGGCGGCAAGCAGGTGAAGGAGGGCGACAAGGTCGTCATGTGGTACGCCTCCGGCAACCGCGACGAAGAGGTCTTCGGCAACCCGTACGACTTCGACGTCACCCGCCAGGACAACGACCACCTCACCTTCGGCAAGGGCGGCCCCCACCTGTGCCTGGGCAACCTGCTCGCCCGCACCGAGATCCGCATCATGTTCGAGGAACTGATCCCGCGCCTCGCCCGCATCCGCCTCGCCGGCGACGTCCCCCGGGTCCGCTCCAACTTCGTCAACGGCATCAAGAAACTGCCGGTCGAGGTCACCCTCGCCTGACCGCCTGTACACAGAGCTGTGGCCACCCGGACCGCTGGGTGCCCACAGCTCTGTGTGTTTGCGGCGGCAACACTCTGATCGCGGCCGTTCGGAAGGACATGGTCGCACCAAAAGGTCTTGCCGTTCGGGGCTCTGCCGGTCTTCCATCTCCCGGTGAGCTGGGCGACCAAGCCCGGCTCCAGCGCCCGCCTCATATCTCGGCAACAGGCCCCGTTATGCGCCGGCCTGGCGACAGGGCGGCCAGACGGGTTCGACATGCTGGCGACTCACGCGGTGGTGTCGGCTGAGCGTGTGCGGGTCCGCGAAATCGATGACGATGAGAGTCAGCGGCTGCTGCGGATCGTCCGCCGAAGTACCGGATCGGTGGTGACCTGGCGCCGAGCACAGATGGTGCTCTTATCGGCCCAGGGCATGGGCGTGGCCAAGATTGAAGTTTCCCCGAGATCTTGGACACGGCGTTGTTATGCCGCGAGGGCCTGATGTTGCCGGTAGCGCAGGCGTGTTTCGTGGGGCGTGAGGTAGCCCCAGTGGATGTGCTTGCGTAGACGGCGTCTGTAGTAGAAGGTCTCGATGAAGTCGAAGATGCCGGCTCGGGCGGTGGCCCGGTCGGTCCAGAAGCGGATGCCGATCTCTTCTTTCAGGACGGCCCAGAAGCTCTCCGCGGCGGCGTTGCCGAAGCAGCTTCCGGTTCGGCCCATGCTTTGCCTGTGCCCCAACTCGCCTATTTCCGTGCGGAGTTGGGTGGAGGTGTATTCCGATCCGCAGTCGCTGTGGATCACGCAGCCGGGCTCCAGGCGACCCAGCGCGGCGGCCATGTCCAGGGCGTCGACGACGAGTTCGGCGCGGTGGTGGTCGGCCACCGAGTACCCGATCACTTCCCGGGTGGCCAGGTCCAGCCACGAGGCGAGGTAGAGCCAGCCTTCGGCGGTGGGGATGTGGGTGATATCCCCGACGACCTTCGTTCCGGGGCTGGTGGCGGTAAAGTCCCGGCCGATCAGGTCGGGAGCTGGGGCGGTCTTGCTGTCGGCCTTGGTCAGACTGCGGCGTCCGGTGCGCCGGCTGTTCCCGGCGATGCCGTATTGCCGCATGACCCGCTCCACCCGTTTGCGGTTGACCAGCCGGCCCTGTCGGCGCAACGCGGCGGTGACACGCGGGACGCCCTAGTTGTGCCGGGACGCGAGGTGGATCACCGTGATTTCGTGGGCCAGGGCCTCGTCGTCCCGCCGCCTTGCTTCGCGGGCTTTCCGGCCGGCCACCCATGCGTAGTACGTTGAGCGGGCGGTCTTCATCACCTTGCACAGCAGTGTGACCGTGTAGTTCGCCTTCTCCGCATGGATGAACCGGCAAATCGTGCTCACCGGTCGCTCTCCTTCGCGAAGAAGGCGGTCTTAGATTCAACCGGTCAAGGCAACACTCTCGGCCGGGGTGCGGAATCCCAGGCACTTGCGCGGACGGTTGTTGAGCTTCGTCGCGATGGCGTCGAGGTCGTCCTGGCTGAACGTCGACAGGTTT
>NZ_JAAGLT010000029.1 GCF_010548275.1 Streptomyces sp. SID12488
CAGCGCGGCGGCGCCCCAGCAGGCCGTGGCGGGGTGGGCGGCGGGATCACGGCGGGCCCGCACGAGCAGCGGCAGCGCCACGTCGACGGGCAGCGTCAGCGCGGGGGTGGTGCGGCGGCGGACGCCGGCGCCGTGTCGTCGTACGACCGTCAGTTCCGTACGACCGGCGCCCTGATCCGGCAGGCCCGTGTCCCCCTCCGGGTCCCAGAAGGCGATGCGGCCCTCGCGTGGGAGGGGGGCGGGGAGGAAGACGGCCGCGAGGCGCACGGACACGTCCGCCACCGCTGTCGCCGACGTCTCGTGGCTCATGCGTACGTCACCTCCCGCCCTCGTGCCGTGTCCGTCGAGTCGGACGTCTTCGACTGTACGGGCGGGGTCTGACAATCGGTCCCGGAAACGGGCCGAAGCGCGTCGCGCGGCCGGTCAGGGGGTCGTGCGCGAGACGACGTAGACCATGTAGTGGTCGGCGTTCGATCGCTTCACGACGATGTGCTGTGTGGGTGCCGGGTTCTTCTGCTGGTGGGCGAGCCCCCACCACGGGCCCGGCTCCTTGAACTCCCAGCCGACGATCTTCCGGTCACGGGCGCTGATGGAGAACTGGTCCTTCTTCAGGCTGGTGCGGGGGACGCCGATGGCCTTGAAGAAGTAGTCGAGCCCCGCGTCCGTGGTCATGAACTGGACGTACAGACGGCTGGTACGCCAGTTGTTCGTCTCGTAGTACGCGACGTTCGTCGACAGGATCCCCTCGCCGTCGGCCTGGCGCGGGACGGGCACCTCGTAGATGTGGCGCTGGACCCTGGAGGGCCAGGCCTCGGTGAGACCGCGTGCCGCCCACTTCCGCTCCTTGTCCTTGCCGCTGTCGCGGCTCTGGTTGGCGGAGATCACCAGATAGCCCGCCGGGACACCGATGAGCAGCACGATGATCAGCAGGGTCAGGGCGCGGCGGCGGATCCTGTGGCCGCGCTCCTCGGGCGGGCCGGACGGCTCGTCCGGGGGCATGGCCTGGCGGGGCAGGGAGGCGGTCACAGCGGCCCCTGGGTGGCACGGCGGGTCGTCTCGACGAACTTCTCGTAGCGCTCGTACCTCTCGACGCGGCGCCGGTTGGCGCGCCGGAAGCGGCGGGCGACCAGCCGGGCGAGGTCGGCGGCGCCCACCATGCCGGCCTCGGGGCCGAGCTGGGCGCGCGCGATACGGGCCTCGGGGCGGTAGCCGCGGCCGGTGAGGTGGCGGCGGAAGGCCTCCCGGGCGGGGCCGATCAGCAGGTCGTCGGCCGCGGAGACGCCACCGCCGATGACGAAGCAGGAGGGGTCCAGGGCGGCGGCCAGGTTGGCGATGCCGACGCCGAGCCACTGGCCGATGTCCTGGAGCAGTTCGATGCACATGGCGTCGCCGTCGCGGGCCAGCTCGGTGATCATCGGACCGGTGATGTCGGCGATGTTGCCCTTGACGTGCTCGATGATGCCGTACGCCACCGGCGAGTCGGCAGCCGCGAGTTCGCGCGCCTCTCTGACCAGCGCGTTGCCGGAGCTGTACTGCTCCCAGCAGCCGCGGTTGCCGCACGGGCAGCGGTGGCCGCCGGGCACGACCTGCATATGGCCGAACTCGCCGGCCACGCCGAACCTGCCGCGCTTGACGTGGCCGTCCTCCAGGATCGCGCCGCCGATGCCGGTGCCTAGCGTGATCATGACGAGGTCGTCCTCGCCGCGCCCCGCGCCGAAGCGCCATTCGGCCCAGGCGGCGGCGTTGGCGTCGTTGTCGACCAGGACGGGGACGGCGAGGCGGCTGGAGATACGGTCCCTCAGGGGCTCGTTGCGCCACGACAGGTGGGGCGCGAACAGGATCCGGTTGCGGTCGGCGTCGACCCAGCCGGCCGCGCCGATGCCGACCGCGTGCACGTCGTGCCGGTCGGAGAGGTCCAGAACCAGCTCGACGATGGTGTCCTCGACGACCTTGGGGCTCTTGGACTTGTCGGGCGTCTCGGTGCGGAGCTTCTCCAGGATGTTGCCGTCGGCGTCGACGACTCCCGCCATCACCTTCGTGCCGCCGATGTCGATGCCGACGGTGGGCACGCGGGGGGCGGTGAGGTGGGAACGGCGCTCACGCGTGCCGACGGTGCGCAGGGCGGGGGCTCTGCGGGAGCCGATGGGGGCGCTGCCCTCTCGGGCGGAGCCGGCCAGTGCCCTGGGGAGTGCGAGGTCGCGGTAGCTGCTCATCGGGAGTGATTCTGCCTCACCGGCAAGGCGGGTGCGTTGCGGGGGAGCGATGGGGGGTGCGGGTTGGTTGCCGGGTGCGGGTGGAGTGTGGTTGCTCGCGCAGTTCCCCGCGCCCCTAGGGGAGGAAGGGAGGCTGCGCCCCCTTCCTCCCCTAGGGGCGTACCAGGAGTTGGAACTCGAACGAATAGCGCGTCGGGCGGTAGGTGTGGGTGCCGAATTCGACTGCGCGGCCCGTGTCGTCGTAGGTCGTGCGTTGCATCGTGAGCAGGGGGGCACCCTCGCGTTCGGTGAGGCGTTCCGCCTCCTCGGCCAGCGCCCCGCGCGCGCCGATCGACTGGCGGGCACTGTGCAGGGTGATTCCGGCGGCGCGCATCAGCCGGTACAGGCCGGTGGCCTCCAGCTGGCCGGTGGCCAGGTCGAACAGGCCGGGCGGGAGATAGTTGCAGAGGTACGCCATCGGCTCGCCGTGCGACAGCCGCAGCCGTTCCACGCGGTGTACGTCGCTGCCCTCGGCCACGTTGAGTGCGGCGGCGACCTCGGCGGAGGCCGGCACGACGGTGTTGACGAGGACCTTGGTCGCGGGGCGCTGGCCCGCCGCCTCCAGGTCGTCGTACAGGCTGCTCAGTTCCAGCGGCCTCTTGACCTGGCTGTGCACGACCTGGGTGCCGACACCCCGGCGGCGTACGAGCAGCCCCTTGTCCACGAGGGACTGGATGGCCTGGCGCACCGTGGGGCGGGACAGGCCGAGCCGCCCGGCCAGCTCTATCTCGTTGCCCAGCAGACTGCCGGGGGTGAGTGCTCCGTGCTCGATCGCGGCTTCGAGCTGCTGGGACAGCTGGAAGTAGAGCGGTACCGGACTGCTCCGGTCCACCCTGAGTTCCAGTGGCACTTGCGGACCCACATCTGGTTTCGGCACGGCCCGAGCGTAGCTCCGGGGACTGTTGACGGGAAGTCGTGTAGTTCGGTTGTCCGGACATACGCATTGACAGCGCGCCTGGTCGGACCCCAGTTTGGTTCTCATGCGCATCGGAGTCATCGGGACGGGCCGCATCGGTACATTCCACGCGAAGACCCTCAGCCGCCACCGCGAGGTAGGGGGCTCCCTCATCGTCACGGACGCGGACAGCGGGCGGGCACAGGATCTCGCGCACCGCTTAGGAGCCACGGCCGCACCAGGTGTCGACGAGATCTTCACCTGGGGCGTGGACGCCGTGGTGATCACCGCCGCCACCTCGGCCCACGCCGAACTGATCGGTCGGGCAGCACGCTCGGGTCTCCCGGTGTTCTGCGAAAAGCCCATAGCACTCGATCTGCCCGCGACCCTGGCCGCGATCGCCGAGGTGGAGGCCGCCGGCACCATCCTGCAGATGGGCTTCCAGCGCCGCTTCGACACCGGCTACACGGGCGCCCGCGAGGCCGTGCGGTCCGGGAAGCTCGGCCGTCTGCACACCGTCCGCACCATGTCGTCGGACCAGACGCCGCCGGCGCCCGAGTATCTGCCGCTGTCCGGCGGGCTGTACCGGGACACCCTGATCCACGACTTCGACATCCTGCGCTGGGTGACGGGGCACGAGATCGTCGAGGTGTACGCGACCGGGTCTGACGCCGGGCCCTCGATGTTCCGCGACGCGGGCGACATCGACACGGCCGCCGCGGTCCTCACCCTGGACGACGGCACCCTCGCCACGGCGACGGCGACGCGTATGAACGGCGCGGGCTACGACGTCCGCATGGAGCTGGCCGGGGAGCTGGACCAGATCTGCGTCGGCCTGGACGACCGTACGCCCATCGCGTCCACCGAACCGACCGGACCGCCGGCGGCGAGCAAGCCGTGGACCGGCTTCCTGGAGCGCTTCGGCCCCGCCTACGAGGACGAGCTGTCAGCCTTCGTCGAGGTGGTGCGCGGCGAACGCGCCAACCCCTGCGACGGCCGCGAGGCACTCCAGGCCCTGCGCGTCGCCGAGGCCTGCGAACTGTCCAGACGCGAACGCAGACCCGTACACCTCGCGGAGATCCAGGGCGGGTGGAGCTGAGACCGGGAGAGCGGCAGCGGGCGAACGTCCCGTTCCCGGGCGTTCGCGGCCGGCCGGGCGTCCCGTTTCCCGGGCGTTCCGGGCCGGCCGGCTACCACCGCACCGGCAGGCTGCGCACCCCGCGCATCAGCATCCCCGGGAGCCAGTCGCCGGGTGGGCCGGCCAGGGCCAGGCCGGGGGCGCGGTCCAGCAGGGTGCGTATCGCCGTGCGTGCTTCGATGCGGGCCAGTGGGGCGCCCAGGCAGTAGTGGAGGCCGTGGCCGAAGGCGAGATGGCCCCGGGTGTCGCGGTGGATGTCGAACCGGTCCGGGGCCGGATAACGGCTCCCGTCGCGGTCGGCCGCGCTGAGGCCGACCATCACCGGATCGCCCTTGGCGACGGCAGTGCCGGCGATCTCCAGGGGTTCGGCGGCGAAGCGGAACGTCGCGTTCTCCACCGGTCCCTCGTAGCGCAGCATCTCCTCCACCGCGCCGTCGAGGAGGGTCATGTCGGCGCGCAGTTCGGCGAGTTGGGCGGTATGGGTGAGCAGGGCGTGGACGCCGCCGGTGATCAGGTTGACGGTCGTCTCGTGGCCCGCGATCAGCAGGATGAAGGCCATGCCGCGCAGTTCCTCGGGAGACAGCCGGTCGCCGTCCTCGGCGGTCGTGCGGATCAGGTCGCCGAGCAGGTCGTCGCTCGGCCCGGCGCACCTCTTGTCCTCGATCAGATCGGTGAGATAGGCGGCCAGCTGGGCGAACGCCTCGTACTCGCTCTCCGCGCCGGTGGGCGCGACGGCCTCCGAGGACAGTTTCCGGAAGGCCGTACGGTCGATCTCGGGCACGCCGAGCAGTTCGCAGATCACCGTCAGGGGCAGCGGGTACGCGAACGACTCCACCAGGTCGGCACGGCCGTGCGGGAGCATCGCGTCGAGGAGTTCGTCGGTGATCTCCTGGATTCTCGGCCGGAGGGACTCCACGCGGCGTGCGGTGAAGGCGCGGGAGATCAGGGCGCGCAGGCGGGTGTGCTGCGGCGGGTCGGCGATCAGGAGGTACTTGCCGATCAGCTCCTCGTCCAGGAACGACTTTCCGATCTTGGCCGGGTCTTTGGAAAGCCGTGGGTCGGCGAGCGCCGCGCGTGCCTCCTCATGGCCGACGACGAGCCAGGTGACGTGGTGCGCGTCCGGGTGCGGCAGCCGCACGCGGTGCACGGGGCCGCGGGCGCGCAGACGGGCGTACACCGGATGCGGGTCCGTCCTGAACCCGTCGCCGAACTCCCCCAGATCGAGCACTTCCCCCATGACCATCCCCCTCGCCGGCCGGATTCGACAGGCGCCCCCTCGGCCGCCGCCCTCACAACTGGTGCCGCTGCCAGGGGAACGTGTGCCGTCGGCCGCTAGTGCCCGTCCTGCCCGTCCTCTTCCAGGAGTCCGGCGTCGTACGCCAACAGGGCGATCTGCACTCGGTTGTTGAGGCCGAGCTTGGCGAGGATGCGGGAGACGTGTGTCTTGACGGTGGCGACGCTCATGAACAGGGCGCCGGCGATGTCGGCGTTCGACCTGCCCTGGCCGACGGCGACCGCGACCTCGCGTTCCCGGTCGTTCAGCGCGCCGATCCGCTCCCTGGCGCCGGCCCGCCGGGTGTCGGCCGTGCCGCCCGCCGCGTGGGCCATCAACTGGCGGGTCACGGCGGGCGACAGGACGGGGTCGCCGGCCGCGACCCTGCGTACCGCGGCGAGGATCTCGGCGGGCGGGGTGTCCTTGAGGACGAAGCCGGCGGCGCCCGCGCGCAGGGCACGCAGTACCTGGTCGTCGGCGTGGAAGGTGGTGAGGACCACGACCTGCGGGGCGTCCTTGAGGGCCCGCAGGCGTTCGGTGGCGACAAGGCCGTCCATCGTCGGCATCCGGATGTCCATGAGCACGACGTCCGGGCCGGTACGGCCGACGAGCGCCTCGACCTCGCTGCCGTCGGCCGCCTCGCCGACGATCTCGATGTCGTCGGCGCCGCCCATCATGAAGGAAAGGCCTGCCCGTACCAGGGGGTCGTCGTCGACGAGGAGCAGTCTGATCACGGTCATGGCCCTACGTAACCACGGTTGCGCGGTGCCCGGACGTACATGGGTGGCGCGGGCTACATTGCCGACCTGAACACCCGTGAGACGAGGGGACCTTCGTGCGCTACCGACTGCTGGGCCGGACCGGTTTACGTGTCTCCGAGCTCTTCCTGGGGGCCATGACCTTCGGCGACCAGGGCGGGGTGGGGGCACCCAAGGGGGAGTGCGCGCGCATCCTCGACGCGTACGAGGACGCGGGCGGGAACGTCGTCGACACCGCGATCAACTACCGCGGTGGTGCGAGCGAGACGATGCTGGGCGAACTCCTCAGGGGGCGGCGCGACCGGCTCGTGCTGTCCACGAAGTACACGATCTCGCGCGACGGCGCCGACCCCAACGCCGCCGGCAACCACCGCAAGAACCTCGCGCTGTCCCTGGAGACGAGCCTGCGCCGGCTCGGCACGGACTACGTCGACGTGTACTGGGTGCACATCTGGGACCGCGCCACGCCCGTCGAGGAGACCATGCGCGCCCTCGACGACGCGGTGCGCTCCGGGAAGGTGCTGTACGTCGGTATCTCGGACGCCCCGGCCTGGGTGGTGTCCCGGGCCAACACGCTGGCGGAGTGGCGGGGCTGGTCGCAGTTCGCCGCGCTCCAGGTGCCGTACAGCCTGCTCAACCGGGACATCGAGCGCGAACTGCTGCCGATGGCCGAGGCGTTCGGGATGTCGGTGGCGGCCTGGAGTCCACTGCAGAACGGCATTCTGTCCGGCAAGTACACACGCGCGCGGGGCATCGCCCCCGACGAGTCCGTACGGCTGTCCGCGGACGCGATCGACGAGCGCGAGCACGCGGTGGCGCGGGCGGTGCAGTCGGCGGCGGACGAACTCGGCGCGTCCCCCGCGCAGGTGGCGATCGCGTGGACCATGGCGCACTCCCCCGCCGTGCACCCGATCGTCGGCGCGCGACGGGTCGAGCAGCTCACGGACAACCTCGGCGCGGCCGAACTGACGCTCCCCGCCGACCTGGTGGCGACGCTGGACGAGACCACCGGATTCCGGCCGGGCTTCCCTACCGAGTTCATCGAGGAGACCTCGGCCTGGGTGTACGGGGAGGCGGGACAACGGGTGGTGCCGCGCACGGTGCGCGCCTGAAGACGCCCTCCTGTTCAAAGAGGTGCCGTTTTCAGGATGTGAGATCGGTGCCGTCAGACACCCCACGGCAGCCAGGCCCGCACGGCGAATCCCCCGGCCCCGTCTGCGCCCTCACCGCCGCCCCCGTCCGCCTCCGCGCCGTGTTCCAGCCGGCCGCCCGCCAGCGTCGCGCGCTCGGTCAGGCCGATGAGGCCCTGTCCGGAGCCGGGGACGTGCGGGACCTCCCCCGGGGGCGCGGGATTGCGTACGGAGACGGTCAGGCCGTCGCCCGGGGCGCCCGCGAGGGACACCGTGACCTCGGCACCCGGGGCGTGCTTGCGGGCGTTCGTGAGGCCCTCCTGGACGATCCGGTAGGCGGTGCGGCCGATGGAGGCGGGTACGGCGGCCGGTGCCGTCACACGGCTGTCCAGCACGATCTTCATGCCGGCCTCGCGGGATTCGCTCACCAGGGTGTCGAGCGCGGCCAGCGTCGGCTGCGGGCGGCCGGCCTCCTCCGCCTCGCCGGTCCGCAGGACGCCGATGATCTCCCGCAGGTCCTGGAGGGCGTCGTGCGCGCTCTCCCTGATGACCCCGGCGGCCCGCGCGACCTCCTCGCGAGGTGCGTCGGGCCGGAACTCGAGGGCGCCGGCGTGGACGCTCAGCAGGGTGAGTCGATGGGCGAGCACGTCGTGCATCTCGCGCGCGATGGCCTCGCGGGCGAGCCGCTGCGCCTGCTCGGCCCGCAGCGACGCCTCCGTCTCGGCCCGCCGCAGCCGGTCCCGCAGGCTCAGCATGAGCTGCCGTTTGGCCCGCACGAACATGCCCCAGCCGACCGCGGTTGCGGTCAGTAGCACGCTGAGGACCACCGCGACGACGTACGGCAGGTCCGGGTCGGGGCGCAGCCAGAAGTAGAACGGGAGCACCGCGGCGGAGGCGGCGCCGACCAGGCCGGCGTACCGGAAGGGCCGGTGCACGGCGAGGGAGAAGAGGGCGACCAGGCCGGCGCCGCCCGCCGTGCTCGACACGAGGCTGACCGCGAGCATCGCGACGGCGAGGCCGAGCGGCCAGCGGCGCCGCAGCCAGACGGCGGCGCAGGCGAGGGCGCCGAGCCACTGGTCGACGACGGCGACGGCGTGGGGGGTGTTCGGGTCGCCGGCCAGGGCGTCGGCGCCCAGCACGCCGACGAGGACGGCCAGCAGGAAGCAGGTGAAGTCGACGACCCAGTCGCGCGCGGTGCGCCGGGGTTGCGCGGACCTGCCGAACCACCCGATCCGTCCGGCCCGCTCCCGCGCGGAGCCGGAACCAGGATGAGGACCTGGACCGGAACCGGGGTCGTGGTCGAGTTCGTCGAGCACGGCCGACGGGAAGAGCCAGCGGCGCCCGGGGAACGCCGCCGGTGCCTCGGGCACGGATGTCGGTCTGTCAGCACTCACGGTCGACAAAACTACGCAGTGCCGGCCCCCGCCACCCCCGCCGAGTCATGATCGTCGACCAAAGTCGCGCCGCCGCAGACTTTCGGCGCCGTTTCCGGGAGCGACCGGCGACTTAGGGGGTGGACGCCTCGCCCTGCGGCCGATGGAGGCGAGGAGTCCGCGGGCCGAGGATCTCGACATGAAGCAGCTACTGGAAATCGCTGGTTTCGTCGCTCTGGTGCAGGGCGCCGCGGGCCTGCTGCAGGCATTCACCGACCTGCGATGGGGCCTCGTACAGAAGCTCGGTTTTCTCGACGGTTACGAGATCTACGCGAGTGTGGCGCTGCTCGTCCTGTCGTTCGCCTTGTTCGCTGCCGCCGAGAACCGGAAGCCCGGGTGACCGAAGTGGGGTTCGGCGGGACCGAAGTGGGGTTCGGCCCGGTCCGGGCTTCCGGCGGGTCGCACTGTTCGCTGGACGGCGGTGTCAGCAGCCGTAGTCGATCAGATCGAACGACGCGTAGTGGTCGGCGGTGTAGTAGTCCTCCTGGCTCTCCTCACCGGTGATGATGCGGCGCGCACCGCGCGTGGAGGAGCCGGGGGTCTTGACCGTGTACTCGTGGTAATAGCCGGTGGAGTGCGAAGGCAGGAGGCGCTCCCGGTTCTGGAAGACTCCGCCGTCCTGCGAATACGGGTAGGGGCCGCCCTTCGCGATCAGGTTGAGCGTGGTGTGGGCCTGCGACGGCAGGTCGCCGTAGCAGATGCTGCCGACCGCCGAGGTGGCGGCACCGGCCGTGCCGACGGTGACGGCACCGCCGACCAGGAGAGCGGACAGAACCGCGGCCGCGGCTCCGATACGAGTGATCCGTGGGGGGAATCTCATGCCCTCATGATGACGCGCGTAGACAGTGGCATGTCAATGACAACTCCGGAGTATTTCCCGTCCTGCCCGATGAATTTTCGCGGAGTTAACGTGCGGCTGGACGTCAGTGTCCGCTCACCGCCAGCACACGCTGTCGCCCACCGCTGCAATGGCCGCATGACAACTTCTCAAGGACCTCTGAACGGCAAGGTCGCACTGGTGACCGGCGGCAGCCGAGGCATCGGAGCGGCGACGGCGCTGCGGCTCGCCCAGGAGGGCGCTGACGTGGCCGTCACCTACGTGAACGGGAAGGAGGCGGCGCAGGACGTCGTACGGGCCGTAGAGGCGCTGGGACGCCGCGCGGTGGCCCTGCGGGCGGACTCGGCGGACGCGGCCGAGGCCGCCGGGGCGGTGGAACGTACCGCCGAGGCGCTCGGTGGCCTGGACGTGCTGGTGAACAACGCGGGCGTCGGTGTCCTCGGACCGCTGCCCGACCTGGCCCTCTCGGACGTCGACCACGTGCTGGCGGTGAACGTGCGCGGCGTGTTCCTGGTCTCCCAGGCCGCCGCCGCGCGCATGACGTCCGGCGGCCGGATCATCACGATCGGCACCTGTATGACGCAGCGCGTGCCCGGCCCCGGCGGCACCCTGTACGCGATGAGCAAGTCCGCCCTGGTGGGTCTGACAAAGGCGCTGGCCAGAGAACTGGGCGCCCGTGGAATCACGGCGAACATCGTGCACCCGGGCCCCATCGACACGGACATGAACCCGGCGAACGGCCCGTACGCGGCTGCCCAGTCCGCGCTGACCGCCCTCGGCCGCTTCGGCCGGACGGAGGAGGTGGCGACAACCGTCGCCCATCTCGCGACGGCCGCCTACGTCACAGGCGCCGAATACTCCGTGGACGGCGGCCACGCGGCATAAGGGCCGGCCCAGACCCTCTCCGGGACACAGTCCCCTCCGGGGGCGCGGGCAGAGCCCCGAAGCGGGGTGCGGTGACAGCCCTGGAGCCGGCCCCGGGGGCGCAGGGTCAGAGACCCGAGCGGGGCTCGGGAGCACAGCCCCGACCGGGGTGCAGGGGACGTAGTCCTGAACCAGGTCCAGGGGCACAGCCCCAAGCGGGTCCAGGGGCGCAGGCCCGGCTGGCCCAGAGGCATAGCCCCCGGGCGGGGCCCAGGCGACGCAGTCCCAAGCGGGGTCCAAGGGCATAGCCCCAGGCGAGTCCAGGGGCACGCCCCGCCGGGGTGCAGGGGACGCAGTCCCCGCCGGGGTGCAGGGGACGCAGTCCCCGCCGGGATGCAGGGGACGCAGTCCCCGCCGGGGTGCAGGGGACGCAGTCCCCGCCGGGGTGCAGGGGGGCTGCGCCCCTGGTGGGGTCGAAGGGGCGGAGCCCCTGGGGATGGGACGGGTAGGGGCGGCGGGGGCGAGGAAACGGGCCGGGGCCGACGTCCTGGCCCGGCAGGCCACTCACCTGCCCCGCACCCCCGTACTCCCGCGTCACCGCCGGAGGCCCCCTCAGCCCCCGAGCCCCCCGTACCGGGCCACCAGTTCCCCCGCCCCCTCCTCCGTCAGAGAGCCGAACAGCCGCAGCCGTGAGATCCCGCCGTCCGGATAGATGTCCACGCGCGCGTGCGTGCCCGCCGCCGGGGCCGGCAGGACGAACCGGTGGTTGGTGTCGGGCTGGAGGCGGGTGCGCGGGAGGATCTCCGTCCACTCACCGTCCTCGCCGTCACGGAGCGACACCGTCGCCCAGCCCGCGCTGTTCCCCTTCAGATACGCCGTGTCGATCTCGACGGCCCGGATCTCCGACCGCGCCACCAGCCGGTAGCGGATCCAGTCGTTGCCCTGGTCGCGGCGGCGACGCGTCTCCCACCCGTCGTCCATCTTCCGGGAGCGCCCCGGCTGGATGGTGTTCGACGCCGGCGAGTAGAACAGGTCGGACGCGTCCTCGGCCCGGCCGCCGTTCTCCAGGGCGACCACGTCGAAGGTGCCCAGCGCCGCCAGCCAGGCAGGGTCGGGGACGACCTCGCCGTACACCCGCAGGCGCGCGATCCCCCCGTCGGGATGCTGGTTCACCCGCAGGTGCGTGAAGCGCTGTTCGAGCGACACCTCGAAGCCGTTCGCCGCGTGACCGCCCACCTTCGTGCGCGGCACCAGCGTCATCCACTTCACGTCGTCCGCCAGCAGCTCCCCGGAGGACGGGGAGCCGGGCACCGACACGCCCTCTACCGACACGGCCTGCGGGTAGTTGCCGCGGAAGTGGGCCGTGTCGACCACGATGCCGCGTACGACGCCCGGCGCGCCGAGCCGTACCAGCGCCCAGTCGTGGTCCTCCGCCGTCGGCCACGGGTGTTCGGCGGACGCGCCGCGCCGGCGCCGGGTCTCCCAGCCGTCCATGATCTTGCCCTTGTGGCCGAAGTGCTCGGGCACGAACTCGGCGGGCCCGGGCACGAGCATGTTCTCGCGGTCTGCGAAGAACTCGTCGTTGGCGGCGATCACCCCGGCCCCGAGGCGGCGGTCGGCGAGATTGGCGTACTGGGTGAAGGGGAGGTCCACGGTGCGGTAGTCCGCGTACGGGTCACCGCCTCCGTAGGGGTTCGCGTCGCCGGTGAAGCTCGGAATCGCGGTCACGGTGATCAGTTCTGCCTTTCGGAGTCGGCGCTGCGGGTGCCGGTAAACAGAAAAAAGGGGGAGGGCGGAGAGGGCGGAGAGGGAAGGCCTGATCAAGGGATGCGAGTGAGGAGTTGCCCCTTGGGTTCGGTGAACTCGCCCTCCGTCACGATGCGTTCGCCCCGCAGCCACGTCGACCTGACGACACCGCTGAGGGTCTTGCCCGCGTACGCCGTCACGCGGTTGCGGTGCTCCAGGGCCGCCGGGTCCACGGTGAACGTCTCGTCCGGCGCGAGTACCGCGAAGTCGGCGTCCCGGCCTGCCTCGATGGCGCCCTTGCGCGCGCCGAGGCCCACCAGTGCGGCCGTACGCGTGGACATCCAGCGCACGACGTCCTCCAGGGAGTGGCCCCGCTGCCGTGCCTCGGTCCACACCGCCGCGAGGCTCAGCTGGAGCCCCGAGATGCCGCCCCACGCCGTGGCGAAGTCGGCGGTCTTGAGGTCGGCGGTGGACGGTGAGTGGTCGGTGACCACGCAGTCGATCGTGCCGTCGGCGAGTGCCTGCCACAGCAGGTCCTGGTTGGCGGCCTCGCGGATGGGCGGGCAGCACTTGAACTCGCTGGCCCCGTCCGGGACTTCCTCGGCGGTGAGGGTCAGATAGTGCGGACACGTCTCCACGGTGATCCGCACCCCCTCCGCCTTCGCTGCCGCGATCAGCGGCAGCGCGTCGCTCGACGACAGGTGCAGGACGTGCACGCGCGCGTGCAGGCGCTTCGCCTGCTCGATCAGGTTCGCGATCGCCCTGTCCTCCGCGCCGCGCGGGCGAGAGGCGAGGAAGTGGGCGTACTCGGGGCCACCCCGCTGCGGGGCCGAGTCGAGGTGGTGCGGGTCCTCGGCGTGCACGATCAGGAGTCCGTCGAAGCCGGCGATCTCGGTCATCGACCGGGCGAGTCGCTCCTGGTCGAGGTGCGGGAACTCGTCCACGCCGGACGGCGACAGGAACGCCTTGAAGCCGAAGACGCCGGCGTCGTGAAGGGGACGCAGGTCCTTGACGTTGTCGGGCAGCGCGCCGCCCCAGAATCCGACGTCGATGTGCGCCTTGCTTGCGGCCACCTCCCGCTTCGTACGGAGGTGGCCGACCGTCGTCGTCGGCGGGACGGAGTTGAGTGGCATGTCGACGAGGGTGGTGATGCCACCGGCCGCCGCGGCACGGGTAGCGGTCCAGAAGCCCTCCCACTCCGTGCGCCCGGGGTCGTTGACGTGCACGTGGGTGTCGACCAGCCCGGGCAGCAGGACGTCGTCACCGAAGTCCTCCAGGCGCGCGCCGGACGGCACCTCGGCCTCGTACGGGAGTACGGCCGTGATCCGGCCGTCGGCGACCGTGACGGTGGCCGCACGCGTCCCCTCGGGCGTGATGACGCGCGTCGAACGCAACACCAGTTCGATGTCGGACACCCGGACCCCTCTCTGTCGCTCTGGCGCTGTGAATTCCGCCGTTAACTTCCACGTAACGGAATTCAACTTTCTGTTGAAGGAGTCTTCACGGAGGGCATCGCACCGTCAAGAGCCACCCTGCCGACCCACCCGACCCGACGCCAGCCGGGGTCGATCGGGGCAGCGATCTGGATGTTTCCACAACGCGGAATTAGGTTTCCGGAAAACAGAACGTAGCCATACGCCAGAAGGCCGTCAAGCAACCGCCCGGTAGGCTGCACCATCGCCTGTCAGCAGTGAAAGGAACGCGCCGTGCCGACGCCCAGCGCCAGCTCCACCGACGCCGCCAAACCCGCCGCCGCCAGCGGCGGTGTCCAGTCCCTGGAGCGTGCCTTCGATCTGCTGGAGCGCATGGCGGACGCGGGCGGCGAAGTCGGCCTCAGCGAGCTGTCCGTGAGTAGCGGGCTGCCCCTGCCCACCATCCACCGGCTCATGCGCACGCTCGTGACCTGCGGTTACGTCCGCCAGCAGCCCAACCGCCGGTACGCGCTGGGCCCGCGTCTGATCCGCCTCGGCGAGTCCGCGTCCCGGCTGCTCGGCACCTGGGCCCGCCCCTATCTGGCCCGGCTGGTCGAGGAGACCGGCGAGACGGCCAACATGGCGCTCCTGGACGGCGACGAGATCGTGTACGTGGCGCAGGTTCCGTCCAAGCACTCGATGCGCATGTTCACGGAGGTGGGCCGGCGCGTCCTGCCGCACTCCACCGGCGTCGGCAAGGCACTGCTCGCCGGCTTCCCGCCGGACGAGGTGCGTTCCCTGCTCGCCCGTACGGGCATGCCGGCCGCGACGGAGAAGACGCTCACGACCCCGGACGGCTTCCTGGCCGCTCTGGAGGACGTGCGGCGCCTCGGTTACGCGGTCGACGACAACGAGCAGGAGATCGGCGTCCGTTGTCTCGCGGTCTCCGTGCCCGACTCCCCCACCGCCGCCGCGATCTCGATCTCGGGCCCGGCGGGCCGGGTCACCGAGGAGGCGACGGAGAAGATCGTGCCCGTGCTGAAGCAGGTCGCGGCCGAGTTGTCGGTGGCACTGGCCAGTTCGGGCAACCCCGCCCACTGACCCGCGACCTCCGCCCACCGGCCCGCCGCCTCTCGGGCGGGCCGCCGTCAGCGGCGCGGTGGTTTCCCGAACAGGTCCACCGCGGCGCGGACGTCCGACAGGCCCCGGGCGAGCGCGCTGACCGAGCCGATGGCGCCGGCGATCAGGAGTAACGAGCGGCGCAGGCGCGGGATTTCGGGGCTGCCGGTGATCGTCATCGCGGCCAGGCAGGCCAGTTCGTCCTCGGCGATGCCACGGTCGGGGAACTCGGCCGGATGCGCGGCGAGTTCACGGCGCAGCCGGGACACCGCGGTCCGCAACCCCGCCACTCTCGGATCCTCGTCGCTGCCGGTCACCGACCTCTGTCCCAAGCTCCGCAACACGGCTCCCCCACTGGCCCCCACACGCGTCCCGCACACCCCCGTCGCGCTGGTCGGGCGCCGGGGACGCGGGACAGTAAACGCCACCCGCGCGACGGGCGCCACACCAAGGGCCGAAATTCAGCCCATGAACACCGCCGGTCCGACCCCGGGGTCAGGTATGCAGGAGGCATGACGGAGAAACCGGACCAGGTGGCAGGGCTTTTGCTCGCGGCAGGCGGGGGGCAACGGCTCGGCGGGCGGCCCAAGGCCCTTCTCGAACACCGCGGACACCTTCTCGTCGAACACGCGGCCGACGCCCTGCGCGCGGCGGGCTGCACTCCGGTCCATGTCGTGCTCGGGGCGCAGGCCGACGACGTACGCAAGCGGGCGGATCTGCCCGGGTGCGTTCTGGTGGACAACCCGGAGTGGGCGGAGGGTATGGGGTCCTCGCTGCGGGCCGGGCTGGCGTCCCTGCGCGGCTCCGGGGCACGCGCGGCCCTCGTCTCGCTCGTCGACCAGCCGGGCATCGGGCCGGAGGCCATGGCCCGCGTCCTCGCCGCGTACACGTCCGAGGAGTCCCTCGCGGCGGCCTCGTACGACGGGACGCGCGGGCATCCAGTGCTGTTCGGCGCTGCCCACTGGACCGGCGTCGCGGCGGCGGCGATCGGTGACCGGGGCGCCCGCGACTACCTCAGGGCCCACCACGAAGCGATCACCCTCGTCGAGTGCGGAGATGTGGCTCAGCCGTACGACATCGACACACCGCCCGACCTGGACCGCCTGGTGTAGAGGCTTCTCGCCGCGAAGAATCTCGACATCAACAAATCATTGAACTTCCACGATGAGGAAACTAGCATCCACTGATCAGAAACATCCGTTCCATGCAGCCACAGCAGCCCACATCAGCCCGCTGAAGGAAGTGACCGCTCATGTCCGCACCAGCGCCGTCCCCGCTGGCCATCGTCGACGCCGAGCCCCTGCCCCGGCAGGAGGAGGTGCTCACCGACGCGGCGCTGGCCTTCGTGGCCGAGCTGCACCGGCGCTTCACGCCCCGGCGCAACGAACTCCTCGCGCGCCGTGCGGAGCGCCGCGCCGAGATCGCCCGCACCTCGACCCTCGACTTCCTCCCCGAGACGGCCGCGATCCGCGCCGACGACTCCTGGCGGGTCGCCCCGTCCCCCGCGGCCCTGAACGACCGGCGCGTCGAGATCACCGGCCCGACCGACCGCAAGATGACGATCAACGCCCTCAACTCCGGCGCGAAGATCTGGCTCGCGGACTTCGAGGACGCCTCCGCGCCGACCTGGGAGAACGTGGTCCTCGGACAGGTCAACCTGGCCGACGCCTACACCCGGAACATCGACTTCACCGACCCGGCGAGCGGCAAGTCGTACGCCCTCAAGGCCGATGCCGAACTCGCGACCGTCGTCATGCGTCCGCGCGGCTGGCACCTGAACGAACGCCACCTCCAGCTCGACGGTCAGCAGGTGCCCGGCGCCCTCGTCGACTTCGGCCTCTACTTCTTCCACAACGCGCAGCGCCTCCTCGATCTCGGCAAGGGCCCGTACTTCTACCTCCCGAAGACCGAGTCGCACCTCGAAGCCCGTCTGTGGAACGACGTGTTCGTGTTCGCGCAGGACTACGTCGGCATCCCGCAGGGCACCGTCCGCGCGACCGTTCTCATCGAGACGATCACGGCCGCGTACGAGATGGACGAGATCCTCTACGAACTCCGCGACCACGCCTCCGGGTTGAACGCGGGGCGCTGGGACTATCTGTTCTCCATCGTCAAGAACTTCCGTGACGGCGGCGCCAAGTTCGTCCTCCCGGACCGCAACGCCGTGACGATGACAGCCCCGTTCATGCGCGCATACACCGAACTCCTCGTCCGCACCTGCCACAAGCGCGGCGCGCACGCGATCGGCGGCATGGCGGCGTTCATCCCGTCCCGGCGCGACGAAGAGGTCAACAAGGTCGCCTTCGAGAAGGTCAAGGCCGACAAGGACCGTGAGGCCGGTGACGGTTTCGACGGTTCCTGGGTCGCCCATCCCGACCTCGTCCCGATCGCCATGGCCTCCTTCGACGCGGTCCTCGGTGACCGGCCGAACCAGAAGGACCGCCTCCGCGAGGACGTCCACGTCGAGGCCGCCGACCTGATCGCCGTCGACTCGCTCAAGGCCAGCCCGACGTACGACGGACTGGTCAACGCCGTGCAGGTCGGCATCCGTTACATCGAGGCGTGGCTGCGCGGGCTCGGCGCGGTCGCCATCTTCAACCTCATGGAGGACGCGGCCACCGCCGAGATCTCCCGCTCGCAGATCTGGCAGTGGATCAACGCGGGCGTCGAGTTCGAGCACGCCGGGAACACGGTGACGGCCACGCCGGAACTCGCCCGCAAGATCGCCGCCGAGGAACTCGCCGACATCCGCGCCGAGATCGGCGACGAGGCCTTCGCGGCCGGCCACTGGCAGCAGGCCCACGACCTGCTCCTGACCGTCGCCCTCGACGACGACTACGCGGACTTCCTGACCCTGCCGGCGTACGAGCAGCTCAAGGGCTGATCTTCTACGAAGCCGGCTTGTCCGAGTGGCCCAGGGACTTTCCCGGGGCCACTCGGTCGCGTACGGCCTGCTTCACGGCCGTGGGCTCCGGGAAGCCCTGTTCCCTGCGGTCCCAGACCACCTCGTCGTCGACCCGGACGACGAACACGCCGCCGGTGCCGGGCTTGAGCGACAGCTCGCCGAGCTCCGCCTCGAAGGTGGTGAGCAACTCCTGCGCCAGCCAGGCCGCGCGGGGCAGCCAACGGCACTGGGTGCAGTACTCGATCTGTACCACCGGTCCAACACGGTTCATCCGAGATGCACCGACCAATCCTGTTCCGCCGCCGGTTTGCCGTGCAGGTCGGGGACCTGCTTGAGCCAGTTCGGCCGGTCCCGCTGTGTCTTCGCCGCGCGTCGGGCGTCCTCGGCGGCCAGTTCCTCGCGGCCGGGGAACTCGGTGGGCAGCCAGGAAGCGGACGCCCGCACGCGCGCGTGGAGGTACGACAGATAGGCGTCCCGGACCTCGTCGGAGGTCGTGAAGCCCGCCTCGATCTCCAGCCAGGCGTCCGGTACCTCGGCCAGCACCTCGCGCAGCAGTTCCTCCGTGACACGGGGCGCCAGTTCGGTGTCGGCGGCGCGGGTGTCCGGGGCGTAGCGGCCGAGGGCGTGGCGGCGGAAGTCGTAGGCCTTCTCCGGTGCCGACAGGTCCCATCTGTGGTGGAAGACGAGGGCGGCGCCGTGGTCGATCAGCCACAGGTGCGGCGGCGCGATACCGAAGGTGGGCCACACCATCAGATTGGAGCTGTGCGTCGTACGGTCCACGTTGACGGTGAGGGCGTCCAGCCAGACGATCCGGCCCGCCTCCAGTGGATCGACGTCGAACGAGGCCGCCGTCCGAGGGGTGAAGTCCTTCGCGCCCGGCAGATAGTCCATGCCCAGGTTGAGGCCGGCGCTGGCGTGCAGCAGGTCCTGGACCTCCTGGTGGGGCTCGTGGGCGCCGGTGGCCGGGTCGAAGTGGACGAGGACCAGCTCGGGGAAGCGCAGCCCGAGAGCGCGTGCGAGCTCTCCGACGACCACCTCGGCGACCAGGGCCTTGCGGCCCTGCGCGGAGCCGGTGAACTTCACGACGTAGGTGCCGAGGTCGTCGGCCTCGACCACCCCTGGGACGGAACCTCCCGATCTCAGGGGTTCGACGTAGCGGGTTGCCGTGACCTCTCTCATGACGCGAGCATATTGAATCCTCCCCCAGCTGAAGCAAGGGGATTCCTGGCTCACGCCGCCTGCGGGTCAGCGACCCGACAGGTCTTCCACGATCAACACCAGCCGGGTTGAAACCAGCCCGGTTTGTACCGCAAAGCCTGGAGGTGCATGTACTGTCTTGGTTCTCGATCAGCACGATGTACGCGCTTGGTTCTCGCAGCGCACGGTGGCGATCCTACCCAACCTCGTGGTCGGCTTTCCGCGCCGGCCTCAGCGCCAGGAAGGATGCCCCTCCGGTGTGCTGCCGGTGGTGAGCTTGCGGGAACCCGTGCCGTCCGCGCGGATCGCCCAGACCGCCGGCCGGTCGAGGGGACCCCGGACGAAGGCCACCCACTTGCCGTCCGGTGACCAGACCGGGTCCATCTCCTGGGCGGCCGTCCGCACCAGTGTCCTGTCGTCGCTGCCGTCGGCCTTGGCGATGCGGATGTCCCCACCCGTCCCCTCGCCCGGTGCTCCGGCGGTGTACGCGAAGTAGCGGCCGTCCGGGGACCAGAAGGGGTCCAGTGCCCGCCGGGACTGGTGGGTCACCTGCCGGGGTTCGGCGCCCGGCTGTGCCGGATCGACTACGTGGACCTGCCAGCCCGACGTCTTCTGCAGGCAGACGGCGATGCGCTTGCCGTCGGGGGACCAGGCCGGGTCCTCCACCGTCCCGGAGCCGGAGGTCAGTTGCTGCGTGGAGCCGTCCGAGACGTTCACGGCGAACAACTGCTGCACACCGTCCGCGCGGCGCAGGACGGCCAGTCGCTTGCCGTCCGGGGACCAGGAGACCCGGCCGCCCGAGATGGTGGCGATCCGGCGGACGCGGGTACCGTCCGTGTTCGCCGTCCACACGGCCGACCCTTCCGCCGTCTTACGGGTGAACGCGAACGACTTGCGGTCGGGGGACCACTGCGGGAGGGCGTCGCAGGTCCCGTCGATCAGCTGTTCAGGGTTGTCCGTGGTGGAGTCGCGGCGGCCGATCACGCTGTGGCATTCCGTCGATCCGGGGTCCGTGTCCAGCCGGACCAGCAGCGCGGCGTCGGGGAACGCGGCGGGGGTCGATCGCCGGGGCGACGGCGAGGTTCCGCCGGCGTTGTCGGCTCCGGGCTCGCCGGAACCGGTCCAGGGGTGCCACACGAGCAGCCCCGCGATGGCCGCCGCGACCAGCAGTGCCGCTGCGGCGACCGTGGCTCGGCGTCCCCTCCGTGCCCCGGCGTCGCCGGACGGGACGAGCCCTCCGGAAGGCTGTACGGGCGTGACGTCCGGCGGGGGCCCGAAGCCGGGGCCTGGTGACGACCGGACGGTGAGGGCGTGGGAGGCCATGACCTGGTCCCCGGCAGGCGCCGGCAGGGCGGGCGTGGCGGGGCGCGGGTCAG
This sequence comes from Streptomyces sp. SID12488, assembly GCF_010548275.1. Taxonomy (GTDB): domain Bacteria; phylum Actinomycetota; class Actinomycetes; order Streptomycetales; family Streptomycetaceae; genus Streptomyces. The sequence goes on from NZ_JAAGLT010000029.1 coordinate 20,337, forward strand.
TGGCCGGTGCGTGTTCTTCGGCGACCGGGGGCGGCGCGGACACCGTCGCGCGCTGGTCGCCGGCCAGTGCCTGTCCATCAGCGACCGGCGGCGGCCCGGACACCGTCGTACGCGGATCGGCGGCCAGGGACTGGCCCTCAGCGACCGCTGGCGGCCAGGACACCGTCGTGCGCGGATCGGTGGGTACGGCCGACGGGTGGTCCGTTGCCGCGAGGTACGCCGCGGGGGCCTGCTTCCGTAGGAGCGCGGTCGCCTCGGCGGGCAGCCAGGCGTCCGACGGGTGCTGGACCGTGAGCTGGTCGAGGAACTCCGACGGGCCGGGGCGGTCGAGCGGGTCCTTGGCCAGACAGGCCGCGACCAGTCCGCGCAGCAGGTCGGGCACGTCCGTGAGATCCGGCTGTTCGTGGACGACGCGGTAGGGCCAGGCGGCCGACCCGCCGTCGCCGAAGGGAGCGCGGCCCGCCGCCTGGCTGAGCACCACGCCCAGCGCGAACATGTCCACCGCGGGAGTGAGCTTGCCGCCGGTGAGCTGCTCCGGCGCGAGGAAGCCGAGCGTGCCGATCTGGAACCCGGTCTGGGTGAGGGCCGTGCCGTCGAGGGCCCGCGCGATGCCGAAGTCGATGACCCGGGGGCCGTCCTCCGCGACGATGATGTTGGCGGGTTTCAGGTCGCGGTGGATGACCCCGGCCTGATGGATCGCGGCCAGCGCCTCGGCGAGGCCGGCGGCCAGCACGGTGAGCGTGTCCGTGGGAAGGGGGCCCGTCTGGTCGAGCAGGTCCCGCAGGGTGGGGCCGGGTACGTAGGCCGTCACCAGCCAGGCCGGTTCGCCCTCCGGGTCGGCGTCCACGACCGGCGCGGTGTGGAAGCCGCCGACGCGGCGGGCCGCGGCCACCTCGTCGGCGAATCTGCGCCGGAAGCCCGGTTCCGTGCTCAGTTCGGGCCGTACGACCTTGACGGCCACCGCCCGGCCCGACCGCGACCGGCCGAAGTAGACGACGCCCATTCCGCCCTGGCCGAGGCGTCCGACCAGCCGGTATCTGCCGTCCCCGACAGAGGCGGGATCACCTGCTCCGAGCGGTTTCATGACTCCCCCATCTCACCTCTGCGGCCCGGCTGTGGGAACTCATCGCTCCGGCCCCCGTCCCCGTCGAGCGGCCGAAATCAGCCGCGAGGCTCCCCATTACCGGCCATCAGTCTAGGTGTTCCGCTCATGACGTCATCGGGTCCGGAACGGTTCCCCTTCACCGCGCCGGTTTCCCCGCCAGCGGATTCCACAGCGGCAGATAGCGGGCGTCGGCGCCGTCGGCACCGGTCCAGCGCAGCAGCAGGTTGGTCTTGCCGGGCAGGGTGGGCGAGGCGAGGAGTGCGGCGGCCTCGGGGAGGTCGTGGCGGGCCAGCTCCCGGCGTACGGCCTGCCAGGGGTCGAAGCCGGGGTGGCGTTCCCGCAGCACCTCCGCGACCTCAGTGAGGTGGTTGACGACCAGGCAGTACACGAGCCGCTCCCAGCCCGCCGCCCGCGTCACGTCCGGCAGCAGCTTCACGCCCTCGGCGTCCCGGTACAGGGCCTGTACCGGGATTCCATGGGCGTCGACCGCGATCAGGCAGTTCTGGAGGTGGGCCTCGATGACCACGCCGTACCGTGCGAACAGTTCGACGACCGGTGGCACGGCACAGCGCAGATACGCCGTCCACCAGGCGGCCGGGTCGGCGAGCCCGTCGAGCGGGTTGCCGTCGAAGCCCTCGACCAGCGCGGCGGCGAGCAGCGGGGTGGCGCCCGGTACGACATGGTCGCGCAGGCCGTCGCGGACCAGGACGGCCAGCTCCTCGAAGGCGAAGTCGGCGGTGCGGTAGCCCCGATCGCTGAGCCAGACCGGCCGGCCCTCGGCAGCGGCGACGACCGCCGCGTCCGTGCGGCGCAGTGCCAGCAGGTCGTGGCGCCAGAGCCGGCGTACGTCGTTGGTGATGCGGACGTCGAGGCTGAACTTGACGAAGAGGTCGTGCTCGGGCGCGTAGAGCGTGCGGACGGCCGCCGTGGGCCAGGTGGCGAACGCGGTCGTGCCCAGCCGGATCAGCCGGCCGTCCGCGAAGGCGTCCGTCAGGCTCGGGCCGACGAGGTCGAGCTGCCAGGGGTGGGCGGGCAGCAGCCGGTAGCCGGGCGGGGCCGTGCCGAAGGCGTCGAGTGCGGACACGTCACCCTCCTCGGCCACCGCGTCCTCGCGCACGCCCAGGAGCACCAGCGGGAACGCGGCGTACGCCTCGGGCGCGTACGGCAGCCAGCCCGCGACCGGGCCGCCGCCGCGCGCCTTGGGCGCCGGGTGGAAGGGGTGCCCGGTGAGAAGGGACTGCTCGGACCGCCGGTACGGGTCCTCGGGCGGGGTGGTCCGGTCGCGGGCGGTGAGCAGCGCGGCGACCGTGTCCCGGCTGTCGGCCATCTCGGCGGGCAGCTCGGCGTTGGACAGGCCGGTGTACGCCTGGAGTTCCTCGGCCACGAGCTTGACGAGTTCGGCGTGACCGACCGGGTGCCAGACGCCGTCGCCCGTGTTCACCTCGGGCGCCGCGAGCCTCCGTGCGCCTCGCACCCGCAGCAGGCGCTCCCCGCTCGGCAGCCGGTACACGCGCGGCTCACCCGGGCCGGGGACCGGCTCTGCCACCTCCCGGAGCAGGCAGTTGAGCAGGGGCGCGGTCGCGTACGCGTCGGCGCGCGCTCCGATGTCGTCGGGCGCGGGCCCGGCATGGGGTGCGGTGGGGGCCGGGGGTGCGGTGGGGGGCCTGGTGGGGTCCACGCGTTCCCTCGTTTCTTACGGTGCTCTCCTACGCTCGCGGTTTCCCGCGGTGCACTGGCGATCAAGTATGTCTGTCGTCGTCCACGCCCGTTCACCAGCACATACCCGCGCCCAAACCCGCACCCGTACCCCCACCCGAGGAGCCCGCCGTGCACCGTCCCTCCAGCGCTGAGGCCGAGGTCGCCGACGAACTGGCCGCCGTACGCCCCGACCTCGTGTCGCGGTACACGGCCGAGCTGCCCGGCGCCCGGGCCGCCGTACTGACCCGGCTGTGGCGGGCGCTCGTCCACGAGCCGCTGCCGTGGATCGCCGGGCGCGAGAACGGGGCGCGTCTCCTGCTGTCGGACGGTCGCCGGCTGGAGGGCCCGTACGCCGATCCGTACGCCGTCGACGGCCGTGTCACCGCCGTACGGCTCGGCACGGTGTCGTACGACGATCCGGCGCGGCTGATGACGGACCTGGCCGTCCCGCACGGACCCGCCTTCGCGGCCGAACTCGGCCACAGCGTCGCCTCGTTGGCCCTGTCGCGCGCGAGCCAGGACAGTACCCTGCGTGCCCCCGTGGCCGGCTGGGAGTGGGAGCAGCGGGTCGTCGACGGTCATCCCTTCCACCCCAACTGCCGTTCCCGGCCCGGTTTCTCGGTGGCCGAGCAACTCGCGTACGGGCCCGAGCACCGGCCGGTCGTGGAGCTGGCGCTGGTGGCCGCGGACGACTGCGCCGTGCGGGGCGAGTGGCCCGAGTGGCTGCGGGACGGGGGACGTCCGCTGATTCCGGTGCACCCCTGGCAGGCGGCACATGTGCTCCAACTCCCCGGCAGGGGCGGTCTGTCGGCGCATCCCCTGATGTCCCTGCGCAGCCTGGCCCTCCCCGACGGCGGACCGCACCTCAAGACGGCGTTGAGCGCCCGGCTCACCTCCTCTGTACGGGACATCTCGCCGTACTCGATCGAGACGGCGGCGACGGTGTCGGCGTTCATGGAGTCGATGGCGGCGCGTCTCGACGGGTTGCTGCACATCACCCGCACACTCGGTGCGGTCACCGCCGACTCCCCCGATCTGGCGGCCGTGCTGAGGGAGCCGCCGGACCTGTACGCGGACTCGGGGGCGGGCGAGTACGTCGTTCCGGTTGGAGCCCTCAGCGCCACGGCCCTTCCTCGATCACCCTCCTGGCTCGCCGAGTTCACGCGTCTCGCACTCACCGTCGGGCTGCGCCTGCTCGATCTGGGTGTCGCCCTGGAGGCACACGGCCAGAACCTCCTCGTCGTACTGTCGGCGACCGGGGACCCCCTGCGGCTGGTCTACCGCGACCTCGCCGACATCCGGGTCGGTCCGGCCCGGCTGGCCCGGCACGGCATCGCGGCCCCGGAGCTGACCGGACGGATCGTCACCGACGACGAAATCACCCTGCGCAGCAAGCTGTTCGGTTCGCTGGTGGCCGGGGCGCTGGGTGCGACCGCCGGTTCGGAGGCGGCGCTGCGGGAGGCCCTGGAGACGGCCGTACGAGGGCTGCCGCGCACGCCGGATCTCCTGGCACTGCTCGAACAGCCCCTGCCCACCAAGGCCTTGACCCTGATGCGACTGTCGCCGAGGACGCCCGGGGACCTGTGGACCCAACTGCCCAACCCCCTGGGAGAGGTGAAGCGGGAAGGCAACTGACGGGCCCCGTTTTGAAGCGGGTGACCCAGTGTCAATAGGATCCGTCGATGATCACAAGACAACGGCTGGCGGCGGGCGCCTGCGCCCTGCTCACCGCCCTGGCGGCCGGGATCGCGGTCCCGGCCGAAGCCGTCGCCGACGAAACCACCGCACTCGCGCCCAAAGTCAACCTCCTCCTCGACGTCAGCGGTTCGATGCGGGCGCGGGACATAGACGGCCAGTCGCGGATGGCCGCGGCGAAGCAGGCGTTCAACGAGGTGCTGGACGCGACACCCGAGGAGGTCCAGCTCGGCATCCGCACGCTGGGCGCCAACTACCCCGGCGACGACCGCAAGGAGGGTTGCAAGGACACCGCGCAGCTCTACCCGGTGGGCCCGCTCGACCGCGTCGAGGCCAAGACGGCGGTCGCGACGCTCACGCCCACCGGCTGGACGCCGATCGGCCCCGCACTGCTGAAGGCAGCGGACGACCTCGACGGCGGTGAGGGCACCAAGCGCATCGTGCTCATCAGCGACGGCGAGGACACCTGCGCACCGCTCGACCCGTGCGAGGTGGCCCGGGAAATCGCGGCCAAGGGCATCGGCCTCACCATCGACACCCTCGGCCTGGTCCCGAACACCAAGATGCGGCAGCAGCTGAGCTGTATCGCCGAGGCGACCGGCGGGACGTACACGTCGGTCGAGCACACCGACGAACTCGCCGACAAGGTGAACCAGTTGGTCGTCCGCGCCGCCGACCCGGTGGTGACGCCGGTGGCCGTCGAGGGTGCGGCCGGATGCTCGAACGCCCCAGCGGTGAAGTCCGGTCTGTACACGGACCGCGAGGAGTTCGGCCAGCAGCGCTGGTACCGCGTCGACGTCCTGCCGGGGCAGGAACTGCGCGCCTCGGTGAGCGTGTCCGCCGACCGGGCCGTCAACCCCGACTACGGGGTGCTGCTGCGGGCGGTGACCACGCACGGCCGTGAGATCGTCCGCGGCGAGGGCAACGGCACCGGCCGTACCGATGTCATCTCGACGGGTCTGCGCTATCCGAAGGCGGAGGCCGACGACGACGCGGACAAGCCGGCGGCCGAGACCGTGTGTCTCCAGGTCACCAACTCCTTCTCGGCGGCCAGTGGTGTGAAGACCACGCCCGGTCTGCCGCTCGAACTGACCGTCGACGTCGTCGACGGCCCGAGCCAGGCGAGCGACGTGGCCTCCTTCGGTCTCGGCCGCGGCTGGTGGCTGCTGGGCACACTCATCCTGGTGGGCTTCCTCACGGGTGTCCTGTGGGGCTGGATCTCGCGTCTGCGGGTCTCGGTATGGAGGACCAACTGATGCGAGTGACGCGAGTGACGCGAATTCCCAAGGACCAACTGATGCGCGGTGCCCGTGTGCTGGGCTCGGCCCTGCTGATGGTCGGGCTGGCCGCGGCCCCGGCCGTCGCCGACGCCTCGCCCTCCGCGAGCCCTTCGGACGACGGCTCGGCCCCCACCTCGGCGGGTACGTCGTTCCGTACGGCGACGGAGATCGACCAGGGTCAGCAGGCCTCCGCGAGCGGTTCGGCGGGCGACTACCTGTACTGGTCGTTCCCCGCGGACGCCGGTCAACGCCCCACCGTCAAGGCGACGGTGAAGCTGCCGGACACGCACGCGTCCGAGACCTGGCAGCTCGACGTGTACGACGGTCTGCGACGTCGCCAGGCCTGCCAGTACGGCGCCCAGACGCGCACCGCCGCCTCGGGCACCGCGTCCGTGGAGCTGGCGTGCGTCCTGCGCACGGTCCACGCCTGGTCGGAGCAGTGGGCCAACGACCCACTCCCGGGCACCTATTACCTCCGGCTGACGACGGTGAACCTCGCGACCTCCGACCTCGGCCTCCCGGTCGACGCCGAAGTGCGGGTCGACTCGAAGGACATCGGCGGTTCGGCGGCCGTGGACGGTTCGCTGGCCGAGCCGCTCGTGCCCGGGATCGCGGTCGAGTCCGAGGCCACGGAGGACGGTTCGACGGCGACCGCGGTGCTGTCGAGCATCGAGCCCGACGACGGCTGGTCCTCCGGCTGGTGGTCCGACCGCTGGGTCTGGACGGCGCTCGGCGGCGTGCTGGCCGCCCTGGCGGGCGTCGGCGGCTACGCCCTGACGCGCGGCTCGGGCCGACCGAGACAGGTTCCGCCGGGAGCCTGACCAGGACCAGGACCAGTCCCTGATGGTTCGTCAACATGCCTGCCGCGCACGGTCGCGCGGCGGGCATGTCCCGTATCAGGCCTCGATTTCGGATATCAGGCCTCGCGCAGCGCCTTGGCGAGTGTTCCCTCGCCGGTCACCTCGATACGCCCGTCCCGTACGGCGTCCAGCACACCGACATCCCCCCGGCCGACTGCCGCACACGTCCCGGTGTCCATCGACAGGCGGGCGTCGGGCTCCTCGGGGGCGGGTCCGGCGCCGTACACCGGAACGTCCTCCGTACCGACGTACAGGTGGAACTCGCCCTCCTCCAGCCGGACTTCGACGAGCCCCCCGCCGCCCTCCCCGGCGCCAGCCGCGTCGAGGCCGCGCAGCAACGGCAGCGCGAACCAGTGCGCCCGTACGGCGTCCGTGGCGCGCCGCTCGCCCAGCTCGGGCGCGCCCCACTCCCCCAGCGCCTGGAGCACCGGCAGCAACTGCCGCCCCCGGCCGGTGAGTTCGTAGACCGACGCGGCCCCCGGCGGCGGCAGTCGGCGCCGGGTCGCGAGGCCGTCCCGCTCCATGTCCTTCAGCCGTGACGCGAGTACGTCCGTGCTGACGCCCGGCAGATCCGCGTGCAGGTCGGTGTAGCGGCGCGGACCGGCCAGCAGCTCCCGGACGATCAGAAGAGTCCAGCGGTCGCCGACGACATCGAGGGCGCGAGCGACGGAACAGTACTGGTCGTAGCTTCGGCGAGGTGACATGCGACGCAGTCTAGACATGTTGTTGGACTTTCCAAGCTCATACTTGGTAAAACCAAGCATCACCACGAACCGGAGGGGCGTAAGCGCATGGAGTTCCGGCAGTCCAGCAAGCTCAGCGAGGTCTGTTACGAGATCCGCGGACCGGTGATCGAGCACGCCAACGCACTGGAGGAGGCGGGCCACAGCGTCCTGCGCCTCAACACCGGCAACCCCGCGCTCTTCGGCTTCGAGGCACCGCCGGAGATCCTCCAGGACATGATCCGCATGCTGCCGCAGGCCCACGGCTACACGGACTCGCGCGGCATCCTCTCCGCCCGCCGGGCCGTCGCCCAGCGCTACCAGGAACGCGGCCTGGAGGTCGACGTCGACGACGTCTTCCTCGGCAACGGCGTCTCGGAACTGGTCTCGATGGCGGTCCAGGCACTGGTCGAGGACGGCGACGAAGTCCTCATCCCCGCCCCGGACTTCCCCCTCTGGACGGCGGTCACGACCCTCGCCGGCGGCAAGGCGGTCCACTACCTCTGCGACGAACAGGCCGACTGGTACCCGGACCTGGACGACATGGCGGCGAAGATCACCGACCGCACCAGGGCCGTGGTCATCATCAACCCGAACAACCCCACCGGCGCGGTCTATCCGAAGGAGATCATCGAGGGCATCCTCGACCTGGCCCGCCGCCACGGCCTGATGGTCTTCGCCGACGAGATCTACGACCAGATCCTGTACGACGACGAGGTGCACCACTCGGCCGCCGCGCTCGCCCCCGATCTGGTCGTCCTGACCTTCTGCGGCCTGTCGAAGACGTACCGGGTGGCCGGCTTCCGCTCGGGCTGGCTGGTGGTGACCGGCCCGAAGCAGCACGCGCGCAGCTACCTCGAAGGCCTGACGATGCTGGCCTCGATGCGCCTTTGCCCCAACGCGCCCGCGCAGTACGCCATCCAGGCCGCGCTCGGCGGCCGGCAGTCCATCTACGAACTCACCGCCCCCGGCGGCAGGTTGCGCGAACAGCGCGACCGCGCCTGGGAACGCCTCAACGAGATCCCGGGCGTCTCGTGCGTCAAGCCGAAGGGCGCGCTGTACGCGTTCCCGCGCCTCGACCCGGCCGTGCACAAGATCCACGACGACGAGAAGTTCGTCCTGGACCTGCTGCTCCAGGAGAAGATCCAGGTCGTGCAGGGTACGGGCTTCAACTGGCCCTCCCCCGACCACTTCCGCATCCTCACCCTCCCGTACGCGGACGACCTGGAGGTGGCGATCAGCAGGATCGGGCGGTTCCTGAGCGGTTATCGGCAGTAACGCCCGCGGGGGCGGTCAGTCGCCGTCCGTCATGGGTAACCCCTCCCCATGACGGACCGACCACTGCTCCTCCTCGACGTCGACGGCCCCCTCAACCCGTTCCGCGCCCGGCTCCTGCGCCACCGGGGATATGTGACCCGCCGGGTGCACCCCGCCAACTGGTCCGCCCGGCAGAAACCGGGCTCCCGGCGGCTGCGCCGGGGCCTGCGGATACGGCTGCACCCGGGGCACGGCGCCCGGTTGCTCGCCCTGCCTTACGACCTGGTGTGGGCCACGACCTGGATGCACGGGGCGAACAAGATGATCGGCCCCGTGATCGGGCTGCCGGCCGACCTGCCGGTCATCGAGTTCACCAACCTGTTCGCCGAGCAACCCGACGGGCTCTACTGGAAGACCCGGCGCGTCGTGGAGTGGGCCGACGGGCGCCCCTTCGTCTGGGTCGACGACCTGATCACCGACCTCGACGTCCGCCATGTGGCCGAGCACCACACCGGGCGGGCGCTGCTGCTGCGGATCGACCCGCGCCGGGGCCTCGGGGAGCGCGAGTTCGCCGAGCTGGAGCGCTGGGCTCGCGATGTCAGACCCGGGTCGTAGTCTTCGAAGAGCGGGTCGAACCGGCCGGTCGATCGGCTGACCGGTCGCCGACCGCAGCCGTCGATGCCCGGGAAGGGGTCCGCCATGACACGACCGCCGACCGCCGCCCAGCGACGCGTCATCGACGCCGCCGACCCCGTCACGGGACGGCTGCGGGGTACGGAGTTCCAGCTCGCCGCGCTGGTCGCGCGGGGGCTCGCCTTCCGGCACCCGCGGCCACCGCACGACCACTTCCTGACGCCGACGGGCCATCGCATACGGGAGGAAGCGCCGCCCGCGGACACACCTGACGCCGCCGAGGCTCCCCATGCTTCCGGGGCCACCGGGGTGTTCGCCGCGCGGGTGGGAGGCGAGGCGGAGACACCGGCTGCCGGACCGGCCCGGGCGCGTGAGGTCCACAGTGCCTGGACGGGGCTGCTGGAGTTGCGCCGGATGACCAATACGGACGGGGCCATGGACCGTCCGTGCGGTTGGGAGCGCAAGCATCTGGTGCAGGCCGCCGCGTTGGCGCTGGAGGCGGCCGGTCACCTCCCGGCGGACGGGAAGGGCGACGGGGGCGGTGGTGGCTACCGGGTGCGGGCGACCCCGCAGCCGGAGGCCGTCGCCGTGCGCGAACCCGACGGCGACGCGTTGCGGGCCTGTGCGGCCACTTTGGAGAAGGCGGGCTGGCAGGCCGGCGAGTACACCGAGCCGCGCACCGGCACGCGCTATCTGCTGGCGTCACCCCGGCGGACGTAACGACCTTGTGCGTCAAGGCAGTTGACGGCCGTGAGCAACCGCTCAGTACGCTTGCTCCCGTCCTGTTCGCTGTAGAAGTCGTGCAGTCGTGAAGTTGAGCCGCCGTGAAGGGGAAGTCGTGGCCGAACCGTTTTCCGTGCCGGTGACCGTGCGCGGGTACGAGACCGATGTGCAGGGGCACCTCAACCAGAGCGTGTACCTCAACTACGCGGAGCACGCCCGCTGGGCGTTGCTTCACGCGGCCGGCATCAGCCAGGCGGGGCTGACGTCCAAGGGCGTGGGTCCGGTGGCCCTGGAGACCACCATCCGCTATCAGCGGGAGTTGCTCGCGGGCGACGAGGTCGAGGTGACCTGCGACTTCGTCTGGGGCGAGGGGAAGACGTTCCGTATCCGGCAGACGATACGCAAGGCCGACGGCACGGTCTCCGCCGAGGTCACGGCGGTCGGTGGGCTGATGGACCTCAAGGCGCGCAAGCTCGTCCCGGACCCGAAGGAGTACTTCCGCGCGCTGGCGTCGGAGCCACGGCTGTTCGGACTCTGATCAGCACTCACAGCGACCTCCTACCGTCACCCCACGGCATTCCCAACTTGGCGCGCGACTCTCATCCTCTTCCCGCCGCGCCCTTCTTGGAGATCCCGTGCCGATGCCGCACAGAGCCGCCGCCCGTCGTACGTTGTTGGCCGCCCTCGGCGCCACCGCGATCCTGACCACCCAGCGGATCGCGTCCGGGGCGACCACCGAGGCGACCGGCAGCGGCCTCGACGACCAGGCCAAGAAGGACATCGCGATGCGCCTGGTGTGCAGCGCGGAGAACTCCTCCCTGGACTGGCGGGCGCAGTACGGCTACATCCAGGACATCGGCGACGGGCGCGGCTACACCGCCGGGATCATCGGCTTCTGCTCCGGTACGAGCGACATGCCGGCCCTCGTCGAGCTGTACACCGCGCGGGTCGCGGACAACGTCCTGGCCGCCTACCTGCCCGCGCTGCGTGCGGTGGACGGCACGGACTCGCACGAGGGCCTGGACCCTGGGTTCCCCGCCGCCTGGCGCAAGGCAGCGAAGACGTCCGCGTTCCGCGAGGCCCAGGACGACGAGCGTGACCGCGTCTACTTCGGTCCGGCCGTCGCCCGCGCCAAGGAGGACGGCGTCGGCACGCTGGGCCAGTTCGCCTACTACGACGCGATGGTCATGCACGGCCCCGGCACGGACGGTCTCAGCTTCGGCGGGATCCGCACCCGGGCCCGCGCGAACGCCGCCACCCCGGTCGACGGCGGCGACGAGACGACGTATCTGAACGCCTTCCTCGACGCCCGGGTGTGGGCGATGCGGCAGGAGGCGGCCCACGAGGACACCAGCCGCGTGGACACCGCCCAGCGGGTCTTCCTCGACCAGGGGAACCTGAACCTGGATCCGCCGCTCGACTGGAAGGTGTACGGGGACAGTTACTACATCGGCTGACCGACTGAGACAGTCGGATGTGTCGGCCGCCGACGACAGCAGGACTCCGGCCGAGGGCCGTCCCCCTCGGCCGGAGGTCTATTCGGGCCCCGGGCCCCGGCCCTCCAATGTCAGGCTCGCGCCGCGATGGCGGCCAGCCGCCGGGCCTCCGTACGCGTCGAGCGGGCGATCTCGTCCTCGTCGACGCGCAGCAACCGCCCGTTCTCGACGATCTGTTCGCCGTTCACGAAGGACGCGGTGACCGGGGCCGCCGCGCCGAGGACCAGGGCGGTGACCGGGTCGGCGATCGACGCGTGGGCCAGGGTGTCCAGGTTCCAGAGGACCAGGTCGGCGAGCTTGCCCGGCTCCAGTGACCCCGTCTCCCTTGCCCGGCCCAGGACCTGGGCGCCGCCGTAGGTCCCGAGGCGCAGTGCCTGACGGGCGTTCAGAGCCGCTTCCCGGTGCGCTCCGAGGCGGTTGATGAGGAGGGCGTTGCGCAGTTCGGTGTGGAGTTCGCCGGACTCGTTGGACGCGGTGCCGTCGACGCCGAGGCCGACCGGGACACCGGCCGCCAGCATGTCGGGGACGCGCGCGATGCCCGCCGCCAGCCGGGCGTTGGAGGACGGACAGTGGGCCACACCCGTCTTCGTACGGGCGAAGGCGGCGATGTCCGAGTCGTTCATGTGGACGCAGTGCGCCATCCACACGTCCTCTCCGAGCCAGCCCGTGGACTCGAAGTAGTCGGTCGGTCCCATGCCGAAGAGTTCCTTGCAGAACTGCTCCTCCTCGACCGTCTCCGAGCCGTGCGTGTGCAGGCGTACACCCTTGCGCCGCGCCAACTCCGCGCCCTCGCGCAGCAGTTCGGTCGAGACGGAGAAGGGTGAGCAGGGGGCGACCGCGATCTGGGTCATGGCGTCGAAGGAGGGATCGTGGTGCTCGTCGACCGTGGCCTCGGTGGCGGCGAGCGCGCCCTCCAGGGTCTCGACGGCGAAGTCCGGGGGCAGGCCGCCGTCCTTCTCGCTGCGGTCCATCGAGCCGCGGGCGAGGGTGAAGCGGACGCCCATCTCGCGGGCGGCGCCGATGATCGCGCCGGACAGGTCGCCGGAGTCCTTCGGGAAGACGTAGTGGTGGTCCATGGCTGTCGTGACGCCGCCGCGGGCCATCATGGCCAGCGAGCCCTGTGCCGCCGCGCGCACCATCGGTTCGTCGATGCGGGCCCACGTCGGGTACAGCGCGACCAGCCAGTCGAAGAGGTTGTGGTCGGTGGCCAGGCCCCGGGTGATCCACTGGTAGTAGTGGTGGTGCGTGTTGACCAGGCCGGGGGTGACGAGATGCCCGCTCGCGTCGATGCGCCGGACCACGTCCGTCAGACCCTCGGGGGCCTTGCCTGCGCCGACCGACTCGATGCGGTTACCGGCGATCACCACATGACCGGACGCGTACTCGGTGTCGGCGGCGTCCACGGTCGCGACCGCGCAGTTCTCGATGACGATGCGCTGAATCATCGTTCGAACGTCCTTAGAGGTTGGTGAGGTCGGCGGGGATGCGCGCCTCGGCGCCGTCGCGCAGGATCGTGCCCTCGATCAGGCCGTACGGCCGGTCGGCGGCGAAGTACACAGCTCCATCGGCGGTGTCGTTCTTGAGCCCGAACGGCTTCAGGTCGACCAGGAAGTGATGCTTGTTGGGGAGGGCGAAACGCACCTCGTCGATCTCGTCGCGCTGCTCGATGATCCGCGCGCCCATCTGGAACAGGGTCTGCTGGAGGGAGAGAGAGTAGGTCTCCGCGAAGGCCGACAGCAGGTGCCCCCGGGTCTGCGCGTAGGACTCCTCCCAGTCGGGCATCTCCCGTTCCTCGTCGGACCAGTTGAAACGCCAGCGCGCGGACACCTGGGTCGCCAGGACGCGGTCGTACGCCTCGGGGAGCGTCGTGTACTTGTCCTTGACGTAGCCCCAGAACTCGGAGTCGGTCGTGTTCATCACGACCAGGTCCTTGAGCCCGGAGACCACCTCCCACGACGACCCGTCGTACGTGATCTGGGTCAGCCGGGTCTCCTGCCCCTGCCGGGCGAAGGAGTGCTCGCCCTCGCCCGCCGCCTCGATCCGCTCCCAGGAGTACTCCTCGATCCGGATGCGTGCCCTCAGAATCGGCTCCTGGGTGGTCACGAAGTGCCGCGCCAGATGGATGCCGAACTGCTCGGCGGAGTCGATGCCGTGCTCCTTGGCGAAGGCGTACACCGTGTTCTTGGTGGTGTCCGTCGGCAGGACGTTCGCGTTCGAGCCGGAGAGGTGGACCTCGTCCATGTCGCCGGAGAGCGACACCGAGACGTTGAGATCCTTGACGTGGTGGGTGGCGCCGTCGCGGGTGACGCGCACGACGCGGTTCTCGGCCTTGCCGTACTGGTTCTGCCCGAGAAACACGGGGCGGGCCTTGCCTGCTGCATCGGTCATGGTGCTGCTAGCTCCCTCGGTATACGGAGTAGCCGAACGGGTTGAGCAGCAGCGGTACGTGGTAGTGCTCGCCCGGTACGACGGCGAACGTGATCGCCACCTCCGGGAAGAACGCTCCCGCCGCGCCGCTGTCCCGGTTCGCGGGGGCGCCCTGCTGCGCATCGGCCTGTTTCTTCTCCAGGTACGGCTCGACCTCGAAATCGAGCCGTACGTGGGTCGTGCCCTCCGGCGGCGCCGGCAGGTCCTTGCACCGCCCGTCGGCGTCGGTCTCGCTGCCGCCGAGCGCCCGCCAGTCCGCTTCGCGCCCGCTGCGCGCGGCGAGCCGCACGGCGACGCCAGCGGCGGGCCGGCCGGCGCTGGTGTCCAGGATGTGCGTGGACACAGAGGCGACAAAGGCGTTGGGGTCGGCGGTTTCCGTGCTGCCGGTGCTCATGTCTGTCACTGGTCTTCCTGTACGAGGTTGCCGAGCCGGATGCGGTTGATCTTCCCCAGTTCGGTGCGGACGATCTCCCGTTCCCGCTCCGGCGTGTTCCCGATCCGTTCCCGTACCGCGTCGCGCATCTGCTCACCGGTCCGGCCGGTCGCGCAGATCAGGAAGACATGGCCGAACCTCTCCTGGTAGGCGAGGTTCAGTTCGAGCATCTCGGCCTTCAGGTCCTCGGAGGCGCCGGCCATACCGCGCTGTTCGCGGGCGGAGGTCGGGTCACCGGGCTTGGGGCGGCCGATCGGCGGGTGCCCGGCCATCGCCTCGGCGAGGTCGTCGGCGGTCAGGTCGGCCATCGCGGTGTCGCTCGCCGTGTACAGGTCCTCGGCGGTGGCGTACGGGCGCTTCGCGAGCAGGTGCCGTCCCCAGGCCGTCGAGGCGCAGGCCTCGTGGAGGGCGGCGCGGGCCGCGGACTCCGCCAGGGTGTTGAACCGGGCGAGGCCGCCAGGGGTCGTACTCGACGTCACGGCGGACCTCCGCGGACTTGAGTGTGCTGGGTGCGCACAGCTAACGCCTTCCAGCCACAAGACGTCAACACTTTGTTGAAAATTCCGGCTCGTCAGGCCTGTTTCTCGCGGTTCAGGTAGTTGTAGACCGTGAAGCGGCTGACCCCGAGGGCGCTCGCCACGGTCTCGACCCCGTGCCGCACGGAGAACGCGCCGCGCGCCTCGAGTATCCGTACGGTCTCCTGCTTGGCCCTGCGGTCCAGTTCGGCCAGCGGCTTGCCGTGTCCGCGCTCCAGGGCGGCCAGGATGTGATCGAGCGAGTCGGCGAGCTGCGGCAGGCGGACGGCGACCACGTCGGCACCCTCCCAGGCGAGCACGACATCGTCGGGGCCGGCCTCGCCGGGCGCGACCATTTCGCCACCCATGGCGTCGACCAGCGGTTTCACGGCCGCGACGAAGGCGGCGCCGACGGACCCGTCCCCGGCGGCGGTCACCGGCCGCCCTCCCCGTCGATCACGTTGACCTGCAGGGAGATCCGGGTCGCGCCGGCCTCCAGGGTCCTGCGCAGCAGCGCGTCCAGGGCGGTGAGCACGGCGTCGGCGCGGCCCTCGGCGGTGTTGCCGAACGGACCGACGTCCACCGCGTCCAGCTCGGCCGCCTCGATGACCTCGCGGGCCACCAGCGCGTGCGCGGGTGCCTCGTCGAGATCGAAGGGCTCGGTCGTGAACTCAACTCGCAGTCGCACTGTGCCCATTCTTCCGTCAGGTCGTGTCCCAGCCGCTCGGACACGACCCTAACGGACTCCCCTGCGACATTCAGCAGGGCTGCGGGCCACTCCGAAGAGCATGCGTTCCGCGCCCGAACTGACCTACAGGCGCAGGGAGTTCACTTTCAGGAGCGACTTGGAGGCGGTGTTGCGCGCACCGGTGACACGCCGCCTCCGGACGAGGGACAGGGCAAGTACCGCCAGCGCGGCGAGCGACGCGGCACAGGCCGCCAGAGCGGGCAGCGGGGAAGCGGCTCCACCCGCCTGCCGCACGTAGGCGAGTGTCTCCGAGTCGACATGTGTGCCCAGCAGATGGGCGGCAGCCAGCGCGCCCGACACGACCACGACCGCGGCGGCCACGGCCGACGACCGGCTGAACCACAGCGCCGCACCGGCCAGCAGGCACAGCGCGGAGATGCCGAACGAGGCGGCCGGTCCGTACCTCGGCGCGTCGACCCAGTCGAGCGGGAAGTGGGCCGCGCCGCAGAGCAGGACGAGGACGGCGACAGCCCGGCGGAGCCACAGGACGTCACGTCCCCTGGCGCGCGCCACGGCCGCCGCCTCCCCCTGGACCCGCGCTGCGGTGTTCGTGATCACGGGTTCCGGATCCCGGCCCCAGTCCTGCCCCTGACCCTGACCCTGGTCCTGATCCTGGACGTCGCCGATGCCGCCGATCAACTGCACGAGGTCCTCGACGGGCCTGCCGGCGGCGGCGCGCACCGCCTGGGCCTCCGCGTGCGCGGAGTGCGGGGCCGCGTGCAGCAGCGCGACCAGGCGGCCGACCTCGGCCACCGGCCGCTGCTCGGCGGCTGTCCGGATCGCCTCGTCCATCCGGTCGACACCGTGCGCCGGCGGGCCCAGTAGTTCCACGAGGCGTGAGACGTCCTCGACGGAGCGCGCCACCGCCGCTACCCGCAGGACCGTCGCGGCGGTCGGCAGGCCGTCGGGCGACTGCTCCAGGAGGGTGACGAGCTGGACGACATCGTCCAGGGGTCTGGCGACGACCACGGTGCGCACCAGGTCGTTCGTGCGTATGCGGGTGACGGTACGGGGTTCGCCTGTTCCGGAGTTCTCCGGGCAGGCAGGGAATGGCTCGACGGCCATGTTTGCCTCACAACTTCAGTGCACTGGCGCACGAGAAACGTGCACCCCGCTCATATGAACGTTGAACCCTGTGTAACCGCCCCCTTCCCGCCCCGCCACTCGGGAGAGCCCTCTTGACAAGCTCCGACACTCGACGGCAATCTTCCATGAAGCAGAAAGTCATTTCCACTATGCGGAACTAAAGGGAGGCGCCGGAAGCCATGGGGTGCACAGAGCAGCGCTTCAACGTCAACCTGTCGATCCTCTTCACGGAACTCCCGCTCCTGGAGCGCCCGGCGGCGGCCCGGGCCGCCGGGTTCACCGCGGTCGAACTGTGGTGGCCCTGGCTCGACTCCCCCACCCCGGCACAGTCCGAGCTGGACTCCCTGCGGGCCGCGATCGAGGACGCGGGTGTCCGCCTCACCGGCCTGAACTTCTACGCCGGACAGCTGCCGGGCCCGGACCGGGGCGCCCTGTCGGTGCCCGGGGAGGCGTCGGAGCGGTTCCGCGCCAACATCGCGGTGGCCGCCGGTCTGGCCGAGTCGCTCGGCTGCGGCGCGCTCAACGCGCTGTACGGCAACCGGATCGAGGGCGTGGACCCGGCGGAGCAGGACGCGCTGGCGCTGGAGAACCTGGTGCTCGCGGCCCACGCCGCGAACCGCATCGGGGCGATCCTCCTCGTCGAGGCGCTCAACAGAGTGGAGTCACCGCGGTATCCGCTGGTGAGCGCCCCGGCCGCCATGGAGGTCGTCGACCGGGTCAACGCGGCGACCGGCCTCGACAACGCGCGCTTCCTGATGGACCTCTACCACCTGTCCATGAACGGCGAGGACCTCCCCTCGGTGATCGACCGGTTCGCCGCGAAGACGGGACACGTCCAGATCGCCGACAACCCCGGCCGCGGCGCCCCCGGCACCGGCACGCTCCCCCTCGCGGACCATCTCGACCAGCTGCGCAAGGCCGGTTACGAGGGCTGGGTGGGCCTGGAGTACAAGCCGGGCGACCGGCCGAGCGCCGAGGCGTTCGACTGGCTGCCGCGCGAAGCGCGCCGAACCCCCTGACATCACCCCCTGCCGTCCCCGAGCGGCACAGCAGCAGAGAGGCGCCCCGTCATGACCGATCTTCCCAAGGTCGCCTGGATAGGCCTCGGCATCATGGGCTCCCCCATGTCCGAGAACCTGATCAAGGCGGGTTACGACGTCACCGGCTTCACCTTGGAACAGGACAAGCTCGACCGCCTGGTCGCCGCCGGCGGCACCGCTGCCGCCTCGATCGCCGACGCCGTGCGCGACGCCGACGTCGTGATCACGATGGTGCCCGCGTCACCGCAGGTCGAGGCGGTCACGTACGGCCCCGGGGGCATCCTGGCGAACGTGCGGCCCGGCGCCCTGCTCGTCGACATGTCGTCGATCACCCCGCAGACGTCGGTGGATCTGGCGAAGGCTGCCGGGGAGAAGGGCGTCCGGGTGCTGGACGCGCCTGTCTCGGGTGGTGAGGCGGGCGCGGTCGAGGCCGTGCTGTCCATCATGGTCGGCGGTGAACAGGCCGACTTCGACAGCGTGAAGCCCATCCTCGAGGCGCTCGGCAGGACCGTCGTACTCTGCGGTCCGCACGGCTCCGGCCAGACGGTGAAGGCGGCCAACCAGCTGATCGTGGCCGTGAACATCCAGGCGTGCGCCGAGGCCGTGGTCTTCCTGGAGAAGTCGGGCGTGGACCTGAAGGCCGCGCTGGAGGTGCTCGGCGGCGGACTGGCCGGCTCGACCGTGCTGACGCGCAAGAAGGACAACTTCCTGAACCGCGACTTCGCACCGGGCTTCCGTATCGACCTCCACCACAAGGACATGGGCATCGTGACGGACGCGGCCCGCACGGTCGGCGCCGCGCTGCCGGTCGGTGCGGTGGTCGCCCAACTCGTCGCCTCCCTGCGGGCGCAGGGCGACGGAGGGCTGGACCACTCGGCCCTGCTGCGGGCCGTGGAACGCCTGTCGGGCGCCGGGGTCTGACGCCCCTCCCCGTTCCTTCTTCGATCTTCCGGGCGGCGTCGCCGCTGACAACTGTCCTGTCGCGCCCAGGCGTCGGCGCCGCCCGGAAACCTCAAATCCAGCTCTGAACTCGGCCCCGGGGGCTTCAACTACCCCCGGAGCCGGGCACATTGTTGTCAGCACGGGGGAACAACCCACGGGGGAACAACGGGGGAAACAAAGAGGGGGTGCCCATGGGCACCCCCTTCTTCCATGCCCTCGGGTCAGACCTTCAGCGTCCTGATCGACGTCGGCGCATGGCCCGGCTCGGTCGCAATGTCCTCGAACTGCACCACGTTCCCTATGTCGTTGGTCGTCGACATCGAGATGTTCGTGACGCGTTCCAGGATCGCCTCGACGATCACCGGGACCCGGTGCTGCGCCGCGAGCTTCTTGGCCTCCTCGAAGGCGGCGGCCAGCTCCGCCGGGTCCGTCACGCGGATCGCCTTGCAGCCGAGGCCCTCGGCGACCTTGACGTGGTCGACGCCGTAGGCGCCCAGCTCGGGCGAGTTGAGGTTCTCGAACTCCAGGTTGACCTGGAAGTCGATGTCGAAGGCCCGCTGCGCCTGCCGGATCAGGCCCAGGTAGGAGTTGTTCACCAGGACATGGACGTACGGGATGCGATGCTGGGCGCCGACCGCCAGTTCCTCGATCATGAACTGGAAGTCGTAGTCGCCGGAGAGGGCCACCACGGACGCCTCCGGGTCGGCGACGGCGACACCCAGCGCGGCCGGGATCGTCCAGCCGAGGGGGCCCGCCTGGCCGCAGTTGATCCAGTGGCGGGGCCGGTGGACGTGCAGCAGTTGGGCGCCGGCGATCTGGGAGAGGCCGATCGTCGTCACGTACCGCGTCTCGGGGCCGAAGGCCTTGTTCATCTCCTCGTACACGCGCTGCGGCTTGATCGGGATGTCGTCGAAGTGTGTACGCCGTTGGAGGCGGGCCCGGCGTTCCTGGGTCGCCGCCGCCCACTCGGAGCGGTCCGGGAGGCCGCCCGAGTCCCTCAACTCCCTTGCCACCGTGACGAAAAGCTCCAGCGCGGCCTTCGCGTCGGAGGCGATGCCGTAGTCGGGGGCGAAGATACGGCCGATCTGGGTGGGCTCGATGTCGACGTGGACGAAGGTACGGCCGGCCGTGTAGACGTCGAGGCGGCCGGTGTGGCGGTTGGCCCAGCGGTTGCCGATACCGAGGACGAAGTCGGACTCCAGGAACGTGGCGTTGCCGTAGCGGTGCGAGGTCTGGAGGCCGACCATGCCGGCGTTCAGGTCGTGGCCGTCCGGCAGCACACCCCAGCCCATGAGGGTGGGGACGACCGGGACTCCCGTCAACTCGGCGAACTCGACAAGGAGTTCGGCCGCGTCTGCGTTGATGATGCCACCGCCCGCCACGATCAGCGGCCGGTGCGACGCGTTCAGCAGCGTGAGCGCCTTCACGATCTGGGCGCGGGTCGCGACCGGCTTGTGGACGGGCAGCGGCGCGTAGGTCTCCGGGTCGAACTCGATCTCCGCCTGCTGGACGTCGACGGGCAGGTCGACCAGCACCGGCCCGGGGCGGCCCGACCGCATCAGGTGGAAGGCCTGCTGGAGGACACCGGGGACCTGGCCCGCCTCCAGCACGGTGGTGGCCATCTTCGTGACCGGCCGGGCGATGGAGGCGATGTCGACGGCCTGGAAGTCCTCCTTGTGGATCACCGCGGTGGGTGCCTGGCCGGTGATGCAGAGGATCGGGATCGAGTCACCGGTCGCGGAGTACAGCCCCGTGATCATGTCGGTGCCGGCCGGGCCCGAAGTACCCACGCAGACACCGATGTTGCCGGGGTGGGTGCGCGTGTAGCCCTCGGCCATGTGCGAGGCGCCCTCGACATGGCGGGCGAGCGTGTGGCTGACCCCGCCGGCGGCCTTGAGTGCCGCGTAGAAGGGGTTGATCGCCGCGCCGGGAACACCGAACGCGTGCGTGACGCCCTCCAGCTTGAGGATCTCGACTGCCGCGCGGGCAGCGGTCATACGTGCCATGGAGCAACTCCTCGGATTCGTACTCCCGTCGCGCCCCGCGGAGAGAGAAACCTTCCGTGACTTTTCCGTATCATGGAACTAATGTTCCACTATCTGGAAATAATGTACGTGGGCTCGCGAAGGCCGTCAAGAGACGGACAAGCGGGGGTTCCGTGGAGCACGATGGGGCTCTGACCCCGACGTCACGTAGTGGAGTTGGCCATGGCCGAGAGCATGCCGGTGCGGTGTCCGGCCTGCCTGCGCGAGCATCTGTACGCGGCGCCGTCCTATCCGTGCGCCTGCGGTGCGCCGGTCAGACCGTCGCTCGACCCACGGACGGCCGCGACGGCCGTCACCCATCGCGTCTGGGACGAACAGTGGGTCACCGTGCGCTGCGCGGCCTGCGGCCGCCGGGACCAGTGGCCGCACCCCGAACTGGGCTGCCCCTGCGGCACGGTCCTGCGCATCCCGGTGACACGGCCGGTCCCGGACACCCGGCCGACGGGGCCACGGACGGAGGACGCCAAGGCCCCGCCCGGCTCCGCGAAACTCCCCGGTGCCCTCCGCGTCCCCCGCCCCTCCGTCCGCGCCCGGCGTGCCTTCCAGCCCGTCACCATCCGCACCGCGCGCGACGCGGTCACCGCCGCCGCCCTCTATCTGCGCTGGCTCGGCTACCAGGACATCCGCCGCGCCGACCAGCGGCCTCCGTCCGGCGTGGGGCTCGCCGCCCGCGGAGTCCTGGCGCAGGTCGACCCGACGGTGAGCCCGGCGTCGCTGCGGGACATCGAGTGCCTGTGGCTGACGGCCATGACGGAGTCCGCGGACTGCGTCTACTTCTCCCTCGCCGGATACGAGGACGAGGCCCGCGCCGGCGCCGAGAACCTCGGCGTCCCCCTGTTCGTCCTCGACCTCACCGGCACCCCACAGCCGGTCAACACCCCGGCCGACGACCTCGACGCCACCGGGGTCTGAGGACCCGGCAGCCCTGCCTCGGACCGGATATCCGCGTGCCCGGAGCGCGCCCCCGCCGGATACTCGGCAGATGCGCATCCGACCGGCCACCGCCGCCGAACTCCCCGCCCTGCGCGCCGTCGAACGCGCCGCCGGATCCCCCTACCGCGAGTTCGGGATGGCGGAGATCGCGGACGACGAGCCGCCTGCCCTGGATGTACTGGAGAGTTACCGGCGAGCGGGCCGCGCCTGGGTAGCCGTCACCACCGCCGCCGACGATGCCGGCCCCCTGGCCTATCTGATCGCCGAACCGGTGGACGGCGCCCTCCACATCGAACAGGTCTCCGTCCACCCCGACTTCGCACACCGCCGCGTCGGCGAAGCCCTCCTCGCGTACGCCGCCGACCGCGCCCGCGCCGAAGGCCTGACCCACCTCACCCTGACGACGTTCGCCGAGGTCCCGTGGAACGCGCCCTACTACGCCCGCCTGGGCTTCCGCACCCTCGACGACGCCGAACTCACCCCGGGCCTGCGGAAGATCCGAGCCACGGAGGCCGAGCACGGCCTCGACCACTGGCCCCGTGTCTGCATGCGCAGACCCTGAAACCGTTCCTGTGGACTGAGCGGGCGTGAGCCCGTTCAGCCGCGCGCCCCGAACGGTCTTGGGCGTACTGGTCCCCGGCGTACTCAACCCCGGGTGGCGACACGCATCGTGTGCGTGGTCCGGGCCCGGGAGGCCCCCGCGGCCGGAGGCCGCTGTTGGATACAGCCCTCACGACCTGGCCATGTAGGTACGGCCAGAGGCGACGGGGAGGCCCTGAACCATCCACTGGTGGAACAGGGGCCCCGCACGCTGACGCCGTACCCGGCGTCCCAGGTCGCACGACCACGCTGACCCAAACGGCCCAGAGCAGCGCAAGCCCGGAAGCCGACCATCGCACGATCGAGCCAATTCGGCCTCGTACACACTCCTTGCCGAGCAGCTACTACTCCCGCCGCCGAAACCGGCGCTCTCACTGCTCCCCGGCATACCTCTCCCGCAGCTCCACCTTCCGCACCTTCCCCGACACCGTCATCGGGAAGGCGTCCAACACCTGCAACCGGCTCGGGATCTTGTAGTGGGCCAACCGCCCCTCACAGAAGGCCCGCAGCTCGGCGAGGGTGGGCGGTTCGGTGTCCTCGTGCGGGATGACACACGCGAGGACCTCCTCGCCGTACCGCTCGTGCGGCACTCCGACCACCTGGACGTCGGCGATCTTCGGATGGGCGTACAGGAACTCCTCGATCTCTCGCGGGTAGATGTTCTCGCCACCTCGGATGATCATGTCCTTGATGCGGCCGACGATCTCGACGTAGCCGTCCTCCCGCATCACCGCGAGGTCGCCGGAGTGTATCCAGCGGCCCGCGTCGACCGACTCGGCCGTCTTCTCGGGCTGCTGCCAGTAGCCGAGCATCACGCTGTAGCCGCGGGTGCACAACTCCCCCGCGCTGCCTCGCGGTTGGGTCACCCCGGTCGCCGGGTCGACGACCTTGACCTCGATGTGCGGAAGGACCCGGCCGACCGTGCCGGTGCGGTGTTCCAGGTCGTCCTCCCGGCGGGTCTGGAGGGACACCGGGGAGGTCTCCGTCATGCCGTAACAGATGGACACCTCGGCCATGTGCATCTCGGCGACCACCCGTTTCATCACCTCGACCGGGCAGGGCGAGCCCGCCATGATGCCGGTGCGCAGGGACGACAGGTCGTACGTCGCGAAGTCGGGGAGGTTCAACTCCGCGATGAACATGGTCGGTACGCCGTACAGCGAGGTGCAGCGCTCCTCGGCCACCGCCCGCAGGGTCGCCGCCGGTTCGAAGGACGGCGCCGGGATCACGACGCACGCGCCGTGCGAGGTGGCCGCTAGGTTGCCCATCACCATGCC
Organism: Streptomyces sp. SID12488; assembly: GCF_010548275.1. Taxonomy (GTDB): domain Bacteria; phylum Actinomycetota; class Actinomycetes; order Streptomycetales; family Streptomycetaceae; genus Streptomyces. The sequence continues at coordinate 43,852 of NZ_JAAGLT010000029.1, forward strand.
GAAGCAGTGGTAGAACGGCACCGGGACGCAGACCCGGTCCTGTTCGGAGTAGGCGATCAACTCCCCCACGAAATAACCGTTGTTGAGGATGTTGTGGTGGGAGAGCGTGGCCCCCTTCGGGAAGCCCGTCGTGCCCGAGGTGTACTGGATGTTGATCGGGTCGTCGCAGGACAGCTCCGGGAACGGCACCGGGGTGCCGCGCGCGGTCAGCGCGTCCCAGCTCGGGTCCCCGATGAACACGGTCTCCCGCAACTGCGGGCATCGGCCCCGGACTTCGTCGACCATCGCCCTGTAGTCGCTCGCCTTGTGGCTGAGAGAGGCGAAGAGCAGCGAGATCCCGGCCTGGTTGAGGACGTACTCGACCTCGTGGGTGCGGTAGGCCGGGTTGATGTTCACCATGACCGCGCCGATCCGGGCGGTCGCGTACTGGACCAGCACCCACTCCGGGCAGTTGACCGCCCAGATCCCCACCCGGTCCCCCGCGGCGATCCCGCTCGCCATCAGTGCGTACGCCAACTCATCGACGTCCGAGGCGAATTGGGCGTACGTCCAGCGTCGGCCCGAGGGCACGTCGACCAGCGCATCGCGGTCGGGCCACCTCGCGACGGCCCGGTCCAGGTTGGCGCCGATCGTGTCTCCCAGCAGCGGGGTGTCGCTGGTCCCGTGGGCGTAGGAAGTCACCGGAAATCCTCCTCGCGGTACTCGTCCGGCGAGCCGGCCGCCGTCGCCTCGCGCAGTTCGATGCGGCGGATCTTGCCGGACACGGTCTTGGGGAGGTCTCCGAACTCCAGGCGGCGCAGGCGCTTGTAGGGGGCGAGGACCTCGCGGCTGTGCTCGAACAGCACCTTCGCGGTGTCGGGTCCCGGCGCCCAGCCCGCCGCGAGCACGACGTACGCCTTCGGTACGGCCAGGCGCAGTTCGTCCGGCGCGGGGACCACGGCGGCCTCCGCCACCGCCTCGTGCTCCAGCAGCGCGCTCTCCAGCTCGAAGGGGGAGATCTTGTAGTCGGAGGCCTTGAAGACGTCGTCGGACCGGCCGACGTACGTGATGTAGCCGTCCGTGTCGCGTGAACCGATGTCCCCGGTGCGGTAGAAGCCGCCGGCCATCGCCTCCGCCGTGAGGTCGGCGTCGCCGTGGTAGCCGGTCATCACGCCGACCGGGCGGGTGGACAGGTCGAGCGCGATCTCGCCCTCGGTCGCGCCTGGTTCACCCGAGACCGGGTCGAGGAGGACGACCCGGTAGCCGGGGCTGGGCCGTCCCATGGAGCCCGTCTTCAGCGGCTGGCCGGGGCTGTTGGAGACCTGGACGGCGGTCTCCGTCTGGCCGAAGCCGTCCCGGATCGTGACGCCCCAGAAGCGCCGCACCTGTTCGATGACCTCGGGGTTGAGTGGCTCGCCGGCGGCCACGACCTCGCGCGGCGGGGTGCGCAGCTGGGTGAGGTCGGCCTGGATGAGCATGCGCCAGACGGTCGGCGGGGCGCAGAAGGAGGTGACGCCCGCGCGGTCCATCTCCGCCATCAGCCGGGCGGCGTCGAAGCGCGTGTAGTTGTGGATGAAGACGGTCGCCTCGGCGATCCAGGGCGCGAAGAGGTTGGACCAGGCGTGCTTGGCCCAGCCGGGCGAGGAGATGTTCAGATGCACGTCGCCGGGCTTGAGGCCGATCCAGTACATGGTCGCCAGGTGCCCGATGGGGTAGGACGCGTGGGTGTGCTCGACAAGTTTGGGGCGGGCGGTCGTGCCCGAGGTGAAGTAGAGCATCAGGGGGTCGTCGGAGTGGGTCGGCCCGTCCGGCGTGAACTCCGCGGGCGCCTCGTGGGCGTCCTCGTACGGCTGCCAGCCCTCGGGGGCGCCGCCCACCGCGATCCTGGTGTAGCCGCCGGGCACCTCGTCGAACTTGCCGGTGTCCTCGGCGCGGACCAGGACATGGGCGACCCGGCCGCGCTCGACGCGGTCGCGCAGGTCGGCGGGGCCGAGCAGCGGGGTGGCGGGGATGACGACGGCGCCGATCTTCATCGCGGCGAGGGCCGTCTCCCACAGCTCGGTCTGGTTGCCGAGCATGACGAGGACACGGTCCTCGGGGCGGATCCCGAGCCCGCGCAGCCAGTTGGCGACCCGGTTGGAGCGGGCGGACATCCCGGCGAAGGACACCCTGGCCTCGGAGCCGTCCTCCTCGACGATGTGCAGGGCGGTGCGGTCGTTCCCGTCCGCGATGACGTCGAACCAGTCCAGGGCCCAGTTGAAGCGCTCGGGGCGCGGCCAGCTGAAACCCTCGTACGCGGTGGCGTAGTCCTCGCGGTGGGCCAGCAGGAAGTCCCGCGCCTCGCGGAAGCGCTCGGTCACCGTCGTCATCAGTCCTCCTAGATCCCGGACCATTGCCGGGCGACACTCTGACATCGTGTAATCCGTGATGGAGGTCTCACTACCCCCGAACGGGGGTGAGTGCGACGTGCGCACGGTGAACACACCACGAGCGGGCCGCGACGAAGGGGCGATGACGTGGCAGCAGACACGGCCGAGGCGGCTGAGGTGCAGCGGGCGCTGGCCCGGCTGCGGCGGGTGACCGGGCTGCCGGTCGCCTTCGGCGGGCTGGTGGAACCCGGGCACCGGCACATGCGCATCAGCGAACTGAGCGGCACCTCCACCCAGGCACTGCGCGCGCTCGCGGTGACCGCCGGCAACGGCCTGGGCGGCAGGGCGGTGGCCCTGGCCCGCCCGTGCGCGGTGACCGACTACTCCGTCTCCCGGGTGATCAGCCACGAGTACGACGTCCCGGTCGCCGCCGAGGGCCTGCGCTCCGTGGTGGCGGTCCCGGTGGTCGTGGCTCGCCGGGTGCGCGGAGTGCTGTACGGCGCCCTGCGCAGCGCCCAGCCCCTGGGTGACCGCACGATCGGCGCGGCGGTCGAGGCGGCCCGGGACGTGGAGCAGGCGCTCGTCGTACGGGACCGGGCGCGGGAGCTGCTGGCGACGGCGCGGCCGGAGCCCGTCGGCGCCGGGCGGCCCGGTGACGGGGCGTGGGAGCAGGTGCGGGAGGCGCACGCGGCGTTGCGTGTGCTGGCCCCGCGGATCATGGATCCGGAGCTGCGGGGCGCGCTGCTCGACGCGTGCGGTCTGCTGGCCGCCGAGCGGCCCGAGGGCGAGGCCGCACTCGCGCCGCGTGAGCTGGACGTCCTGGCGTGTGTCGCCTCGGGTGCGTCCAACGCGGTCGCGGCGGAGCGGCTGGGGCTGCGCCCGGAGACGGTGAAGGGGTATCTGCGCTCGGCGATGCGCAGACTGGGCGCCCATTCGCGCGTGGAGGCGGTCGTGGCGGCGCGGCGGGCGGGGCTGCTGCCCTGAGGTTTTGTCGGTCCCGACCGATTCCGTCGTCACGCTCCGCACACGTATACGGCGTATTCACTCACTTGTGACTTGAATTTTCCAATGCCTCAATCGTCCTGTTATTTGGCTCACCCGGCCATCGGTCCGAAATTCAAAGATCTGTTGCCTAATATTGGGCCACACACGACACAGGAGGGGAGCGGTGACCGTGCGACGGGACTTCCAGGAGCCTGGCCGATGCCGCTCCGACCTGCTCATAGGCCGGGACGAGGCGCTCATCGCGGCGCGCGAGCAGCTTTCGCGCGGCGGCAGCGTACTGCTGCACGGAACGGCAGGAATAGGAAAGTCCACCGTCCTGCGGACATTGGCCGCGGAATACGCCGAATCGGCACGGACCGTGTTGCGCTGCTCCGCCACCGAGTCCGAATCCCATCTCCCCTTCCTCGCTCTCGCCGATCTTCTCGGTCTGGCGCTGGACGAGGTGTCCGCGCAGTTGCCCGTCGCCCAGCGTGTCGCTCTGGAGGCGGCGCTCACCGGCCGCGGCGAGTCCACGCTCCAGCGTGACGGGCTCGCGCTGCGGCTGGCCGTGCTGTCCGCGCTGCGCGCACTGGCCGCCAAGGGGCCCGTCCTCGTCGTCGCCGACGACCTCCAGTGGCTGGACACCGCGAGCACCGAACTCCTCGGTTTCGCCGCCCGCCGCCTGGGCGACGACCCCGTCCGGATGTTGTTCGCCGGGCGGACGGACGGCCAGGAGTACGACCGCTATCTACGCGCGTCCACACCCGACACCCTGGCGGTCCGCGTCAACCCGCTGACCCGCTCCCAGGTGGAGACACTCCTCGAGCACCGGGGCTACGACCTGCCGCGTTCGACCGTGCGGGAGATCCACCGCATCAGCGCCGGCAACCCGCTGTACGCCCTGGAACTGGGCCGGGCCCTGGCCGAGAACCCGGCTCCCCCGCGCCCTGGTGAGCCGCTGCCGGTGCCGACCTCGCTGCGCGCGCTGGTGCTCAGCCGTCTGGAGATGCTGTCGGACGACGCCCGCCGCACCCTTCTCGTGGTGAGCGCCGGCGCCCGACCCACCCTGGCTCTGCTGCACGAGGCCGGCCGGGAGAACGCCGAGGCGGAGACCGCCCAGGCCGCAGCCCTCGGGCTGCTGGCGACCGAGCCCGAGGGTCCGGCCGTACGGTTCGCGCATCCCCTCGTGTCGGCCGCGCTGTACGCGGAGGCGAGCGCACAGGAGCGCCGGGCCGCGCACGCCGCGCTGTCCACGGCCGCGTCGGACCCCATAGAGCGGGCCCGGCACCTCGCCCTGGCCACCGAGGGCACCGATCCGGAGGTGGCCGCGCGGCTCGCCGAGGCCGCCGCGCTGGCCCGGGACCGCGGGGCGCCGACGGTGGCCTCCTCGCTCGGGCTGCTCGCCGCCCGGTACACCCCGGACGACAGTGTGCCGAACCCTGACGAGCACCGGTTGCGGGCCGCCGCAGACGCGATCACCGCCGGTGAGCTGGATCTGGCGCGGGACATCGCCCGCCAGGTGCTCGACCGGACCGCTGTGCCCGAGGAGCGGGTGCGGGCCTGGATGATCGTGATCGACACGGCGGGCCACGCCATGACGGAGGTCGACTCCGTCTTCCCGCAGGCACTGGCCGACGCGGGCGACGACCCCCGGCTGCTCGCGCTGGTCCACTACCAACTGGCCTGGCGGGCAGTGCTCGTGGAGGGCGACTTCGCCGAGTGCCGTGAGGAGGCGGCGCGTGCGGCGGAGCTCGCCGCGCGGGGCGGCGACCGGTACACGGAGCTGATGTCGCTCTCCTTCCAGGCTCAGACCGAGACCCTGATGGGCCACCCGGACGCACCCGCGACCATCAAGCGCGCGTTGAAGGAGCCGCAGGACCCGCAGGTGACCGTCCATCACAACGGCATCGGCTCGGCCCGGTTCCGCTGGCTGATCATGAGCGACCAGCTGCCCGAGGCGCGGGCCACCATCACCACCCTGCTGCGCGAGGTGCGCCGGCGCGGGTCGGTCGAGAGCGAGGTGCACTTCCTGCGCGGTCTCGCCGAGACCGAACTGCGCTGCGGACACTGCGGCCGGGCGCTCGACCTGGCCAGGGAGAGCCTGCGGCTGGCCCGGGACACCGGTATCGGCGAGGTCGCCTCCGCGATGCTCGCCGCGCTGGCGGAGGCGTCCGGCGGTGACGTGGACCGGGCACTGGCGCTGGCCCGGGAGTCGGTCGAGCACGCCGAGGAGAACGGCGACCTGATGTACCTGTCCCGGGCCCAGGCGGCCCTGGGATACGCCCGGTTGGTGGCCGGCGACGCGCCGGGCGCGGTGCAGTCGCTGCGCCGGGCAAGGGAGTTGGAGCACGATCTCGGCGTCGACGACCCGGCGCGCGGACGCTGGCAGGGCGACCTCGCCGAGGCGCTGGTCCGCGTCGGCGAGCTGGACGAGGCGCAGGAGGTCATCGACGTGTCCCGCGCCCACGCGCTGCGGCTGGGGCGCGAGAGCGTACTCGCGGTGCTCGACCGGTCGGAGGCGCTGGTGCGTGCCGCGCGCGGTGAACGCGATGCGGCTCTGGCCCAGTTGACGTCCGCGCAGGACCGACTCGCCAAGCTGGGCTATGGACTTGAGGAGGCACGGGCCGCCCTGGCTCTGGCCGAGCTGCGCACCGGACCGCCGGGGCCCGGCCCCGTTCCGGCTCCGACGTCGTACGACGAGGCGGCACGCCTGTTCAGACGTTCCCGCGCGCTGCCCTGGCTGCGCAGGGTGGACGCGGCCACCGTGCCGAATCCCGCGCCGCAGCCGCTCGTTCAGCAGCCGCAGGCGGTCGCCGCGCTCGACGGGCTCGCCGCGATGGAACGTCAGGTCGCGGCGCTCGTCATGGAGGGCGCTACCAACCGCGAGATCGCCGGACGCCTGTTCATCAGCGTCAAGACGGTCGAGGCCACTCTCACCCGGGTGTACCGGAAACTGGGCATCCGGTCTCGGGTGGACATCGTCAGGCTGGCGGCGGGACGCCACCCCAAGTAACGCCCGCATGCCCGCCGTACGGCCGTGCACCTGCGCGGATTCCATCCTTGCGCTCTCACCGTACCGTGCCGTCGACCCCGTACGACCGAGGGTTTTCCCTGCCCCGACTCCCCTAGGGGGTTCCCTCATTGGGAGGGGCCTTATCCGGCTCCTACCTTGTGGTTGTGCCGCTCGCCGGGCACACGGAGCAGCACCACCGCCCCGTGCAGAAACCCCCCACGTACACCCGCGCGTCCCCCCACCGGCAATCCCCACAAGAGGAGAACCCATGTTCGGGCTCGCCCGTGCCAAGAAGGCCGCCGCTGTTCTGGTGGCCACCGCTGCCGCCGCGTCCACCGCGCTGATCGCCGCCCCCGGGGCCGTCGCCGCACCCCAGCCCATCGTGGGCGGTTCCACGACCACCGCGGCGACGTACCCGTACGTCATGCAGATCACGGACGCCTCACAGAACCAGTTCTGCGGTGGCACCCTCGTCTCGGCGACCAAGGTCGTGACCGCGGCCCACTGTATGGTCGACGAGACGACGAGCAGCGTCAGAGTCGTCGGCGGCCGTACCTACCGCAACGGCACCAACGGCACCGTCAGCAAGGTCACCAAGATCTGGATCCACCCGAGCTACACCGACGCCACCAACGGCGACGACGTGGCCGTGCTGACCCTCGCGACCTCGATGCCGTACACCGCGGCGTCCTACGTCACCTCGTCCCAGACCAGCGTGTACGCGGCCGGCACCACCGCCCGCATCATCGGCTGGGGCACCACCTCCTCGAGCGGCAGCTCCTCCAACCAGCTGCGCACGGCGACCGTCCCGACGGTCTCCAACGCCAGCTGCACCAGCTCGTACGGCTCCAGCTACATCGCGAGCGACATGGTCTGCGCCGGATACACCTCCGGTGGCGTTGACACCTGCCAGGGCGACAGCGGCGGCCCGCTGATGATCGGCGGCGTCCTGGCAGGTATTACTTCCTGGGGTGAGGGCTGCGCGGCGGCCGGCTACCCCGGGGTCTACACCCGGCTGACCACCTTCTCGAGCCTGGTGGCGACGCAGGTCGCGTCGTAACCATCGGGCAGGTAGTCACCAGGGGCCCCTGCGGCGGCAAGGGCCCTGCCACCACAGTCTCCTGGGGACCCCTCAGGTGAATGCCAGGGGGCGTTGCGGACCGGCCACGAGCGGTCCGCAACGCCCCCTATCCACGTTCCTGTTCCTGTTTCCGGTCCTGATTCCGGTCCTGTCGACGCACGACGGTGCCGAACCGGATGTCGTACGCCGTTCCCTCGTGCAGCGCCGCGAGCATCCGCCCGCCCTCCTCGACCACCGCCGCCCGCTGGTCCTTTGTGAGCCTGCCGAAGGGCTCGACGGTGAGTGTCCGGTCCTCAAGGCGCCACAATCCGACGAGGAAACCGTCGACGAGCAGGACGCAGTGCGCCTGATTGCCCGTCCAGGTACGGCCCTTGAGGTCGGCGGGGACGACGCGGGTGCGGTCGGCGTGCGAGAGGAGCAGGTTGTCGAACTCGGGCAGGAAGCGCGGCGGCGCCGGGGTGTCGGGGTCGGGGCGGGGAGCGTCGGGGAGGTCGAAGAGCTCGGTGCCGTGCTCGTCCCGGAAGGTGAGCAGCTGCGGGCGGAGGCGTTCGAAGGCGTCGCGCAGCCGGGTCAGACCGGCCCAGGTCTGCATGTCCTTCACGGAGGCGGGGCCGAAGGCGGCGAGATAGCGGAGCACGGTCGTGTCCAGGGCCGAGGTACCGTGCGCCGGCGTCTCCTGGGCCGCGCGGCCGAGCCAGTGCTCGGCGGTGGTGAGCGCGACCTGGCCGCTGCGGTCCCACAGGCCGCGCGGGGTGACCTGGACCAGCGGGAGGCGGCAGCGGGCGGCGACGGACAGGGACTGCGGGTCGGCGTCCGGCCACTCGACGAGGAGCGCCTCGCGCAGTTGCTTCATCGTGCGCGGTTCGGCCTCGACGAGATCACGGGCGAGGGCGGTGAGCCGGTCGAGGTCGACGCCTACAAGTCCCTTGCGGAAGTAGGTGAGTTCGCGGTCCCGGGCGGGCTGGACGAGCGGGCGCAGGGTGAGGCAGTCGGCGGCGGTGTGGGTGTGGATGGTCGAGCGCATGGTGACGATGCGAACGGCCTCCCGGTCAGCCATGAGCCGGGACAGGTCCTCGGGGGCGAAGCCGTCGAGTCGGGCGGCGAGGGCGTAGTACGGGGGCTTCACGTTCTGCGCCTGGAGACCGAGCAGGTGCGCGAGGGCGTCCTTGGCGGACATCGGTGACCGGGTGAGGAGCAGTTGCCGGGCGAGAGTGGCACGGTTGAGGGCTCGGGGGCCGAGGACGGGGGCCGCGGCGGCGGCGGGCGCGCCTGTCGAGGCCGGCCCGGTGCTCGTCGTCGGGGCGGCGGCCGAAGCCGCCTTCGCCGAGGCCGTCGTCGCCTTGTTCTGCTTCGCCGTGTTCTGCATGCTCCGCACGCTAGCTCCCCTTGCGGACAGTTCCGGTCCGCAATTCCCGCCGCCGGACCCTGACCCGGGAAGTTGCCCGGAACCCGGGCTCGGGGTGAGTGCCAATGCCCCGTACATCCTGCTCTCTGATCCACCCGGTCGCACCTGAACACACGTTCGAGAATCGTCGGGGCAGGAATCGGTCGCGATGTGGACCCCGCAGCCCTGCTGACTCACCAGATGGACCGGACCGTGCAGTTCAGGTCGGCCGACGCCATTGATCACGCTGCGGCCACCTTCGTCACGGGTGCCCGCCTTGACCGTCCCTTCCGTGCCGTCGCCGGCGACGGCGTTGACCGAAACGGGGAGTGAGAACCGATCGCGGCGCCACCGAGGCCCTTCTGCGGCGCGCGTGGAAAACTGGGTATGAGGCTTGTCCGGACCGGACGAGAGGCGGAGAGTGAAGTGGACTGGGGACGGTTCGCACAGCAGATGGCGTCGATGGCGCGGGATCTCCTGGCGCAGGAGTCGGTCGATGCCACACTCCAGCGGATCACCAAGTCGGCCACCGAGCTGGTGGAGGGCTGCGACGCGGCCGGCATCCTGGTGCTGCAGGGCAACAAGGTGGAGACTCTCGCCCCGACCGACCAGCTTGCCGTCGACAGCGATCAACTGCAGGAGCGGTTGAGTGAGGGGCCGTGCTTCGACGCGGCCCACAATCCCCAGGGAGAACGGGTCTTCCGCATCGCCGACGTCACCGACGAGCACTCGCGCTGGCCCGCCTACGCCCCACAGGCCCAGGCGCTCGGAGTGGGCAGCATGATGGGCTTCCTGCTGTTCACCGACGACGAAGACCTTGGCGCACTGAACCTGTACTCCAGAAGACCCGGTGCCTTCACCGAGGCCAGCGAGCTGGCCGGGTGGCTGCTGGCCTCGCACGCGGCGGTCGCCTTCTCCAGCGCCCGCACCCACGCCCAGATGGAACGGGCCGTCGCCACCCGCCACGTCATCGGCGAGGCGATGGGCATCCTCATGGGCCGCCACCACATCACCGAGGAGCAGGCTTTCGACGTGCTGCGCCGCTACTCGCAGCAGAACAACACCAAGCTCCACGAGGTCGCCCGGCAGGTCTGCGAGCAGGGTGGCCTTCCGTGACCCCGGGCGGGCGGCTCCCCCGGCACAAAGTCCGAACCAGAGGAACCTGAGCAGGCTCAGCCCCATGGGACGCCGAACCTGACCTACCGACCGAGTCCCCAGCCCCGCCCCTTCCACACACCCGAAATCCTGGTCGGACAGTGGGCCGGGGCCACAGCCCCTGCGACGTGACGGGCGTTTCCGCCGGTCAACGGCACAGCGGCACGATCATGCCGACCGAGGAACCGGGCTCGCCCGTCACCGTGCGTGGAGCCGGAACAGGGCACCTTTCCCGAGTGGTCAGGCGCCCGCGACTTCGCCGGCTCCGGGCCGGACCGGGCAGCCGCCGACGTGTGGCGCGGGGGCGAGGCCGGAGGCGGCACCGTCGGCAGGTGTGGCCAGCATGGCGCCGGTGTGGGCGCCAGAGGCCGGGGTGAAGGCGACGTCCAGGCGGGTGAGGCCACGGAAGTTGAGGCTGCGCTGCCATCGTGGCGGCTCGGAGCCGTCGAGCCGCAGGTCGGGAAGCCGGGTGAGGAGTGCCTCCAGGACGATCGCGCCCTCCAGCCGGGCCAGCGCCGCGCCGAGACAGAAGTGCGGACCGTGGCCGAACGACAGGTGCCGTCCGCCGGAACCGGCCCGCTCGAAGTCCAGTACGTGGGGATCGGGAAAGACGGCCGGGTCCCGGTTGGCGGCGCCGCACACCAGGAGCACCGTCTGCCCCTCGCCGATCCTGCGGCCCGACAGGTCCAGGTCGTGCCGCGCCCTGCGCAGCATCAGCTGTACCGGGGCGTCGTAACGCAGGAGTTCCTCGACCGCGGCGGGCATCAGCTCGGGCCTGCGGCGGAGTTGGTCGGCCGCGTCCGGGTCGCGGAGCAGGGCGAGGGTGGCGTTGCCGATGAAGTGGGTGGTGGTCTCGTGTCCGGCGATCAGCAACAGGGCGCAGTTGGCGAGGAGTTCATCGAGATCCTGGTCGGTGTTCCCGGCCTGTGCGGTCACCGTCGCGCGCAGGGTGTCGGGGGCCGGCGGGGTGTCCTGGCGGGTGAGGAGCTCTCGTAGGTACGCGAGCATGTCCGCCATGCTCTGCGAGGCCTCGCGGTTGCGGTCCGCGTCGAGCCGGGAGTTGCCGATGGCCTCGGCGACCGGCTCGGACCAGGCAGCGACGGCGTCGCGGTCCGCCTCCGGTACGTCGAGGAGGTCGCAGATGATGGTGAGCGGCAGGGGACGGGCGAGGTCCGCGACGATGTCCATCCGGCCGGTCGGAGCCGCCGCGGTGATGATCCGGTCGACGGCTTCGACGATCCGGGCACGGAGTGCCGCGACCGCACGCGGAGCGAACGCCTTGCTGATCAGGGCGCGGAGACGGGGGTGGTCGGGGGCGTCGTTGTAGAGCATCTGCCGGCTCAGGACCCGGGCGAGCGGCCGCAGTTCCTCCGGGACGGCCTCGATGTCGGGGTAGCGCACCGAGGACAGTCCCGGGTGATTCGCCGCGCTGCTGACCACCGCATGCCCGGTGGCGATCCAGGCGCCCGTGCGCCGGTCCCAGAAGAGGTCGTCGGCGCTGCGGAGTTCTTCGTAGAAGTCGTAGAGCCGCTCTTGGACCTTGGGCCGAAAGGCCGACAGAAGTGAGGAAGGGGTGCTCATCGGCCCATCTTTTCAGTCCTGTTGGCCGGAAGAAGGCGGGGTTCAGGACGATGGACGTCTACCCGATGCGAACCACGCGTGCCCAGTCGGGCGGCGAGTCCGGTACGTAGTCGTCGTCCCCCTCGCTCTCGCCCCACTGCCGGGCCGTGGGCTGCCGGGGAAACAGACCCACCACCGTCCGGCACGGTGGCCGGGTGTCCGGCCAGGGCGTCTGACCGTCGGTCAGGACCACGACGACATCGGGACGCGGGGTCGCCCGCAACGCCTTGGCGAAGCCGGTGCGCAGGTCCGTGCCACCGCCGCCCATCAGGGGAATCCCCTCGGCCCGGCACAGCGTGTGCACCATGTGGGCCGCCGCGTCGCACGGCAGTACGGTGACCAGGTCCCGTCGGCCGCCCACCGCGCGGGAGATCGCCGCGACCTCCAGGAGGGCGCTGCCCAGTTCGGCGTCGCTGACCGACCCGGAGGTGTCGATGACCACGGAGACCCGGGGTGGCCTGCGTCGCAGGCTCGGCAGGACGACACCGGGCAGGGCGGCCGAGCGGCGCGCCGGCCGACCGTGGGTGTAGTCCTCGCCCACGCCGCTGCCGGAAGCCGCCGAGCGGACCACCGCTCCCAGCAACTCCCGCCATGGCAGCGGCGGATGGAACGCCTCCTCCGCCCATCGCCGCCACCCCTTCGGGGCGTTCCCGGGGCGGCCGTTGATGCCCTGCGCGACCCGGAACCGGACCGAGTCCCGTTCCTGCTCGCTCAGGCCGTGCGCGCCGTCCGGTCCCAGCTCCCATTCCCGGCCCAGTCCGTCGGCGCCGCTGCCGCAGTCGAGCCAGTACAGGCTCATCATGTTCGGTGCGAGCTGGAACCGGCTCAGGTACTCCTCCATGAGCAGGCCCTGCGGAAGCCCCGCCGCCCCTGGCTGGACGGCACCTTCGGGGCGGACGAGCCCCTCGCCGAACACGTCGTCGTTGATCTCGAAGTCCGCGGCGATGTTCATCCGCAGCCGTTCCCCGGGGCCGGTGAGCCCGTGTTCCCGGGCAAAGCGGTCGCTGCGCCCGTGGTGGTCGCGCAGCAGGTGCGACACCTCGTGCACCCACACGCCGGCTAGCTCCTCGACCGGCATCCGGTCCACGAACGCCGGTGAGACGTAGCACCGCCAGTGCCGGTCGACGGCCATCGTCGGGACCTGCCGTGACTCGACGGGGTGCAGGGCGAACAGTGCCGTGGCCAGGTACGGGCGGGCCCGGACGGCGTGCAGCCGGGCGGCGAAGAGTTTGTCGAGGTCGAGGTCGAGGGCGAGGGTGCCCGGCGCGTCGGTGTTCATCGGCCGCCCCTCGTTCCCGCCCCTGCCCCTTCCCGGGCGGCCACGCGACCCGCCGCCCGGTCCGCCCGCCGGGACAGGGACACGACTCCGGCGAGTTTCTCGATCTCCGCCGGCACGTCCCAGTCCTCCTGGCGCAGCGAGGCCAGAGTGGTCGCCGGGACGACCACCAGGTCCGGAGCCCCGGTCTCCAGCGCCCGGACCAGCAGCGCCCACGCCGCGTCCCAGCGGGCCCTCTCCGGGCGCCCCCGGACCGCCGCCACCACGCCGTCCAGCACGGCCTGGCGCAGGTCGCCCCGCTCGGGCAGGACGGCACTCGCCGGGTCGGCGAGCAGCGACTCGGGGTCCGGGAGGTCCATCCGGTCCAGGCTCGCCAGCAGTTCCAGCCCCGGACCGTCCCCGACCGTGCCCCTCACCAACAGCGAGAGGACTTCCCGGGAGGAGCCTGCGGCGGTCGCGAAGGCGATCAGGCTCAGGGTCATGTCCCAGCTCCGGGGAGACGGCCAGGCGCCGCCCCGGCGCGTCTCGTTGCCCGGTAGTAGGTGCACGAGTTTGGGACGGGCGTCGAGCAGCCCGCACACCGCGCGGCGGGCGAAGTCCACGGCCTCGGTCAGTTTCTCGGGCGCGAGCCTTGGCAGGGTGGCCCGCGGCCAGGTCCCACCGAGGCCGCGTACGACGACCTCGTGGTCGTGGGTCCACTGGAGATGGACGAACCGGTTGGCCAGGGGCGGGCTCAGCTCCCAGCCGTCGGCGGCCGAGGACCGGGGGTTGGCGGCGGCCACGATCCTTACGCCGGGCGGCAGTTGGAGGGCGCCGATCCGCCGCTCCAGGACCAGTCGGAGCAGGGCGGCCTGAACGGCGGGCGGCGCGGTGGACAGTTCGTCGAGGAACAGCAGCCCCCGGCCGGCCCGTACGAGTCGTACCGCCCAGTCCGGCGGTGCCATCGGGACGCCGTGCGTCGCGGGATCGTCGCCGATGACGGGCAGCCCGGAGAAGTCGGACGGCTCGTGGACACTCGCGATCACCGTGGTGAGGGGCAGGTCGAGGGCCGCGGCCAGCTGTGTCAGGGCCGCGGTCTTGCCGATCCCCGGCTCACCCCACAGGAGCACGGGCAGGTCGGCGGCCACGGCCAGTGTCAGGGCCTCCAGCCGGGTGTCGGGACGGGGTTCGGTGGTGGTATCGCGCAGGAGGGTCAACAACTGGGCCGCGATGTCGAGTTGGGGGGTGCGGGGTCGCGCCGTGAGGGTTGTCGGTACTGGGGTCTCGGGAGCTGCGAAGGAGATGCCTGGGGCCATGTTTGATCACCTTTGGGTTCGTGATGAGTGGATGCCGAGGGGGGTGGGGACGGGCGTCCCCAGGTCAGCGGAACGTCGCCTGGCGCGGGCGGGAGCGGTGGTCGCGGGTACGGCCGCCGTCCGTGCGGAAGCCGTCGAATCCGGACCCGGGTCCGGGGCCGGTCAGGCCCGCCCTGAACAGGCCGTAGATGATCCGTCGCTCGGCGGCACTTTCCAGCTCGTCACGCAGGGCGCCGCCGCGCAGCACCGCGTCGGGGCCGAGGAGGCCTTCTACGACGGCCAGCGCGCCGGCGATGTCGCCGTGGTCCAGGCGTTCGCGGACGCCGGTGAGGCAGTCCGGGTGACGGTGGGCCTCGTCGATGGCTCGCAGGCAGGGCAGTGGCGTACCGGTCAGCTCGGCCAGGAGTTCTTCCCGGCGGATCTCGGCCGGGTCGTGGTCCAGCGGGGCGAGCGCCCCGTCGACCAGGCCGATCCGGTGCCGGGCGCCCCGGCATTCCACCAGGCGCGGCTCACCGGCGCGGTCCGGGTCCCGGGGTGGACCGGTCGGCGGACGGTGCGGTGCGAGTGCCGAGGCGACCAGCGGGTGCAGCCGGTCCAGCTCGATCGCGCCGGCGCGGATGAGTTCCAGGTCGGGCAGCACCCAGGTCGCCGCGTCGGGCAGGACCGGCAGTGCGGAGGTCCGGCCGCCTGTGGGCGCCCGCGAGATCCGCAGCGTGGGCGGCCCGCCGCCGTCCGGGGTCGCGACGAGATCCAGCAGCAGCCGTTGCCGGGCCCCGACCCGCACGATGACGGTACCCGTGCTGGTTCCGGGGCCGATTCCCACACCGGTGCCCAGGCCCGTGCCGGGGCGAGCACCCATTCCGGGGCCGATACCAAAACCCGTGCCCGGGCCGGAACCTAACCCGGGGCCGACCCCCGCGCCGAAACCTGATCCGGATCCCCTTCCCGTGCCGAAACCGGAACTGGGGCCCATACCCGCGCCGGGGCCCATGCCGGAGCCGAACGCGAGGCCCGTGCCCGTGACGGTGCCCGTGCCCGTGCCCGTGACAACGCCGGTACCGGAGCTGGTGGAGCCCACGCCTGTGCCGGAACCAACGCCCGTTCCGGAGCCGGAGGCGAGGCCCGTGCCCGTGCCGGATCCGGAGCTGGTGGAGCCCACGCCTGTGCCGGAGCCGGCGCCCGTTCCGATACCCGTGCCGGTGTCGGTGCCCGCGCCCGCCCCGGCACCGGTGGACCGCCCGTCGGCGTCGAGCAGCAGCCGGGCCTCGGCCGCCCACCGATCCACGGCACAGCGACGCCCCTGCGGCAGCTGCGCCAGGAGATCCGGGGCCGACGGCACCGGACAGTCGCCGCCGGGCGGCCGGTCCGCGCCGGACCGGGCTCGCAGTTCATCGGTTCTGCGCGCGTCCCACAGGTGGCGGTGCAGATCGAGGCGGAACCGCCGGCTGGGGTGCGGATGCGCGGAGCGGTGGGCGCCCGCGTCCGCGTGGGATCCGTCCCACAGCGTGAGGCTGATCCGCTGGCCGGCATCCGCCCAGGCCGGTGCGGTGCGGGCCACGAGGTGCACCGGGTGGGCGCCGGCCCGCCCAGAGGCGTCGTACCGGGCCAGGCCGATGGTCAGTCCCGGGCGCAACAGCCCGTCGGGGGCGATCCTCGGCAGATGCCAGCGCAGCAGGTCGGGCACCAAGTGACGTAGATCGGCGCGGAGTTGCTCCGCGAGTTCCCGGCCGTGGGCGCATGCCACGGACCGTAGGTTCAGATCGACATCGACGCCGGCGGCGGCACACGCACCCGCCCAGTCCCCGGCCAGGCGGCGGGCCGTCGCGGTCGCGATCATGGACGGCGGCACGGCGAACTCTCGTACGCGCGGCCAGTAAGAGAGGTGGGTGTCCCCATACGCGTTCTCAGTGAGCATCAGCACTCACCTTGCGCGGACGGGACCCCCGATCTGTGAAGGGAGTTGGTAGTCATCGTCCGAGACGGTAACGCTCGCCTCCCTCACCCGCCACCCGTTTTCGGCACGAGCGCAGCCGTGAACCATAAGCCGTGAGCCGTGAGCGGAAATGCGCAAATGCTGCAATTCATGACGGATCGATTTGGCTACAAGTTCCGAAATTATTCGTGACGGGTCCGCCACCCGGCCGAAATGCCCCGCTCATAGCTTTCTCGCCATCAGCCTCACAGGCCACATCGCGCCCACGGGGTCCTCCAGCGCTCCTTCGTACGGGGCATCTCCGGATCGGGAAGCGGTGACCCCCCATCGACCGCATCCACCACATCCACCACATCGCCGGTATCCCGGTCACCGTCCACGCCCCCGCCCCCGCCGGCCCAGTCGTCGGCCGGCGCATCGGGCCCGTGCAGCGCTTCCTCGGCATCCCGTACGCCCAACCACCCACCGGAGTAAGGCGGTTCGCGGCGCCGATCCGACGCGGCCGGTTCCCGGGGCCGTTCGACGCGTCCCGGCACGGGCCCACCTCGCAACGCGTGCCCCTGTTCGCCACGACCACCGTGCCGGAGCCGTCGGTGCCCGGCGACGACATCCTGAACCTCTCCGTCGTCGCTCCCGCACCGGCCGGCGGTCACGCGGCGCCCTGCCCGGTCCTGGTGTGGATCCACGGCGGCGGCTTCCTCGCGGGCAGCCCGGCGAGTCCTTGGTACGACGGCCGTTCCTTCGCACGGGACGGCGTCGTCTGCGTCACCGTCGGCTACCGGCTCGGCGTCGACGGATTCGCCCCGCTGGACGACGTACCCACCAACCTCGGGCTGCGTGACCTGCTGCTCGCACTGGACTGGGTCCAGGAGAACATCGGCTCGTTCGGCGGTGATCCCGGCCGGGTCACCCTCGCCGGTCAGTCGGCCGGGGGCGCGGCGGTACTCGCGCTGCTCTCGTCGCCGGCCGCTCACGGCCTTTTCCAGCGCGCGGTCAGCATCTCCGGCGTCCTCGTCGAAGGGGAGCGGGAGCCGGCCCGCCGGTTCGTCGAACGGCTCGGGGAGCAGGTCGGGGTGCCGCCCGCGCGAGCCGGATTCGGCAGCCTCGGCGTGGAGCAACTCCAGCGGGCCGTCATCGACCTGCGGGACGAACTCGGCGACGACATACTCCCGTTGGGGCCGGTGATCGGCGACGACGTCCTGCCGGTGTCCGTCATCGAAGGACTCTCCGGCCACGGACACGACGTGCCTCTGCTGCTCGGTGCGACGGGCGACGAGTTCGACTGCGGTGCCGCCCCGGAGAACCCGCATCCGAGCCCGTACAGTCCGGCCGAACTCGCCGCCGCCCGCGCGGCGGGCACCCGGGTGACGGACACCCTGTTCCGGGCCGTCGGCCCACGCGTTGCCGCCGCTCGCCGCGACGGCGGCGCCGGTACCTGGCTGTACTCCTTCGAGTGGCCCTCCCCCGTACTCGGGGGCGCCGGGCACTGCGTCGACATCCCCTTCTTCTTCGACCTGCTCGACGCGCCGGGCAGCGCGCAGGCACTCGGGCCCCACCCACCCGTGGAGTTGGCCGCCGCGATGCACGCCGATCTGGTCGGCTTCGTCCACGGCCTGGCGCCGGAGTGGGCACGGGCGACCGGTGGGGCGGGTGATCCGGCGCGCGAGTACGGTCGGCCGGACGCGGCCCTCGTCGCCGACACCACAGGCGTGTTCGATCCCGTCGTACGGGCCGTGCCCGAGGTGGGGGAGGCACGCTGATGTCCGGGACGAACGGCACGAACGGCCAGCCTCGATCAGAGTGTCGTCCGACGCGCCAACACCTCAGCGATCCCGCGGGCGTTGGCGGTGTCGGCCGAGCCGCCGGGTGACGGAGTCGGAGCGTATGCCGGCCAACGGGTGTGCGAGCCGCCGTCCCGCCCGGCGGTGCGAACTGCGGGCCGCACAAGCCCTGTTGGCCGCCGCGCAGATCACCGCCTCGGGCGCGTCCACGGTCGTCGCCGATGTCCGCGGCCGTATCCTCGGCCGGGCCCACCAGTCGCTGCGCGCCCACCCTGGATGCGCAGGTCACGCCCGACGACGTCGCGAACCCCGTGACGGCACTCCGGGCGGAGGTGACCGTCGCGCGGAGGGCCCGAGCATGATCGGCCGCGTGCCCCGGACAGCGAACCGACGTCCGTAGGCCCGTACCGTTCAGGCACCCGCGCACCCGCGCACCCGCCCGCGCCCGTCAGAACTCGAACCGGTACCCCGCCCCCGGCTCGGTGATCAGGTGGCGCGGATGCGCGGGGTCCGACTCCAGTTTTCGGCGGAGTTGGGCCATGTGGACGCGCAGATGGTTGGACCCGCTGCGCCGGGCGGCGCCCCACACCTCCTGGAGCAGGTGCCTCTGGCTGATGAGGCGCCCCGGATTGGTCACCAGGATCTCCAGCAGGTGCCATTCGGTGGGGGTGAGGCGGATGTCCCGGCCGGCCCGCGTGGCCTTCTTGGCACGCAGGTCGATGACGAAGTCGTCGGTCGTGACGACCGTCGTCCCGGGCGCGAACGGGACTTCTTCCGTGCGGCGGACGGCAGCCCGCAGTCTGGCCAGGAGTTCGTCCATGCCGAACGGCTTGGTGAGGTAGTCGTCGGCGCCCGCGTCCAGCGCCGCCGCCTTCTCGTCGGACGACCGGCGCGCCGACAGCACCAGGATCGGTACGCGGGTCCAGCCGCGCAGCGCCCTGATGACATCGACACCGTCCATGTCGGGCAGGCCCAGGTCCAGTAACACGACGTCCGGCCGACGGGCCGCCGCCAGCCGGAGGGCCGTGGTGCCGTCGGGCGCCGCGTCCACTCCGTACTGGCGTGCCCGCATGTTGATCACGAGTGCTCGTACGAGCTGGGGGTCGTCGTCCACGACCAGCACCCGGGTCATCACGGAATCACTGGCCCCTGATCAGTTCCCTGAGGGCGATGTTGAGTTCGAGGACGTTGACCCGGGGCTCACCCATGAACCCGAGGGTGCGGCCCTCCGTGTGGTCGTCGACCAGCTTCCGCACCCGGGCGACGGACAGACCGTCACGCTCGGCGATCCGGTGGACCTGGAGTTCGGCGTAGGCCGGGGAGATGTCCGGGTCCAGGCCGGAGCCGGAGGACGTGACCGCGTCGGCGGGTACGTCGGACGGCCTGACCTTGTAGTCGGCGGTCGAGTTGTCCTTGACGACCTTGGCCTTGGCCTCCTTGACCCACTTGATCAGGTCGGGGTTGTCGGCCGAGCGGTTCGTCGCGCCGGACAGGATCAGCTTGTACTGCGTGTTGACCGAGTTCACACCCAGGCCGTTGGCCGGGCGGGACTGGAAATAGTCCAGGTCGTAGCCCTGTTGACCGATCAGTGAGGAACCCACCACCTTCCCCTCGGACTTGATCTCCGAGCCGTTCGCCTTGCCCGGGAAGACCGCCTGGGCAACACCTGTGACGGCCAGCGGGTAGATCACACCTGTGAGCACGGTCAACACCAGCAGGGCGCGCAGCCCCGCTCCCAGCAACCGGGCAGTGTTCGTAACCGAGTTGTTCATGACGTCACCCAATGCCGGGGATGAGGGAGATCAGCAGGTCGATGATCTTGATGCCGATGAAGGGGGCGACCAGGCCGCCGATGCCGTAGATCCCGAGGTTGCGGCGGAGCATCCGGTCCGCGCTCATCGGCTTGTACCGCACGCCCCGCAGCGCGAGCGGCACCAGCGCGATGATGATCAGCGCGTTGAAGATGACGGCGGAGAGGATCGCGGAGTCGGGCGAGGACAGGTTCATGATGTTGAGCCTGTCGAGGCCCGGGTAGACGGCCGCGAACAGCGCCGGGATGATCGCGAAGTACTTCGCGACGTCGTTGGCGATGGAGAACGTCGTCAACGCGCCCCGAGTGATGAGGAGTTGCTTGCCGATCTCGACGATCTCGATCAGTTTCGTCGGGTTCGAGTCGAGGTCGACCATGTTGCCGGCCTCCTTCGCGGCCGACGTGCCCGTGTTCATCGCGACACCGACATCGGCCTGGGCGAGCGCGGGCGCGTCGTTCGTCCCGTCACCGGTCATCGCGACCAGCTTGCCGCCCGCCTGCTCCCGCTTGATGAGGGCCATCTTGTCCTCGGGGGTGGCCTCGGCGAGGAAGTCGTCGACGCCCGCCTCCTCGGCGATGGCCTTGGCGGTCAGCGGGTTGTCGCCCGTGATCATGACGGTCCTGATGCCCATGCGGCGCAGTTCGTCGAACCGCTCCCGCATGCCCTCCTTGACGACGTCCTTGAGGTGGATGACGCCCAACACCCTTGCCCCGTCGGTGTCTTCGACGGCCACGAGCAGCGGTGTGCCGCCCGCCCGGGAGATCCGGTCGGTGAGCGTTCCGGCGTCCTCGGACACCACACCCCCCTGCTCCTTCACCCAGGCGACGACCGATCCGGCGGCACCCTTGCGGATCTTCCTGCCGTCCACGTCCACGCCCGACATCCGGGTCTGGGCGGTGAAGGCGATCCACTCGGCACCGGCCAGCTCGCCCTGGTGGCGCTCGCGCAGCGCGTACCGCTCCTTCGCCAGCACGACGATGGACCGCCCCTCGGGCGTCTCGTCGGCCAGCGAGGACAGCTGGGCGGCGTCCGCGACCTCGGCCTCCGTCGCCCCCGCCACCGGCACGAACTCGGCGGCCTGGCGGTTGCCGAGCGTGATGGTGCCCGTCTTGTCCAGCAGCAGCGTGGAGACGTCACCGGCGGCCTCGACCGCCCGGCCGGACATCGCCAACACGTTCCTCTGCACCAGCCGGTCCATGCCCGCGATACCGATCGCGGAGAGCAGCGCGCCGATGGTGGTCGGGATGAGACAGACCAGCAGCGCCACCAGTACGACCATCGTCAGATGGGTGCCCGCGTAGTCCGCGAGCGGCGGCAGGGTCGCCACGGCCAGCAGGAAGACGATGGTCAGCGAGGCGAGCAGGATGTTCAGCGCGATCTCGTTCGGTGTCTTCTGCCGGGCCGCGCCCTCGACCAGAGCGATCATGCGGTCGATGAAGGTCTCGCCGGGCTTCGTCGTGATCTTGACGACGATCCGGTCGGACAGCACCTTCGTACCGCCGGTCACGGCCGACCGGTCGCCGCCCGACTCCCGGATGACCGGCGCCGACTCCCCGGTGATGGCCGACTCGTCGACGGACGCCACACCCTCGACGACGTCACCGTCCCCCGGGATGATGTCGCCGGCCTCGCAGACGACGCGGTCGCCGATGCGCAGCTCGGTACCGGGCACCTGCTCCTCGCCGTTCCCGTTCCCATCCCCGATGAGCCGCCGCGCGACCGTGTCGGTCTTGGCCTTCCTCAGCGTGTCCGCCTGGGCCTTGCCGCGGCCCTCGGCGACCGCCTCCGCCAGGTTGGCGAAGATCACGGTCAGCCAGAGCCAGGCGCTGATGGTCCAGCCGAACCAGTCGCCCGGGTCCTTGAAGGAGAAGACCGTCGTCAGCACGGACCCGACCAGCACCACGAACATCACGGGAGACTTGACCATCACCCGCGGGTCGAGCTTGCGGCAGGCGTCCGGCAGCGACCTCAGCAGCTGCCCGGGGTCGAAGAGGCCCGCGCCGACACGGCTCTCGGCGGGCTTGTGCCCGGTGGGTACGTCGTTGTGCGGCGCCCGGGTCGGAGTGGCTGTGGACATCGCGTCCTCTTGCTCGGTTGCGTCAGTTGTTTCGGTTGCGCCAGTGGCTTCGGTCGTCATGACGCCAGCCCCTCGGCCAGCGGACCCAGCGCCAGCGCCGGGAAGTAGGTCAGACCGGTGATGATGAGGATCGCGCCCACCAGCAGACCCGTGAACAGGGGCTTCTCGGTCCGCAGAGTGCCCGCGGTGACCGGCACCGGCTGCTGCTCGGCCAGTGAACCGGCCAGCGCCAGGACGAACACCATCGGCAGGAAGCGGCCCAGGACCATGGCCAGCCCCAGCGTGGTGTTGAACCACTGGGTGTCCGCGTTCAGCCCGGCGAAGGCGGAGCCGTTGTTGTTCGACGCGGAGGTGTAGGCGTAGAGGATCTCGGAGAAGCCGTGCGCCCCGCTGTTGGTCATCGAGTTGCCGGGAGTCGGCAACGCCATGGCGGCGGCGGTGAAGACGAGCACCAGGGCCGGGGTGATGAGGATGTAGCAGGCCGCGAACTTGATCTCGCGGGTGCCGATCTTCTTGCCGAGGTACTCGGGCGTACGGCCGACCATGAGACCGGCGATGAACACCGCGATGACCGCCATGATCAGCATGCCGTAGAGGCCCGAGCCGGTGCCGCCGGGCGCGATCTCGCCCAGCATCATGCCGAGCATGGTGATGCCGCCGCCGAGCCCGGTGAACGAGGAGTGGAAGGAGTCCACCGCCCCCGTGGACGTCAGTGTGGTCGACACCGCGTAGATGGAGGAGGCTCCGACCCCGAACCGGGTCTCCTTGCCCTCCATCGCGCCCCCGGCGAGCTGGAGCGCCGGCCCGTGGTGGGCGAACTCGCTCCACATCATCAGGGCGACGAAGCCGACCCAGATGGTGGCCATGGTCGCGAGGATCGCGTAGCCCTGCCTGACCGAGCCGACCATGACCCCGAAGGTGCGGGTCAGCGCGAACGGGATCACCAGCAGCAGGAAGATCTGCAGCAGGTTGGTGAACGGCGTCGGGTTCTCGAAGGGGTGCGCGGAGTTGGCGTTGAAGTAGCCGCCGCCGTTGGTACCGATCTCCTTGATGGCCTCCTGCGAGGCGACAGCGCCCCCGTTCCACTGCTGCGACCCGCCCATGAACTGGCCGACCTCATGGATGCCGGAGAAGTTCTGGATGACGCCGCACGCGACCAGCACGACCGCGACGACGACGGAGAACGGCAGCAGGATGCGTACGACACCACGCACCAGGTCGGACCAGAAGTTGCCCAACTCTCCGGTGCGTGAGCGGGCGAACCCGCGTACGAGGGCCACCGCGACGGCGATGCCGACGGCGGCGGAGACGAAGTTCTGGACGGCGAGACCGGCGGTCTGCACGACGTGGCCCATGGCCTGCTCGCCGTAGTAGGACTGCCAGTTGGTGTTGGTCACGAAGGACACGGCCGTGTTGAACGCCTGGTCCGGGTCGATCGAGGAGAAGCCGAGCGAGCCGGGCAGGACGCCCTGGAGCCGCTGGAGCAGGTAGAGGAACAGGACACCCACGGCCGAGAACGCGAGGACACCGCGCAGGTACGCGGGCCAGCGCATCTCCGTGTCCGGGTTGGCGCCGATGCCCTTGTAGATCCACTTCTCGACGCGCCAGTGCCGGTCGGAGGAGTAGACCTTGGCCATGTAGTTGCCGAGGGGGACATGGGCGAGCGCCAGTGCCGCTATGAGGGCGAGCAGTTGGAGCACGCCGGCGAGTACGGGACCCATGACGTGGCTCAGAACCTCTCCGGGAAGATCAGGGCGAGGACGAGATAGCCCAGCAGGGCGACGGCCACGACGAGGCCGACGATGTTCTCGGCGGTCACAGCTTCGTCACCCCCTTGGCGGCGAGAGCCACCAGCGCGAACACCGCGATCGTGATGACGACGAAGGCCAGATCGGCCATCGCGAGCTCCTAGCGAGACGTGAGGTGTGGATCGGTTCGGACAGTCCGAGCAAAGCGCCTCCGTGGCGGGATCCGGCCCCCGTTGACGGCTCCCATACGGCCGCTCACCCGCTCTTGACGGAACCCATACGCACCCGCGAGATCACCCCGGCGACGTCCGCCACAACTCTGATGGCTCCGCCCGACCCGTCCGATAATCCACCTTTTCCTCCGAACGGGCCGATTCGATCTTCTTCACCGATCCCATACATAGCTCAATAGGGGTGTTCGCTCCACGAGACGAGGACACAGTGTTCAGAGCAGAACCCGGCGTCGGCGCCTCGCGCCGGCGCCCGCACGACGCTCCGCCGGGACGGCGGAGACGGCTGGCCGGTCTTACCGGTCTGAGTCTTGCGCTGGTCGCGACCGGTTCACCGGCCGTCGCGGCCACCGGGCTCGGCCCGCTCGCCTCGACCGCGCGGGCCGCCGCCAACAGTGACGGCACCCTGACCGTGCGGGTCGTCACCGAGGTGGACGCGGACGGCGCGTACGACAGTGTGCTGGAGCCGGGCCTCGCCGGCGTCAAGGTCACCCTGACGGACGACGCCGGACAGGTCCGGACCGTGACGACCGCGGCCAACGGCACGGCCACCTTCGCGGCCACGACCGAACTCACCGGCGGCAAGTACCGCGTCCAGGTCACCAACCCGGCCCCCGCCAACCTCTCCCCCGCCGTCGCGGGCCTGGGCACGGGCGCCGACGTCATCCGCAGCAACGTCGGCTTCGTCGACGTCTCCGGCGGTACGAACGTCACGTACACCACCGGATTCTGGGATCCCAGCCTCTACTGCCAGGAGAACCCGACCCTGGTCACCTGCAACCTCACCAAGGGGGATGCCCCCGACACGCACAAGGGCCTGGTGTCCTTCGGCGGGGGCTTCACCGGTAACACCTACGGGGGTGTCACCCAGCTGACCGACAACACGAAGCAGCAGGCCGTGTTCGGCATCGGCGTGGACCGCACCGGCAACAAGTACATGGGAACCCTGGTCAAGCGGCACACGGCCTACGGTCCGGCGGGCGCCACCAACACGATCTACCGCCAGTTCGGCACCGCCAACGCTGTCGACACCTTCGTCACGCTGCCCGGCACACTCACCGCGCACGAGACCACCGACAACTGGCTGCACGACAACGCCGTCTACAGCAAGGTCGGCCGCGAGGGCATCGGTGACGTCGACGTCTCCGGCGACGGAAAGACGCTGTACGCGGTCAACCTCAACGACTCCAAGTTGTACAGCGTGGCCATCACGGGCTCCGGCGACTCCGTCACGCCCGGCACGCAGACGTCGTACGACATCCCGAGGCCGCGGGCCTGTGTCGGCCAGTGGCACCCGTACGGCCTCGGTGTGCGCGGCAAGCGCGTCCTGGTCGGCGGGGTGTGTGGGGCGGAGACGACCGTCACCTCGGACCTCCAGTGGGGCGACCCGGGGCAACTGAGCTCGCACGTCTACGAGTTCACGAACGGCGCGTTCAGTGAGATCTTCACGCACGCGCTGGATTACCCGCGCGGGTGCGCCTACCGGTTCCTCCCGTTGAACCCCGGCAACACCGACTACCGCTGCACCAAGCCGTCCACGGTCGGCCAGGTGATGAGCGGCGCATGGGAGGCCTGGAACGAGCGGGTACCGGGCACCGAGACGCACTCCTTCATCTCCGCCCCGCAGCCGATGCTGTCCAACATCGAGATCGCCGACAACGGCGACCTGGTACTCGGCTACCGCGACCGCTTCGGCGACATGACGGGGTCCAGCACCTACGCCTACAACAGCACGACCGAACGGCTGCTCACCGGTATCGCCGCCGGCGACGTGCTGCGCGCCTGCAAGTCCGGGACGACGTACACGCTGGAGAACAACGGCTCCTGCGGTTCGCTGAAAGGCAATCTTCCGGACAACACCGAGGGCCCGGGCGGCGGCGAGTTCTACGCCGACTCCACGGTCCTCAATGACGCGGTCCACGACCAGGTCGGCCAGGGCGCCACGGCACTCCAGCCGAACGGCGACAAGCTGTGGGGCACGGTCTACGACCCGATCAACGCCTACGAGCAGGGCGTCCGCAGCTGGACCGCGGACAGCGGCGCGGTCCAGGGCAACCTGATGGTCCAGGCGACCTGGGACAACGACCTCGCCCAGCGCCAGAACCTGTTCGGCAAGGCCAACGGTCTCGCTGACCTGGAGCTCGTCTGCGACCAGGCGCCCGTCCAGATCGGCAACCGAGTCTGGTACGACTCGAACGGCAACGGCATCCAGGATCCGTCCGAGCCGCCCGTAGCGGGCGTCCGCGTCACGCTGACCCCGCCGACCGGGCCTGCGCTGACCACCACGACCGACGCGAACGGCGAGTACTACCTGGGCACGGCGGACGGCCTGAAGCCGAACACGGCTTACACGGCCACCTTCGACTACAGCGGGATCAACCCGTCGACGCTGCCCGGCTCCCCGACCATGGCGGAGCTGAAGTGGACCCAGCAGGGTGCCGGTTCCGACCGTGCGCTCGACTCGAACGTCGACTCGGCGGGCCGGACCACGGTCACCGTCGGCGACCCCGGCAACGTCAACCACACGATCGACGCGGGGCTGGTCGGTTCGATCAACAAGCTGGGCGACTACGTCTGGTACGACACCAACGGCAACGGCATCCAGGACCGGGGCGAGCCCGGCGCCAAGGACGTCACGGTCGAGCTGATCGACCCCGCCACCGGTGACGTGATCAAGACCACCAGGACGGACGCGGCCGGGAAGTACCTGTTCGCCGACCTGCCCGACGGGCGCTACAAGGTCTGCTTCCGCAGTCCGCGCGGCTACCTGTGGACCAGGCAGAACGCGGGCGGGACGGGTGACGACTCGGTCGTCGATCCGACCGGCGGCTGCTCCCCGGTGGTCACCCTCGGCCCGGGCAACCACGAGGACCTCACCCTCGACGCGGGCCTGGTCAAGGAGTTGGCGCTGACGGTCGTCAAGACCGACAAGAAGACCGACAAGCCGCTGCGCGGCGCGGTCTTCCAGCTGTGGTTCGACAGCAACGGCAAGACCGGCCTCCAGCGAAACGGCGCCAGCAAGGACCGGATGGCCGGCGACTGTGTCACCGGCCGGACGGGCAAGTGCTCCTTCGACGGCAACCGGATCGGGACGTACTACCTCGTGGAGAAGGACGTCCCCGAGGGCTACGTCCTGCCGGACAACCCGGTCTTCGGCCCCTACCGGCTGACCCTGGCCAACGGTACGGGCACCGAAGGGCTGATCGTGAAGATCGCCAACAAGCGCGGAGAGCCGTGCAAGGGCAAGAGGTGCTGACGCCCTGCCCAGTGGGGTGACGGCCGCGCACCCGGGAGGGTGACGCGGGGCGGGCCGCGTACCGGTGTCGACCGGTACGCGGCCCGCCCGCATGTAGAGACGTCCCATGCGACGCATCAGGAGCGGCACGACCGAGAAGACACCGAGGACGCCAAGGAAGCGAAGGGTACGGCGGGCCTGGTGGGCGGCGGGGATCCTCACGGCGGCGGCCTGCGCCGGCCTCCTCCTCACCGGCGGTGGCGATGCCGGCCCCCGGCCCCTCTCCGCCGACGAGGCCCAGCGCCTGGCCCTGGCCCGCTTCCGTACGTACCGGATCAGCCCTTCGGAGATCACCGTCCACACGGCGTCGGGTGACGGCACGGCCGTGGTGCGCGCCGTCGTCGACCACCGCAGACACCGGGCTGTCGGGTGGTACGAGGTGACGGGCGACGGACGCCCGAACGGCGGTCTGCTCGCCTGGGACCAGAGCGGGCTGGCGGTCGCCGACGGGTCCCCCACGGCTGCCGCCAAGGGTGCGCTGCGCGCGGCGGAGCGCCTGAAGCCGACGGCGTGGACGCGCCGCGCGTTCGGCGCCGCGCCGCTCGACACCGCCCTGAAACTGGCCCTGTCGCTGGGCGCCGACCGGCCCGACAACGCGCAGCTGCTCGCGCAGTCGGGGCCGTTGCGGTTGCGCGACGAGCGCGTGGACGGTCGGCGCTACGACGTCTTCTCGGGGCCGCGGCCCCGTCCGAACGCGTCCGCGTCCCCGGCCGGCCCTCGCCGCGACCGCTCTCCCCTGTCGTACTGGATCGACGAGGAGGGGGGTATGCGGCGCGTTCGGGTGGATCTCGGCGAGGGTCGGACTGTCACTCTGGATCTGGGTGGGGTTCGGGTGCGGGGGGTTGTTCTGCCGGGCGCGCCATGGGGGGAGCGGTGAGGGTGGTGTGGCGGCTGCGGGTGCGTTGTGGCTTGTCGCGCCCACGCGGCGGAGCCGCACATCGATACAGCCCCGCGCCCCTTATGTCGTACCCGGCAACTTGAACTCACCCGGGGTCACCTTGCCGGGTAGGCCTACTGCCGCTTGCGCCGGAGTTGTACCAGCCTGTGGCATCGACCGCTGGCTCGGCGGGGGCGGTACGTCCTGGAAGGAGATGCCCGGGGGTGCCTGGACGGGGGTCGGGTGGCCCAGTGGATCGCGGACCAGCCCGGTGTCCGGCTCCGTCCGCGTGGCACCCCGGGTGCCCTTTGCGCAGCTCGCCTCCCGGGGGAGTCTCGCCGGGCTCGTCACCGACTCCCCGTTGCCGGTGAAGCAGTTGCCGGCCGGGGTGCCGGTGGCCAGGACCAGGTCGGTGCCGTTGCCGGTGACCCGGTTGGCGCGCACGGTGTTGGCACGAGCCGGATAGCCCTGTACGTCGCTCAGCAGCACCCCGGCCGACCTGTTGCCGCTGATCAGGTTGCGCTCCAGGACGTTGGCGCGCCCGCCGCCCGCCCCGACGCCGATCCCGAAGCCGCCGTCGGCCTGCTCGGGACTGGCGTCGTCGTTGTTGTCGGTGAGCGCGTTGCCCGCGACGACGGCGCCGTGCTGTGGGCCGAGCGCCTCCAGGTCGTTGGAGTTGAGGGTCAGGCCGACCCGGTTGCGGCGTGCCCGGTTGCCCAGCAGATAGAGCCGTTCGGAGGCGTTGGTGACCTCCAGGCCCACCGCGTTGTGCTCGACGGTGTTGTGCCGCACGACGGTGTCGCAGGGGCGGCACTGGCCGACGTAGATCCCGGAGTCGGCGTGCCCGGAGGCGTAGGAGTGCTCGATGATCCCGCTGCGGGCGTCGAAGGCGTAGATGCCGTACAGCGCGTTGTTGTACGCGGTGACGTAGGAGGCCCGGAAGCCCTTCAGTGGGGGGAACCTGACAGTGTCGAGGGGGTCGTACGCCGAGCCACCGGCGCGGCCCGCCCGCAGGGCGGACTCGTCGGTCACGCCGGTGAACAGAACGCCGTTGGCGAGGTTGTTGCGGACGGTCAGGTTCTCCACGACGGAGCCCGCGCCGGTCACGGTGATGCCGTTGGCGCGCTCGAACTCCCCGTCGACGACCACCCGGGAGCGGTCGAGGCCGCGCAGCACGACCCGCGCCTTCGAGACGGTCACGCTCTCCCGGTAGACGCCGGGCGACACCAGGACGAGACCGCCCTCGCCGACCCGGTCGACCGCGTCCTGAAGGGAGTTGGTGTCCTGCGGTACCCGGACGACCGAGGCGGGCGCGGCCCCGCCGGAGCCCCGGGGCGAGGAACCCGTACAGGCGGTGGCGCCGGTGAGGAGGCAGACGGCGACGAGCAGGCCCCGGGAGATGGTCCGCCGGGACACGGATCGCCTGATTCGCGGAATGAGAATGTTTGGCACGATCGC
Source organism: Streptomyces sp. SID12488 (assembly GCF_010548275.1). Lineage (GTDB taxonomy): Bacteria > Actinomycetota > Actinomycetes > Streptomycetales > Streptomycetaceae > Streptomyces. Next base: position 73,218 of record NZ_JAAGLT010000029.1, read on the forward strand.
AGATGTATCGTCCCTTTCACTCTTATGACAGCACATGACGCTTTTCCCACGCCCGACGGCGCGTCGGCCCCCGCTCGCCGGGATGTCCTGACCCGCGCCGCAGCCCTCGGCACCCTTGCCGCGTCCGCCTCCGCGTGCTCCGGCGACACACGCTCCCGTCCCGCCGCCGCGGGCCCGCCGGGGTTCCGCTTCCGGGGCCCGCGCCAGGCCGGCGTGACGACCCCCCAGCAGACCGCCGCTCTCGTCACGGCGTACGACCTCGCCCCGGCGGTACGGGGAGCGGGCGGCGTGCGTGCCCTGCGGGAGGTGTTCGGGCGGTGGACGCGGGCTCTGGCGGAGGTCCTCGACGGTGAACTCTCGCCCCCAAGTCCCGCACAGGCGAAGGAGATCAAGGAGATCGGGGGCGCCGGGAGGTCCCGGCTCACCGCGACCGTGGCGATCGGTCCCCGGCTCCCCCGCCTTCTGTGCGTCGCCGCGCCGCCCGCGCTGCGTGAGCTGCCGCCGTTCCCCGACGACCGGCTCGACCCCGCGTACGGCGGCGGCGATCTGCTGCTCCAGCTCTGCGCCGACGACCCGCGCGTCACGACGGCCGCCGCTAGCGCGCTGACCCGGCTGGCGGGCGACACGCTGCGCCCGCGCTGGCGGCAGACCGGGTTCCTGCCGCCGACCCCGGCCGGGCAGACACCGCGCAACCTGATCGGCTTCAAGGACGGCACGGAGAACCCGACACCCGAGGAGTGCGAGCGCTGGGTGTGGTCCGACGACGCCACGTTCCTCGTCGTACGGCGTGTCCACATCGACGTGGCCGGGTTCGGGGCGCTCGGCACGAACCAGCAGGAGCGGATCATCGGGCGGCACCGGGCGAGCGGGGCGCCCCTGGGACGGCGGCACGAGCACGACGACGTGGACATCTTCGCGAAGACCCCGCAGGGGCGGTACATCATCCCGCTGGGAGCGCACGTACGGGCGGCCAGTCCCCGGCTGGACGCGGGCGCGCGGATGCTGCGCCGGGGCTACAGCTACGACGCCGGGCCCGACGACCGGGGCCTGCTGTTCCTCGCCTTCATGCGGGATCCCGCGCTGTTCACGCGCGTCCAGCACCGGATGACGGCGACGGACGAGCTGAGCCGCTTCACCGAGCACCGGGGTTCGGCGGTGGCGTACGTCCTACCGGGTGCCCTTCCGGGCGAGGACCTGGGGGCACGTCTGCTGGCGTGACCGCGTCCCCGGACTCCCCCGGCTCCGCCGACTGTGGCCTCAGCTTCCGTTCCGTACCCGGCTTCACACCCCACACGTACACGGCGTCGTCCACGGCGAGGGTGTTCCAGAGCCGCTGGGCGTCGTCGAGGCGCAGATTGACGCAGCCGTGGGAGCCGCCGGAGAACAGGTCGCCGGGGGTGCCGTGGAATGCCTGGCCCTCGCTGAAGAACTGGGAGTAGGGCATGGGCGCGTTGTCGTACAGGTCGGAGTAGTGGTCGAGGTCCCGCCAGTAGACGGTGAACCAGCCGGTGCGGGTCTCGTTGCCGTCCCGCCCCGAGCGGATGGGCACGGGCGCGTACACCACCCGGCTTCCGGTCTGGACCCACATCAGCTGCCGGGTCAGATCGACACAGGCGACGCGGTACGCGCGGACCGGGCACCTCCCGGCGGCGTTCGGGTTGGCGCGGGCCTCGACGACGAGCATCGTGCGATAGGTCGTGAGACCCGCATAACCGTCGGCGGGCCGCACCCCGTTGCGGCTCTGGAAGGTGCGGATCGCCTCGCAGTCGGCGGGCGTCTGCCGGCCGTCCGCGGGCAGCTTCAGATGTTCCTCCAGCTCCTGCTGGTAGGGGCCGGTGCCGACGGTGCAGGCCTCGGGCGTGGGTGCGGCGGCGGCCGTGGCGATTCCGGTCGGCACCAGCGCCCCCAGGAGGAACCCCACGGCCACCGCCGACATCGTCACTCGGGATCTCGCCACAGCGCCTCCTCAGCGGGCCGGCATGCGTCCTCCTCCCAGAGATACGTCACTTCGCCGGGGCGGGGCCGGTCGGACTGGGCCGAGCGGGCTAAGACGTTCCGCCCCCTCGACGACGACCCTGCCGAAGGTCCGGACGCCGGACGCCGGACGCCGGACGCCGGACGCCGGACGCCGGACGCCGGACGCCGGACGCCGGACGCATGGAACGGAACGGGAACCCGGCTCGTGCACAGGTCACCTGGTCACCTGGTCACCAGGTCAGACGCAGGCTCTGCGGAGAGCGGTGGATCATCGTCGGGCGCATCGTGACCGGGTGATCCTCGGCCAGTCGTAGGCCCGGCAGGCGGCCGGTCAACTCCTGCAGCGTGAGCCGGAGTTGTTCGCGGGCGAGCTGGGAGCCGGGGCAGGCATGGGCGCCGAAGCCGAAGGCGAGGTGGCGGACCGGGGTGCGGGTGATGTCGAACTCGTCCGGTCCCGGGTACCGCTCACCGTCCCGGTTGGCGGCGCCGAAGGCGACGAACAGGGTTGCCCCGGCCGGGAGTTCGGTGCCCGCGAGGGTGACCGGGCGGGTGGTGACGCGGCGGAATCCCTGGAGCGCCGTGTCGTACCGGGCGGCCTCCTCCACGGCGGCCGGGATGCGGTCCGGTTCAGCGCACAGCAGCTCCCACTGGTCCGGGTGCCGGAGCAGATGCAGGACCGTCGTGCCGATGAGCGCGGTGGTGGTGAGGTGCCCGGCGATCAGCAGGTTCTGGAGGTGGGAGACGACCTCGTGGCGCTGGTCGAGGGTGAGTTCGGCACTGCCGTCACCGTCTCCGCCACCGTCGCTGGGGGCGGTGACCGACGTGACGATGTCCGTGCAGAGGTCCTCTCGGGGGTCGGCGTACCGGTCGCGGGCGTACCGGTCGAGGATGTGCTGTGTCGCCACCACGTCCTGGGCGACGGCGATCTGCTCGTCCTCCGGCAGGGGGCGGAAGAGGAGTTCCTCAGCGCGGTATCCGCCGTGCACGACGGCCGGGATGTCGGCGGGGTCGAGTCCGACGATCCTGCCGATGACCTCTCCGGGCAGACGGCGGGCGTACTCGGACATCAACTCCACGTGCCCGCCCTTGTGTTCACCGACCTGACCGTGGTCACCGTTCACGATCGCGTCGACCAGGGCGGCGGCCCGCTCGGCGGCGTACGGCACGACGGCGGCGACCCGGGCGGGCGAGAGGCCCTTGACGATCGGGGCCCGCAACTCCTGGTGCCGGGTTCCGTCCGCGCCGACGACGACGGGCCGCCCGCCGAAGCCGCCGCCCAGCACGGCGAGCGCGGCGGGCGCCGGCATGACGTCGGGGCGCAGCGCACCGGCCGAGGAGAAGTCCTCGGCGCGGCGTAGCACTTCGCGTACGTCTGCGTCCCGGGCGACCAGCCAGGCGTCGAGTTCGGCGACGAAGGTCAGCCCCTCGGCGTCACGGGCTCGGGCGTAGTGCGGATAGGGGTCGCTCATCAACTCGTCGAGTCTGTCGTGCGGTTGACGGACCACGCGGTGCCCTCCGGCCGGTGGTGCGGGTCACACGGGTCACGAGCTCGCGCCCATGGTGCCGTACGCCGTGCGGTGGCGGAAGCGGTCCTCGGGGCACATCCTCGCCCCGGGTCCACCGCTCCCACCGTCCTCACCACGGCGCGGCATGTGAGTCCACTGTGAACACGCGCGCCGGAACCCCGGAACGTGCCGTGTCGCGCGTCGGGTTCCCTACGATCGTGCCGTGGTCAACTTCCTCCTCGAACGTACGGTGCCGCTCCCCCTCGACGAGGCCTGGAGGCGGCTCACGGAGTGGTCCCGCCATGCCTCCGTGGTCCCGCTGACCCGCGTCACGGTGCTCACCGTGCCCCCGACCGCCGAGGGCACGGTGTTCGTCGCCCGCTCGGGGGTCGGCCCCCTCTCCTTCGACGACCGTATGGAGGTCACCGTCTGGCGGCCCCCGACGGACGACGCCCCGGGTGTGTGCCGCCTGGAGAAACGCGGCCGGGTCGTCCTGGGCTGGGCGGAGATCGAGGTGCGCCCGGGCCCGGGAGGCCGCTCGCGGGTGATCTGGCGCGAGGAGTTGCGGGTACCCCTGCTGCCGTCCCTGTTCGACCGTCCGCTGGCGGGGGCGTCGCGGTATGTGTTCGGGCGGGCGATGAACCGGCTGCTGAGGCTGAGCGGTTGATTTCGGCGACCTCGGGGGAAAGCCCCGACCGATACTTGCCGGATGGATGGATCAAGAGCTTCCTGGGTCAACACCACGCACGATTGGGCCGGCCTCGTGGACGCGGACCATCTCTCTCGGATCCGCCAGGGATCCGCCGAGTTCGCTCCGGGCGGGCCGGGACACCTGGTTCTTGAGATCGTCGCCTACGCCGCTGACGAGGCGGCGAGCCGGGGCGGCGGACGGTGTGTGGTCACGCTGCACACTGACGGCTCGGTGTCGGTGCAGGATGACGGCCGGGGCACCGACACCCGGGCCGACGAACATGGCCGGGTGGTGCAGAAGCCGGTCATGGCCACGAAGGACCTTCGGTTCTTCGACCTCCCGGAGGCGGAGCGGCTCCCGGACGGACATCCGCGTCGCGGCATGTCCGTCGTCGCGGCCCTCAGCGAGTGGCTGATTCATACCAACCGGCGCCTCGACGGATCCTGGAGCCGGCGCTATGAGCACGGCGTCCCGGTCACCGACCTGGAGCCCATCGAGGCAGACGGGACCACGGGGACCTGCGTCCACTTCCTGCCGGACGAAGCCCTGCGTTCGCGGTGGTCGTCGACCGAGGGTGATCTGGCGCGGTGGTCCGAGCACTGGCCCGACCTGACTGTCTGCTTCGAGGAGCAGCGCGACGGCGGAATCCGGTCAGGTCGGTGACCGCGGGGCGTCACGACCGAGCCGCACCGGGGAGAGTGGCCGGGTCGGCTCCCGACCGCGGATCCAGTGCTCGGCCTCGGCGGCCCGAAGGCGGTGGGAGTCGGAGCCGGTCTCGATCCGTAACTCCACCCGTAAAGTCCAACTCGGCTATTTGCGAACGGAGTTCGAGTAGCGTCAGGCGACCGACCCGATCCGCCCCAGCGCCGTGGACGTCCCGTCGTGGTGGATCGGAGTGTGCGCCCCGGTCAGCGAAACCCCGCTCCCGCCACGCCTGTTGGCGACGATCTCCGACGCGATGGACAACGCGGTCTCCTCGGGCGTACGAGCACCGAGGTCCAGCCCGATCGGTGACCTGAGCCGCGACAGCTCCAGCTCGGTGACGCCGACTTCGCGCAGCCGCTCGTTCCGGTCCAGGTGGGTCCGGCGGGAGCCCATCGCGCCGACGTACGCCACCGGCAGCCGCAGTGCGAGCCGAAGCAGGGGTACGTCGAACTTGGCGTCGTGGGTGAGGACGCACAGGACCGTACGGGCGTCCACGGCCGTCCGTTCCAGGTACCGGTGCGGCCACTCGACGACGATCTCGTCGGCCTCGGGGAAACGGGCGGGCGTCGCGAAGACCGGGCGGGCGTCGCACACCGTCACGTGGTAGCCGAGGAACTTGCCCATGCGGGCCAGCGCCGACGCGAAGTCGATCGCGCCGAACACGATCATGCGGGGCGGCGGCACCGAGGACTCGACCAGGACCGTGAGCGGTGCTCCGCAACGAGAGCCCCGCTCTCCGATCTCCAGGGTGCCGGTTCGGCCCGCGTCGAGATGGGCGCGCGCCTCGGCGGCCACTGTGCGGTCCAGCTCCGGGTGGGCGCCGAAGCCACCCTCGTACGAGCCGTCCGGGCCGACGAGCAGGGCGCGGCCCAGCAGCTCTCCCGGGCCGGAGGCGATCCGCGCCACGGCCGCCGCCTCCCCGCTCGCGGCGGCGGCCAGAGCCGAGGCGAACACGGCACGGACCGGCGCCGACGCCCGTACCGGCGTCACCAGGATGTCGATGACTCCACCGCAGGTCAGGCCCACGGCGAAGGCGTCGTCGTCGCTGTAGCCGAAGCGTTCGAGGACCGACTCGCCGTCCGCCAGGGCCTGCTGGCACAGCTCGTACACCGCGCCCTCCACACAGCCGCCGGAGACCGAGCCGATCGCCGTGCCGTCGGTGTCCACCGCGAGGGCGGCACCGGGCTGGCGGGGGCCACTGCCGCTCACGGCCACCACGGTGGCCACGGCGAAGTCGCGCCCCTGCTCGACCCACCGGTGCAGTTCTTCGGCGATGTCCAGCATCTCGGTCTCCTCGACAACAATTGTACGGAAGGGCTTGCGGGGCTCGGCTGCTCGACTAGTGCACGCCCAGCCAGCCCTCAAGAGGATGGAGGGCGAAATAGACGAAGAAGATGCCTGTCAGGGCCCACATGAAGGCGCCGATCTCCCGAGCCCTGCCCTGCGCGACCTGGATGGCGACGTACGAGATCACGCCGGCCGCGACGCCCGCCGTGATCGAGTACGTGAACGGCATGATCACGACGGTCAGGAAGACCGGGACGGCGGTGGCGCGGTCTGCCCAGTCGACGTGCCTGGCGTTCGACATCATCATCGCGCCGATCACCACCAGGGCTGCCGCCGCGACCTCCCCGGGCACGATCGCCGTCAGCGGGGCGAAGAAGAGGCAGGCCGCGAAGAACAGGCCGGTGACGACGGAGGACAGGCCCGTCCGGGCACCCTCCCCCACGCCCGTCGCCGACTCCACGAAGACCGTCTGGCCCGACGCGCCGGCGACGCCGCCGATCGCCCCGCCCGCGCCGTCGATCAGCAGCGCCTTGGACAGGCCCGGCATCCGGCCCTTGTCGTCGGCGAGCCCGGCCTCCGTGCCGACGCCGATGATCGTCGCCATCGCGTCGAAGAAGCCTGCGAGGACGAGGGTGAACACGATCATGCCGACCGTCATCGCCCCGACCTTCCCCCAGCCGCCGAACTCGACGCCCCCGAGGAGCGAGAAGTCCGGCATCGACACCGCGCTGCCGTGCAACTCCGGTGCGCCGCCGGCCCATTGCTTCGGGTCGATCACGCCCGTCGCGTTGAGCACGACGGCAAGGACGGTACCGCTGACGATGCCGATGAGGATCGCGCCGGGGGTGCCGCGCGCCTGGAGCATGACGATCAGGAGAAGGGTCGCGGCGAACAACAGCACGGGCCAGCCGGCGAGTTCGCCGGTCGGTCCGAGGGAGAGGGGAGTTGCCGTGCCCTGGTGGACGAAACCGGCCTTGACCAGGCCGATCAGCGCGACGAACAGGCCGATGCCCATGGTGATCGCGTGCTTCAGCGCCAGCGGGATCGCGTTCATGATCATCTCGCGTAGGCCGGTGACGACCAGCAGCATGATGACCACGCCGTACAGCACGCACATGCCCATCGCCTGCGGCCAGGTCATGACGGGCGCCACCTGCGAGGACAGTACGCCGGACACGGACAGGCCGGCCGCGAGGGCGAGGGGGACCTTGCCGAGGAAGCCCATGAGGAGCGTGGCGAGGGCCGCCGCGAGGGCGGTGGCGGTGATCAGCGCGTGCTGGCCGAGGGTGTTTCCGGCGGCGTCCTTGCCGGAGAGGATCAGCGGGTTGAGGAGCAGGATGTACGCCATCGCCATGAAGGTGGTGATGCCGCCGCGGATCTCCCGGCCGGGGGTGGACTTGCGGGCGGTGATCTGGAAGTAGCGGTCGAGTGAGGACCGGTCGGGGGCCGCCGGGTCCTGTGTGCGGCTTTTCGACTCCAGTGACTGTTGGGTCATGTGTGCCGACTCCCAAGGTTCATAGGGGATTGGAAGGTGCACGACCCGGGGGACGGCCCGAGGCGAATGGGGTACTTGCGGTGTGCGTTGTCGGGTGCGGGCCGGTGGGACTTCTCGCGCAGTTCCCCGCGCCCCCGAAAAGCAGGGGCTGCGCCCCGTGCTTTTCGGCCCGCAGGGGCCGTTGCCTTTAGGGGCGCGGGGAACTGCGCGAACAGCCCCCACCGGCCCGCACCCGACAACGAACCGCCTACGCCGTACCCGTGAGGTGCTCCGGGCGTACCGGAGTCTTCGTCAGCTCCAGACCCGTCGCATTCCGGATCGCCGCCAGGACGGCCGGAGTCGACGACAGGGTCGGGGCCTCGCCGACACCTCGGAGGCCGTACGGGGCGTGCTCGTCGGCCAGTTCGAGGACGTCGACCGGGATGGTCGGAGTGTCGAGGATGGTGGGGATCAGATAGTCCGTGAAGGACGGGTTCCTCACCTTGGCCGTCCTCGGGTCGACGATGATCTCCTCCATCACCGCGATGCCCAGGCCCTGAGTCGTGCCGCCCTGGATCTGGCCGACGACCGACAGCGGGTTGAGCGCCTTGCCGACGTCCTGTGCACAGGCCAGTTCGATGACCTTGACCATGCCCAGTTCGGTGTCGACCTCGACGACGGCCCGGTGCGCGGCGAACGAGTACTGGACGTGTCCGAAGCCCTGGCCGGTGCGGAGGTCGAAGGGTTCGGTCGGCCGGTGCCGCCACTCCGCCTCGACCTCGACGGACTCGTCGCCCAGGACGTCCACCAGGTCGGCGAGGACCTCCCCGGCGTCCGTGACGACCTTGCCGCCCTCCAGCAGCAGTTCCGCCGTCGCCCAAGCCGGGTGGTAGGAGCCGAACTTGCGGCGCCCCACCTCCAGTACCTTCTCCCGCACCAGCTCGCACGAGTTCTTGACGGCGCCGCCGGTGACGTACGTCTGCCGGGAGGCCGAGGTCGAACCGGCCGAGCCCACCTGGGTGTCGGCCGGGTGGATCGTCACCTGGGTGACGCCCAGCTCGGTGCGGGCGATCTGGGCGTGGACGGTGACCCCGCCCTGGCCCACTTCCGCCATCGCCGTGTGGACCGTGGCCACCGGCTCGCCGCCGACAACCTCCATACGCACGCGGGCGGTCGAGTAGTCGTCGAAACCCTCGGAGAAGCCGACGTTCTTGATGCCGACCGCGTAGCCGATGCCCCGGACCACGCCCTCGCCGTGGGTGGTGTTGGAGAGGCCGCCGGGCAGCTGCCGTACGTCCGCCGCCTCACCCGCCGCCAGCCACTGCTGCTCCGGCGGGAGGGGCATCGCCTTGACCCTGCGCAGGAGTTCGGCGACCGGGGCCGGGGAGTCGACGGCCTGCCCGGTCGGCAGCAGCGAGCCCTGTTCCATGGCGTTGAGACGGCGGAACTCGACCCGGTCCATGCCCACCGCGTCGGCGAGCTTGTCCATCTGGGCCTCGTAGGCGAAGCACGCCTGGACCGCGCCGAAGCCGCGCATCGCGCCGCAGGGCGGGTTGTTGGTGTAGAGGGCGATGCAGTCGATGTCGACGTCGTCGACTACGTACGGGCCGGCGCCGAGCGAGGCCGCGTTGCCGACGACCGCCGGGGAGGCGGAGGCGTACGCGCCGCCGTCGAGGACGATCCGCGCCTTCAGGTGGGTCAGCTTGCCGTCCTTGGTGGCCCCGTGCTCGTAGGTGAGCTTCGCGGGGTGCCGGTGGACGTGGCCGAAGAAGGACTCGAAACGGTTGTAGACGATCTTCACCGGTTTGCCGGTGCGCAGGGCGAGGAGGCAGGAGTGGATCTGCATCGACAGGTCCTCGCGTCCGCCGAACGCGCCGCCGACACCGGACAGTGTCATCCGGATCTTGTCCTCGGGCAGGCCGAGCACGGGCGCGATCTGGCGCAGGTCGGAGTGCAGCCACTGGGTGGCGATGTAGAGGTCGACTCCGCCGTCCTCGGCGGGGACCGCGAGGCCGGACTCCGGGCCCAGGAACGCCTGGTCCTGCATGCCGAAGGTGTATTCGCCGGTGACGATGAAGTCGGCGCGTGCGCGGGCGGATTCGACATCGCCGCGGACGATCGGCTGACGGTGGACGATGTTCGGGTGGTCGACGTGACCGACGTGGTGGTCGGTGCGGTTCTCGTGGAGGAGGATCGCGTCCGGCGCGGTCGCGGAGGCCTCGTCGGTGACGACCGGCAGGTCGCGGTACTCGACCTTGATCTTCGCTGCCGCGCGGCGCGCGGTCTCCGGGTGGTCGGCGGCGACGATGGCGACCGGTTCGCCGTGGTGGCGGACCCTGCCATGGGCGAGGACGGGGGTGTCCTGGATCTCCAGGCCGTAGTTCCGCACGTCGGTCGGCAGGTCGTCGTACGTCATGACCGCGTACACGCCGGGCAGCGCGAGGGCCTCGGCCGTGTCGATGGACACGATCTCGGCGTGGGCGGTCGTGGAGCGCAGGATCTGGCCCCAGAGCATGTCCTCGTGCCACATGTCGGACGAGTAGGCGAACTCGCCGGTGACCTTGAGGGTGCCGTCGGGGCGGAGCGTCGACTCGCCGATGCCACCCTTGGTCTTCGAGCCCTGGGTGACCTTGGTGGGGGTCCCGAGGGGAGCGTTCTTGCCGGGCATGTCAGACCGCCTCTCCCTGTCGGGCCGCCGCGAGCCGGACCGCGTCCATGATCTTCTCGTAGCCCGTGCAGCGGCACAGGTTGCCCGACAGCGCCTCGCGGATGTCCGCGTCGGTCGGGGTGGGGTTCTGCTCCAGCATCTCGTCGGCGGCGACCAGCAGACCGGGTGTGCAGAACCCGCACTGGACGGCGCCGGCGTCGATGAACGCCTGCTGGATGGGGGCCAGTTCGGTCCCCTCACCGGTCTGGGAGTCGGTGGAGCCCTTGGGCTGCCACTGCTTGGCCGCGTCAAGTGACGTACCGCAGGGGCCCGTTCCGCAACTACCGTGCTCTGTACGCTGTCTGGCGTAGTCGGCGAGCCCTTCGACCGTGACGACCTCGCGCCCTTCCGCCTGTCCCGCCGCGACGAGACACGAGCACACCGGTACACCGTCGAGGCGGACGGTGCACGAACCGCACTCACCCTGCTCGCAGGCGTTCTTGGAGCCCGGCAGCCCGAGCCGCTCCCGCAGGACGTACAGCAGGGACTCGCCCTCCCACACGTCGTCCGCTTCCTGCGGACGGCCGTTGACCGTGAAATTGACGCGCATCAGGCGACACTCCCCTTCTGGTGGGTCCGGCCGTCCGTGCCGCGGTACGACTCCCAGGTCCACGTCAGCGTGCGCCGGGCCATCACGCCGACCGCGTGGCGGCGGTAGCTCGCGGTGCCCCGGACGTCGTCGATGGGGTTGCAGGCACCCGCGCACAGGTCGGCGAACTGCTTGGCGACCGACGGCGTGATGATCTTCCCGTTGTCCCAGAAGCCGCCCTCTTCGAGCGCCGCGTTCAGGAACTCCTCGGCGGCCTTGGCCCGGACGGGTGTGGGCGCCGCCGAACCGATCCCCGTACGGACGGTCCGGGTCGACGGGTGCAGCGCGAGCCCGAAGGCGCAGACCGCGATGACCATGGCGTTGCGGGTGCCGACCTTGGAGTACTGCTGGGGCCCGTCCGCCTTGTTGATGTGGACGGCGCGGATCAGCTCGTCGGGGGCGAGCGCGTTGCGCTTCACCCCGGTGTAGAAGTCGTCGATCGGGATCAGCCGGGTCCCGCGTACCGACTCGGCCTCGACCTCCGCGCCCGCGGCGAGGAGCGCCGGGTGGGCGTCGCCGGCCGGGGAGGCGGTGCCGAGGTTGCCGCCGACGCCGCCCCGGTTGCGGATCTGCGGGGAGGCAACCGTGTGCGAGGCGAGGGCCAGGCCCGGCAGCTCCCCGCGCAGGCTCTCCATGATCCGGGTGTACGGGACCGAGGCGCCGAGCCGCACGCTCTGCTCGCCGGTCTCCCACTCGTAGAGATCTCCGATACGGGTCAGGTCGAGCAGGTACTCGGGCCGGCGGTGGTCGAAGTTGATCTCGACCATCACGTCGGTGCCGCCCGCGATCGGCACAGCGGTGGGGTGCTCGGCCTTCGCGGCGAGCGCCTCCCCCCAGCTGGCGGGGCGAAGGAAGTCCATGACCGGCTCTTTTCCTCTTCGTCGCGTGAGTCGTACCCGTGGGCAGTACCAGTGGGCAGTACCCGTGGATCGTCCCCGCGGGTCGTGCGAATGGCTCGTTCATGCGCTGTTCACGTGCGGTGTAGCCAGTACACAGGGCTGTACTCCGCCCGGGTCAGTCACGGAAACCATGAAGGAGTTGGCTGGCCAGGGCGATCGTCTTGTAGATTCGTATGAACAGAGGCCATCAGTAACCTCTCTGATTTTCCCTGGAAACAGTGATCGCCGCGCAGGCGGAAAAGCGCGGCTCGCAGACAGAACGGCGGCGACGAGAATGCGGCTGCGCGCACTGCTGGACACCGACGCGCTGGGCCTCACGCTGCTCGGCGGCGAGGACGAGCTGGACCGCACCGTGCGCGGGGTGATGACCACCGACCTCAGGGACCCCAGCCGTTACCTCTCGGGCGGCGAGCTGGTGCTCACGGGCCTGGCCTGGCGCCGGGACCCCGCGGACTCCGAGGCGTTCGTACGGCTCGTGGCGGGGGCCGGGATCGCGGCCCTGGGCGCCGGCGAGGCCGAGCTGGGGAACATCCCGGACGACCTGATCGCGGCCTGTGCCCGGCATCGGCTGCCGCTGTTCGCGGTGCACGAGTCGGTCGCGTTCGCAACGATCACCGAACACGTCGTCCGGCAGGTGTCCGGTGAGCGCGCCGGAGATCTGGCGGCGGTCGTGGAGCGGCACCGGCGGATGATGACCTCGGGCCTGGCGGGCGGCGGCCCCGACGTGGTCCTGGACCTGCTCGGCTCGGACCTCGACCTGGGCGCCTGGGTCCTCTCCCCCGCCGGACGGCTCATCGCGGGCTCGAAGGTCTCCGGCCCCGCCCCGGCCTCCGACGTGTGCGCGGCGCTGGCCGCCGAGCACCTGACGGCGGCCCGCACCGGGAGCCGACATGCGCTCAGCCCCCACCGGGTGACGGTGGGCGGCACGACGTACTCCCTCTTCCCCGTACGCGGCAACAGCCGCGCCGCCGCGCCGGGCGGCTCCCGGGACGTACGCGAGACCCTGCTGTCCGACTGGCTGCTCGCCGTCGAGGCGGACGCCGGGGACTGGCCGGCGGAGCGACTCGATCTGCTCCAGGGCGTCACGCAGCTGATCGCGGTCGAGCGCGACCGGCGCGACGCGGCACGCGTGGTGCGGCGACGGCTCGCCCAGGAGGTCCTGGATCTGGTCCAGACAGGCGCCGCGCCCGCCGAGATCGCGGCCCGGCTGCGGGTCGCCGCGCCGGTTCTGCTGCCCGGCCTCGGCGCGGCCCCGCACTGGCAGGTCGTCGTGGCCCGCGTGGACTGGACGGGCGGCGGGATCGAGGGCGGCCCGGTGGCCCAGGCGTTGCTGGAGGAAATCCTTGTCGACCCGCTCCTGACAGGCCCGGAGCACTCCGACCGGATCGCCGTGGCCCATACGGGGGACGAGGCGATCGCCCTCGTACCGCTGCCGGCGGTGTCGTCGGAGCACGACGGTTCGGAGGCGGGAATCCTGGCCGAGGAACTGCTCACCGCCGTACGGGACCCGCTGTCGGCGGGTCTGGACGACGACGGGCGGCTCACGATCGGCGTCAGCGCGGCCGTGCACTCGGCGGAGGGGCTGCGCGGGGCGCTGGAGGAGGCGCGGCACGCCCGCCGGGTGGCCGGGGCTCGCCCCGGCCGGGTGTGCGCGGCGGGCCACCACGAACTGGCCTCGCACGTGCTTCTGCTCCCGTTCGTCCCGGACGACGTCCGCCGCGCCTTCACGGCCCGCCTCCTCGACCCCCTGCGGGACTACGACCGGCGTCACCGGGCCGAGCTGATCCCGACGCTGGAGGCGTTCCTGGAGTCCGACGGCTCGTGGACGCGGTGCGCCGCGCGGCTGCACCTGCATGTCAACACGCTGCGGTACCGAGTGGGGCGGATCGAGCAGTTGACGGGCCGTGACCTGTCGCGGCTGGAGGACAAGCTGGACTTCTTCCTGGCGTTGCGGATGAGCTGAGCCCAGGGAGGTGTGCGTTGCCAGGGGTCCGGGGCGTGCGGTCCTGGCACGCGCCGGGTGGGGCCGGTCGCGCGGCAACCAGGGCACCCATTCTTCCCCGACTTTGTGAATTCTTTCACCCATCCCCTTGGCCCGGCACCAGGATTCGTGCTGAGATGCCGCCACCACTCAACAGGCTCGATGGCGTGCTCGGGGAGGGCAACGTGGCGTACACCGCCATGTCTGGTTCGGGAACGACCTCTGGGGACGATCCGCTCCAGACCGCGGTATGGCGGCTGCGCTCACGCGCCTGCTGGGCGGACGCGGCGGCGCTGCTCGACCCCAGCACGGCCGACGCCTCGCTCCAGCGGGCCGCGCTGCTCGTGGAGCGGTGCCTGTACACCGAGCAGGGCTGGGGAGAGGCCGAGGACGCACTCCGTACGGCGGAGGCGGTGGCCCAGAGCGACGACGAGCGAGGCGCGGCGGCGTGTGAGCGCGGGCAACTGGCTTACGCGGCAACCCTGCTCGGGGTACGGGACCGGGCCGACGAGGCGCGGGCCGCGCTGGGGCGGGCGGCGGCGCTGATCCCGCCGGGGGCTTCCGGGCGGGCGGTGCTGGACTTCCGGCGGGGGCTGCTGGCCGAGAACCTGGCGCGCTCTCCGCAGGCGGCGCGGGCCGCGTACCGGCGGGCACACGCGGGGGCGACCGCGCACGCCGATCCGCTGCTGCTGTCGTTCACGTGGCGTCATCTGGCTGGACTCGCCCTGCGCGAGGGGGAGTTGGCGGAGGCGCGGCACGGGTTCAGTGAATCACTGCGGATTCGGGAGGAGTTGGGGTATCTGGTCGGGACGGCGCCCGCGTTGGCGTCGCTCGCCGACGCGGAGTCCGAGCCGGAGGCTTCGCGGCTGCGGGCCGAGGCGGGGCGGCTGTTCCGGTTGCTCGGGGGCGTACCGACCTGGCTGGCGCGGCAGTTGGCTCCGCCGGCGGCATCTGCGTAGTTGCGCCCACTGTAGGGGGCAGTGCGGTTGTGGGGCGAGTGCGGGTACGTTGTGGCTTGTCGCGCCCACGCGGCGGAGCCGCACATCAGACACAGCCCCGCGCCCCTTCAGTGTCGGTTCAGTGAGCGCCTGTCACATGGTTCCGCACCAGCGACTGGACCACTGACACGTCCCCTGCCGCCAAGGCGTCCAGCAGAGTGCCGTGGTCTGCCGCGTCGGCCATGAGGGCCGATCGGCTCGTGTCGGCCTTCGTGTCCACCAGGGGCCACTGGGCGCGGCGGTGGAGGTCGTCGGCGATCCGGACCAACTGGGTGTTGCCGGCGAGGGACAGGACCGCCCGATGGAAGGCCCGGTCGGTCTCCGCGTAGGTGGCCCGGCAGCCGGTGGACGCCGCGTGGGCCGTCGCCTCGGCGAGGGGGCGGAGTTCCGTCCAGCGTTCGGCGGGCATCGTGCGGGCCAGGCGAAGCAGGACCGGAAGTTCGAGCAGGGCCCGGATCTCGGCCAGCTCGGCCAGCTCTCGGGCGCCGCGTTCCACGACGCGGAAGCCCCGGTTGGGGACGACCTCGACGGCGCCCTCCATCGCGAGCTGCTGCATGGCCTCGCGGACGGGCGTCGCGGACACCCCGAAGCGGTCACCCAGCGCGGGGGCCGAGTACACCTCGCCGGGTGCGAGCTCGCCCCCGACGAGCGCGGCGCGCAGCGCGTCGAGGATCTGGCCGCGCACGGAGGAACGCTGGACGACGGGACGCGCCTGCGCCGGGCGGGACTGTGCCGCACGAGGCAACGGGATCGGCTGCTCACTGTGCGTGTGCTCACCCCGGGCGCCGTCGGCCGGCACACCCGTACCCGCGGTTCCGCGAGCCGTCGGACCGCTCACCCCTGGGCCCCACGCTCGGTCCACGTCCGCGGCCGTGGCCTGCGGTGGAACGCGTACGGCACCCGGGTGCGAAGCCGGCGCCCTCGTCTCGGGCGAGCCGTGCGCGCCCTGTGGGCCGGCCTGCTGCACGGGGGCCTCCTTCGGGCTAGATGGCACCTTGACGGCACATGGGGTCATTGCGGCGGGTTGTTACTCGCCCGTCAAGCACCATAGGCGCACATTCCGTCAGTTCAAATCCCGATTCGACTCCAGGTTCGGATACAGGCCGGATCCAGGCCGAATCTCAGCCGGATCCGGTGTTAAATCCCGATCACATCGCGGGCATGATGAGTAAGGTAAGCCTTACCTTTGACCTTCCGAGTTGCCCAGCGATCCAGTGATCTATCGAGATGCGGTGGTCCCGACATGTCCGCTCCCGTACAGACCCGCTCCGCCGTCGCGGACTCGTACGACCGGCTCGCCGATGCCTACCCGCACGCCACCGTCGTCGAGCTGGGCCCCGGACAGGCACACCCGAGCGGCGCCGGATGGGTCCGGGCCGCCGGGCTCGCGGCCGGGGACGGCGACCTCGACTCCTTCCTCGCCTGGGACGACGAGCAGGTGCTGCGGGACTACGGCGAGCGGGGCCGCCCGGACGTCGTCGCGAGTTTCGGGCTGCACCGGTACGCGTGGACCGCCTGCCTGCTGATCACCGTGCCCTGGTTCCTGCACCGCCGGGTGCCGCGGCTGCCCGTCGAGGACGTCTCCTACCACCGCGTCGACGGGCGCTTCCGCGTCCGCACCGGCGCCTTCGCCTGTCTGCCCGACGACCCGGCGGCGGCCCTGCCCGGCGCCCGGGTCGTCGGTGACGAGGAAGCACTGCGCGGGGAGGTGCGGGCGGCGCTCACCGAGCATCTGGAACCCCTGCTCGGCGGTTTCGGGCCGCGGATGCGGCGGCGCGGCCGGGCCCTGTGGGGCGTGGTGACCGACGACGTCGTGGAAGGCCTGCACTACATAGGACAGGTCGTCGGCGAGGCGGACCGCGCACGGCGAGAGCTGGAGCTGCTGCTGCCGGGCTCCGGCCCCACCCGGCCGTTCGTCGGGTCGGCGGGCTTCCGGGACACGACCGGGCCGGACAGCGCCGCCCCGCCCACCCGCGACCGGGCGAGCTGCTGCTTCTTCTACACGATCCGCCCGGCCGAGATGTGCGACAACTGCCCGCGCACCTGCGACAACGCCCGCGCGGCCAAGCTGACGGCCACTGCCGTGAGTTGAGGCATCCTCAGCAATTGACCCCCTCCCCGGACGGCGGCCACGGCGTGCCGTAGGATCGCCGCCGTAAGATCACGTTCGACTGGGGCTCCCCAACGTTACGGTCACTTCACAAGTTCCTCACTTGTCGCAGGAACTTTCCGAGGAACCACCCGTACGGGTAGTCTTATTCGAACTCAACTCCCGCCCCTCAAGCGGCAGTTCGAGCAGAATGTCGCCCTGAGCATCCCCTTGCACCCCCTTAGGCGGCCTCTTGCCCCGAAACCCCCTGAGGGCTGAGGGGATTGGGCCACTATGGCGGGCGTTACGCCCTATCCCAATGCAAGGGACCCCAGATGAGACTGACCGACATATCGCTTAACTGGCTGCTTCCGGGCGCCGTACTGCTCCTGGGCGTGCTGGCGGCGGTGGCGGTGCTGGCGCGCGGCAAGCGCTCCTCGGGGACGAAAGCGAGCCAGGACGACTCGTGGGAGCGCACCGAAGAGCGCCGCAGGCGCAAGGAAGCCATCTTCGCCTCGGCGTCCTACCTGCTCCTCTTCTGCAGTGCGGCGGTCGCCGCAGCGCTCTCGTTCCGCGGCCTCGTCGGCTTCGGCGAGCAGAACCTGAACCTCACCGACGGCTGGCAGTACCTTGTCCCGTTCGGTCTGGACGGAGCGGCGATGTTCTGCTCCGTGCTCGCGGTGCGCGAGGCCAGCCACGGTGACGCGGCCCTCGGCTCCCGGATACTCGTATGGCTGTTCGCAGCCGCGGCTGCCTGGTTCAACTGGGTGCACGCACCTCGTGGTCTCGACAACGCGGGTGCCCCGCAGTTCTTCGCCGGCATGTCCCTGTCCGCCGCGGTGCTCTTCGACCGCGCGCTGAAGCAGACCCGCCGGGCCGCGCTGCGCGAGCAGGGTCTGGTGCCGCGTCCGCTGCCGCAGATCCGTATGGTCCGCTGGGCGCGGGCGCCCCGTGAGACGTACAAGGCCTGGTCGCTGATGCTCCTGGAGGGTGTACGCAGCCTGGACGAAGCGGTCGACGAGGTACGCGAGGACAAGCGCCAGAAGGAGCAGACGCGTCTTCGCCGGCGTGAGCAGGAGCGGGCCGAGCGCGCGCACCTCAAGGCGATCAGCCGGGGCCACCGCGGCCCGTTCGGCGGCGGTGGCGGCGGTGGCGGTCAGCAGGTCGAGGTGGAGCGGGCGCCCGCCCAGGTCACCTCGGAGCCTGCCATATCCGCCTCCGCGGAGCAGCTGCCTCTGCGCGCCCGTCCCTCCCTCCAGCCCGTTCGTGGCAGCACCGACTCGATCACTGTCGACCTCACCGCGGAGGACGACACGATGGCCCTGCCCCGCCTGGACTCCCTGGAGCGCAAGCTCCGGGACCTCGAGCAGCAGTACGGCTGAGCAGCACCGCTGAACACGGGTTGAGCGCGAACCGAGCGCTACCGACATGGGGGCGTGGCCTGTTCAGGCCGCGCCCCCGTTCAGTTCGAACCACACCGCCTTGCCCACGCCGTGCGCCCGCACTCCCCACGCGTCGGCGAGGGACTCCACCAGAACCAGGCCTCTGCCATTCGTACTCTCGTTGGCGTTCGGTGCACGCATCCTCGGCCTACGTCCCACGAAGTCCCGTACCTCCACGCGTAATCCGCGCGGCGAGACGGTGGCCGTCAGGACCGCGTCACGGTCGGTGTGGACCAGCGCGTTGGTGACCAACTCGCTCGTGAGCAGTTCCGCTATCTCCGAACTGCCGGGCTTCCCCCAGTGCCGCAACAGCTCACGCAGTGCCCTGCGGGCCTCCGGTACCTCCCGTAGATCCGAACAGCCCAGCCTGCGCCTCAATTGCGGCGCCTCCCCCCGGTGCACGCCGTCGTCATCGCCGATGGCGTTGCCGTCGTAGTTGTCGTCGTGGTTGTCGTCGTAGTGGTCGTAGTGGTCGTTCTCGGTCGTTTCCTCCGCTGTTTTCGCCGAGAAGGCCCCGATGACCACGGGACCACCTCCTCGCGCCTGCCTCTTCATGACCCCCGCCCGGACTCCGGTTCGCTGTCCCCTCCTGATCGAACGCGTTCACGGGATCCATGCCCCCGACCTGAACACGGCAGTCATGTCGAATTCTCAACGACCGGATGTACGGGGCTGGTTGGACCGTTCCTGGCCGGATCAGGACCTCGGTCGCACCCGATGGGCGCTGCTGGAGGGGCGTTTGGAGCGGACGCTGCGACAGTTCACGCGCCCGTCCAGTCGTGGACGGGCGCGTGAGGGCGGTGGATCGGCCGAACTGTCCAGTGCGGGCTACCGATCCCGCCGTAGGTCACTTCCCGCCGATGCCCTTCGTGCCGATGTTGATGATCCGGTGGTCGCGGGTCATGTCGACGACCAGCTTGGTGGTGCTGGTGGTGCTCCCCGAGCCCCAGGTCAGTGTGATGCCGACCTCCGTGTAGTCGGCGGTGCCGTTGTCGGTGACCGTCCAGCGGACGGGGACGTTCTGGGCGCGCAGGACGCCGTCCGCGTGGTTCTTCGCCTCCCAGGCGACCAGCTTCTTCAGGTAGTCGGGGTGGATGTAGAACTTGCGGAGTTCGGCCGCGAGCTTTCCGCCGTCGGCGGGACCGCTCTGGGCGTCGATGTAGGCGCCGTAGAAGTCGGCGATTCGCGTCACGGAGTCGGACGGGCTGCCGGTCACCGTCCGGGGCGCAGAGGCGGCGGGCTTGGCCTGGGTCGCCTCGGCCGAGGCGGTCAGCCCCAGCGGAAGGGCGGTGACGGCCGCGATACCGAGGGCGAGGGCGACGGCACGGCGGGCGGGCCGGCGAGAGATGGTGCGGCGGTGCATTTCGGTGTTCTCCCCGTGAGTGATCAGTCGATGATCAGTTGAGCTGCTGGTCGCTGGAACCGGCTCGGTACAGCTGGTCGGTTGAACCGGCTCGGTATGGCTGGCTGGTCAGTACTGCCGGTCAGTAGAGCTTCTTGACCGCCGTGGTCGTCGTCTTCTTGAAGGCCTTCACCGGGGCACCCTTGAAGTCACCCAGCTGGCCCCATTCCACGACCGTGACGGCGCGCCCGTCCCGGCCGACCGACAGGAGGTGGATGTCGGTGGCGCCGTACGAGGTCTCGGTGTGCAGTCCGTAGACGTGCGCACCCTCCTCCACCGCGAGCGTGCCGTAGTCCCTGGACTCGGCCTCGATCTCGGGGTCGGCCTGCTCGATCCGCTTGGCGCACGAGCGCATGTCCTTGTTGAGGCGCTCGGCGAGAGCCTTGGCCTTGGCCTCGCTGGCGACAACGAGCGTGAGCTGGACGGCGCCGGTGTCCAGTTCGGTGCGGAACTCGCGGTAGCGGGAGTCGTAGCCCAGCAGCGCCTTGCCGAAGCAGAACTTCAGCTGGTCCGGCACCCCGTCCTTGACCCGGTCCGCCGTCCAGGCGGAGCTGCGGTGCGGCGGCAGTTCGGAGGCCGAGAGGAACTTCGGCGGAGTCGGGGCGCTCGCCTTCGCGGCGGCATCGGCCGGGGCCGCCAGGCCGAGTCCGGCCGCGGCGAGGGCGGTGATCGCGGAAATCGCGGTGAGCAGGCCGGCCCGGGTGGACCTGGTCGCCCCGGTGGAGGTGGCGGCGGCGGCCTGGACATCGTGAGTGAGCATGGGTGTCCCCCGTATATGGGTGCACGACTGTGCACGGGTCTGGGTTGCTGGGTGTTGTCGGATGTCGCCGCGCCAGATGGTCGGTCCGGCAGCGGTCGGTGCGACGTCCAAAGCATCCGCCGCCACCCGGAGCAACCGCAACCGCCGACACGCGATCCACGACGGTGGAACCATCCCATCCCCTCTGACGTGCAGGTATATGGAGTGCCTGGGACACCGTTCCGGGACACGAGGATCAGCTGAGGACGGGGGAAGGGTGTGTCGACGTACGACGACGACGTGGCGGAGTTCGCGACGCTGCTGACGCTGCTGAAGGGACGTACGGACCGCAGCTACGGCTCACTGGCCCGGCGCCTGGGCATGAACACCTCCACGCTGCACCGCTACTGCTCCGGTGACACGGTCCCCTTGGACTTCGCCCCGGTGGAGCGGTTCGCCGCGCTGTGCGGGGCGTCGCCGGAGGAACGCGTGGAGCTGCACCGCCGGTGGATCCTGGCGGTGGCGGCCCGGCAACGGGCACGTACGCCCGCGGAGCCGCATACCCCCGTGGAACCGCGTACGCCCGCGGACCCGGACACGTTGGCCGACCCGGGGCCGTCCGACCCGAGTGCGTCCGACCCGAGCGCACCCGATGCGGAGGACGGCGCCCCCGCGGAGCCTGTCGCCCCGGACGTGTCCGCTCCTGTCAGCCGCCGTCCCGCTGCCCGGCGCCCCTGGTACCGCCACCGCCGGATCGCGGTCACCACGGCCGTGGCCGGCACGCTCCTCGCCACCCTTGGCACGCTGGGCGGTCTGTCGGCCCTGTCCACCGACCGCTCCCCGTCCAAGGCATCCCCGACCCCCTCCTCGACGCCGACCCCTGCCCCGGTGCCGAGCAAGGTCTCCCCCGCGCCGATCACCTGGACCGCGAACTCCCAGGCCTGGTCGCTCGGCTGCGGCCACGACTACGTCATCGCCAAGTCACCGGCGGAGGTCCCTCCGCCGCCTCCCGCGCAGGACGCCGCTCCCTGGGCGGCGAGCCAGCACGCGGTGCACGGAGGTGACACCAACGTCGAGATCTCGGTGCAGGGGCGGACCTCGACGGCCGTGGTCCTGGAGGCGCTCCGGGTCCGGGTGGTCGGTCGGAGCGCTCCCGCCGAGGGCACCGCGTACTCCATGGACCAGGGCTGCGGCGGCTCGATCACTCCCCGGTACTTCTCCGTCGACCTCGACAAGGACCGGCCCGTCGCCCGCTCGACGCCCGGCAACGACGTGGGGACGCCGATCCCGGCGGTGCGCTTCCCCTACCGCGTCTCCGCCCAGGACCCGGAGGTGCTGCTGGTCACCGCCCGGACCGTGACCTGCGACTGCCGCTGGTACCTGGAGCTCGACTGGTCCTCCCAGGGCCGCACCGGCACCGTCCGCATCGACGACGAGGGCCGCCCGTTCCGGACCAGCGGCATCAAGGGGCTGCCCCGCTACTGGTACTCGATGCGCGAGTGGGTCCCGCGCACGGACTGAGCAGCCCCTTCCCGTGCATCCCGTTACGCCCCGTCACATCTCCCAGACGGCGGCGGCCGTACGGTCGTCCGCGTATCCCTTGACCCGCACCTGGGTGTCCGCGAGGAACGCGGCGAGGCCGGGCGGGGTGCCGCCGGACCATCGCCCCGTGAGGTACTCGCACAGTTCGGGCTCACCGCGCAACGGCTCGGCGAGGCCGCCGGTGCACAGCAGAAGCGTGTCCCCGGGCCGACCGACCGAGGCGCGGAACCGGAAGGGTTCGCGGGGCGGTTCGGGGGCGGGCTCGTACGGGCTCGGAGGTGTGGTGATGCCGAGGTCCATGGTGAGCCGGTCGCCGTCCGGGGTCTCGTGGGGCGGCGAACCGAATCCGACGACGGGCTCACCGGCCGGGAGCTCGGTGACACGCGGTTCGATGTCCTGCCACTCGCCGTCCCGGAGCCGGAACAGTCCGCCCGCGCCGACACCGAAGAACACGCGCGTACGGCAGTCGGGGTCGGCGGGGAGCAGCAGGCAGCGCAGGCCCGCGGTGTACTCCTCGGGCGCGATGCCCTGCTCGGCGGCGCTCGCCCTGAGCTTGCCGAGGCTGCGGTCGGTGAGCCGGTGCAGCCCCGACTTGAGGTCACCGCGCCGGGCGGCACGGAGGTCCTCGGCGAGCCGTACATGGCTGCGTCCCACCGCGCGCCCGATCCACTGGCACGCCTCGGCGGCGGCCCGGTGTGCGCCGGGTGTGGCACGGGCGCCGGTCGCCATCGCGATGAGGACGAGCGCGTGGTCGCCCGATCCGAAGCGGGCGGTGAGGAGCGAGTCGCGGCGGGGCTCACCCCGGAACCGCGCGGAGTCCCCGCGCAGCGAGACGGCCCGGAGTGTGCAGGCGCCGTACTGCGCCCCGTCGAGCACGGTGTCCGCGACGAGGTCCCCCAGGTCGTCGGGGTCGGCGGGCGGGAGGGCGGTGGGTTCGGGGGCGTAGGTGGGGGGACCTGAGCCGACGTGATCGACGGTGGCGGGAGACTCGCCGACGGTCAGGACGGAGGAGGTGAGGTCGGGGCTCTTCGGCGGCTCCGCCGTTTCGGGCGGCAGAGCGGAGACGTCCCGGCGGGTGGGGGTACGGCGGACCGGGCGCCGGAGGAAGGAGGACTCGGCCAGGAAACCGTCCTGAGCGGGATCGGCGAGATCGGCTGGGGTGGCGTCGCGTGGGGCGGAGTGCGGCGGGGCGTCCCGCACGGCGTCCGTGGCCTCCGTCATGTCGGCACCTGCCCCCTGGACGCTCTCGCGGGCCGTCAAACCACCCGCGGCGCCGCTGCCGCCCTCGTCCACGAACGCGGCGCCGGGCGCGGGCGGCTGCGTACGGTCCTGGAAGCCCGGCGGCTTGGGGCCGGGCGGGAAGGACGCGGGGCTCGGGGGCATGGCGGCCGGCGGCTCCCAGGGGGCGCGGGGCTGCCCGGGCTCCCTGCTCCAAGCCGCGTCCCGCGTCCCATGGGGGACACCGTCACGCTGCGGCGGAAGTGAGGGGACCGGAGGCGACGCCGGTTTCGGAGGGGACGTGGGGGCCGGAGGCGGCACGGGACGCGAGGGCGGTGGCGGCAGCTGTGGCGGAGCCCCCGTTACCGACTCGTCCCACTCGTCGAAGGCCCGGGAGCCCTCGGAGGCCCCGGAGGCATTCCCTGGCACGGGCTCTCGCCCGAACGCCCCGCCTCCCCCGTCCCGCCCGTCCCGCCCCGGAATCGCGTCGGCCTTCGTGGTGTCGACGGTGCCCGACGCCGAGGCGAACCGGTCGTCCAGGGAGTCGCCCGCGGCCGTGGGCCCGGTGTCCTCGGTGGAGTCGTCGTACAGCTGCCCCCACCAGTCGTCCTCGTGACCGGTGGACCTCTCCCCCTGCTGGCTCATGACCTCAATTGTCCACCGGATGGGCCGGTTGAAAACGGGGCATCCGGAAAATCCGGCGGGGTGTTCCGTGATGAACGGCGTGTTCGACGGCGTGTCGGATGACATGCCGGACAAACGTACGAAACAAGTCGCCGGACGACCCCACCCCCCACGGGAGAGCCGCCCGGCGACGCCGGGGTGACCTGTGCCGGTCCGCCGAGACCGAGTGTGACCGCTCTCCCTTGGGTTCTGCTGTGCTTCACGAGGGCGACACCTTGGCGCCGGGACGGAACCAACGGCCCCCTCCCTCTTCCTGGCCTGCGGTTTCCCGCATCCTCCGGCACTCTGGGCAGATGGGAGCATGGGATCTCCTGCTGATCGGCGTGGTCATGCTGTTCGGGCTGTGCGGAGTTCTGGTGCCCGGGGTGCCGGGGTCGTGGCTCGTGTGGGCCGCGGTTCTGTGGTGGGCGCTGAAGGCTCCACAGGCGGTCTCCTGGTGGGTCCTGGTGAGCGCGACCGCCGTTCTGTTCCTGTCCCAGGTGATCCGCTGGCAGTTGCCCCCGCGCCGACTGCGCACGGGTGGCGCCACCCCCCGGATGGCGGTGTACGCCGGGGCCGGCGCTCTTCTCGGCTTCTTCCTGCTGCCCGTGCTCGGCACGTTCCCCGGGTTCGTGGGCGGCGCCTATCTCCACGAGCGGCTGCGGCTCGGTCGGCACAGCGAGGCGGTGGCGGCGGTACGGCGGGTGATGCGGGCGGGCGGCACCAGCGTCTTCATCGAACTCTTCACCTGCCTGCTGATCGCGGGTGCGTGGCTGGGCGCCACACTCTGGGGCTGACACATCGGATCTCTCCCATCTTGTTGACGGTCATCCACCTCTTCTCTACGTTGAATCTCGGGATAGCTCCGATGAATCAATGAGTTGGCGAATGATCCAGGCCACAGTGATCCGAGCCGCCGGGAGGCAGCGTGCCCAGCCCGTCCAGACGTACCGTCCTCGCCACCGGATCCGCCCTGGGCCTGGGCGGGGGGCTGATCGCCCAGGGGCTTCCCGCACAGGCGCGGGCAGCCGACGCTGGTGAACACACCTCCGACGATCCCTGGCGTACCGTCCTCGACGACGCCGACCTCGTCTGGCAGCGGATGCCGGCCACCTGGTACGAGGGCCCGTACCTCGGCAACGGCTTCCTCGGCTCCGGCATCTACGCCGAGCCCGGTGCTTCCACCAAGGCCGTCCGTTTCAATGTCCAGCACTCCGAAGTGCAGGACCACAGGCCCGAGTTCGGTTCTCTCTTCGGGCTCGCGCGGCTACCCGTCGGGCACTTCACGCTGGAGCCGGTGGGCACGATCACCGGGCTCGACTGGCGGCTCGGTCTGCGCGACGCCGAACTCACCGGGACGCTGACCACCGACCGGGGCACCCTCGCCCTGCGGGCCCTGGTGCACAACGACCGCTCCGTTCTCGCCGTCGAGGTCACCCCGAGCGAGGGCGAACGCGGCTTCCGGTGGGTGTTCCATCCGGCCGACGCGATCAGCCCGCGCGCCGCCTTCAAACCGCTGCCGGACGGCTACCAGGGCAACGCGCCCGCCCAGCTGGACGAGCACGACGGCATCCGAACCGCCGTACAGCCGCTGCTGGCGGGCGGCGAGCACGTGACGGCGTGGCGGGAACGCGGCCGGGGTACCGGCCGGACGGGCCGGGGTACGAGCCGGACGCTGTACGTACATGTGGCGCACTCGTATCCGAGGCGCACGGCACTCGGCCGGGCGGTCAAGGAGGTGCGCGAGGCGTCCCAACTCCCTTACTCCGCACTCGCGTCGACCCACCGGGACTGGTGGCACGCCTACTACCGCAGGAGCTTCCTGTCCCTCCCCGACGCCCGTATCCAGCGTTTTTACTGGATCCAGCTCTACAAGACGGCGTCCGCCGCCCGCCGGGACGCGCCCGTGATGGCGACCTGCGGCCCCTGGCTGGAGTCCACCCCCTGGCCCAACACCTGGTGGAACCTCAACGTGCAGCTGGAGTACTGGCTGATCCACGGCTCCAACCACCTCGAACTCGACGCCGTGACAAGGGCGTTGAGCGAGTTCCGGGACAACCTGGCCAAGGAGACCGCGCAGCCGTACCGCGCCGACTCGCTCGGCATCCCGCGCACCACCGACCCCCACCTCGTCAACGGCGCCGCCGGCACCCTGACGGGCTATGGCGTGGGCATCCCCGGCCGGGACCCGCCGACTCCCGAGGTGGGCAACCTGACCTGGGCCCTCCACAACGTCTGGCTCAGCTACCGCCACACCATGGACGAGCGGATCCTGCGGGACGTCCTGTACCCGCTCCTCCGCAAGGCGATCAACTACTACCTGCACTTCCTTGAGCCGGGCCCGGACGGGAAGTTGCACCTGCCTGCCACCTTCTCCCCGGAGTACGGCGGTAACTCCCGCGACTGCAACTACGACCTGATGCTGCTCACCTGGGGCTGCCGCACGCTCCTCGAATCCGCCGAACTGCTGAGCGTCGAGGACGAGTTGGCCCCGCGCTGGCGCGAGGTGCTCGCGCGGCGGGTGGCGTATCCGACCGACGCGAACGGCTTCATGATCGGCGCGGACATCCCCTTCGCGAAGTCCCACCGGCACTACTCGCATCTGCTCGCGGTCTACCCGCTGTACGAGTTGACCGGCCGCACACCGGACGAACGGGCCCTGATCGAGCGGTCGTTGGCGCACTGGGTGGGCTTCGAGGGCGCCCTTCAGGGCTATACGTTCACCGGCGCCGCCTCGATGTCGGCCCTGCTGGGCAAGGGCGAGGACGCGCTCGCCTATCTGGGCGAACTGATGTCCCGCTTCATCCAGCCCAACACCATGTACAAGGAGTCGGGCCCGGTCATCGAGACGCCTCTCTCGGCCGCCCAGTCCCTGCACGACATGGTCTGCCAGTCCTGGGGCGGGATCATCCGCGTCTTCCCGGCGCTGCCTGCCTCGTGGGCGGATCTCACGGTGCACGACTTCCGTACGCAGGGGGCGTTCCTGCTGAGCGCGGTCCGGGAGGCCGGTGTCACCCGCTGGGTTCGGCTGCTCAGCGAGGCGGGCGCACCCTGCGTCGTACGGCACGGCATCGCGGGCCGGGTCGAGGTACGGGACGGACGGGGCCGCGCCCTGCGGTACCGGGACCTCGGCGAGGGAACGGTCGAACTCGCCCTGCGGAAGGGCGGGTCGGCGATCGTCACGGCCCGGGGCGACCGGCCGGACCTGACGATCGCGCCGGTCCGGCCGAACGCGCAGGCTCCGCGCTGGGGCCTGCCGCTGCTCACGGACGCCTGAGGCTCACAGGCTCCTGACGGCTCACAGACTCCTGAGGTCCGCCAGGTTGATCAGGTCGGCCATGGCCCGCATGCCGGCGTCGTTGAAGTGGAGGTGGTCGCCGGGGTCGTAGGCGGCACGCATCCGGTGCGGGAACGCCGGGTCTCGGACGGCGGCGTCGAAGTCGACGACCGCGTCGAAGATGCCGCCGGTGCGGATGAAGGTGTTCACCTGCCGGCGTACGGACTCGCGGGCCTCGCTCCATCGGCCGTGGCCGCCGTACGGCGTGATGGTGGCGCCGATGACGCGGATGCCGCGGGCGTGGGCGCGGTTCACGAGCGACTTGTAGGCCTCCACGAAGGCGCGCGGGACGGTCTGTTCGGGGGTGCCGTTGATGTCGTTGATGCCCTCGAACACGATCAGCGCGCGCACTCCGGTCCGTGAGAGGACGTCGGCGTCGAAGCGGGTCAGGGCGCGCGGGCCGACGCCTTCGAGGAGGACGCGGTTACCGGAGATACCCGCGTTGAGGACGCCGAGACGGCGGTCCGGGGGCAGTGCGGCGAGCCGGTCGGCCAGGCGGTCGGGCCAGCGGCGGTTGGCGTCGGTGGTCGTGCCGGCGCCGTCGGTGAGGGAGTCGCCGAGTGCGACCACGCTGCCGACGGCGGGTGCGTCGAGGACGTCCACGCCGGTGACGTAGTACCAGGAGCCGACGGTCTTGGTGTAGGCGTCGCCGTTCTCCTCGGCGGCCCAATCGCCGCTCAGGGCAAGGAAGTTGGTCTGCTTGGCCGTACGGTGGTAGGTCACCGGGCCGGAGTCCCCGGGCGTGTGGACCGTGACGAGCAGGTTGCTGTCGGCCGGTACGGCGAGCTTCACGGTGTCGGTGACCCGGTCCTCGCCCGCCGGGATCGTCACCGTGGAGGAGCCCGCGAAGGTGGCCGTACGCATCGAGCCGGGCACCGCGTCCGGGCTCTTCGGTTCGCCGGGTTCCTGGAGGGCGACGGTGACGGCACCGAGGCGGAGGGGCTGGGTCCCGAGCCGGTTGGTGAGGCGGACGCGCAGCGCGCTGCCACCGACGCTGACGTGCAGGACGTTGCGGTAGGAGGCGCCGGGCCTGGCGGCGACGGTTCCGGAGGGTGCGGTCTCCCAGGTCCCGGTCCAGACAAGGGGAACGGGGGTTTCCCGGACGGGCGAAGAGGAGAGGGAGGGAGAGGGAAGCGGTGGCGGTGCGGGGGTGCTCCCCGTGTCGGCTCTCGCTGCGGGCGGGGTGAGCGCCAGGGCGGTCACCAGGGCCGCGAGGGTGTGCCGAACCATGATCGCGCGGGTCATGTGCGCATGGTTCCCCGAGCGGTGAGCCGCGCCAACGCAATGTCACACCCATGGCGGCACGGACGTATGTTCGCACGTACACCCGCGTTTCCGCTGCGCCCGCCGGGGCCTCCGTGTTTGGCTTCCGGCATGACCGAATTCAGCGCGGCCGAGCGTGCCTATCTCCGGACCCAGCGGCTGGGTCGGCTCGCCACCGTCGACCCTCACGGGCAGCCGCAGGCGAACCCCGTCGGCTTCTTCCCGCAGGACGACGGGACGATCCTCATCGGCGGTTACGCGATGGGCACCACCAAGAAGTGGCGCAACCTGGAGAAGAACCCGAAGGTGGCACTGGTCATCGACGACGTGGTGAGCCTGAGCCCTTGGAAGGTGCGCGGCGTCGACATCCGGGGCGAGGCCGAACTCCTCACCGGCCCGCACGAGTTGGGCCCTCACTTCAGCGAGGAAGTGATCCGTGTCCACCCGAGGCGCATCCACAGCTGGGGCTTGGAGGAGGACTGAGAGCCGCCACCGTCACGGGGTCAGGGGGACGCCCTCCAGGCCGAGCAGGTGGCGCTTGCGGTCGAGGCCGCCCGCGTATCCGGTGAGAGATCCGTTCGCGCCGATCACCCGGTGGCAGGGCCGCAGGACGAGCAGCGGATTGGCGCCGATCGCCCCACCGACGGCCCGTACGGCGGCCCTCGGGGCTCCGATCCGCGCGGCGATCTGCCCGTACGTGGTGGTCTCCCCGTACGGCACCGAGTCGAGGGCGTCCCAGACCCGCTGCCGGAACTCTGTCCCGGTGCTTCTCAACTCCAGCTGGAACTGGGTGAGTTCACCGGCGAAGTAGGCGGCGAGCTGTTCTTCCGCCGTCCGGAAGAGCCCGGGATCCTGCCGCCAGCCCTCCTCGGCGCCCCGCACGCTCCGGCCGCCCTTCTGGCCTGGCACGGAGAGAGAGGTCAGCGCGCCCGACTCGTCGGCGGTGAGCAGGAGTTGACCGACGGGGCTGTCGAGGACGGTCCAGTGGACGGTCACGGAAGCAGGCGCGGAAACGGTCGTGGAAACAGCGGGGTGTGTCGTCATGATGTGGGCTCCCACTCGCCTGCGGCGATGAGGTGATGGAGGGCGTACGAGCGCCAGGGGCGCCAGGTGCCGGGCACGTCCACGCCGGGCGGCGCGACGTCGGGGTCGCCGAGGGCACGGGCCCGGATGACTGCGACGGTAGAGGCGTCGAGTCCCGGCAGGGCGTCCAGTGCGCGGCGGGCTTCGTCGCGGTCGGCGCCGGGGTCGAGCCGCAGGGTGCCGTCGGCGAGGGCGGCGGTGAGGGCCCCGAGGGGACTGTCGTCCGCCCTGGCCGCCTCCGCCAGCGCCGCCGGCTCGGGGAAGAGGTGGGTGAGGGTGCCGGAGGGGGCGTCGAGCAGTTTGCCGTACCGCGTCACCAGCCGCTCCGCCGTCGCCCGGCCCACCAGCGCCCGCACGGCCAGCTCGGCCGGATCGGCGGCGCCGGGGACACGCAGGCCGGGTCGGAGCGCGACCAGGTGGGAGAGGCGGGGGTCCGCGCCGAGGTGCTCGTCGACGGCGTACGGGTCCGAGTCGAGGTCGAACAGGCGTCGCAGCCGCTGTACGGCGGTCGTCAGGTCCCGCAGGTCGGTGAGGTACAGCCGGGCGTCCAGCCAGCGGCCCCGGGGCCTGGCCCCACGCTCCTCGACGGCGGCGACTCCGGTGCCGTACGGGAGGCGCAGCGTCCGGCGGTACGTACGGCCGCCCGGGCTGCCGCTCAGCTCCTCGACGCCGGGGACGGCCTCGCGGGCGAGGAGGTCGAAGACGGCGGCGGAGTGGTAGGGCCCGCGGTGGGAGAGGCGCAGGGGGATCCCTGGCGGGGTGGACGTGGACGTGGGCGCGGGGGTGGCTCGGGGGGCCGTCACGCGCAGGGCGCTCGGGGTCGCCGCGTACACGGTTCGGATCGTGTCGTTGAACTGGCGCACACTGGCGAACCCGGAGGCGAACGCGATCTCCGTGACCGGCAGCGCGGTGGTCTGCAGGAGCACGCGTGCGGTGTGCGCCCGCTGGGCCCGGGCCAGGGCGACGGGGCCCGCCCCGAGCTCGGCGGTGAGCTGGCGCTGCACCTGCCGGGCGCTGTATCCGAGCCGTACGGCGAGCCCGGCGACGCCCTCCCGGTCCACGACTCCGTCGCCGATCAGGCGCATCGCCCTCCCCACGACGTCCGCGCGCACGTTCCACTCGGCGGAGCCGGGGACCGCGTCCGGGCGGCAGCGGCGACAGGCCCGGAAACCGGCGCCGTGCGCGGCGGCAGCCGTCGGATAGAACCGCACGTTGTGCCGCTTCGGGGTGACGGCCGGGCAGCTGGGGCGGCAGTAGATACCGGTGGTCTCGACGGCGAAGAAGAACTCGCCGTCGAAACGGGAGTCCCTGCTGCGCACGGCGGCGTACCTGGTGTCTTGGTCGGTCACGCTGTCCAGTTTGCGGTACGGAGGGATGCGCGGCTGGCGGCTATCGGACACCACGTTTCCCACCCACCCGCCCGTCTCGGTCCGTTTGCCGGAGGCCCTCGAACCGCAGGCGGTGCCCCTCGGGCGCCGGCCCGCACCTCCAGCCCGTCCACCGGATACCCGTAACTGGTAGTTCTGTGGATGGGCCGAAGGGGATCCGCCCGACGTATGGCTGAACGGGGGCCCTTCCTCGTCTGTTCCGCAATTCACCAGGCCGTACTCACGGTGCCGCTCACCGCATGGACGCCAGCCGTCGAGCCGGACGGAGAGATCCGCGACGGGGCCTGGGTCGCCGAACTCACCGGCGGCATGCTCGACGGCCGACCGAAGGGCATGCGGCTGATCGTCCGGAAGGAACGACCGCACCCCGGAGCCCAGTTGAGGATCACGGATGCCGACGGCATGCGGATCACGTGCTTCGCCACCAACACCACCGGCCGCCC
Source organism: Streptomyces sp. SID12488 (assembly GCF_010548275.1). Taxonomy (GTDB): domain Bacteria; phylum Actinomycetota; class Actinomycetes; order Streptomycetales; family Streptomycetaceae; genus Streptomyces. The sequence goes on from NZ_JAAGLT010000029.1 coordinate 104,640, forward strand.
CATCGCCGAGCTCGAACTCCGCCACCGCCTGCGGGCACGGGCCGAGGACCGCGTCCGGGCTGCCCCGACCCGCTGCCGGGGTGGGGCTTACGCGGCATGGGGGATCACCTCCGATGGGGTGGGAAAGTCGGCCGTGGGAAGATTCACGCGGGTCGGCAGCGAGCCGGTCCGGTGAAAGGGCGTCATCACATGGCAGCGGGATTTTCGGAATGGAAAGTCAACCGGCAGTACTCAGTGAATGACCGTGCTGCCTACTTGGGCAAGCAGTATCGCTGCTTGGTGACACACAAATCGAATTCTGCATGCAATCCGAAAGCAGCTGTCACAATGTGGCAAAAGTACACTGCCTAGCCGCTGTATCACCTGCCTCGGTGCGAGCCATGAAAAGCTCATATCGGGGCAGTGCCATACGCGGGCCGAATGGGATTCAAACCGCCGCTACCGCCGGATTCAGCACGGGGACCACTCGTACATGAACCACACCAAGCGTGCACTTGCTGCTATCGCCCTCGCAGGGGCTGCCCTGACCATGACCGGGACCGCGCACGCTGATCAAGGGACCGGTCAAGGGGACATCGGCCCGGTCGGCCGTGACGAGTCGTTCAACTTCGACTCGCATTCCTTCGGGGACTCCGTCAATAACGGTATCGGCAATGTCATCAATGCAGTCGCCGACCTGCAAGGTATCGGCAACCAGCTGGCCTAGCCGCTCCCAAGGTCGCTGCACCTGCTCCCGGCCTGCGGGAACAGCCTTTAAACAGGCGGCAGCGTTCTCACCCTGAAATCTTCGCGCGTCTTGAGCTTGTGGCAGCCCCGACAGAGCGCGGCCGGGTCAGCCCGGCTTGACCGCCAGCGTCGCAAAATAGTGCGACATGTATTGAGCGGATGCGTTGGATTGGTGCGGCGCTTCCGCGAAGCCGGTGAGGACGAACCCCGCGGCGAGTTGCCCGCCGATCTGGTCGGTGAAGGTGTGGCTGTATTCAAGAGGGGCATCCGCGCCGAACTTCGTGGCGCGTTCCTCGACGGAGTACTGCGTGACATCGCTGTAGGGCAGCTTGTGCACGACGGTCAGCTCGCCGCGCTCGTCGAGTGCCTCGTGGTCGAACAAATACACATCAGGGTTGAGGAAGCCCACGAGCAGAGTTCCGCCCGGTCGCAGGACGCGGAAGCACTCACGCCACACCGGCGCCAAGTCTGGTACGAACAGGTTGGAGACCGGATGGAATACGACGTCGAATGTTGCGTCGCCGAAGGCGCTGAGGTCGCGCATGTCGCCCAGGACGGTGCGCAGCTCGAGTCCGTCGCGCTCCGCCACCATCTGGTCCTGGCCGAGCTGGCGAGGTGAGTTGTCGAATACGGTGACCCGCGCCCCTGCGGCGGCGAGGATCGGACCCTGCTGGCCACCGCCGGAGGCCAGGCACAACACGTCCTTGCCGGTCAGGTCCGTCGGCAGCCAGGAGCGGTCGACCGGCTCACGCCCGATGAGAACAATCGACCAGTCGCCCATGCGGGCGCGCTCGACATCCTCAGCACTCACCGGCCTCGACCACTCGTTGCCCTCTTGGACACACTTGTCCCAGGCTGCCCGATTGTGGGCAACGGGGTCGACAACAATGTCCTGCACGTTCAACTCCCTGCTACAGCCAAGCGGACACCTGCGGTACTGACAGTTCGGTGCCGCCAGCCAACACGATCGCAGGGTGCGCGCTCAACGAAATTAGCGGGCATCGAGGTGTACACGGGCTCGACGGGTGGTCGCGCCCCTCTGTCGTCGGGGCACCCGCGGCCACCCCGAATGGATGCGCGGTGCACGGGTGGAGCCGGTGTGAGAGTCGGGCACTCAGACCGCCGTTTCCGGGCTGGTGGGGTACGCGGTAACCCGCTCTCACTGTCTGGTGTGTAGTAGGGACCAGCGAATTCCCGGCCCGTACGTTCCGTTGAACCGGTGCCGGTCTGGTGTATGTGGTGCGAACCAGCAGATTCCCGCGCGCCACATCATGACGGCATGAAGTTCGGATGGGGTGTAGCGGTCATGTCCCGTGTGGGGACCGGCACATTCCCGTGAGGGCGGGCGAGATGGGCGGTGAGGGTGTTCACCCGTGATCACCCCGGAGTGGTACGTCTGGAGTGTCCGGACCGGCGTTTGAGGACGAGGTCGAGGCCCCTTCAGGGCCGATGCGGGGGTCTGGGGGCGGCAGCCCCCAGCGGGCGGCGGGGGCTGCACAACCCCCGCGTCCCCCGGCAGCGTTACCGCTGCCGCCCTCGCTTCGCCTCCATCGCCGCCTTCCCCTCCGCCCCCTTCTTCTTCCAGTCCTTCCGGATCTCCGCCCGCAAGCGCGCGTCGGTCTTGGCGACGATGTACTGGTTCTCCCGCTGCAGCTTGCGGTAGCTGTCGAGACGCCGCTGAGCCAGCACCCCCGAGTCGAGCGCCTCCAGCACCGCGCACCCGGGCTCCGCCGTGTGGGCGCAGTCCTGGAAGCGGCATCCGGCGGCCAGTTCCTCGATCTCGGCGAAGACCTGGCCGACGCCGGTACCGGCGTCCCAGAGGCCGACGCCGCGCAGCCCCGGAGTGTCGATGAGGACGCCCCCACCGGGCAGGACGAGCAAGTTGCGGGTGGTCGTGGTGTGCCGGCCCTTGCCGTCGGCGTCCCGCGTGGCCTGGACCTCCATGACGTCCACGCCGAGCAGCGCGTTCGCGAGCGTCGACTTGCCCGCACCGGACTGCCCGAGCAGCACGGCCGTACCGCCGGCGACAACCGCGGCGAGGACGTCGATGCCGTCCCCGTCGGTGGAGCTGACGGTGAGCACCGGCACGCCGGGGGCGGCGGCCTCCACGTCCTGGACAAGGTACGAGAGGGTCGTCGTGTCCGGGACGAGGTCGGCCTTGGTGAGCACCACGACGGGCTGCGCACCCGAGTGCCACGAGAACGCCGACGTATTCAGCAGGGCCTCGCCGCTCGAACTGGACATGGCGAGCGCCAGGAACCGCTCGATCCGCCCGAGGTCGAGTTCGGCCGCGAGCGACACACAGATGACGACGTGATCGATGTTGGTGGCCAGCACCTGGCCCTCGGAACGCTTCGACGACGTCGAGCGCACGAACGCGGTGCGACGCGGGAGGAGTGTCCGTACGTACCGCGGGTCGCTGCCTTCGGGGTCGACGGCGACCCAGTCCCCCGTGCACACCACCTTCATCGGGTCACGGGGAACGACGAACTCGGTGTCGGCACGGACCGTGCCGACCGGGGTGACGACATCGCACTGGCCACGGTCGACCCGCACGACACGACCGGGCAGGAGACCCTGCCCGGCATACGGGGCGAACTCGGCTTCCCAGTCCGCGTCCCAGCCGTACGGCACGAGCGGATGCGTTGAAGAGGGAGACGAGGACGAACCCAGGAGAGGAGAGAAAGACAAGGGGTGACCCTTCACAAGGGTGGCCCCGGCACCGCGCTCACAGGCGCGGGAGAAGAGTGGTCAGCCGGCGGCCACAGGAGTGGACTTGATGAACTTCCGGATGCGGGCAGCGCCCATCTCAACGACAGCCATCGGTCACACCTCCCAAGCACAGATCACCCACGGCAAACGCGGGTTGCCACTCGAACGCCACCGAGCCTAGAGGTATCCGGGGCCGCAGCGCCATCGAATAACGGGGTATCTGCCGGCGGCTCGCACGGAGTCGAACCTGCGCACCGCGTTCCCGCCCTTGATCCCCGACGCCGAACGCCGAACGCCGATCGACTCGCGGACGCCGGAGGAGTTCTCCCCGTTCCGTGCCGGAGGATCCGCCGGACCGCTTGTCAGTGGCTGCCGATAGCGTTCGCCGCATCGTCAGAGCAAGACCGGGACGCACCGGCTCAAGCGTGCTGTTTTCCGGACGGTGTCAGGGGTGGGGACCGATGGGTTGGTTGTCGGCGGGCGACGGGTACGAAGTCGCCCTGGTGGAGGGCCGGGTGGCCGCGCGGGCCACGTCCGGACGGGCGGCGGGAAGGCAGCTGAAGTCGCTGCCGAAGGCGGTGCGGGAGCACCCGGAGGCGGAGCGGCTGCGGCGGTTCGGCGAGTGGCTGGACCGGCACGCGGTGGCGTGCGTGGCGCAGGTGGACGCCTGGATGGTGTCGTCGCTGCCGGTGCCCACCGGGCTGTTGGCCCGGCTGTGGCCGGACGAGGCGTGGCAGTCGGCGCTGCGTGACCTCGCGGTCGTCGGGGACGACCCGGACGAGGTGGGCTTCCTGCGGGACGCGACGGACGCCGGTGAGCTGCGGGTGGTGAACCTGGACGGCGAGACGGTCCGGCTGTCACCTCGTACGGTGACGCTGCCGCACCCGGTGCTGCTGCCCGACCTGGAGGACCTGCGGGAGTTCGCGGCGGAGCTGGGTGTGACACAGCGGGTGGAGCAGATCCACCGGGCCACCTGGCTCAGGCCGGAGGGCCTCGCGGAAACAGTCACCGAGATACGGGAGTTCGCGGGCGGGACGTACGACTCGCGGTTCGGGCTGGCCGCGCGGGCGACTTCGCTGGGCTACCGGGTCTCCGGCGGCTACGCGACCTCCCGGGTGCGGGACGGCGGGCGCGGTGTCGAGGCGTCGGTGTGGATCGGGGAGCCGTACTGGGACGGGGACACCGAGACCGGCGGCCTGACCTGGAGCGACGAGGCGGGTCGCACGGTGCGACCGGCCCGGGTCGGCCCGGTCGCCTGGTCCGAGGGGATGCGCATGGCGGCGGCGCTGTACGCCGGCCGCAAGATCGAGAAGGGCACGGACGCATGAGCGACACGGGGACCGTCGGGCAGACGGAGGCCGCCGAACTGCTGGCGGCCGGGGCGGTGCTGCCGCCGGGTACGGAGGGGGCCGGTGAGCGGGCGGTGCCGCTGACCGCGCGTGCGTACCGGCATCCGGGGCTCGACGGCCGGGTGGTGGTGCGGCTGGTCGCGGCCGAGCTGGGCGCGGCGGAGGACCTGGCCACCGGTTTCCTCGGCCTGGAGCCGGACGGCGAACCGGCCGAGGTCGGTCTCGGCCTGCGGCAGTCGCTGGGCTTCCCGGAGTGGGTGCTGGTGCACCACCCGGCGGACGGCCACCACGCGCTGGGTGTCGTACCGGAGCTGGACCGGGTGGCACGGCAGGCGAAGTCCAAGCCGAAGGCCGCGCTGGACGCCTACCAGGTGCTCGCCGGTCAACTGGCGGCGGCCGTGCCGCACTTCCTGCCGACCTTCTACGAACAGACCGGGCGGGTGTTCCTGGGCGTGGAGAACGCCACGTACGCGGCGCAGATGTTCACCCGGGCCCGCAGGTCCGAGGCCGAGCACGGTCTGACGGTCGACGAGGAGCGGCTGGACGCGGTGTTCCTGGAGTTCGCGCTCGCCGGGGCGCTGCCGGTGAAGGTGCTGTCGGGGTACGCGAAGGAGCTGGTCGCGCGGGTCCCGGCGCAGGAGGCGTTCCACCGGTTCCGCCGGCTGTGCGTGCGGCGTACGGCGGGCGGGCTGGCACCGTCCGCCCAGATGGCGGGCGATCTGCGCAAGCTGGCCAAGGCAGCGGGACTGGACCCGGTGGCGGAGGAGGGCGCGTATCTGGCCGAACTGCTGGCGCTGCCCGCCACGTTGCGGGCGGCGGCGGGCTGGTGGAAGGCCCACCGTCCGGCGCTGGCGGCACTGGCCCGGCGGGAGCCGGAGGTGCGCGGGACGCTGCTGGCGCTGATGCCCTCGGGCGACGACAGGGAACTGCCGGGACTGTGGCTGGAGTTGCTGGAGGAGTCCGGCGCCACGGCGGGGCTCTGCGACGGCACGCTGCCGGAGGCCGAGCGCCCGGCGGACGGGGCCGCGGGCTGGCTCGGGCGGTTCCTGACGTTCCGTGACTCCGGGTGGCGGCGGCGCGGCCGGCTGCCGGGGCTGTACCCGCTGGTGAAGCGGATGGCCGACCGGCTGCGCTCCGAACTGGCCGGGTCCGGTGGCACGTTGCCGGTCACGACCGATGATGTGGACCTGCTGGACCTGCTGCTGTCGCTGGAGCTGCCGGTCGCCGATCCCGAGGAGCGCGTCGGGCTGAGCCTGGAGCAGTGGGCGGAGGGTGAGGATCGGCGCGATCTGGTGGCGCTGGAGGCCGATCCCCGTTTCCGGCCCGCGTTCCGGCGCGGGGCCGACCGGTTCGGTAACGACAAGGACGGTCTGCGGGCCCTGCGGGTACTGGCCCGGTCCCCCGGCGGGCGGCCGATGCTGACGGAGTGGGTACGCGAGGTCGCCGGGCGGTTCGCCGCCGTCGGTCTGCCGGAACTGCCCGACGCCCTGGGCCGGTTGACGTGGCTGCCGGGCGAGACCCTGGCCCTCGCCGAGGACGAGGTGCGCGCCGCGGTCGGCACCGACCTCGCCCCGGTCCTCGTACGGACCCTGCGGGCCGGGCTCCTCGACGAGCTGGGCTGGCCCGCCTGGGAGGAGGCCGCCGCCGCGCTCGTGCCCGCCAAGGACATCGACGACCTGGTCGTCGCGGACGCCTGGCCGCAGCTGATCGCCTCCGGCTCCTCGCAGGTCCGGGTGCTCGGCGCCGAGGGCAGCGTGCTCACCCACGACCTGCGGATTCCGGACAAGGACTGCTACGGCGATCCGGGATGCCACTACGTGGACGGCGAACTGCTCGTCTACTGGCGGTCCCGCGAGGCCAACAGTGAGCTGCGCGGCTACTGGCACCACTCCGCCGACCGCCGGCAGCCCGTGCAGGGCGCCGGCACCCGGGGCACCCAGGTCAACTATCTCGGCAACCTCGGCGCGGTCACCCTCCCGCTGCCCGGCGGGGGCCGGACCACGGGCACCGGTGTGGTGCACCGGGGCGACACCGCCGTCCCCGAGGAACGGTCGGTGATCAGCGACGGCACCTCGTACTGGGTGTGGGACTGGGACGGCCAGGACCGCGAGACCGCCGGTTGGTACGAGTATGTCCCGGCCACCGGTGAGCGCGGCCGGCGGAGCCTGCCCGGCTTCCTCGCCGACGCCACCCGCACCGCCCCGGCGGGAAGCACCTTCGAGTCCGGCTGGGTGCTGCCCGCTCCGGGCGGCGGGCTGCTGGGCTGGCGCGTGGTGAAGCTGCCCGACGGCTCGCTGCGCGGCGAGGACCCGGCCGGGAACGCTGTCACCCTGCCCGGCGACGCCGGACGGCCGGTGCGGGCGCTGCTCTTCCCCGGCGCCGACCGGCCGGTGGCCGTCGTCACGGGCTCCTACAACCTCAGCCTGATCGACCAGGACGGCGTCGTCACGGCCACGGCCAAGACGGACAACAAGCCTGGCACGTTCGCGGCCGGCACGCTGGTGCTGCCCCCGCTGCGCTTCTGGCACTTCCTCCGGCCCCGTGATCCGCAGGGCTCCGAGGCGCTGCGCCGCGTCGACCGCGACACGGCGGCGGCGCTGCTGACCGACGCCGCCCGGGAGCGCGGGGCGGCGGACCCGGACGAACTGCCCGCGCTGATCCGTACGCTGCTGCCGCAGGTCGGTCATGACGCACTGGTGACGGGCATCGCCGCCGTGGTGCGGTTCGCGGCCACCCAGCAGATCGCGCTGGACGCGGCGGCTGCCCGGCTCGCCCTGGAACTCGCGGGCGGGCAGCCTGAGGAGGGGCCCGTCGGTCCCGCCGACCGGTTGCTCGACGCCGCGCTGGGCGGGCTCGGCCACGTCAACTCCTGGTACGGCTACGACGACACCGACCAGGTCTGCCGCCAGGCGCGGTTCGTCGGCGAGGCGCTGCGGAACGCTTCCGAGCCGGTTCCGGCGGTCCGCCTGCACCTCGACGGGCCGGAACTGCCGTCGGCACGGCTGGACTGGGAGTCCCTTCCCGACCTGGCCATCACCGCGGCTTTCCGGGCCGCTGCCGCGACCACCGAGCCGGAGCACCGGGAGGCGTTGGCGGAGCTTCTCCGCCAACTGGACACCCAGGGCCTGGCGGTGGTCGACCCGGCCCGGTGGCGCCGTTTCGAACTGCGGCTCGACAGCGGCCTGTTCACCCTGGCCGACGGCACTGTGCGGTCCGGGTCCTGGCGAGGTCTGCTCCGGTTGGGCGGCGGCGCGTTCCTGGCCTTCGTCGACGTGGAACGCCCGGACACCGGCAGCTGCGAGTTCACGGCGCTCTTCCACGACCCGGCCGGGCTGTTCGAGGTTCCCGCGCCCTACACGGTGACGTCCTCGTCCCCGGTGGGCGAGGCCCGGGAGGCCGGGTGGCTCCGAGCGTTCCTGACCGAGCTGGCCGGGCGCGGTGCTGCGCCCTGGTTCCCCGAGGCCGCCGAGGAGTTCACCCGCCTGACCGGGGTCACGCCGACCACGGCCAGGCTGATCGTGGCCGGACTGCCGCAGGTGGACAGGTACGAGCGGAACTTCCTGACCACCGGAGCCCGTACGACGCTCGGGGTGAAGGTCGCCGACGCCGCCCTGGCCAAGGACGAGCTGCGCGGCCTGGACGCGGGCTTCCGGCGGGCCGTCGTCCGGGCGCTGCTGCCCGCCGAACCCGCACGGCTGTGGACGGAGGGCCCCGATGTGGCCGCCGCCGCGCAGGTCTGGAACGCCGAGCTGGGCCGGCGGGCCGCGGTCCCCGAGGCGCTGCTCGCCGAGGCCGTCCGCGCGGTGAGGACATCGTGGGAGCCCAGCCGGGCGCTGCCCGCGCTTCTCGACCCGGCCGCCGAACCGCAGTTGAGCCGCGATCTGACCTGGCACGTCAGCGGTGACCGGGTTCACCCGGCCGACAAGGACGCCACCGGTTTCACCGCCGGCACTTTGACAAGCACCGTCACCCTGGCCGCCTGGCTGGCCCACCGGCTCCCGGCGGGCGACCCGATCCGGGCCGCTCTCCCGGCCGCGCTGAGCGCCGTACGGGACCGGCTGGCCAACCCCGGGCTGATGCTCGACCTCGACGAATACGTCAGCCTGTCCGACTTCCGCAAGGTGGCCGGCGCCCCCACCGAGACCGGCGAGGGCTACGAGCGCTACGGCGCCGTCATCATGGCCACGGCGGACGACCAGCCCGCGCCGGGAATCCGTACGGCGCTGCTGGACGAAGCAGGGACCGACCCGTTCCTGTCCGTCCTGCGCACCGGCGACCAGCGGCCCTTCGCGGCCGAGGTGGCGCTGCGTACCGCCGGCGACCCGCGTTTCGCGGCCCTCCTGGCCGATCCCGGTGACCCGCAGGCGGGGGCGCGGGACAAGGACGGCACCTGGTGGCCGCAGGACCCCGCCCGGTCGGTGCCGGACCTGGTCGGCGAGGCGGCGAAGGAGTACGGCCTCGGGGAGGACTCCGCCGTGCTCCACCTGATGCTGCTGGCGATGCCCGATCCGACCGACCGCAACACCGCGCGCTGGACGGGGTGGCAGCAACACCGAGGCGGGGCTGCCCGGCTCAAGGCGGCCCGCGCCGAACTGGCCGCCTCCGGCCTGGTCGTCGAGGCCAGCCGCGCCCGGGCCGGGCGTTCGCTCTTCCTGCCCGGCGGCTGGGTGGACCCCAAGTCCCCGCGCCTTCCGCTGGAGCAGTGGAAGCTGCCGCTGTACGACCTGGTCAGCGGCGACCATCCGGCGCTCGGGGTGATCGTGCCGGCCGAACCCGTCGCCGATCTCTACCGCAGGGCCTGGCAGCGGGTCCGTGAAGGCGACGGCCCTCGCTTCCAGGAGCTCAAGGTCCGGCGCGGCCGACGCCGCTGAGCAGGCGGTCGGTGGGGTGCGGCGCCGGACTCCCCGGCCCCGCACCTCACCCCGCCCGGCCCCGCCGGAGACCCCGACTTCCGTACGGACACCCCGTAATCCGTAAAGCACAAGGAATCCCATGACCCTGATGGAACAGGCGACAGCGCTACCCGCCCGGCAGGCACTGCCGGCCGAGGAGCGCCACGCCGCCGAACTCGCCTTCCTCGCCGCCCACGACGACGGTCCGCGCCCGCCCCGCTGGGCGCTGACGCCGCGCGCCGTGGTCACCTTCGTCTGCGGCAGCGGCGGCGAGACCCTGCAACTGCCGAAACCGCATGAGACGTTGCCCGCCCGGCTGACCATAGCCCCCAAGTTCGTCGGCGAACGCGCCCTGGTGGAACGCTGCGTGGTCACCCTCGCCGGTGAGCGCGGCCTGCTGCTGGTCGGCGAACCGGGCACCGCCAAGTCGATGCTCTCCGAGCTGCTGGCCGCCGCCGTCAGCGGCACCAGCGCCCTCACCGTGCAGGGCACGGCCGGCACGACGGAGGACGCGTTCCGCTACGGCTGGAACTACGCCCTGCTGCTCGCCCAGGGGCCCACCCCGCAGGCCCTCGTGGCCTCTCCGGTGCTGACCGCGATGCGCGGCGGGCAGGTCGCCCGGATCGAGGAGATCACCCGCTGCCTGCCCGAGGTGCAGGACGCCCTGGTGTCGATCCTGTCCGACCGGCGTCTGAACGTGCCCGAACTCGCGGGCACGGCCGACGCGTCGGTCCCCGCCGTGCCCGGCTTCAGCGTCATCGCCACCGCCAACCTCCGGGACCGGGGCGTCTCCGAGATGTCCGCCGCCCTCAAGCGGCGCTTCAACTTCGAGACCGTCCACCCCATCGCCGACGCCGACGCCGAGACCGCTCTCGTACGCGGCCAGGCCACCGCCGCCGTCCAGCGGGCCGGCGCCTCCTTCGCCGTTGACGACGCCGTACTGGACGCGCTGGTCACCGTCTTCCGCGACCTGCGCTCCGGCCGCTCGGCGGAAGGCTGGGACGTCGAGCGGCCCGGCACGGTGATGTCCACCGCCGAGGCCGTGCAGGTCGCCGCCTCCCTGGGACTGGCCGCCGCCTACCTCCCGGCCGGGGACCTCCTCGACCTCGTACCCGGGCACCTCCTCGGCGTCGTTCGCAAGGACGACCCCGCCGACCACGGGCGCCTCCTCGGCTACTGGGACGGCCCGGTCCGCCGCCGCGCCGAGGACGGCTCCGCCATGTGGCGCCGCCTCTGGGACCTGCGGGAGAACCTGCGTTGACCGTCACCGACCCCCGGGAGGCGGTAGCGGCCCTCGCGGGCTCCGTACGGCCGTACCTTCTCGGCGTACGGCACCACAGCCCCGCGCTGGCCTCCGCCGTGCCCGCCCTGCTGGACGCCGCCGGGGCCGAGGTGGTGTGCGTCGAGTTGCCGGGCGACTTCCAGCGGTGGCTGCCGCATCTCGCCGACCCGCGCGCCGTCGCCCCGCTGGCTGTCGCCGGCGCCGGCGAGGACGGCGGGCTCGCCTTCTACCCCTTCGCCGACTTCTCGCCGGAACTCGCCGCGATCCGCTGGGCCCGCGAGCGAGGGGCCACCGTGCTGTGCTGCGACCTTCCGCTGGCCGACGCGGGCTGGTCCGCACCGGCCCGGCCGAGCCCGGCGGCCAGCGGCGCGGAGTCCGGTGGGGGCAGCGGTCCAGTGCCCGGCACGGCCACCCCGCCCGCCTACGCCGGAACCGCCTACGCCGATGGCCTCACCGCCGCCGGCACCGGACGCGACGGCGACGACCTCTGGGACCGCGCCGTGGAGGTCCTCGCCCCCGGCTGCACGCCCGAAGCCGTCCGCCGCGCCGCCCTCGGCGTCGGCTGGGCCCTCCGCCAGGACGCGGCGGCCACCGGCGGCATCCCCGCCACCGACCTCGCCCGCGAAGCCCATATGCGCCGCGTCCTCATCGAGGCCGCCGCCGGTGGCCGCCGCGTAGCAGCCGTCGTCGGCGCCTTCCACGCCCCGGCCCTGACCGGCCTGGACGACGCGGTGCCGACCGTGGCCGATGCGAACCGCGTCGCGGAGAACGACGCCGCTGCGGACGGCACCGTCCCGGCCGACCCCTTCCCCGTATCCGCCGAAGCCGGTACGGCCGCCCCCGCCGAGGCCACCCCCGGCAACACCCGTACACCCACCACCCCGGCCCCGCCGGGCAACGCCACGGGGTCCGCGGTCGGCCCGGCCGGTGCGGACTCGACCGGGTCCGTCCCGGCCACCCCAGGGACGACGAGTGGGGCCGCGCGCCGGGCGCCGGTCACCTCGCTGGTCCCGTACGCCTTCGATCTGCTGGACTCGCGTTCCGGATACCCCGCCGGGATCCGTGACCCACGCTGGCAGCAGGCGGTCCTCACTGCAGGTGGCGACCCCGGCCGGGTGCGCGACGCCGCCGCCCGCGCGATCACCGGGCTGTGCCGGGAGATGCGCGCCGCCGGGCACACCGCGGGCACGGGCGAGGCCACCGAAACCCTGCGACTGGCCTGCGACCTCGCCAGGTTGCGCGGCCTGCCCGCGCCAGGCCGGGGGGAGCTGCTGGAAGCGGTGACCACGGTGCTCGGCCAGGGCGAACCGCTGGGCCGGGGCCGGGCGCTGGCCCGCGCGCTCGAAACGGTGCTGGTGGGTGCCGAGCGGGGACGGATCGCGCCCGGCACGCCCCGATCGGGTCTTGGCCCGTCGGTGGAGGAGGAGTTGGCCGCGCTGCGGCTGCCGGGCCCGGACAGTGCGGAAGCCCGTGAGACGCGTCTGGACCCGTTGCGGTCCGAACTCGACGGCAGGCGGGAGATCCTGCTCCAGCGGCTCCAGGTGTGCGGCGTCGGATACGGCGAGCCGGTCGCGGTGACCGGTACGGGGGACGGCTCCGCCCTCACCACCCGATGGCGGCTGGCCTGGACCCCGTCCGTGCCGGCGCGGCTCGACCTGGCGGGCGTACGCGGCGTCAACGCCGCCCAGGCCGCCGCCGGAACGCTGCGCGAGACGTACCGCCGCGAGACGGCCGACGGCGGCGCCACCTGCGCGCAGCTCCTGGGCGGGCTGCGCGACGCGGCCCGGTGCGACCTGCCCGATCTGGTCGCCGACCGCCTCGCCGAGGCCGCCGTCGTCCTTCCCTCCGCCGCCACCCTCCCCGAACTCCTCGACGCCCTCGACCTGTTGGAGGCGCTGCGCCGGGGCCACCTGCCCGGCACCACACCGGCGGGACGCGGGCAGGCCGCCGAGCTGGCTGTCACCCTGCTCGAAGCCGCTGTGAGGGCACTCCCCGGGCTGGCCGGCAGCGACGATCCGCAGGACGCCGCCGCGCTGGTCGCCCTGGCGTCCAGGGCCGGCGAACACCGTCTCGGGCTGCGGATGGACGACGCCCTGGGCGCACTCGCGCGCACCGGCTCCCCGCTCGTCCAGGGGGCCGCGCCGGCGGCCAGGGTCCTGCTCGACCTCGACAGCCCCGAAGCGCTCGGCGCCCGAGCCGCGGGCTGGGTCGACGCCGCAACCGGCCCGGACGGCCGCCACCGCTTGGCGCGTCTGCTCACCGGACTGCTCACCGCCGCCGGACCGCTGCTCCAGGCGGCCCCCGCCACCCTCTCTCCTCTGCTGGACCGCATCGACAGGCTCACCGACCAGGCCTTCCTGGACCGTCTGCCCGCGCTGCGCGGCGGCTTCGACACCCTTTCCCCGGCGGCCCGCGACCGCCTGCTGCACACCATCACCGAGCGCCTCGGCGACCGGCTCGACCTCACGCTGGCCGCCCCGCCCGAACTCATCGCCCGGTGGACCGCCGCCGACACCGCCGGGCTCGCCGCACTCAACGCCCTGGGCCTGGCGGCACCGACGGACGGCGTGACCGGTGCCGACGGCTCGGCCCATCGGGTGGCTCAGGAGGCCCTGGACACGTCCGAAGAAGCACGCGGATCGACTCAGCCGCCCGGGACCGCCGAGACAGCACCCGAGTACACCGAGCCGGAACCCGCGAAGGGAACACGGGCTGACGCCGGGCCTGGCCCCGCGCAACCCGCAGTCCCAGTCCCAGTCCCAGCCGCCGTCGCGACCGTGCCCCGGGCTGTAACCGACCCCGCAGCGACAAGGGGCGAGCCGGCCGACGCGACGACGACCACCGCGCCGGCCGGCACCGCGACGCCACCGGCCGCCGCGACGGAGCCGCGCCTCGTTCCCGCCGACCGGTGGCGGCTGTTGCTCGGCCGGGAGACCGACCGGCTCCCCGCCGGAGCCCGCCGTTACGCGCACGCCCTCGACGAGCTGTACGGGGCCGGGCGCGGCGAGGGCGCCACCGACGTCGGCGACACAACCGGCGGCGGCCAGGAGGGGGCCTTCCCCACCGCCCGTGAATGGGCCGGGGAACTCGACGCCCTGTTCGGGGCCGAGGTCCGGGAGGAGGTCCTCGGCAGGGCGGCGGGCATGGGCCGCACCGACGTACTGGCACAGCTCGACCCGGACGCCGTACGCCCCTCCGTCGAGCTGCTGGCCTCTGTCCTCTCCCTCGCCGGAGGCATGCCCGAGCAGCAACTCGCCCGGCTCCGGCCGCTCGTACGCCGCCTGGTCGACGAACTCGCCCGCGAACTCGCCACCCGGCTGCGCCCCGCCCTGACCGGCCTCGCCAGCCCGCGCCCGACCCGCCGTCCCGGTGGCCGGATCGATCTGCCCCGCACCCTGCGGGCCAACCTCGCCCACACCCGACGGCTCGACGACGGCCGGACCGTCGTCGTTCCCGAACGGCCGGTCTTCAGCACCCGGTCCCGGCGCGAGGCGGACTGGCGGCTGATCCTCGTGGTCGACGTGTCCGGCTCGATGGAGGCCTCCGTCATCTGGTCGGCGCTGACCGCCGCCGTGCTGGGCGGCGTACCCACCCTCTCCACCCACTTCCTCACCTTCTCCACCCGGGTGATCGATCTGACGGACCAGGTCGCCGACCCTCTGTCCCTCCTCCTGGAGGTCCGGGTCGGCGGCGGCACCCACATCGCGGCCGGGCTCGCGCACGCCCGTTCGCTGGTGACGGTGCCCAGCCGCACCCTCGTGGTCGTCGTCAGCGACTTCGAGGAGGGCTATCCGCTTGGCGGTCTGCTCAGCGAGGTACGTTCGCTGGCCGCGTCCGGTGTCCACCTGATGGGCTGCGCCGCCCTGGACGACACCGGAGCCCCGCGCTACTCGGTGCCCGTCGCCCAGCAACTCGTCGCGGCCGGAATGCCCGTGGCCGCCCTCAGCCCACTCGCTCTCGCCCGCTGGGTGGGCGACCGCCTCCGCGGAGAACCCCGATGAACGAGCAACTCCCGCCCGTCGCCCCGGATGTGGTGGCCGCCGCCGTGGAGAGTCTGACCTCCCGGCTGCGCAAGAAGCTGGACGCGGCGACCGAGCAGTACGCAGCCGTGCGCGCCGCGGTCGACGGCGACACCGTGTCCGTCGGCTGCGGCGAGGACGCCGTGGTCACCCTGACACCCGGACCCTCCGGTACGGTCACCGCCGCCGAACAGGCCCGCTGCACCTGCCTGCTCGCGCCCCGCTGTCTGCACCGGGCCGCCGTCCTCGGCGCCTGCCCGGTGGCGGACGCGGAGGCCACGACGGCGGAGGGCACGCCAGCGGAGGCCACGGCGGCGGGGAGCGCGGCCACACCTGCTCCCGATGTTCCCGAGCCCGTCGCGGCCCAGGAACTCCCCCAGCCGGTGGCCGCCGCCCTCGCCCCGGCCCAGATCGCGGCGGCAGCCGGCCTGTGGTCGGTCGGCGCGGCGCT